>JAFYWB010000039.1 GCA_017549025.1 Treponema sp.
CATCTCTGTGGGCTGGGGAACCCTACCCCGCCTTACGCTTCGCAAGCTCAGAGTTCGGCTGGGCAGGGAACTCCCCAGCCCCCATGTATAATTTTCGTAGGTTCCCCAGTTTCCCAGAATAATTTTTGTAGAGGGTTCCCCTGCTTCCCAGACTATTGCAGACGGGGCTTCAAGTTCACGGTCTACTGCTTGTGGAGCGGGTAGATGGGGCTGGATGTAAGGAATCTTTGTTCATAAAGTATTGCTTCATTCTCTTAAATAAAAGTAAAATATTGACAGAGAATCCTTCATTCTTTATACTCAAAATATGAAATCCCTTGTTACATTGAACAATGTCGTCGTCTCTGTCCTAGTCTCAGGCTTTACATCTTGCGGGAGATAATGCGTCGTCAGTGTGGCATAACATACAGATGAAAAGGCCCTCCCCATGGAGGGTCTTTTTTTTAGGAGGAAGAAATGATCCAAGCAACTGGTGCCCAGATTATCGTGGAACTGCTGGAACGGCAGGGCATTACTACCGTAGCAGGAATTCCTGGTGGCTCCGTACTGCCCTTGTACAATCAGCTGAACTCTAGCTCCATCCATCATGTGCTGGTTCGCCATGAGCAGGCAGCAGGCTTTATTGCTCAGGGAATAGCCAGAACTACTGGTTTACCAGCCGTTTGCATTGCCACCAGTGGTCCCGGTGCCATGAATCTGTTAACCGCCATTGCCGATGCCAGAAGCGATTCCATCCCCATGGTGGCTATTACTGGTCAGGTAAACTCCTACCTTATCGGAACAGACGCCTTCCAAGAGGCGGACACCTTTGGTCTTTCCTTCCCCATTACCAAGCATAGCGTCATGGTTAAGTCCCCAGAGGAATTGCTCACCGTTATTCCCCAAGCCTTTGCCATTGCAGCCTCTGGTCGCCCTGGCCCCGTCCTCATCGATATTCCTCGTGACGTGCAGACTGCCACTGCCACCTTTGACCAATGGCCACAGCCTGGCCGAGCCCAGCACCTTGCCCTCCGCTATCCCACCTTGGGAGCAGATTTGGCTCAGGCCATCGACATTTTTGGCCACGAGCTTCTTGCCGCCAAACGACCAGTCCTGTATGCTGGCGGTGGTTGCAATTCCCCAGAAGTTGCTACGGCTTTGGCAGCCCTCTTGCAAGAGGTTCCCATGCCTGTAGTTTCCAGCTTGATGGGAATTGGCTGCATTGATGAGGCCGACGAAAAATGGTGCGGCATGGTGGGTATGCACGGCTCTCACACCGCCAACACAGCTATGTATCAGGCAGACTTAGTGCTGGCTGCCGGAGTTCGATTTGACGACAGAGCCACAGGAATTGTGTCTCAATTCTGTCCAAATGCAAAGATTCTTCATATTGATATAGATGCTGCCGAGGTGAATAAAATCCTGCCTTCCTTCCACTCCATTGTGGCAGATTGCCAGTCAGCCTTTCCCGCCATTACCCTGCGGATTCAGGAATTGAAAGCCCGCACTGGAATGAATTCCTCCACAGGAAGCTGGATTCAAGACATGGCCGCCATGTATCGCAAGGAAAGAGAGGCAGCTCTTGAAGATGGAACTGATTCAGGTAAAATTAATCCACGCCAGTTTATTGCATCAATACCAGCACAAGCCGCCAAGGAAGGTCTGGATCCTGCCAGCCTCATCGTTGCCACCGACGTAGGCCAGCACCAAATGTGGACAGCTCAGTTTTATCCCATCCAGCGGCCACGGCAGCTTTTAACCAGCGGTTCACTGGGAACCATGGGCTTTGGTCTGCCTACCGCCTTGGGAGCAGCTATGGCAAATCCCGGTAGCCGTGTCCTGTGCTTTACTGGCGACGGCTCCATTATGATGAACATTCAAGAGCTGGCCACCTTAGCAGAGGAAAACCTTGATGTTACTGTATTTGTGCTGGACAATGGAGCCTTGGGAATGGTTCGTCAGCAGCAGGAGTTTTTGTTCAATAAGAATTATTCTGCCAGCATTTTTGGTCGCAATCCCAACTTGCTGGCCATTGCAGCAGGCTTTGGCATTACCACTGCCGACGTGGCGGAAAACTCAGACTGGGCAAAAATCGCCTTTCCACCAGCTGGTTCAGGCCCCCGCTTTATCCGAGTACCTGTAGCCCAAGCAGAAAACGTGTTGCCCTTTGTACCCGCTGGCAAGAAAAACATTGAGTCTATCAGATAAGGTTAATTGCCAGCCCTGGCAAAAAGAATATTGAGTCTATCAGATAAGGTTAATTGCCAGAGACTCCACAGGATATGGTCATTTAACTAATTTGAGAATCGTGGTATAATTTTCAGTTGATAAGGTAAATCACATTGCTAGGTTTACGTTATCAACTAAACTTTTCCATGGAGGATTCAAATGAAAAAAAAGCATTTATTGTTGATCCTAATTTCTCTATTGGTCGTAGGGGGGGGGTATTAACGCCTCTTCATGCTGATGTAAAAGGCATTATTACCGTTAACCCCGTTTTTGAAGTAAACTCATTTCCCTCAGCCCCATTAAGCTATATCAATGGTGTTTATCAGTGGAACCGAACCACAGATGGATTCAAAAATCTGACGAATAATTGGTGGATGAAAAGTCAAGACTACTGGCTTTTAGCTTATAACAAGGCAAGCTTTCTTGACTTAGGCTTTGAAGTCAATAGTAAAAATTTTAATTTAGTAGCTCGCTTTGATATGATGCAAGATCCCTTTGCAAACATGACAAAGCGTCAATCCATTTATACAAACATTCCTTTTGTAGGGGCAGGTGTAGACTTAACCTTTCCTCGAGTAGGTTATGCAGACTTTACCTCAAATGATGGAAAGTTCTATGCCTCCTTGGGACGCCGATTGATAAAATGGGGGCCAGGCTTCTATGACATTCAAATTGCAGATTCACAGCCATACTTAGACAATCTGTGGCTCAACTACGCAACACCCCTTACTGCCCAGTCAAAATGGATTTTTGATTATAACTACGTAGTGATAGCCCCCAAAACCTGGCTCCAATATGAAAATACGGCCCAGAAAACCATTCTTGGACATAAATTTTCTCTTTACAACGAAAACATGAAATTTTCTGTGGGAGAACTTGCAAATATTTACAACAAAGTCCCTTCATTGTTTGATCTTTCTCCCCTTGTTGTGTGGCATAATGGAAATCAAGACGAACATTGCAATGTTACCCTCTATTTGTCTGGAGAAGGAAAAATTGGACCAGTAAGAATGTTCGGAACATTCAACATGGACGATTTTGCACAGCCCCACGAGGTTACAACCGATCGACCTATGGCAATGGGCTTTAGTGCTGGAGTGGAATATCACGTTTTTGATGGCACTCCCATCAATGCAGAAAAATTCAAAAAAGAAGATTACGTCTTGAGGGAAAAGACCTTCAAGGTAGAAAATGGATTAAATATTGCCTTGGAATGGTACTATGTCACTCCCATGATGTATAATAGACAAGCAAGCCAAACCGAGGGAAAATTCACTATTCCTTGGCAAATTTGGGCGATGTCTGCTTCAAATTACGTAACAGACCGAGATGCATTTTTCCTTGGCTTTAGATATGGACCAAACTCAAATCTCTTGAGACTATCAGTTGAATACATAGACAATCCATTTGAAGCAAGCTTTGTAACAGAAGTGCTCACAAGAGGAGCCTACGGAATTGAAAGCACCTATGGAGAGGGAGAGGCATATCAAGACATGAATCTTACCAATATGTTTGCTTTGGCAGGGAAGACAACCACAGCACTGCTTCTGTCTGGAAATGTTGCATACTATTTGCAGGATTCTTTCAAAGCCTTTGCAGCTGTTGAATTCCAGTATGATTTTACCCACAATAAAAATGCCTTTGCTGTTAGTCTTGGTTGCTCCATAAATCCTCTTTCAACTGATTGGAAGAATTTATTTTAATCCAGCAAGCTCATCTTGGGCGGCCTTGTTTGCATCTTCCAGCAGAGGAAGGAGCATGCGGGCCGCCTGAGTTTTCGTTCCCAGTTCAGCGAGAAGTTGGCCACGCACCAAGGGAGCCTTTTGAGCCAGCTGCACTAACAAATGCTTATCCAGCACCTGAAATGGCGGCTTGTTCAACTGGCGGGCCACCAAATCTCGTGCTTCAAAAAAATGGCGAAGAAACACCTGTTGCTGAACCTTCATCCGCTTGTAGCCAGGCATTTTCATGTAGCCGGGAATCTTCTCCTTGCTCAGATGGGGAATCCCTTTCATGGTGGCCCGAACCTGGGACAAAAGCTTTTTTGAACGAGCTTCTTCGTCCAAGGCTTGTCGCAGAGCAAAGAGATGGGCTACGTCTTTTAAAGCGTATTCCAGCTGGGCTACAGAAAGGGGCCGGTTCATCCAGTTTGTTTGTTGTAGCCGCTTTTTAGACTGAGAATCCTGCTGAGGTTCCTGCTGATGTTCTTCAGTGCCAACTACGAATCGCTCCGTTAAGGCTGCAAGATTTCCCGCCAAGCCAGGGCCCACCAAGCCCAGCACCTTTGCCACTCGAAACACATCGTAGACCTTGTTCAACCGAATACCAAATTGCTTCCATACTAATTCTCCGTCGGAAGCACAATCAAACCAAAGCTTTTCTATCTGGGGAGCTTCTAGCAAAAGCCGTAAGCCTTCCACCGTTACCTGGGAGCTAGTACCAGTCTTCACAAAGTCCACAAAGGGCTTACCTGCAGCCGCTGCATTTTTTCGAGAAGCAAGCTGGTCGGCACAAAGGGTATCCACCAAGTAAAAATCAGTTCCGTCAAAAATCTGAATCAGGCAAAGATGCTCTCCGTAACAGTGAAGATTGAATTCACCTTCAAAGTCTAGAGCTATCTGCTGTATATTGTTCTGTTCCCAGCGGGTAAGGAGGGCTTGTATTTCATCATCACTGTTGAGCAAGGTATAGTTCATGACACTAGTGTATCACGCAGGGAAAGAAAGGTGAAGAAAAATCTTTCTGCTTCGTACAAATAAAAAATATTCATAAAAACATGGTTTTTTGAATGGAGATACATTATAATATATATTCAATGGAGAGAGTCACATTAATACAGTATCTCACCGCTTTGCAAGGTTCATTGCGAGCCATTGTGGCTTTATGTGCCTTGATACTGTTCATTCTCAGTAAAAACCGACCCACCTACACCCTTGCCTTTAAATACCTGCGGCGATTCATCTCCATAATCGGTATTTGGGGCTTTTGCTGCTTCATTTATTTTTTCTGTCCCTATCAAAGACTGCTTCCCTACATCAGTCCTTGGATTTATGTTTCCATTGGCTTTGCAGGGCCTGCCTTTATGACCTTTTGCTTTGCCTATGCCCAGCCCCACAAGCAATCCATTCTCAAGGCTTTACGTTGGAACTATCTGGTTCCCTGTGTTTTTGCTGTTTTTACCCTGCTTCCACCTCTCCAGAAGTATTCCATCACCTTTACCAACGAAATCATTTACATTCCCTATCGAGATATTCTGGAGCAGTATCATTTTTTGTTTTACGGCTTCATATTCTACTTGTATCTAACCATTCTGGTGGGAATTACGGTCATCCTGTACAAGTCCATCAGAAATCCCGACGGTATTTCCACCGGTGCCAAGTTTGCCATGGGAGGAGCAGTCATTTTTATTGCTCAGAATGTAGTTGCCTCCTTCATTGTTAAAAGCAATGTTTTCTTTTGGGTGCCTTCCATTAGCCTTCTTGCCTGCATGATTTTGCTGTTTCTGACCCTGTATCATGATGAATCAGAGCAAATCATGGCACAAGGATATTCTGACTTTTTGGAATTCCTGCCCTTTCCCGTTGCCATGCTGGATAAGGATTTTGTCATCTATCTAAATGGCAGTGGCAAGGATTTCTTTTCTTCCCTGCTGGATGTAAGCAATCAGGATTTGACAGAAGCAGATTTGATGCAGTTTTTTACGGTATTTGACATGGATATTCCCTTTCTCACCCCAGCAAATACAACGGAGCAAAAATTTATCCAGCTAAAAAAGGATAAAACCTTGTATTTTTTGCAGGAACAAGAAATTCTTGATGAAAACAAAAACAAGAATCACGGAAAAATTCTCATGATAACGCCCCTAACCTCCATGCAATACTTTTTTTCCGACCTGGAGGACAAAGCCTTTCGAGACAATCTGTGTAACTGCTACAACCGCCATTTCCTTACGCTGAAGCAAAAGGAATTGATTTCTCCTCAGCTGTATCCCCTTTCACTGCTGATGTGCGACATAGACAATCTGAAGGGAATTAACGATACCCTCGGCCACAAACGTGGAGATGAATACATTCTTACCTGCCACGACACCATTCGTTCCTGTATCCGAAAGGATGACTTGATTTTTAGGCTGGGAGGCGATGAGTTTTTGGTGCTACTTCCCAAAGCTCCAGCCACCGCTGCCAGCACCATTGTTCAGAACATTGATATAAAAATGCAGCAAAAAAAAGAATTTTCGCCCCAAAGAATCGGTATTTCCATTGGCACTGTTACCCTGCTTTCTCCAGATGCCAGCTTTGAAGCTTCTCTAACAGAAGCTGATATGGAAATGTACAAGGTAAAAGCAAAACGAAAGGAGCAGCTTTGATGGATACAGAATTATCATCATTAACCTACAGCACCCTCCTTTTTGGCATTATGCGCCTACTGATAGCCATTTATGCTTTTTTCTTGGTGGGAATTAAGCAAAAGAAAACTGATGCCTTTTTGTATCAAAAATTCATCAGATACTTTATTTTCTTCCTCGGTATGTGGCAGCTTACACGGGCGGTGTATTACCTGTATCCAGAAACAGAGCTGTTGCCACGGATTATGCTTTTGGGACTTATTTCTGTACCGCTTACCACGCTCACCTATTTTTGCTTTTGTTTTTCCTATGCCTTTCCCAAAAAAACAAAGCTACTGCTCTATTTTTGGTGGTTGGCACTGATTCCCGCCATTACAATTTTCATTATCCTAGTGCCGGAATACAATCACTACTTTATTGAATACACTGGCGAAATTATTTACGTGCCGTACCGAGAGCTGGTTCCTGTGTACAAGCCCTACTTTTACGTACATACCATCTTTAGCTACAGCCTTGCCTTTGTGGGCTTGCTCTGCCTCCTGACAAAGCTACGGGCTCCTGCCACCAGACGGAAGTTTTGCGGCTATACCATCATTGCCACGGTGCTTTTTATTCTGTCCAATATGAACCGCATTTTCTTTTCTTCAAACGAGGCCCTGTGGTTCGTGCCCCTGCTGGACATTACCATTCTCACCATGTTCTTTTGGGTGGTGTATGCCGACGAAACCCAGCTGATTATCAACAAGGGACAAGAAAAGCTGATGCAAAGCCTTATGTTCCCCATTTTCTTTTTGAACAAGGACAAGAAGATTATTTATGCTAATCAGCTGGCAACGAAAATTTGTCCCAACATATACAAAAACGGCAAGATTACTGGCTCCAAGGCCCATATTCTGGAGAATTTTTCTCCCTACCAAATGGGTTCTCACATGCTGCAGGATAAGCTGCCCGCCCACAAAACTGATTTTCTGTTTCAAAGCAACAAAGACGGAACCTTGTATTATGCCCATCAACAAAGCATTGCTCCCAAGGAGCAGAAGCAAAAATATCAGCAGGGAGAAATGTTCCTTTTGATTACCGTCTCTGCCATGAAGAACTTTTTTTCCGCTCTGGAAGACAAAGCCTTTCGTGACCCCTTGTGTGGCTGCTTTAATCGCCATTATCTTGAAGTCAAGCATGCAAAATTCTTTCAGAATACAGAAGCGCCAGCCAATATCCTTCCCCTGTCCTTTATTATGTGCGATATTGACGGTTTAAAAAAGGTGAACGACGGCTTTGGTCACGAGGTGGGAGATGAGTACCTCATTTTGTGCCATGATACCATGAAATCCACCATCCGCCAGGACGACTGGATTTTTAGATTGGGTGGGGATGAATTCCTTATCATGCTGCCAAACACACCAAAGACTGTGGCACAGACCATTGTAGCCACCATCGAAGAAAAGATGCAGCAGGTTCAAAGGAAATATCCCACCAGCATTTCCATCGGTGTGTCCACTGCAGAAACCTATCCTGTTGACTATGTGCAGTGTATCCATCAGGCAGATGATGCCATGTACAAGAAAAAGCAGGCACGAAAGGCTGGCCTCTTGAATAAGTCTCCCCGCTCTCCATCAACGGAGAAAAGTCACCGCCTGTAACCCTAGGAAAAGATGAAGCATTGTTTTATAATGAGCCTGTAGTAGCAGGGAAAACCTTCTCTGCAACCCTGTACAAAAAGCCAAGGAGCACTTCTTATGGATACAACTACAACTGAAAATAATGAAACTATGCTGTCTGAGGGAGCTGTTCCACAGCAGAAAGTAGCACAAGAGGGAAACATCCCAACCTCTGAAGAAAAATCTCCCAAAGCACAAGAAAATAAACAGCAGAAAAAGGATAACAAGCCAAAGAAAAAATCATCTGGCTTTGGAACCCTGCTGAAGGTGCTGGGCTGTATCCTGCTGGTGGTGATTGTAGCCTTGGCCGCTTGGATTTTGTATTCAGGCTTAAACAGAAAAAAATCCCTTTCCCTGCTGCCTCCACAATATGGCTTGTATCTGCACACCGATTCAGTGTGGGAAGCAGTAAATCCCTTGCTGGATTTACAGGCGGCGGATATTTTGCTGGCCACAGAAGAATTTTCCAGCTTCCGTTCCCTTTTTATGGATTTACGCCAATCACAGCTACGGGAAAACAAGCTTTTAGCTTTGGCCGCCGCCCGACCAGTGGATGTGGGCATTTACTTTGACAAGGACAACAAAACTAATATTGTGGCTGTAGTGGATATGGGCTTCCTTTCCGCCGCTACCCGACTGTCAAAGCTGTGGATTGGAAGGCTTCCCTTGGAAAAAACCTTTCCAGAAGGCATTACCTTGGTACAAGGCAGTAGCGGCTATCACTTTGAACTGAACACGGACTTTGGCACCATCTATTTTACAAACCATTACAATACCGTTATTATCAGCACCAGTCGGGAATTGTTCCAAAAAGCGGTACAGGGAAACAACGACGTTTTGTACACACCTCAGGAGCTGGAATTACTTAATCTTAAAACAGACAATCCCCTAGAAATCATTGCAGATGCCAGTACCCTTGCTCAAGCTGCTACAGAAAATTCCCCCACCTTAAAAAAAATTGTTCAGCTGATTCACCAAGATTCCAAGGCCCACGTTTCCTTTGGCATTACTGACAAGGAAATTAATCTTGAGCTGCAAATTCCGCTGGATATGGAGAACACTCAGCTTCAAGAGCTGACTGGAACAAAGGCCCTTCTACAGGAGGATTCCACCCTGCCACTGCTTTTGTCCCAGCTGGGAAATAACATCCAATATTACACCATCTTGAATATCGGTTCACTGCAGGCACTGAAGGAAGCAGCCTTTCCCCTGTTGCCTGCCGCACTGGACGCTACCAAATTGTGGTCTACCGCTGAATCCCTGAGCACCAATTTCTTTGGGGTAACCTTAGAAGACCTTGTATTTTCCTGGACAGGACAGGAATGTGCGCTTTTGGGCATTGAAGGACTGAAGGACCCTGTTATTGCCTTGGAAGTGAAGGATGAAAATATGCGTCAGTTTGTCTTTGAACAGCTGCTTTCATCCATCATTCTCAAAGACGACACCAGTCTCATCCTAAACGGAGTTCGGTTACCACAATTACAGCTGCCAGTCTTTGTGCAAGGAATCCTCAAGCTCCTGAACTTGAACCTACCCAATCCCTACTACATGGTTCACAAGGGCTTCATCTATTTTTCCGAATCCCCAGAATCCCTGTCCGCCCTCTTTACCTCTATGCAATCAGGGCAGCGACTTTCCAACAACGAAAGCTGGAATATTGTGGCAAAAAACCACAAAAAGGAAACCTCCGTCAGCCTGTTCTATGATTTGGAGCATGACACACCCTTCTTTTTGCGGGGAGACAATGTAGTGATTCAGATTCTGGAGCTCTATGCCATGGGCTTGCTTGACCTTCAGCTGCAGGACAACACCCTGCTGTGCCAGCTTTCAGCCTCTGCACGTCCAGCAGGACAGCTTCGTTCCCTGCCAGGCTTCCCCATGGAGCTTGAAGGAAAGGCTACCCAAATCCACAAGGTAGCAGGTAAAAATGGAAAGCACCTGTTCTGGGTGGAAAACAACACCACTTTAAAGATTCTGGACGTGGGAAGCATGAGCATTCAGAAAAAAGAATTCCGTTCTCCCATTTTGGTGGCGCCTGCAGCAGAAAATTCTCTTGGCGCAGCTATTTGGGCAGTTACCGCCGAAGGTGCAGCCTACCTTTTGACCACAAATCTTGCCGATGTGCCAAACTTTCCTCAGCTCACTGGTGGAAATCCTAGCACTCAGCCCCTAGCCACGGAGCAAGGACTGATTCAGCCCATGGATGACGACAGCATTTGCTTTGTAAGTCCAGAGGGTACGGTAAAAAAACTGCAGCTAGAATTGACAGGCTCCATCATGGCGGCCCCCAGCCTGCTTAAAAATGAGGCAGCCTTCTACGACAAGGGCTTTTCTGGTGGACTTTTGCTGGTAGATACTGAAAAACAACGTTTGACCCTGCGACAACAGGTTTTTGGTATTGCCTACGGTTCCCCAGCCTTGTTGGAAAGCCAAAAAACAAAGTATTTGGGCTTTATTACCCAAGCTGGCCGCCTTTCACTGTGGCGTTTTGCAGAAAAAACTGGTGAAAAAGCCGTAGAGCTCCAGCAAATTGCAGATGAATCTCTCAAGGGCGTGTTCTTTACCAATCTGGTAAGCAACGGAAACTATTTCTTTGCCCTTTCTGCTGAAGGCCAACTGTTCCGCATTACCACCGACGGTACCGTCATTTCAGTGAAAATTCCCAACGTAACCGCCCGAAATGGTGTTATTACCGTCATTCCCAATGGAAAAACGGGAGCCAACAACATCTACCTTGGAGTAGACGGCAATATTCTGTATGGCTTTAACGAAAATCTTGAGCTACTACAGGGATTTCCTCTGGCAGGAAGTGGAACGCCAATTTTTGTAGATGCCAATAGCGATGGAAACGAGGATTGCCTTGCCCTCACCATAGACAACAAGCTAAACGGCTGGAATTTACGCTAGGAGAAACAGATGAAGAAAAACGCCTTGTCCATTGTTCTGATTGGAAGCATTCTGCTTTTTGCTCTGGTCTCCTGTGCCAGTACCCCAGAAGATTTGGTGATTTCCACAGTGGCTGCAGAAGAAGTGCAGGTGGTACAGGATGCAGCCCAGCAACTGGCCTATTTGGACGGAAGCTATCTTTTAGGCAATACGGATGTAGCCACCGCCGCCAAATTGCTGGAGCTTTTACAAGATAGCCTAGAAGATTCAAGCTTACCTGCTGCCGTTCGCTCCCAGCTTTTGGCCTATCGTGGACGAGTAAATCTGATTCTAGGCGACAAAAAGGCTGCCAAGGCCGACTATGAAGAAGCCCTGTCTCTAAATCAGAGTGAGCTTCAGGCGGAAATCCTTGGAGTGAGACTAGGACTTGTTTCCGACATTGGAAGCCTTGTTATTGGCAGAAACCAGCAGCCCTACGTGCTTTTGGAAAAAGCCTTGGCCAACTACAAGCAGGAAAACTACCTTGAGGCGGTGGCCCAGTTTGATGAAGCCTTCATTTCTTTGGATCCATTCTACCGAGAAGCCTATGGTCAGCTGCGGGAACATGCTTGGCGACTGAGAAACATCAGTACCAGTGGAGACCAAGAATATCGAGAATTACTCAAGCAAGACAAAATCACCTTAGCCCAAATGATTAGCGTAATTCAAGGACAGGGAGATCTCTTGTACAAATACACTGGTGCAAAAAAGCTGGAAGCCAATCAAGTGCTTCACCAGCTGAAAAGTCAGGGGCTTTTTTATTCCATTAACCGATGGACTGACGTGGAGCAGCTAACTAAGGACACTATTTTAACTCGCTCCTTAGCAGCCCGATTCTTGTGGAACCTTTACCACGACAGGCGGGGCACGCTGGGAAATGCACCAAAGTATTCCCACCAGTTTACCACCTCTGGAAGCCCCATTCTTGACGTGCCCCTTGACTCCCCCGACTTTGACGCCATCTTGGGCTCCATCGAAAAAGAGCTCCTGGATCTACCTGATGGCATGAACTTTTACCCCGACCAACCAATGTCCGGGATTGATTTTAACGAGAGCATCAAAAAAATACGGTAAGTCTTGTGGACGGGAGGTGGAACGACCTCCCCATCCCTAGCTCCAATCTCGGCTTCGGGACACGGCTTTGTGCCACTTATCCAGCAGCTGTTGCCGTTTTGCTTCCTCCATGGCAGGGGTAAACACCTTGTCCTGCTGCCACAAGCTTTTAATTTCATCTCGATTCTGCCACAGCCCCACGCCTAAGCCTGCAAGATAGGCTGCACCTAAGGCCGTTGTTTCTCGAATCACGGGGCGGTACACGTTGCGGTTCAACACATCCGCCTGGAACTGCATCAAAAACTGGTCTCGACTAGCTCCACCGTCGGCCTTCAGCTGACTGAGGGTAATGCCTGTATCTGCTTCCATGGCTCCCACCAAGTCCACCACCTGATAGGCAATGGATTCCTGAGCCGCCCGAATAATGTGTTCACGACGGGTACCACGAGTAAGCCCCACGATGGTTCCCCGGGCATACATGTCCCAGTAGGGAGCACCCAATCCAGTAAAGGCTGGCACCAGATACACGCCTCCGTTATCCTCCACCTTGGAAGCATAATATTCAGCATCTTGACTGCTACCGATAAACCGCATTTCATCCCGCAGCCACTGAATCACCGCTCCACCCACAAAGACAGAGCCTTCCAGCGCATACTCCACCCTATCCTTTAAGCCCACAGCAACGGTGGTGATAAGGCCATTCTTGCTAAAGCAGGGCTTGTCTCCAGTATTCATCAGCAGGAAGCAACCGGTGCCGTAGGTATTTTTAGCTTCCCCTGGCTCAAAGCAGGTTTGTCCAAAAAGTGCCGCCTGCTGGTCCCCAGCCATGCCAGCAATAGGAACATCTACACCGAGAATCTTGGTGTAACCGTATATGTGGCTGGAAGAACACACTTGAGGCAGCATGGCAGCGGGAATGTCCAGTGCAGACAGCAGGGTGGAATCCCAATCTAGCTTGTTAATGTCAAAAAGCATGGTGCGGCTGGCATTGGTTACATCGGTGGCGTGAACAGCACCCTCCGTCAATCGCCACAAAAGCCAACTATCCACGGTACCAAAAAGGATTTCTCCCCGCTGAGCCTTTTCCCGAGCTCCCTCCACCCTGTCTAGAATCCACTTGATTTTGGTGGCAGAAAAATACGCATCGGGAACCAAGCCTGTAGTTTGCCGAATGTGAGCTTCCAGTCCCAGTTGCTTCAAATCATCCACCAAGGAAGCGGTACGACGACACTGCCACACAATGGCATTGTGAATAGGCTTTCCAGTAGTTTTGTCCCACAAGATTGTGGTTTCCCGCTGGTTCGTAATGCCGATGGTAGCAATATCCTGAGGCTGCACTCCCGACTGAGCCACCACCTCCATCATCACTCCGTACTGACTGGCCCAAATCTCCATGGCATCCTGCTCCACCCAGCCCTCCTGAGGATACAGCTGGGGAAATTCCTTTTGGGCAAGAGCCACAATCTGCTGGTTCTGGTCAAAGAGAATGGCACGAGAACTGGTGGTTCCTTGGTCTAGGGCTAGGATGTATTTCATGGTGGACTCCTTCTGTGGTTTTACGGCAAATATTCAGCCTTGATGTTTCGCAATGCCTGAAAGAGGCGACGTTTTTCTGCAGGATTGCCTTCCGTCAATGCTTCTAGGCGACGGCGGGCATCCTTTCGACCAGAGTTTTCCTGATAGTCGCAGGTACAGGTGGCAGAAATATAGCCGCTTTCTTTGGCGTGGGCAATAATGGTTTCCACGTCGGCAAAGCATAAAGGCCGAATGATGGTAACAGGATATTTTTCGTATTTAAGCCGTGGAGGCATGGTAGAAAGCTCACCCTTTCCCAAAGCATTCATCAAAAGGGTTTCAAGAATGTCGTCAAGATGGTGACCAAGGGCAATCTTGTTGTAGCCGTGAGCCATGGCATATTCATTGAGCTCCGTGCGCCGCTGAGTGGAGCACCACCAGCAATTCATGGAACGCCCTGGTTTAAGCCGTTCCAGCACCCCTACAGGAATGGTAACAGGATTCACTCCCCAGCTGGCAAAAAGCGCTTTTAAGCCGGGATCAAAGGGCGGAGCGATTTCTGTGGACACGTGGAGGGCGGTAAAATCAAAATTCTCCCGTCCCTGCTTTTTGCGATGAACAAAATACTCCACCAAGGCTGTAGAATCCTTTCCGCCACTAGCTCCAATAAGAATCCTATCACCTTCTTCTATCATTTTGTATTCAAAAATCGCTTTGTCTATGATTCTGAACAACTTTGGCTGTCCCATAAACTTCTCCTTGTAGCTCCTACATGTAGGCTTCTTCGCCCAGCTCCACCACCACTGCTCCCTTTGTTAAATCCTTTACAAATAAGGCCAAGCCAGAAGCCGCAGCTGATTCCACAAAGCCAGACAAGGAAACCTGTGCACCAAACTCCTCCGTAAGGTTGGTAAACTCAGGAGCTTGAATATATCGCTTTACTAGCTGGTACTGGTCGTAATCCACGGTAAAGGAAAAGGGGCGGCGAACCACCAGCTCATGGAAGCTGGCCACCTCCAGCACCGCCTTGGCACTGTCTCCGTAGGCCTTTACCAAGCCCCCTGTTCCCAGCAAGGTGCCCCCAAACCAACGAGTTACCGTCAGCAGGATGTTGGTGCAGTTTCTGCCCTTTAGCACATCTAGCACTGGCCGCCCCGCAGTTCCCGCAGGCTCTCCGTCGTCAGACATGCCCAAAACCTCTGCAGCAGGCCCCAGCACAAAGCCGTGAACCACGTGGGTAGCATCCTCGTACTTTTCCTTTTGCTGCTTCAACAGGCTTCGAGCCTCCGACTGGCTCACCACAGGAAAAACCTCTGCTAAAAATCGAGATTTTTTAATTTCCAACTCGGCACTGGCATATTCAACAAGGGTTTCCATAGCAGCTTATCCTTCCAGATTATCCTGGCTAGATGAAATCTGTAGAGGTGGCTCCTTTCCTTCAGCTTCATCCTTTACTGCCTGATAAAAGGCGGCCACTCCCGTTACTAATCGAATCAAGGCAGAATAGGCACAGATAAAATACACCATGTCGCAGATTTTAGAGACAAGGCTCAAGAGGATTAAGGTTCCTTCCGCAGTCTCAGGCTGGGCATACATCACGGAAACAATGGTAAAGCTCACTCCAAGGAAAACAAAGGCACACACCAGCCATAATCCACCAGCACGGAACAAAAAACCCACCAGCTGTAGCTTTTTTCCCTTCAGCAAGCGAAAATTCTCTTTAATTGCAGCCAGCAAAGACATTTCCTGATTATCCATCAACACCAGATGGGTAAAAGCTGTGGGCAAGAGCACCACAAAAAAGAAAACTCCCATGCAAACCATCACCAAAAGTGGCATACGAGTCAGCATGGAACCAAGCACGTCTTCACTATAAAAATTAGCCCGATTGGCACCTGCAGTCAGATAGCTTACAAGCACCCCACCTTCCACCACCACCACACAGATGATAATGGCAGAAAGAGCATAGACCAAGGCCCACAGGCTACAACGCCGCCAATCCCGAAAGGAATCCAGCAAGTTTCCCAAGACGCAGGGTTCTTCCCGATACAGCTTGCCGCACATCTGGGCAAAGCTGATTTGCAGCATGAACAGCACCGTTGCCATGAGCAACAGCACCACCACCGCCAGCGAAATATCCACCACCAGCATTGCCATAGCCAAAGGAGCCAGCAAACCGCTGACCACAAACACCAGCAACAGGGCAATAATGATTTTTCCCAGATTCTTTCGTAAGCTAACAGTGATTTTTCCCAGCAAGCTTCTTGTATCTTCCATCCGATTCCTCCTATTTTTCGTTGCCGTCCTGTGACTCAACCTTTGTCTTTGAAGCGGTGGCACGACTGCGAGCTTTTAGCACCTCTAACCGCTCCGTTTCTCGACTGGAAAGCCGCACGCCCAAGGTTCGAGCGCCTTTTTCCTCGTAATCGCTGGCAGAAAATTCCTCCTCACGAATCTTAATCCGAGGCTTTTCCACGTAATGAAGCTTGAATCGGAAATTCTTGTCAGTACTGATATGCAACACCTCCATGCCATCAGGCACCAGCGGATAATCACGATTGGAGATGAATTGCTCAATGCGGCACCGCTTGATGGAGCAAAATAAGGTGGCAGGGTCACGGTACACAATGGTGAACAAGGTTTTGGACAGGGTTTCTTTATCTGCAAAGCCGCACCACCACATGCCAGTGTCCACAAAGATTTTTTCCGGTGCCTGACATACGGTGTAGATTCCGCTTTTTCTCACAAAAAGCACTCGGTCGTAGGGCGTCACCTGCATTTGCTCATCACCAGTGGAAATGCCGGTGCCAAGATAACCTGTCTTGCCGTCATAGCGAAGACTCATGTCCCGCTTCACCACTTCCCGCACATCCACCGCAGAGAATTTCTTGATTTCCGTCCGCCGCTTGGCCAGCTCTGGCTCCAGCTCCTGAAGAGTTTCCTCCAGCCAAGAAATGGCATAGGCCACCAGATTTTTCAGCAGCTTGGCCACTTCCTTTAGCCGCTTGTTAATGGCCACCACCTCTTGGCGATTCTTGTTGATGTCGTACAAGGAGATGCGGCGAATGGGAATCTTCAAAAGATGCTCCACGTCCTCGTCACTTACCGGCCGAATCAGCTCAGCCTTGAAGGGCTCAAAGCCAGAGACAACAGCCTTGTGGACTGCAGCCTCAGTTTTTTCTTCTTCAATCCGCTTGTAGATTCGTTCCTCAATAAAAATCCGCTCTAGGGTGCGAAGATGGAGCTTGTCGTTCAGCTGAGAACGCTCCAGCTCCAGCTCCTGCTGCAAAATACCCACCAGCTGCTGGGAATGATGGCGAATCACCTCGGTAATGGTCATCACCTGAGGCATATTGTCCTTGATAACCAGCAGGTTGCAGGAAATTGACTGCTCGCAATCCGTAAAGGCGTAGAGACTTTGCACCACATCCTCGGCATACACGCCACGCTGCAGCTTGATTTCAATCTCCACCTTTTCTGCGGTAAAGTCTGTTACAGAAGTTGCTTTAATCTTGCCATTTTTTGCAGCCCGCACAATGGATTCTGTCAATCGCTCGGAATTGGAGCCAAAGGGCAGTTCCGTTATGACAATCCGCTTGGGATCCTTGGTGTCCAGCTTGGCTCTGGTAATAATCTTTCCCAAGCCATCCTGATAATCAGACACATCGATGAGGCCCCCCGTGGGACAGTCGGGATACAGGTGGAATTCCTCTCCCTTGAGACAGGCGATTTCTGCCTGAATCACCTCCTTCAGGTTGTGACTCAGAATATTGGTGGACATTCCCACC
>JAFYWB010000040.1 GCA_017549025.1 Treponema sp.
TGATTACAGATGAAATGGTAAGGTTTCTCTTATCCTTGTAGTCAACACCGCTTTCTACGATGGTGCGAAGTCCGCTAGATGCAATCAGTCCGTACAGCAGCATGGAAATACCGCCCATAACAGGACCAGGAATAGTCTGAATAATAGAGCCAAACTTCTGGATAAAGGACAACAGCAGGGCAACTACGGCAGCACCACCAATAACCCAAACGCTGTATACCTTGGTAATGGCCATAACACCGATGTTCTCACCGTAGGTGGTGTTTGGAGGTCCACCCCAAAGAGCAGCCCAAGAGGTGGCGATTCCGTCACCCAGCAAGGTGCGGTGCAAACCAGGATCCTTGTAAAAATCCTGACCTACAACACGAGAAGTAACCAAGGTGTCTCCCAAGTGCTCACAGATGGTGGCCAAGGACACAATGATAAAGGTAACGATGGGCACAATGCCGAACTTAGGAATTGCAAAATGAGGGGCACCGAACCATCCAGCTTCCTGCACGATGGTAAAATCGATGAGCTTGTAGGCGGGGAAAATCATTCCCATAATCAGAGTGAAAAGATAGCCACCGACCAAACCGATGAGGATGGAGATGGTGTTAAAGAAGCCCTTGAAGAAGATGGTGGCAATAATGGCAATAGCCAAGGTAACCAGAGCGATGGAAAAATACACCAAGGAGTACTGGTCGCCGTTCATCATGGCAGAGGTCATGGCTGTGGGAGCCAAGTTCAAGCCGATAACGATGATTACAGAACCAATAACAACGGGAGGCAAAGCTCTATCAAGCCACTTTGTTCCAGCCAGCCGAATGATTCCAGCTACAACGGCATAGAAGATACCGGCACAAAAGGCTCCACCCAAGGCATAGGGCATACCGAATTCAGCACCAACACCAATCAAGGCAGGAATGAAGGCAAAGGAAGATCCCAAAAAGGCGGGAACCTTTGCTCCAGTAATCAGAATGTACAACAAAGTACCTGTTCCAGCCGTAAACAAAGCGGTGGAAGGACTTAATCCTGTGAGCAAGGGAACCAATACCGTGGCTCCAAACATTGCAAACACGTGCTGGAAGCTCAGCGGAATCCAGCGTGCCAGAGGTGGCCGATCGGCAGGCCCCAAAATCTGATCATTCTTTGACATCACATCTCCTCTCCCAGCCGACTCCCTCAAAACGCCATTGAAGGGTGGCTGCGACATAAACCTCCCAATAGTACCATAAAAACAAAGGGCCGTAAAGACGACCCTTTGTTTCAAGAAAAATTGGACCCGAAGCTGGCCGTAGGCCAGCGACTATCCTTTGACCGCTCCAGACAAAACCCCCTTGATGATGTATTTTTGACAGGACAGGTAGAAGATAACTACAGGAAGCATGGCAAGCACCAGCATAGCCATCATGGCTCCCATGTCTACTGCTCCGTAGCCGCCCCGCAGGTACTGGATGGCAATGGGAATGGTTTTGTAGTCCGTTCCGATGGTAAGATAAGGCAAAAGATAGTCATTCCAGACCCACATAATCTCCAAAATGGCGATGGTAATGCCCGTGCTTTTCAGCATGGGAACAATTACGTGGAAGAAGATTTGGGGCGGCGTGGCACCGTCAATCATGGCAGCCTCCTCCATGGACAAAGGAATTGACTTGATAAAGCCAGAGAACATGAAGGTAGACATACCACAGCCAAAGCCAATGTAAATCAAGATAATTCCAATGGGATTGTCCAGATGCAGCATATTTGCCATCTTACTCATGGTGAACATTACCATCTGGAAGGGTACAATCATGGAGAACACCAGACTGTAGTACACGCCGCTGGTGAACTTGTTCTTAACACGAGTAATGAACCAGGCCAACATGCTGCTAATCAGCAGGATTCCTGCTACAGAAGCCACGGTAATCCACAGAGAGTAGCCAAAGGCCTTGAAGAATTTGATTTTAGTAATACCCGTAATGTAGTTGGACAAGCCCACAAAGGTAGGATTGTCAGGATTGGTGGAGGGCAGCAAAAAAGGTTCCGTGGAAATAAACAGCCGCCCCTTGAAGGAGTTCATGAGAACCACCGCAATGGGAAACAGCACGTAGATGGCAGCCACCACCAAAAAGCCAAAGATAAACCACTTGGTAGACTTGTTCTTTTGAATCATGCTCATTGCTCCACCTCCTTACCACGAGTAATCCGCAGCTGCAACAGTGCAATGGCGGCAACGATAATGGTAAATACCACCGCCTTAGCCTGTCCAACACCCTCAAATCCAGTGCGGCCGTAGAAGGTATTGTAGATGTTCAGTGCCAAAAGCTCTGTCTGCTTGCCTGGTTCTCCTGCGGTGAGGGCCAGGTTCTGGTCAAAGAGCTTAAAGCCGTTAGTTACCGTCATGAAAAGACAGATTGTTATGGAGGGCATGACGCTAGGAATAATGATTTTGGTGAGAGTAGTCCACCAACCAGCACCATCAATGGCAGCTGCTTCCAGCATATCCCCAGGAATATTCTGAATGGCGGCAATGTAGATAACCATCATATATCCCACGTTCTGCCAGTTCATCAGCACCACCAAGCCCCAAAAACCGTACTTTGGATCACTAACAATGGTAGCCCCGTACTTGTACAGCACACCGTTAATAATCACCTGCCAAATCCAACCTAATACAATACCACCAATAAGGTTGGGCATAAAAAAGATGGTGCGGAACACGTTTGTTCCTGGCAGCTTTTTGGTGAGCATCAGGGCAAGGGCAAAGGCAAAGAAGTTAATGGACAAAACGGACACAATGGTGAACTTTACCGTGAGCCACAGGGCTGAATTAAAATAATTGTCGATGGTAAAGGCCTTTACATAATTGTCTAGCCCTACCCACTGGGCGTTGGTCACATTAGTGAACTCACAAAAGGACAGATAGATTCCCATAAACATAGGAATAAGGAAGGCGATGAGAAAGCACAGGATGCCTGGAAGGGCAAAAAGGGGAAAATATTTTCCCAAGGATTTTTCCATAACCATACTGAATCTCCATAAAAAAAGGGACTCGCACCCATAAGAAGATACGAGTCCCATAAATCAATTACTTACTTGTTCTTGATGCTCCATTCAGCGGCCCACTGGTCCTGAGCTGTCTTTACAACATTGTTCCAGTCAGCCTTTCCTTCAAAGTAAGCCAACAATGCGGAGCCCAATGCGTTCTTCCACTCCTCAGAAGGAATAGCAGCAAAGGTCCAACCGATGGAAGTAACACCGCTCTTGTTCATCCAGATGCTTACCTGCTGAGAAAGAGGATCGGTGGGAAGCTCTGCCTCGCTGAAGCTGTTGAAAGGAGTGATGAACTTCAGGTCCTCAGAAACAAGCTTCTTTCCGGTGGGGGAGCTGAACAACCAGGTCAAGAATACATCAGCACCAGCCTGAGCTTCTGCACTAGCATTCTTGTTGATACACAGATAGTTTTCTGTTCCCACGCACAAACCAGCATTCATTTCACCGTCAATTCCCATGTACAAGGGCAGGAACTTAATATCAGCAGAAGCAACCTTGTTTCCAGGTGTTCCCAGAATCTGAGCAGCAGCCCAGTTTCCGTTCTGAACCATGGCACACTGACCAAGAGCAAACTCAGCCATGGAGTCGTCTACGCTCTTGGAACCCAGCAAGGTCTTGGCGGTAAGGCTGTTGTTGGTGTACAGATCCATCAAGTCCTTGAAGTTCTTGTTGTAGGTGAAGTCCAAGGTTTCTGCAGCAAGACCAGTAAGAACAGGAGAAGTTTCGGGAGCCTTCTTCAGGAATTCATAGTACAAGGGTACGTTTACGGTGTGAGTCTGCCATCTCCACTGGTTTCCAGCAGCCATGGAAGTACTGGCGAATACCCCCTTGATTCCCAAGGCATCAATATTCTTCTGCATATCTTCAACTACAGCCTTCAATGTGGCAAAGTCCTTGATTTCCTCTGCAGAATTGATTGCCACAGCCTTGTTGGGCAGTGCAAAGTACTTGTTCATAATAGCGTTGTTGTAGATAATTCCGTAGCCTTCTACAGCATAAGGAATTGCAGCAACCTTTCCGTCCAGCTTAAGAGCCATGGACTTGTCTGCCAACAGCTTGTAGAAATTGGTGTTGTCCAATGCAGCAGCATCGTTGCGGGATCCCTCAAGACCAACAGGTCCGTTTGTCTGGAAGATAACAGGAGGATTTGACTTTGCCTGCTCACTCTTCAGAGTCTGCTCGTAGGTTCCAGAAGCTGCAGTTACAACCTTCAGCTTGTAGCCAGGATTTTCAGCCTGGAAGGCAGGGATAACCTTTGCCTCATAAACATCAGCGATTTCTGGCTTAAAGTTCAGGAAGTAGATTTCCTGAGCCTTTTCCTTTCCACCACCAGCAAACAGCATACTGCCTGCCAGTGCCAGCATCAGAACGAATCCAAGTGCTTTCTTCATAAAAAACTCCTTTGTGTATGATAGGAATTGGCACCACAGCTTGGCACCAGGGCCGATGTAAAAGTGACACATTTGCACCAGCCCCATCCTCTTGTTTTAACACTCTCTTAAATACATAGTAAACCGATTTAGTAAGCCTGTCAAGAAATAAATTTCAAGAAATCAGGATTTTTCAGCTGAAGAAAATCCAGCTACTTATAGCATAGGCTTTTTACTAGCTGTTTTCAAAGACTAAGAAGGATTTTGCTACCAGAATGTGTATACGGTATTTTTAAAAGTGGAATTACCCCTATTCTGCCGAAAATTATACTATGAAGGGAATGAAATTTCTAATCAGTTGCTTGACAGCAGTATTGGTGGTGGGAAGTCTTTCTGCCCAGACTCTACACATTGATATTCAAGACATGGTTCTAGATACCATCTTCCAAGAAGACGGAGAAATACAAGGCTTTATGCTGTATGTTCGCCAAAAGGTTGGAATAGAGTCTGTGATGCTGACAGAAACTACCCGTTCTGCAGATGGCATGGCCACCAACTATGCCTATCGAACCTTAGAATGGAATGAAATCAACGGTGACGAACAACGAATGTTAGATGGCCAACTATTAGTGTCTGAATATGCCAAGTTCAGCATTATCGACTCCACTCCAGAAAACCATCCCACCTTGGGAAGGGCTTTTTGTCTCTATATTCCCACTCAGATTCAGTATGGCTACCAGTGGTCACGGAACGATATAGTACAGGTGAAAGTAGGAACCTTCATTAATGTCCGAACCTTTGGAGCCTTGTATGGAGACTACAGCAAGGGCTTTGAAGACAATCCCTTTATGTTCGATTTAGGAGAATCTGGCCGTGTGGAACTTAAGACAATTCCCCTTGCCGATTCCAACACCTCAGAGGAAGCTTCTGCTTTGGCTGATTCCAACATCCCAGAAGAAGATTCTGACTTGACAGACGCCTACAATCCAGTGGCAGTGTCTGCCTTTGACCAAATTGCAAAAGAAGTAGGGGGTTCCATTACCTATTCAAAGGGACCAGAAACCATTACTGACGACATTCTCCAAGTCATCCAAAGTCTTGATCCTACCCGTCCCACAAATATTGTTTTTGCTCTAGATAGTACTGGCAGCATGAGAGATGATTTAGCTCGGCTACGACAGGATTTTATTCCTCGCCTTAAGTTACTGCTAGAAGAATTTACTGCCCCTGTTCAGCTGGGACTGCTGCTCTATCGTGACTATGTTGACAGCTACGACTACGAGGGTATTCCTGTGAAGGTGTATCCTTCCACCGCTTCACTGGAGGTGTTTGAACAACATCTTTTTGACTTTACTATTCGGGGAAACGAGGGTGGCGATGTGCCTGAAGCTGTGTACGAAGCTCTCTACGGCTCCATGAATTTTTACAACTGGACAGAAGGCGCCCAGGGACGAGTTATCCTCATCGGCGATGCAGAACCCCATGCAAATCCTCGTGGCTCAAAGAAATATACCAAGGAACTGGTGGTTTCCACCGCCGTGGAACGAGGCATTGTTATAGACACCATCATTACCCCCGACGGGAAAACCTCCGCTGACAGAAAGTAGGCTACAGGGCGGGTGCTTCCAAAACGCCTGCCTCAATAAGCTCCTTTTCTGGCACCTTGGCCATATCCAGCTCTGCCAGCTTCTTGAAGGCTGAGGGAAGCACGCCTGTGGCATCAGCTTCATAGTAAGACAAAATCCGCTGCAGGTCGGGAATTGCCTGCTGCCACTTCTTTTGCTTTATCTTTAGGTGGGCAATTTCATATTCAGCCTCCACCAGCTTGTCCATTTGGTCTCCGTAGCGGATGATGATAGCCTCATAGTAGGCTTGGGCTGCCTTTACATTACCACTGTCATAGCTTGACTGAGCCAAGTTAATCAATTCCTCCGCAGACAGATTCTGGGGAATGTCCTTTGGTGCTGACTGGCAGCCTGTTACAAAAAAAATCAGGGCAAGAAGAATGCCTGCAAAATAGATTGTACGCTTCATGAAAAAAAGTGTAACACAGTGCTGGGGACTGTGCAAGGGGCTTGAAAAAAGTAGCCCCACAGAGCCAACACCAGCAGGAAGAAAGACTTCCCCCAGCCCCTTCCCTTCAGTATACTGAAAAAAATTGCAAGAAAAGATGAGGTGCAAGATGGAATACAGGATTGAGCATGACTCCATGGGTGAAGTAAAGGTACCCGCAGCCAAATTGTGGGGAGCCCAGACAGAACGGAGCCGCAACAACTTTCGCATTGGGGCGGGAATTGAAACCATGCCCCAAGAAATTATTCGTGCCTTTGGTATTTTGAAAAAGGCAGCGGCTCAGGCCAATCACCAGTTCAAGCCACAAAAAATGACGGCGGAAAAACTAGCCGCCATAGAAGCTGCCTGTAATAAGGTGATTTCTGGGGAATTGATGGAGCACTTTCCCTTGGTGGTGTGGCAAACTGGTAGCGGCACCCAGTCCAACATGAACGCCAACGAGGTTATCGCCACAGTAGGCAACATGATTCACAAGGAAAACGGAAGTGGAAGTGCCACACTCCTGCATCCCAACGATGACATCAACATGAGCCAGTCCTCCAACGACACCTTTCCCACCGCCATGCATATTGCCGCCGTCATGAGTCTGGAAGACGACCTGTTGCCTGCCGTGGATCAGCTCATTGCCACCTTCAGTCGTCTGGAAGCTGAAAACCAGGGCATTGTAAAAAGTGGCCGCACGCACCTGCAGGATGCCACACCCATTACCTTTTCTCAGGAAATAAGCGGGTGGAGAAGCTCCTTGGAGCGGGACCGAGAATTGATTTGCCGCAGCATTGAGCCTTTGCGGGAGCTGGCCCTTGGTGGCACCGCCGTGGGTACCGGTTTAAATGCCCCTACTGGCTTTGACCAAGCTGTAGCCCAGGCCGTAAGCAAGCTCACTGGAAAAAGCTTTGTCAGTGCCAGCAACAAGTTTCACGCCCTTACCAGCAAGGACGAGCTGGTGTTTGCCCACGGCGCAGTGAAGGCCTTGGCTTGTGACATGATGAAGATTGCCAACGATATCCGCTGGCTGGCCTCTGGGCCGCGGCTGGGCTTGGGAGAAATCACCATTCCAGAAAACGAGCCTGGCTCTTCCATTATGCCCGGCAAGGTGAATCCTACCCAATGCGAGGCGGTAACCATGGTGGCAGTACAGGTTATGGGAAACGATGTGGCAGTGTCCATGGCAGCTAGCCAGGGTAACTTTGAGCTGAACGTGTTTATGCCCGTGTGTATCTACAACTTTTTGCAATCAGTGCGGCTTATGTCCCAGGCTATAACCTCCTTTGATCAGCATTGTGCCCAAGGAATTAAGGCAAATAAGGAGAAGATGCACCTCAATCTCCACAATTCCCTGATGCTGGTAACCGCCTTAAATCCTCATATTGGCTATGAAAAAGCAGCCCAAGTAGCAAAGAAGGCCTTTGCAGAAAATATTTCTTTAAAGGAAGCCTGCCTTGCCCTAGGATTTTTGACTGAAGCCCAGTTTGATGAAGCCTTTAAGCCAGAGGAAATGGTGTAGGACTCACCCCAAACTCACCGTGAGCCAAAGGGCAAGCTCAGCTTTATCCTCGCTCCAGCTTCTGCCAGTGAAAGCCTGCAAAAAGCTGAGGCTGGTGGAAGCGGGGCACCACCTCTGTACCCTCAAAGTCCAGCAAGGACTGGAGGGCTTGCCGCTCACTTTCACCTTCAGCAGAAACAGGACTTCCAGATGCTGTTACGGGAATGATTCTGTTGATGGTTCCCCGCCACAGGCTGCCCTCAGCTGGGGTAACAGGATTTTCTATGGTGTTGGCAAGGCCAAAGTCAGTCCAAGGAATGAAAAGCTCCAAGTACCAGAACTCCTCCTCCACCTCCATCTTCCAGCTGGCCTTACTTTTCCAGTTGTAGTCAAAGAAAAGCTTTTTCCCCCCAATCTCCTGCATTAAAACCCCAGAAGCAGGATTGGTAAGACTGGAGCAGGTGGCCTCTAGCAAGCCTTCTTCCAGAGCTACACGATAGTCAAGACAGGAGCCAGCCACATCGATTTCCCAGCCATAGTAAAAGGGAGCGCCTTCTGGTTGAAGGAACACCTCAAGACAATGGCGATTAAATACCCAAGACTTGGGCTGGGGATTGGAATCAGAGGAAAAAGAAGCAGATTCTTTTTTTCTAAAGCCAGGAACCTCTGCACAAAAGGAAAAGGCAATGCCATCCTTACCGCCAGCCACAAAGGCTCCAGTAAATTCCTTTCGGCCACAATCATTTCCAGGAATAAAGTCCAGCTCAATGCCAGGCACCTCGTACCGCTGAAGCTTCTTGTCGCTATCCTGACGCACCGTAATGGGCAAAATGGGAATGGTAAAATCAAGCATAATTTCAGTGTAGCAGGATTGGAGAAAAAGGTGAAGCGAGAAAAATGGAGTAATACGTTCTGAGTTAACATTCCATTGTCGGTCTCACTCATTTTTTTATGGAAATTTATCCGTTTCTATAGTATTATATATACTAAGGTTTTGAGCGAGGTTCTTTTTTTTGGAATTTTACTCCTCGTTCTAACCTTTTTATTACAGTATCAGGAGGTCTTATGTCTATTTGTCTGTACAACGGAACCCTCATCAGTGGATTTGCCGTTATGGAAAAATGTGCCGTGCTTATTGAGGATGGACAAATCGCCGACGTATTCAGTCAAAAGCGATTTGAGCAGAAGAAATTTTCCGCTTCCACTAAGGTTTACAATGTGGAAGGAGCTTATATTGCCCCTGGCTTTATCGATACCCACATCCATGGCTTTAAGGGACACGGAACAGAGGATAGCTCCACCGAGTCTATTTTGGCCATGTCCAAGGATTTAGCAGAATATGGAGTTACCTCCTTCAACCCCACCCTGTATTCCTCCGTGGAAGAAAACTTCATGAAGGATATTAAGGCCATCACTGCCGCCATGGGCAAGGAAGAGGGAGCCCACATCATGGGAATGCACTTGGAAGGCCCCTTCGTTTCTCCTGACAAGGTGGGTGTACAAAAGCCTGAAACCATCCACA
>JAFYWB010000041.1 GCA_017549025.1 Treponema sp.
GTTGGCCTACTGGGGACTGGGGAAATTCAGCTCTATTCAAGAGGGAGCACAGGCTCTGGTTCACTTAAGCCACATCTTTGAACCCTAAAGAATCCATTTAAGGAAGCAGCTTTATGCACATGTATCGTAGGCCCCAACAGCTTAAAGCCATTATCTTTGACATTGACTCTACCCTTTACAGCCACAAGGAATATGCCCTGCAGCAAAATCAAATACAGATTCACCACTATGCCCAGCTGGAAGGGATTTGTGACCAAGAAGCCTTCCAACGAATAGAAGCGACACGGCGGAATTGGGAAGAAAGGAGCGGGGGAAAAGCCTTGAGCTTAGGCAACACCTTTGTGCACTTGGGGTATTCAATAGAAGAAAGTATTCGCTGGCGAGAGGAGCTTTTGGAACCAGCCGATTTTTTGACCAGGGACCACAAGCTGGTGACAACACTAGAAAGTCTCGGTCAGTACTATCAGCTGGCCTGCATTACCAACAATCCTGTATTGGTGGGACGAAAAACCCTAGCAGCTCTGGGAGTGGAGGATTTCTTTCCGCTGGTAATCGGTCTTGATACCTGCAAGGTATCCAAGCCCCACCCTGCACCCTTTTTACTGGCAGTGGAAAAACTAGGTTGCAGGGCGGAAGAATGCCTTTCTGTGGGAGACCGTTTCAACATAGACATTGAGCTTCCGCTGGAACTAGGCATGGGGGGCTTTTTAGTGGATGGTGTGGAGGATGTGTACCAGCTTCCTCAGCTGTTGACTTAATTGTTTTCCACCGCCATACTACAGCCATGAATATTCTTATTATAGACGGACAAGGCGGAGGCGTTGGTCGTCAACTTGTTGAAAACATAAAAAAAGCGTTTCCTCAGCAGCTTATTACAGCAATTGGAACAAATGCCCTTGCCTCCAACGCTATGTTAAAAGCTGGAGCAGACCGTACTGCAACAGGTGAAAATGCTGTGATTGTAGCCTGTCGTTCTGCAGACATTATCATTGGGCCTATTGGTATTGCAATAGCAGATTCTCTTTGGGGAGAAATTACCCCTAAAATGACCCTTGCAGTAGCTCAAAGTAATGCAGTACGGATTCTTTTACCAATGAATTTATGTAACAACTATATTGCTGGTGTGGAACGAATTACTACATCTGCCATAATTGATGATTGCATTGTTAAAATGAGAGAAATACTTTCTCAAAATAGTTGAAAAAACAGATAATTCGTGCTATGGTAATGTTTCAATGATCGAGGCTACTCGATTCAGTCGGTAGAAGCCGATACGATAATTTTTTTGATTACCCTTATACCCAACATAATAGTCATGAAGGCTGTTACATTCTGTCAGAAGATGGATGTAACAGCTTTTTTTTTGAGAAGGAAATGCAGACACCACAGAACAGTAAACGAAAAGATTATCACGCTCTCAGAGTAATTTTACTTTTATTGATAGCAATCATTATAATGACACTCATTTGTATCTTTGTGGGTTCTTCTAACATGAGTATCAAAGAGGGTTGGAATGCGCTTACATTTAACGGAACTGAAGCCTACCAACGAATTATCTGGAAAATCCGCATTCCAAGAGTATTAGCAGCAATTATTGCAGGAGCAGGTTTATCTGTTTCTGGCCTTGTAATGCAAACCACATTGAATAATTCCATGGCATCGCCTTCTACCCTTGGAGTATCTCACGCAGCAGTTTTTGGAGCTAATTTGTCTATCATTGCTTTTGCAGGCGGCTTTGTGTCTACCGGCAATAATGTAATGAATTATACGGTGGGAACAAATCCCTATTCCACTAGCATCATGGCATTTTTATTTTCTACTGCATCCATATTGTTAATTTTAAGCTTGTGTAAAATTAAATCTTTTTCTCCTAACGTGGTGGTATTAGCAGGAATTGCAGTGGGCTCACTTTGGACAGCGGCCACGACTATCCTGCAATTTTATGCCACTGATGTGGGATTATCTGCTGCAGTGGTTTGGAGTTTTGGAGACCTTGCTAGAGCTACCTACAAGACAGTGGGAATTATGTTTGTAATTGTAACAGCGGGAATCGCATTTTTTCAAACTATGGCCTGGCCACTTAATGCCTTGCTCAGTGGAGAGGCTACTGCTGGGAGCATGGGAATTCATGTAAGCCGATTACGATTCAGTTGTTTACTTTTAGCTTCAGTCATTACCGCTGTCTGCGTGTCTTTTTTGGGCATTATCGGTTTTGTAGGTATAATCTGCCCTCATGTAACAAAAAAACTTATCGGCCAAGATCATCGCTTTGCCCTTCCTTTGTCGAGCCTTATGGGAAGTTTACTCTTGCTCATAGCAGATACTCTTTCTCGCAGCATAGCTCACGGTTCAGCCTTGCCAGTGGGAGCAATTACCTCTTTGCTGGGAGCACCATTCTTTATTGCCATCATTTTTTCAAGTAAGGAAGGACCAGCATGTTAAAGGTAGAAAATCTTTCCTTTTGTTATGGAAAAAAGAGACCACCAGTTTTGCAGGGAATAAATCTAGAACTAGCTGCAGGAGAAATTGGTATTCTTTTGGGAAAAAATGGCTCTGGAAAAACCACTCTTTTTAAAAATATTCTGGGGATTCTCTCCCCCAGCAGTGGTTCCATTTATTTTGATGGACAAAATCTTTTAGATATGCCTCGACGGGAACGAGCAAAACTTGTTGCCTATGTTCCCCAAGATATTCACTTTGGTGCCATGACCGTTTTCGATTCTGTACTGCTAGGAAGGATTTCCTATTTTGGAGTACAAGCCAGCCAGCGAGACTACCAGGTGGTGGAAAGAGTTTTGGAAGATATGGGGCTGCAGGAGTATGCGTTGCTTTCAGTACAACAGCTTTCTGGAGGTGAACGGCAGAAGGTTGCTATTGCCCGAGCTATGGCACAAGAACCACGATTGCTGGTATTTGATGAGCCTACAGGAAATCTTGACATTGCTAACCAGCATCTCATTATACAAGAAGCAAAAAGACTGGCAAAGGAGCGAAACATTGGAATTCTGAGCTCCATCCATGACTTAAATCTGGCTTTAAACTTTGGAGATACATTTTTTTTCTTAAATAATGGAATTATAGACTGCCAGGGAGGACAGGAGGCAGTTACACCAGCTGTTGTAAAAAACACTTTTGACATTGATGTCAGAATTGTTGAAATAGAAAACCAAAAAATTATTCTTGGAGGTACAAGAGAATGAATAAGAAGCAAATTCTTGCACTATCAATGGTTCTTACTATGGTAGTTTCACTGTGGGCTTTTGGCAGTAAGGAAGTAAAATCTGAAGAAGCATCAATCCCTACCCAAGCAATTACTGTAACGGATATGATTGGCCGAGAAGTAACTATTACGCCACAAGCTTATCAGCGAGTGGTATGTGTTGGAGCGGGAGCCCTGCGTATGTACAGCTATATTGGTGATGTGCAGTTGCTCTGCGGTGTAGAGGCTATTGATAATACCAGCCTTTCTGAGCGACCAAAAATCTTTGACACAGTGGCTCGCCCCTATGTTATAGCTCACGAAGAACATTTCAATACACTTGCCTCCTGTGGTACAGGTGGTCCCATGGCACAAACACCTGAGGCAGAAAAAATTCTGAGCTGTAATCCTGACATTGTGATTTCTGAGTACGAAGATGTAGACATAGCAAATGCGCTGCAGGAACAGCTTGGAATTCCTGTAATTACTCTTAAGTCTGGCATGAATGGAGTTTTTGATAATTCTTTTAAGGAAAGCATGAACTTGCTGGGAAAAATCTTTGGAGAAGAAGAAAAGGCTGCCACTTTGAATGCCTTCATTGAAAAAGAAGCAGCTGAAATTTCCAGTCGTACTGCAAATATTCCTCAGGAGAATAAGCCTAAGGTATATATTTGCGGTCTCGGTAATTGGGGAACCACCAATCATCTTATGACAGCACAAAACTATATCTCCTTTGAAATTGCCCATGTGGAAAATGCCGTTTCAGGTCTTTCAGCTCCTGGGATTCAACCTATTGAAGCAGAAAAATTTGTGGATTTAGGAGATGAAATCCAGATTATGATTATTGATGGAGCTGCTGTTAAAAATATTATTCCCTTGTATCGGGAAGATCCCAGTATGTTTGATACCTGTCAAGCATGGAATGAGGGGCAGGTGTATCTGCAAATGGCCTACAATGCCTACTACACCAATTACGAAATTGCATTGGCAAACACTTGGTATATTGCTAAAATCGTATATCCCCATCTTTTTGAGGATATCCACATGAGCGAAAAAACAAATGAAATTTGTGAGGTTTTCCTTGGAGAAGAACTTGCAGATGAAATTTTTGCCTACCCAACAAGCTTTGGTGGCTACCAGAAAATTGACACAAAAAACTTTTTTAACTAAAAACCTATAAAAAATCGGTAGCACGGAGGGGAAGATTATTTTCTGAAACCACCAACACTGCCGATTTTTTATAGAAGGAGTTGTTATCCATGGACTTTGAGCAGTATCTTATTGAACAACTAAACAAACACCCCGCTATGCAGCCTCAAGACCTGGTAAAAATGTGTTATCAGGCAGCCTATGGTGCAGAACATCTTTTAGCTGATCCTCACAGTGCATGGATATACCTAAAAAAAGAGTACGAACAACTGGAGATTGTAGATACTTGTCCAGAGAAAATACTCTACGAAGAAATTTCATCCCAGGTCTGCAGGATACATCTTTCTGCTTGGAAGACAAAGGGCTTACCTCTTGAATGGCTCCATACGATGTTTGTGGCATCCTGCAAAGGAGAAGAAAATGCCCAAGCACAATTTACTCAGTATCTAGAAACTGCTGGCAAAATTGTTCGAGAAAAGAATCTGGGCTTTACCATTCACCATTGGGAAGAGTATTGTAGCGACTACAAAAAAAGAGGGATGCCACCGGTACATCATAGCCAAGAATATCGGGAAAAAGAACATCCAAACTATAGAATTGTACACAGTCACTTTTGTAGAATACTTCCCATTTTGGAACTGGCAAAAAAATATCTGCAAGCAAATACTCCCTGTGTAATCGCCATTGATGGAAGAGCTGCTTCTGGGAAAACCACCTTGGCCTCATTGCTCAAACTTGTGCTCCATGCAGACATTATTCACCTGGATGATTTTTTTCTTCCTCCAGAATTAAGACAAAAGGAACGATTCCAAACGCCGGGAGGAAATATTCATCATGAACGTTTTATTCAACAAGTACTTCCCTTTCTTTCACAGCGTACTCCCTTTTCTTACCAAATTTTTGATTGCAGTACAATGAAGTATTCTGGTGTGCAGCAAATAGGAACGCAATTCTTTCGTGTTGTGGAAGGCTCATATAGTTGTCATCCCTTTTTTGGAGACTATGCAGATATTACCATTTTTGCAGATGTGTCTAGCGACGAGCAAGAGAAACGGATTCGTCAGAGAAATGGCGAAGAACTTTTAAAAATGTTTGTAAGTCGATGGATTCCCCTAGAAGAAGCATATTTTTCCCATTTTCAGATTAAGGAAAAGGCTCAACTTATTCTATAACCTATTTTCCTCAGCTGTTGACTTAAAACCTTCTGTCCATCATACTAAAATCCATGAGTTCCATGTTTGACAAGCTGGGGGATATGCTGAACGAATGCCTTGAAAAGGGTGAAATTCCCCAGCCACAACCGAAACGAACCTATACAGCTGATTTTATTGATAATCAATTTAATTCAAATCAGCAAGGTACCCCAGAGACTGAAAAAGCCACACAAAAGATAATCACCCTTCCTCGTGAGGTGGAAGAAGCCTTGAGCCTGCTGGGCTTTGGTGCAGAAAACAGTCAGCAGGAGGAGCTTCCCATTCCCAGCTTAAGTGAAGTACGAGGAGCCTACGCCCAGCTTTTGAAGGAAGCCCACCCAGATACAGCCACCGAGGAAACAAGCTCTACCCAAGCAGCCCAACGAATCGCCCAGCTTACCAGCGCCTTTAACAAGGTGCGGGATTTTTATAAAAAGCTCGGATTAGAGAGCTCCAAGTAAAACTTTACTCTACGTTTCGGGCCCCGAAACTCTACCCAGTTACACAAGCTGTCAGCTTTTCTGCAACCTTACAGCCAGCCTTTGATGGATTTACACCTTCCACTAGATTTCCCCCTCAGGTTATTGAAAAAATCACTTGTTAAATGGTACAATCGTTCACACATAAGCGTAACACCTTTTATTTTTGTGTGCTAACTTCAATTTCAAAGGTTGACGCTTTTTTTGTAAATTTCTAACAAAACTCGAAATTTAGGTTCTTAAATGGCAAAAGCAAAAAAACAAGTCAGCTTTGAAGATGCTCTCTGGGGTGCATGTGATAAACTTCGTGGAACTGTAGAGCCGGCAGAATATAAGCATGTTGTATTAAGTCTTATCTTCTTAAAATTCGTTAATGATAAATTTGATGCCCGCCGTGCAGAACTCATTGCGGAAGGAAAAGAAAACTATCTTGACAAGCAGCCCTTCTATACAATGAAGAATGTTTTCTACGTTTCTGATGAAAGTCGATGGTCATATCTCATTCAGAACGCCAAGCAGAATGATATTGCGCTTAAAATTGATACTGCACTCAACACAATTGAAAGACAAAACCCTTCTCTCAAAGGTGCTTTACCAGATAATTATTATTCCCGACTTGGAATTGATGTTTCAAAACTCGCCGCCCTTCTTGATGAAATCAACAATATCCAGACAAATGCAGATAAAGAAAACGATATTATGGGGCGCGTTTATGAATACTTTCTTACAAAGTTTGCACTTCAGGAAGGCAAAGGAAAGGGAGAATTCTATACTCCAAAATCTGTTGTAAATCTTATTGCAGAAATGATTGAACCATACAAGGGAAAAATCTATGACCCATGTTGTGGTTCAGGCGGTATGTTTGTTCAGTCGCTTAAGTTTGTAGAAAATCATGCTGGAAACTCAAAAGATGTTTCTATTTATGGTCAGGAAGGAACAACTACAACTTATAAACTTGCAAAAATGAATCTTGCAATTCGCGGTATTCCCTGTGACCTTGGCGAAAAGGCGGCGAACACTTTTACAAATGACCTTCATAAAGATTTGCGTGCTGATTACATCATGGCAAATCCACCGTTTAATCAGAAAGCTTGGCGTGCAGAAAATGAACTTGTGGAGGATTACCGCTGGAACGGCTACACAGTTCCGCCAACAAGCAATGCCAACTACGGATGGATTTTGCACATGGTTTCAAAACTTAGTCAGAATGGAACAGCGGGCTTTCTTCTTGCAAACGGAGCATTGAGTGGCGAAGGTGCAGAACTAGAAATCCGAAAGCAGCTTATAGAAAACAATCTTGTTGAAGCTATTATAATTCTTCCACGAAACCTTTTTTATACAACTGATATTTCTGTAACCCTCTGGATATTAAACAAAAATAAAAAGAGCCGCACTGTTGAACAGAACGGTAAAATCAAAAATTACCGCAACCGCGAAGAAGAAGTTCTTTTCATGGATTTGCGCCAGATGGGAAGTCCCTTCGAGAAAAAATATATCGAGCTCACACAGGATGACCGTGACAAAGTAACTTCAACCTTCCACGCATGGCAGCAGGCCGGTAAAGACGAAACTTACAAAGACATTCCAGAATTCTGCTACAGTGCAACCAAAAAAGAAATCGTAGAAAAAGGCTACAATCTTGTTCCAAGCCGCTACATAGAATTTGTAAACCGGGATGAAACGGTCGATTTTGACACAAGCATGAAAAACTTGCAGAAAGAACTTGGCGATTTGTTCCGCCAAGAAGAAGAAAGTAAAAAAGACCTTTTACAAGTTTTTAAAGATTTGGGCTATGAAATTAATTTGTAAACTAGATGAAAGCAGGAAAAAGGAACACATTATGGAAAATAAAAGTCTGATTCAAAAAGAAACTGTTTTTTTGAATGAAGTAACTGAACTTGTCCAAAAAGCAAGAGATGCGGCAAACTCTGCGGTAAGTTCAATTATTGTTGTGACTTATTGGAATATTGGGAAAAGAATTGTAGATCAAGAACAAGCAGGAAATGATAGAGCAGAATATGGAAGACAGGTTATAGAAGTTCTTGCAAACAATTTAACCAGAAAATTTGGTACATCTTACAACAAAAGAAACTTGCAATATTTTAGAAAATTTTATTTATCATTTAAAGATTTTGAAATTGTGAACACATGTGTTCACAATCTGAATTGGTCTCATTTTAGAAGACTTCTTTCTGTTGCAAGTGAAGCTGCACGTTTATGGTATTTAAAAGAAGCAAATAATCAAATGTGGTCTGTAAGGACTTTAGACAGAAATATTTCTACTCAATATTATGAAAGACTTTTGATATCTCCTAAAAAAGAAAAAGTCATAGAAGAAATGAAAAGTAAAACCTCTGAATACAAAGATTCACAGTTTGAATTAATAAAAAGTCCTGTTATTGCAGAATTTTTAGGATTTAAGGCGAATGATTATACCGAGACAGAATTGGAAAGTGCAATTCTTACCCATATTCGAGATTTTTTAATGGAAATGGGAAAAGGTTTTGCCTTTGTTGCTCGTCAACAGCATATTGTTACAGAATCAGATGATTATTTTATAGACTTAGTTTTCTATAATATTGAATTGAAGTGTTACGTTTTAATTGATTTAAAAATCGGAAAAATTACTCACCAAGATGTTGGGCAAATGGATATGTATATCAGAATGTATGACGATTTAAAAAAGAAAAATGATGATAATCCAACAATCGGAATAGTGCTTTGTACAAAAACAGATGAAGATATTGCAAGATATTCTGTCCTTCACGACTCAAAACAAATTTTTATGGCAAAATATATGCCTTATATGCCTACAAAAGAAGAATTAAAACTAGAAATTGAAAAAGAAAAGGCAAACTTTTATTTGCAACATCCAGAACTAGCAGAAGGTGAAACCTAAATGAAAGCAGAATATAAAAAACTTGGGGAATATATAAGACTTGTTGATGTTCGCAATACAGATTTGAAAGTAAATCATTTGTTAGGTGTTAGCGTTGAAAAATGCTTTATTGAGTCTATTGCTAATACTATAGGAACGGATTTTTCTAAGTATAAAATAGTAAAAAAACGACAGTTTACTTATATTCCAGATACATCTCGACGTGGTGATAAAATTGGAATTGCACTTCTAACAGATTACGACGAAGGACTTGTTTCTAATATTTACACTGTTTTTGAAGTTATTGATACATCAAAACTTTTGCCTGAATATTTAATGCTTTGGTTTTCAAGACCAGAATTTGACCGCTATGCCCGCTTTAAGTCTCATGGAAGTGTCCGAGAAATTTTTGATTGGGACGAAATATGCCGAGTGGAATTACCAGTTCCAGACCTCACCCAACAGCAGCGCATCGTAAACGCCTACAACACAGTAAACCGCCGCATCCAACTTTTGCAGCAGATAAATGGGAAACTGTTAAAACTAGGAATAACTTTAGTTGAAGAAAATATTTCAAAGTCAATTTTACTCAATATGACTGACAACGAAATTTCAAATACTGAAGAATTATTACCAAATGGCTGGAATATAAAAAGCATTGCAGATTTTTGTAAAAAGACTGAATCTGGTTCAACACCATCAAGAACTGATGCAGAATATTGGGATAATGGAAATATTCCTTGGGTAAAATCTGGTGAAGTTCACAATAATGTTACATTGTTTACAGAAGAATATATTACAGAAAAAGCTCTTAAAGAAACTTCAACAAAATTGTTACCAGTAGATACAGTTTTAATGGCTATGTATGGGGTTACAGCAGGAGAAGTCGGTTATTTGAATATCGAAGCAACAACGAATCAGGCAATTTGTGGAATGGTTTGTAAATCAGAAGATGATGCAGCATATTTATATTTTTCATTATTACAGAATCAAGAACAGATTAGTTCAATGTCAAATGGTGGAGCTCAAAATAACTTAAGCAAAAACTTTATTGAAAATTTAAAAATCATTGTACCCAAAAAAGATGTAATACAACAAATGAAGTTAGCTTTGCTAATAAAACAGTTGAAGCAAAATTATGAAGAATTATCAAAACTTCAAAACTTGAAACAACTGATAATTTCCCGCATTTCGGGAATGTAAAATGTCACACGGATTGGTTCGTGTCTAACGACACTCACTTTTAAAGAGTGAAGCCCGTTAGGGCTGAACAAATCCGCTTGTTAATAATCGGGGTCTTAGGGGCAAAGCCCCTAGGAGAGAGGGTAGCGACCAACGAAGTGGGCGCGCAGGGGGTATTCGCAACGAGCACGAATGTGCGAAGTTTCAAGCGGACTTCCCCCTCCTAAATAAAATACTAGGAGGCCGACATTATGAGCAAGATTTCGATTCGCTTTTTTAATGACAGAGAAGTTCGCGCTGTTTGGGATGAAGAAAACTCCAAATGGAGGTTTTCTGTACTGGACATTATTGGGGTTTTAAACGCTGAAGATGACTATTCAAAGAACCGCAACTACTGGAAATATCTTAAAGCAAAACTCAAAAAAGAAAATCCTGAGTTGGTTAGTGCCACTACCCAACTCAAACTAACAGCAGCCGACGGAAAAAAGTATAAAACTGATGTTCTCGATAATGACGGTGTAATAGCACTTGCAAAGTCAATGCCCAATGCAAAATCTGCAAAATTTATAGAATGGTTTACTTATAGTGATGAGGAAGTGGAGGAATAACCATGCAATTCACAGAACACAGTCTTGAACTTTCGATAATGGAACTGTTTGAAAATGAAGGATATACACACCAGACAGGACAGGATATTCACCGAGAAAAGACTGATGTTTTGCTGCCTAAATTGCTTGCCACATTTTTGTGCCACCGTTATGCAGCAGACTTTTTGACAGAGAATGAAATCACTTCGATTATCACTCAACTTAAGAATATCAGTGGCTCTGATTACGATGCTAACAAACGGATGCTGGATTTAATCTGCAATGGTTTTACTTTCCGCCGTGAAGACAAAACAAAAAAAGACCTTTTTATTCAGCTTATTGATTTTGAAAATCCCGAGAGAAACTTCTTTGAAATTGTAAATCAGGTTGAAATTCAAGGACGACAGCAGGGCATTCACGGAGTGCGTCGCATTCCTGATGGAATTGTTTATGTAAATGGGCTTCCCCTTGTGGTGCTGGAGTTTAAATCGGCAATACAAGAAAACACAACAATTGAAGATGCTTACAAACAACTTACAATTCGTTACCGCCGTGATATTCCTGAACTGTTCAAATACAACGCTTTTGTTGTAATCAGTGATGGTGTGAATAATAAAGTCGGATCATTGTTCAGTCCCTATGAATTCTTCTATGCCTGGCGAAAAGTTGAAAGTACAGACAAAGACAGTGACGGAATAAGTTCACTTATTACAATGGTAAAAGGCTTGTTCCGTAAAGACAGACTTCTTGCTGTTATAAAAGATTTTGTTTACTTTCCGGACTCAAGCAACAAGGAAACAAAGATTATCTGCCGTTATCCTCAGTATTTTGCAGCAGAATCTTTGTATAAAAGTATTGGTTCTGCAATCCGTCCCAAAGGAAACGGAAAAGGTGGCATTTACTTTGGAGCAACAGGCTGCGGCAAAAGCTATACAATGGTTTTCTTGAGCCGTCTGCTTATGAGGTCTCAGGAACTTTCAAGCCCTACAATTATTGTTATCACAGACCGTACAGACTTGGACGACCAGCTTAGCAAAATCTTTTTGGAAAGCAAAACCTATATTGGTGATGAAACGGTTGAATGTATTGAAAGCCGAGCGTTATTAAAAACAAAACTTGAAGGACGAAAAAGCGGAGGTGTATTTCTTACTACAATCCAGAAATTCTGTGAGGATATAAAGCTGCTTTCTGAGCGTCCAAATATCATCTGCATAAGTGATGAGGCTCACCGAAGTCAAAATAACCTAGAAGAAAAAACGGTAATTACAGATAAAGGCGTAGAGCATAAATACGGATTTGCAAAGTATCTGCATGATTCACTTCCGAATGCAACGTATGTTGGCTTTACTGGCACTCCAATTGATGAAATGACCCAGGTTTTTGGTGATATTGTTGAAGCCTACACAATGAAAGAATCTGTAGCCGATGGAATTACGGTAAATCTTGTGTATGAAGGACGAGCTGCCAAGGTAATTCTTGACCAGAAAAAAGTTCGTGAGATTGAAGAATACTACAAACAGTGCGAGGACGAAGGTGCAAACGAGGCACAGATTGCAGCTAGTAAAAAGGCAGTTGCAAACCTTGATGCAATTATTGGTGATGATGATGTAGTTGCAGCTGTAGCACAGGACTTCATTGACCATTATGAAACCCGAGTTCGAGAAGGAGCAACTGTTGAGGGCAAAGCAATGTTTGTCTGCTCGAATCGTGAGATTGCCTATAAGCTCTGGCAGAAGATTGTAGAACTACGCCCTGAATGGAATGAGAAAAAAGACTTTGACGATAAAGATTTTAAACCTATAGAAAAAATCAAAATGGTAATGACCGAGAACAAGGCAAAAGATACAAAAGGTTTATTTGAACTTCTCAGGAATAGTGATTACCGAAAGGAACTTGACCGCCAGTTTAAGAACATAAAATCAAACTTTAAGATTGCAATTGTTGTTGATATGTGGATTACAGGTTTTGACGTTCCGTCCCTCGACACAATCTACATTTATAAGCCACTTCAAAAGCATACTTTGATTCAGACAATCAGCCGTGTAAACCGCACTTATAAAGGAAAAGACAAAGGATTGATTGTTGACTATATCGGTATCAAGCGTACAATGAACGAAGCATTGAAGAAATATACTGGTGATGAAAACGAAGAGTTTGAAGATACCGACAAGGCTGTTGTTATTGTAAAAGACCAGATAAGTGTTATGGATGCAATGTTCAATGAATTCAATGCTTCTGATTATTATAACGGGAGCCCTCTTAAACAGCTCGAATGTTTGAATCGTGCAGTTGAGTTTGTGCAGACCACGGAAGAACTTGAGAAGAGATTTATGGAAGCTGTCCGCAGAATGAAAAGAGCTTTTAATCTTTGTTCTTCAAGTGAAAAAATCACTAAGAGTGAAAAAGATAAAATCAACTTTTATGTTGCAATTCGTTCTGTATTGTTCAAACTTACAAAAGGCGATGCTCCTGATATTACAACAATGAATCATCATGTAGCTCAGATGATTAATGAAGCAATCAAATCTGACGGTGTAGAAGAATTATTTCAAGTTGGAAAGAATATTAATTTCGACTTGTTCAGCCCTGAGTATCTTGAAAAGATTAATTCAATTACACTACCTAATACAAAAATCAAAATCCTTCAGCAGCTTTTGCAACAAGTCATTGCAGATTACAAAAAGACGAACAAGATTAAGGCCATGGAATTTTCTGAGCGAATGAAGAAACTTGTTGAAGCATATAACAACCGCCATATTGATGATTTTACAACTCAGGTTCTTGATGAAGTTACAAAGCAGTTGAATGATTTGCTCAATGATATAAAAGTTGATAAAGAAAAATTCAAGGCACTAGGAATCAGTTTTGAAGAAAAAGCGTTCTACGATATTCTGGTAAGTTGTGCCAAGAAATTCCATTTTGAAGGCAAAATCTCTAACGACAAAATGAAAGACCTTGCAAAGAAAGTAAAGGCTCTTGTTGATGATAAAACTCGTTACACAGACTGGGATCAGAGAATCGATGTTAAGGCCGAAATGGAAGCAGACCTTATGATTCTACTTGATGAAAACGGATATCCGCCAGAACCATTTGATGAAGTGTATGCTGAAGTGTTTGAGCAGGCCGAAAACTTTAAAAAATATGCGAACTAAATCTTTAGTTTGATATATTCAACTTTTTACAAAGTTTCAGCCCCCCGAAACTTTACCCAAGACTTATTCTACGTTTCGGGCCCCGAAACTCTACCCGAATATTACTCCACGTTTCAGCCCCCCGAAACTCTACCCAAGACTTACTCTACGTTTCGGGCCCTCGAAACTCTACCCAAGACTTACTCTACGTTTCGAGCCCCCGAAACTGTACCCGAATCTTACTCCACGTTTCGGGCCTGTTCCCTGATATTTTCCAAAGCATCCTTGGCGGTAATGACCATGGCCCCCACCTCTGTAAACTGGTTCTTGGAGCCGATGGTGTTTATCTCACGATTTATTTCCTGACAGATAAAGTCGATTTTGCGGCCGGGAGTGGCATTTTCTACCAGCTCCTTGGCAAGGGCTGAAAGATGGCTTTTAAGACGAACGATTTCCTCGTTGATGGTGTATTTTACCAAAAGGGCCGCCACTTCTGTAAGCACCCGCTGCTGGTCATAGCCTTCACCTAAAAGCTCTTGGAAACGACGCTGGAGATTTTCCTTGAAGGCATTTTCCATCTGAGGTTGCCACTGGGTAAAGAAGGCGGCCGCATCTTCCAAAACTGCAAGCTTTTCCTGCAGGTCCACCTTGAGATTCTCCCCTTCCCGCCTTCTGTCTGCCAAAAATTGCTGCAAGGCTCCATCAAAGACAGGCTCCAGCAGGGCCTTGTAGGAATCAAGGTCAAACTCTCGGTGAGATACCAGAACCCCCTCCTGACCAAGAATCAGTTCCAGCTGAGATTGACTTGTTGAAGCAACTTGACTACCAGCAGCGCCTTGCATTTCAGATAACATCTGGGAAACCTGGGCAATGGCTGTAGCGTAGGAGCGAACAGCCTCCTGATTTACCAGCACAGTGGTAGCAGGCTCTTCCTCCCGAAAGCGAATGTATACGTCAACCTTGCCACGTACCACAGCAGCAGTTACCTTTTCCCGGAAAAAGTTTTCCAGCCGAGAAAGGCTTGAAGGCAGATTTATTGAAAGATCTAGAAAACGGGAATTATAGGACTTGATTTCCACTGAAAGAAAAAGCTTTTCTTCCACCAATTCCTCATATCCATAGCCTGTCATGCTGTTCATGTATAACTCCTAAAATCCTTTGTATAAGGAAGAATATTTACTTTTCATTTCCCAGACGGCGCCACAATTCCCGTCCTAGCTTCCAGTTGTCCCCTGCTCCCATGGTGACGAAAACAATCCCTTCAGGAAACTGAGAATCACCTTGAGCCAGCTCCTGTTCCAGATCCTGGGCGGCATCAAGAATTTCCTGATAATAGCGGACATTGGGATGATATTTACAGGTAGCCTTGTACAAGGTAGTGCCGTCAATACCAGAAGCACTGGCATTTTCTCGGGCTGAACCGTAGATTTTATGCAAAATCACTTGGTCAGCAGCCCCAAAGGATGAAGCAAACTCCTCCAGCAAGGCAGCAGTGCGGGTATAGGTGTGGGACATAAAATCCACCACAAGCTTGTAGCCAGGATAAAAGGCACGATAGCCTTCCAGTGTAGTTTTGATGGCAGTGGGATGATGGCCGTAATCGTCGAGAATCACCAGCTTTTCAGTTCGGCCCACCAGCTCGCTTCGTCGCTTTCCTCCACGGAAGGCAGCAAGACCTGACGCAAGCCTTTTGGCAAGGGTGACTTTGTCTTGTACAAGAGCACTGTCATGTACCTTGAGCAATTCCACCGACAGGGCAATGGCTGCAGCGGCATTCAGCACCAAGTGGCGACCAGGAACCTCCAGTCGGAAATCTTGATTTCCAAATCCTGCAAGATGAAAATATTGACAACCAGCTTCCACCTTGCCAAAGGTTACCCGATAGTTCCCTTCAGCAGTTTCACCGTAGGGCACCAGCTGAATGTCTCCTCGCAGTTTTGTAGCACGGGTAGCTGCTTCACAGGCACCAGCATCATCGGCACAATAAATCAACTGGCCATTTTCTGGCAGCAGGCAAATATAGTCCACAAAGGCGGATAAAATGTCTTCGTATGTGGGGAAAAAATCCTGATGGTCACTTTCCACGCTGGTAAGGATGATTTTTTGCGGATGGAAGTCCATAAAATGACGCTGATACTCACAGGTTTCCGCCACAAAGAAATCCGTTCCCTGGCTCAGAGTGCAGCTTCCTTGTTTTCCAAGGCTATCTGACCCGCCAAAGCTGGAAATCAAACTACCAGCCAAAACCTGCACAGGCAGCTCCAACTGCTGAAGGATGGTACCAGTAAGCCCCGTGGTGGTAGTTTTTCCGTGAACTCCTGCAATGCCACAGCTATAAGCATGGGCAGAAAGCTGTCCCAAAGCCTGGGAATACAGCAGGCAGGGAATATTACGACGGTGTGCCTCTGCCAGCTCGCAGTTAGTGGCCTGATTGTAGGCGGAGGAATAGATGACACACAAAAGGTCATCGGTAATATTTGCCTCATTAAAAAGACTGGCAGTAATTCCACAGGCAGCCAACACCTGGTCGGTATAAAAGGTATCCGCCACATCGCTTCCTGTAATCCTTGCCCCACGCTGACAAAGAATCTCTGTAAGGGCGGCCATTCCCGTTCCCTTTATTCCAACAAAATGAATGTGAAGCCCTTGCAAATCAGAGGGCAGCTGAAAGTCTCTCACGGGATGCAGTATAGCATAAGTTCAATTAAATGTAAAAGTGGTGGAGGATGCCAGCAGCCCACCGCTGCCTTACGCTTCACTGGCGTTCAGAGGGCGGCATCGGTAGGCACCCGCTGGCATCCTCCACCAAATTTTTCGTTCATCGAGCTATACTGCTGGGTAGATGAAGCTGGTTCTAGGGCGGCATCGGTAGGCACCCGCTGGAATCCTCCACCTATTCTTTCGTTTATTGGGCTATACCTCGTATTTATACGGTTTAATCCTCAAAAACTTCTCCAAAAGCGATGTATCCTTGAATATCATGAACCGGGAAGCCAGATTTATCGTTGCAATAAACAGAACATAGGTCAGAATGTTTTGTTTAAAGTCTTGGGAGATGCCATAGGAATCCGCTATGAGTACAATATACATGAACAGGTATTTTAAGAAGTTTAGTAGCAGTATTGAAAACTTTTGTATCAAAGTTTCATTGTCAATATGAAGGTGAAGGAGTTTATAGCTTGGACTAGGCAAGTCCGTATTTTGCACCAGAAAGAAAAACCAACTTACGGCTATCCATGAATGGATGTACGGCAGTAACTTCAAGATTAGAACAAGCAACAAACCATACAGTGCAAGAAGAAAAAAATTTAACAAGAATAATTTCCAAATATCAGTCAAACCCAATGGCCTTTTGGCTGTGACAACAAAGCCTTTCTTCTTAGCAACGGCAACATAAATTGCATACACGAGTATTGGAATAAAACACACAAAATGTAATGGTGGTTCGGTAAAATCAACCAAGGGCAAAATCAAAATGAGGGCGACAACTGATGTAACTAAAGATGACCAGTTCATGAATATGTTCTCCTAAATTTTTTTATCAGACAGGACATTAGAATCAATCAAGACTCATTAATTCTACAAAAAAACATTTTATCAATTTTTTTTCTGGGAATCAATCAAAAATTTGATTTTCAAACTAATAATATATATGTAAAGCATTTTTAATGGAGGTAAGAAAGATTGTTAACAGAAGCGGAATTGCAGAAAAAGTGGGAAAGTTTGACTTTTACCGATGATTTTATCTTTTCCAGAGTCATGCACGATGAACACATTTGTCGTCAGGTGGTAGAACTGATTCTTGGAGTGCGGATTGGAAAGATACGTTACCTTTCCGCTCAAGACGAACATAAAACTGACCCAGATTCCATGCGAATCATTATGGATGTGTTTTTGCGGGATGAAAACAGAATAATCAACGTGGAGGTACAAACTGGACACAAAAAGGAACTACCTAAACGGAGTCGTTACTACCAAAGCGTGGCAGATGTGTCCACAACTTCCA
>JAFYWB010000042.1 GCA_017549025.1 Treponema sp.
CCTCAAGAACGGACTTTTTATCTTTGAGGCAAAGCAATACAGGGGAAATGTGTCCGACAAGCGCTTTATCTTGGTAACGGACTTGGGCTTCTTTGTAAAGCGGAACTCAGACTTAAGCTATGATGTTTTCGTTCAGTCTATTGCTACAGGTCGCCCTGTTCCCAACGCCACGGTACGGGTCATTGGCTTAAACGGAAATACCCTTGTTTCCACCAGAGCCTCTAGCGATGGCCACGCTCACCTTCCCAGCCTTACAAACTACCGAGACGAGCATAGTCCCACCGCCTTTATTGTGGAAACTGCTAACGACCTGTCCTTTATGCCCTATTCCCAGCGTGGCCGTACCTTGGATTACTCCAACTTTGATGTGGGTGGTGTCTACGGTGCAACAGAGGCCACCAAGGTTTCTGCCTACATGTTCTCAGATCGAGGAATATATCGTCCTGGTGATCAGGTGAATTTGGGGCTTATCGTAAAGTCTGGTGACTGGAACATAAATCTGAGAGGTTTGCCCTTGGAGCTGGTGGTAACTGATTCCAGTGGCTCTACCTTGTACAGCCATCAGCTGCAGCTTTCTGATGCAGGCTTTGAGGAAGTGAGTTTTTCCACCAGAGAATATTCTCCCACAGGCTTGTATGTGGCAAACCTTTATCTGCTGAAGGAAATGTCCAACGGAGACATTCGTCGGGAATACCTAGCAGATTGCTCAGTAAAAGTTGAGGAATTCCTTCCTGATACCCTCACCTTGTCTGCAGGCTTTGAGCCTTTGCCACAGGAAGGCTGGATAAATCCTGGTGATTTGACAGGAACCGTAAGCCTCAAAAATCTCTTTGGTACTCCTGCTGCAGGAAATGAAATAAAGGCTCAGCTTTTCTTGACTCCAGGCTTCCCAAATTTACGCGCTTACAAGGACTATCACTTTGCAGATCCCTATTCCAAGGATAATTCCTATCAGGAATTCCTCGGTAATGTTACCACCGATGAGAACGGTCAGGCTGAGTTCAAGATTGACCTACAAAAATTCCAGCAGGCAACCTATCGAATGGAGTTTTACGTAGAAGCCTTTGAAAAAGGAAGTGGCCGTTCGGTAACCCAGCAGTCAAGCCTCTACGTGTCTCCCCTGCAGCACCTTATTGGCTACAAGGCCGACGGGGATTTAAGCTACATCAATAGCGGCTCCAAGCGAAAGATTTCTTTTATCGCCATAGACCAGAGCCTGGAAAAGGTTGCAGTCAATGGCTTAACTCTTACCTTGGAAGAAAAACGCTACGTTTCTACCCTCATGAAGCAGCCCAACGGCTTGTACAAGTACCAGTCCGTGCAGAAAACCTATCCGCTGGAGCAAAAGGAAATTGCTGTTTCCAAGGAGGGCTTGGATTACTTCCTCCCCACAGATTTGGAGGGGGAATTTGTGGTAACCATCAGCGACAAGGAGGGCTTGGTCTATAATTCCTTCTCCTACAGCGTGGTTGGTTCCCAAAACATTACCCGAAGCCTTACTCGAACGGCAGAGCTTGATCTGCGGCTGGAGCACAGTGACTTGCAGGCTGGTGGTACTGCCCGATTGTTCATTAAGGCACCCTATGCAGGAAGCGGCTTGATTACCATTGAGCGAGACAAGGTATATAGCTGGAAGTGGTTTACCACCACTGAGCTTTCTAGTCAGCAGGTCATCGAGATTCCCAAGGGGCTGGAAGGAAATGCCTACATCAATGTCATGTTTACCAGAGCCTCCGACTCTCAAGAAATTTTCATGAGTCCCTTCTGCTATGGTACCGTGCCCTTCTCCATTGACAAGGCCAACAGAACCAATACCATCAATCTTCAGGTTCCTGAGGAAGTGAAGTCTGGTGAAGAGCTGAAAATTACTTATTCTGCTAGAGATCAAGGAAAGATTGTGCTCTATGCCGTGGACGAAGGTATTCTTCAAGTGGCAAATTACTCAAATCCTAATCCCTTGGCCTTCTTCTTTCAAAAGCGAGCCTTGGAGGTTCGAACTGGACAGCTTTTGGACTTGATTTTGCCAGACTACGAGATTCTAAAAACCATTCCCGCAGCTGGTGGTGGTGCTGGCATGGACGAGCTTGCTCGCAACTTGAATCCCTTCAAGCGCAAGCAGAACAAGCCAGTGGCCTTCTGGTCAGGTATCCTTGATTGCGGCCCAGAGGAAGCCACCGTTAGCTATGAGGTTCCCTCTTATTTTAACGGTTCTATTCGGGTGATTGCAGTGGCTGTTTCTTCCAACACCATGGGAGTGGCTACCACCTCCACCCTGGCACGAAATACCTTTGTCATCAATCCCAACACACCATTGGCGGTGGCTCCCGGCGACCAGTTTGATGTCAGCGTTACCGTCACCAACAATCACCGTGGCTCAGGAGATGCCAACAAGGTAATTCTCACCGCCAAGCCCAGCGCTCATCTTGAGATTGTGGGAGAAAAATCGGTACAATTTACCATTGCCGAGGGTAAGGATGCCACCACCACCTTTAAGGTAAAGGCCCTAGACAAATTAGGCGGAGGAGAAATCCTCTTTACCGCTCAGGATGCCCAGGAAAAGTCAGTGTATACTGCCACCATGAGCATTCGTCCTTCTATGCCTTACCAAACCTGGATTGAATCTGGCAAAAGCACCAAGAAATCAGCTGAATTGGCGGTGGAGCATAAAACCTATGAGGAATATGCCCAGCGTCAGGTAAGCCTGTCTTTCATGCCTACAGCCTTTTCCAAGGGATTTAACTTTTATCTACAAAACTATCCCTATGGCTGCTCCGAGCAAATTACCAGTAGGGCCTATCCCTACCTGTGTGGCTTGGAGGACTCGGTTTTAGGGTCAACTTCAGAGGAATACACACCACTGGTAAATGAAACCATCGCCATTCTCCAGTCCCGCATGATGGCAGACGGTCACATTGGTTACTGGACAAACAAGAGTCCTGTGGACAACCAGATTACCATCTATTGTGCCGAATTCTTAACAGATGCTCAGAAGAATGGCTACTACGTTCCTAGCTCCTTCTTCACCAAGGTGCTGTCTGCTGTAAAAGAGATTGCCGCCAGTTCTGGCACAAGCTACGCTCAGTCCCTAGACCGCGCTTATGCCATCTATGTTCTTACCAAGAACGAAATTGTTACCACCTCCTTCATTGAAGCATTGGAACGGGACATGAAGGAAAATAAGAGTGCTTTGTCAGAATATCCAGCCCTGTACCTTGCTGCTAGCTACTCCATGCTTCAGCAAAGCGACAAGGCCGATAAATTGGTTCGTCAGGTAAAGCCTTCCATGAAGTTTGATTCATCTTGGGTTTACCACAACGATCTGCATTACGTGGCAACCTATCTTGATATTCTTTCTCGTCACTTCCCCCATCGCATTAAGGATCAGCACTCACAGCTGCTGGAAACCTTCTGCCAGTACATCGATTCCATGTACTACAACACCTACTCCACCGCCGCTGCCTGTCGAGCTTTAGCAAGCTTTGCAGCCATGGCAGAAGGTGAACAGGACAAGCTTTCCGTACAGGAGCAGGTGGGCAAGGAAAAGACCGAGTTAACACTTGCAGGAGAGGCTACCTTGCAGGCAACCTTCTCCAAGGCAGCGGAAAAGCTTATTTTCAGCAACAAGTCAGACCTACCCATGTATTACCAGCTGGTACAGGGAGGCTATGAGCTAGAAATCCCCAAAAAGCAGATAAAGGATGGACTTGAAGTTCATCGTGAATACCTCAGCTTAGATGGCAAAAAGCTTTCTTCCATAAAGCTTGGAGATGAGATTTTGGTGAAAATCTCTTTTAGAAGCACCAAGGAAGGCTACATCAACAATGTTGCCCTCATTGACCTGCAGCCTGCTGGACTGGAAGCCAATATCCAGTCAGTACGGGACCACCAAGGAAGCTGGAAGAGCGATTACGTAGACGTTCGTGAAGATCGAGTGGTGCTGTACGGTACCGTTACCGACAAGATTTCCACCTTCACCTACCGAGCACGGGCTATAAATAAGGGAACCTTTGTGGTGCCTCCCATGTTCGCAGAATCCATGTATAACAAGGATATCCGTGGACTCAGTCCCTACGATCCCATTGTCATTGAATAGGATTCCTTCATGACAAGAAGAAAATGGCTCCTGCTCCTGATTTTTGGAGGAGGAGCCTTGGTGGCTATGGTGGCTGGCCTTGTGCAAGTGGTGGTAACGGCCACAACAGGAGATATTTTTCAAGACATTGAATTTTCTCGTGCCTACACCGACAAAGAGGGCCAGCTTTTGCAGGTATTTCTCACCGCTGACCACAAGTATCGCATCTATCGTCCTCTGTCAGATTTTCCTCCTGAGTTTTTAGAAGCATTGTTGCTACAGGAGGACCGGTACTTTTACAACCACCACGGAGTAAATCCCGTGGCCCTTTTCCGAGCCTTCTGGGAAACCTATGTGATAAAAAGCCGCCGCATGGGAGCTTCCACCATCACCATGCAAACTGCCCGCCTCAAATACGGCATCTACACGAAGTCGGTGCTGGGAAAGCTTCGCCAGATTTTTTCCGCCCTCTACTTGGAGCTGTGTTTTTCCAAGCAGGAAATTCTTGAAGCCTACGTAAATCTTGCTCCCTGTGGTGGCAATATCGAGGGCTTTGAGACTGCTAGCTGGTTCTATTTTGGCAAGGAGGTACAGGAACTGGGGCTTACAGAAAGTCTCATGCTCTGTGTCCTTCCCCAAAATCCCACCAAGCGGGCCCCCTCTCCCACCAACACTCCACGAGAACTGCTGGAAGCACGCCAGCGTCTCTTTCAAGCATGGGTAGAACAGCATCCTCAGGATCAAGATAAGGCCGTGTATATGGATATGCGGATTAGTACCATCTGCCAAATGCCCAATCAGGCCCGCCACTTTACGGAAATGCTGAATCTCCAGCTTTCCCATCAGCAGCCACGTCAGCCCATTCGCACCACCCTCAATTCTGCAATCCAGCAGCAATGTCAAGAATTATTCCAGCTCTATCTGAGCCAGCAACGATCTTTGGGAGTGAATAACGGTGCCTTTTTGTTGATAGATTGGAAGGAAATGGAGGTAGTTGCAAACGTTGGTTCTGCAAACTACTACGATGATTCCATTCAAGGTCAGGTAAACGCCACCACCTCCAAGCGTTCTCCGGGCTCCACCCTCAAGCCCTTTATCTACGCCCTAGCACTGGAGCAGGGGCTCATCCACTATCGCACCATGCTAAAGGATACACCAGTTACCTTCAATGAATATGCCCCCGACAATTACGGCAGTGTTTTCAAGGGGCCAGTTCAAGCTTGGTATGCCTTGGCAGACAGCAGAAACATTCCTGCCATAGCCTTGAATCGAGACCTACAGCAGCGAGATCTTTACGATTTTCTTATTCAAGCAGGAATTACAGGACTTGAGGAGCGAGACCACTACGGCCTTTCACTGGTGCTAGGTACTGGTGATGTTACCATGATGGAGCTGGCTACCCTCTACGGCATTTTGGCCAACAACGGAATCTACAAGGAAATCAACTCCATTTACACGGCAAAAAAATCTCCTGGCATTCCCTTGCTCACAGAGGAAAGTGCCTTCATTGTCAAAAAGATGCTGGAAGCCAACGTGCCTCCCTATCAAAATCGTCCCCAATCGGTGGCAGATATTCCCATTGGCTACAAAACAGGAACCTCCATCGGATTTAAAGACAGCTGGAGCGTAGGCATTTTTGACCGTTATATTTTATGTGTCTGGATAGGTAATTTTGACGGCCAGGGCAACAATGCTTTTCTGGGCCGAAGAATGGCCGCTCCCCTTTTGTTTAACATGGCATATAGCCTTTTGTCTGATATTCCCAAAAATCAGCAGACAAGCTATGAGCGGCCTGAAAATGTCAAAAATATAGAGGTGTGCAGTGTTTCTGGTGGTCTTCCTAATCCCTATTGTCCCCAAACGGAATATGCCTGGTTCATTCCCGGAACCTCTCCCATTACTACCTGCAAGATTCACCGTCAAGTATACATAGACACACGGACTGGCTACCGTACTGACCAGCGGAACAAGGACTACGTAGCCACGGTGGTACGAGAGTTCTGGCCCAGCGATTTACAACAGCTTTTTACCTTAGCTGGTTTGCCCCGCCTTGTGCCTCCAGATTATCCTCCAGAGGAATACCACCTTGACTACCAAAAGCAAGGCTATCCTCCTGAAATTATCTCGCCCCTTACTGGTTCTGCATACCAGTTCCGTTCCAGCGACACCAGCAAAAATACCATTCTCCTGTGTGCCACTGCCGACGCAGACACCACCGAAATCCTGTGGTTTTCTGGAGTGAACTTTATTGGTCGCAGTAAGCCTGGTGAATCAATCGAATGGAAGCCAGAGCCTGGCACTTATCAGATTACCGCCACCGACACCAAGGGACGCTCCCACACCATACCAGTGACTATCCAAGAATTGCTAGAATAATCTGCGTTTTTACACTTTTTTTCTAGATTTTTTTGATTTTCTCTTTCTTCCTACATCAGCTCCTGCAAAATCTGATTCAAAAAGGCGATTCCTTCTTTTGTCATAGAATAACCACAAAACCCTTCACCTTCATCTACAATTTTCATCCACCCCCGCTGAACAAAACGGTTAAAGGTGGCACAATCCAGTTTTTTTTCAAATCGACGAACATATTCCCTTCCACCAATACCTGCTTTCATTCTCAAGCCCAGCATGATATATTCAAAGGAAAGAGTTTCCCTATCGAGCACTTCATTTTCAGCACGCATGGTCTGCAGCAAGCTACAAAGTGCTTCCCATTGTACCTCCTGATTCACACCTTGATTCAGCTTTGTCTGTTCAGCTCCATCACAAGACATTCCATTCCAAAAATTTATGTATTCTTGGGTCTTGGTGGTATTGGTATACCGAAAGCCTTCCAAAAGCCTTCCCTGTACATCCTTGTAATACAGGCTTCCCGCTCCCCCTGCTCCCAATCCCAAATAGGCGCTTTGCTTCCAATAGGCACTGTTGTGGCGACTTTCCTGCCCAGGGGGAGCAAAATTAGACACCTCATACTGGATATACCCCGCTGCTTCAAGGAAATCCCGTCCCAAAATCCATTGATTGTCTGCTTCCTCAGACTCCCATTGAATTAGCCCCTGCTCAATCTGGCGATACAGTTTTGTTCCCTCCGCCACAGTCAGTGAATACAAGGAAATGTGATGTGGTTGATAGGAAATCACTTCTTCTAAGGCAGCTAAAAACTCCTGATTTCCCTGCTTTGTCTCTTTCTGTCCTGGAAGTCCTGCAATAAAATCAGTACAAAAGGCCAAGTCGCTTTCTTTTAGCAGTTTTAATGCCTGCCGAGTTCTTGCTGCAGTACAACAACGGCCCACACAGGATAAAACCTCATCCTGCAAGCTTTGAATTCCCATGGAAATCCGATTTATCCCGCAAAGCTTTGCTGTTTTCAGCAATTCCGCAGAGACACTTTCTGGATTTACCTCTAAGGTCACCTCAGCATTCTCTGCCAAAAAGCCCTGAAGCCGATTCATAATCGCCGTCAACTGTTGACAAGACAAAAGACTTGGAGTACCACCGCCAAAATACACAGTTTCCAGCGGTGCCATCAATCCCAGTGCCACAAACCAATCAAATTGCTGAAGCAGTGCCTTCACGTATTCATCTGGTACACCAGCTGCTGGTAAAGAAAAAAAATCACAATAGGAACATTTTGAACCACAATAGGGAATGTGGATATACAGTGAGGAGACAGAATGAATGTTTTTCTTCATATTTTTTAGGAGATAGCTAGCAACAACCTAGCCTTTCACTTACAGGCCACCAAACCCAGAAAAGGGAAAGTACTGGAACAGGGCTTTTCCCGCAATTTCATTTTTAGAAATTACTCCCCAGATACGTGAATCCACACCAATGGTTCTATTGTCACACAGCAAAAAATATTCTCCTGAACCCAAGGTTACTTCTTCCATAGTTCCCGCTGCTCCCATAATATTATCCCAGCCCTCTGGCAAACCACTGACGTTAATATCATAGGAAACATCTGAAAGTTCAAACTCGGTAAGGAAATGGCTTTCACCTGCTGGCTTAATATACAAGATATAATCCTTCATGTAGAGAGTATCTCCTGGTAAGCCCACCACCCGACGCAACACATTACCTGATGCAACGGCATTTGTTCCACGGTGAAAGTTCTGCACCTGCTGGAAGGTAACAAAGGAAACAAATTTACTGGCAAATGAAGACACAGCACCTAATTTTTCCTTCATCAGTGGCTTTAACACTACAGAACTTCCTCGTTCCACTGCACCAATGGGAGATGCCAACAGTAATCCCCCCTGGTCTACTCGTGGAAGCATGGAGTCAGATTTTACCACCACAGGAAATAACAGGAATTTGAATATCAGTGTATTTAATCCAACAATTAACAGGAACAATCCCACAAAAAAAAGAATTGTATTTCTAAGTTTTTTTCGCTCTTTATATGAAAATTCGTAAACGGAACGGGCCATAACAGCAGAATATCATAATTTTTTCCACAGTGCAAGATATGAGCCTTTTGCCACAGAATTTTGTATAAAATCCGGTAGTCTGACTAAGCCTCATCTCCGCCAATCTCAGCCCAAGCCATGGCAGCAGCAGCCTGCTCTGCTTCCTTCTTGCTTTTTCCCTTTGCTGGACCGTAGGTTACTTGCCCCAGCTTTACAGAAATCCAAAAGGTTCTGTCATGATCTGGACCAGTACGCTTTACCAAAAGGTATTCTGGACAAGCTTTATACAGCTTTTGATAGCGCTCCTGCAAAAGGGTCTTATAGTCACGATGATGCTTGTTCTGCAAAACTTTTTCTATTTCAGGCACAATGAGCCGTAGCACCAAGCTTTCTGCTGCCTGATATCCTGAGTCCAAATAGTATGCCCCGATTATTGCTTCCAAGGCGTCTGCAAGAATTGCCTTCTTCTCCCTTCCTCCAGAAAGATCTTCACCCTTACCCAAAACAAGACATTTGGGCACGCCAATAGCCTTTGCAATAGGAGCTAAGGTACTTTCAGACACAACCACAGACTTGATTCTCGCTAAATCCCCTTCAGGCTTTTCCAGCATAGACTCATACAGATAGGTGGCGGTAGCCATGCCCAGCACTGCATCTCCCAAGAATTCTAGTCGTTCATTGTTGTACCGCTGATTTTCCGTCCCATTTTCATTTGAATAGGAACGATGATGTAAGGCCAAGTCAAGCAACAACAAATCATTGAACAAAATAGAATTCTTCTTGGAAAAATCCACAAGAAGATTTTTTCTTTGAGGAGGCAATTTACCTGTATTTAAGATTAGACTTGAAATTTTTTTTAGCATGATTTAAAAAAAATAAGGGTGTTCAGCCAGAAAACTGGTCAAACACCCCTTTCGTTTGTTGAACCTTATGCCTGCTGAGACTTGATGTACTCGTAAGCATCCCGAACGGTTTCAAAGCCATTGGCTACATCATCGGGAATCTTTACGCCAAGTGCCTCTTCGATAGCATACACCAACTCATAGGTGTCCAAGCTATCAGCGTGCAAATCCTGACGGAAGGATGAGTCAAGAGTAACCTTGTCCTCATCAACACCCAGATTCTCTACGATCAGCCCTTTAATCTTCTCAAACAACTCGTCCATGATTCACTCCTCTTTAGTTGCTTTCAGGTGTAATTACCTGGCGGCCCTTGTAAAATCCACACTTGGGACATACACGGTGCTGCATTGTAAGGTTTCCGCAATTGCTGCACTCTACAAGATTAGGAGCTCTCAACTTCATGTTAATAGCCTGTCGTCTGCGGGTGCGAGCTTTTGACGTTTTCGCTCTAGGTACTGCCATATATTAACCTCTCAATATAATTTGTGATTTTATACCTAGTTAAGATACTATATTTTTCCCTAGGCTGTCAATGCATTATACCATTTAAACAAGTTTTGTCAACGGTAAAATGACAGATTTTGTTCAAATGTCAGAAAAAAAGTATCTAACTAGAAAAAATCTTATGAATTTATTTTTTCTGCCAGTTTTTCCGCCACCAAGGGAGGAACCATGGTAGAAATATCGCCACCAAAAAGAGCCAGTTCTTTAATGGAGCTTGAACTCAAGATAAAATACTTTGGATCAGTTGGAATAAAAACTGTTTCAATGTCAGCTGCCAACCCTCGATTCATCAAGGCAAGGTCAAACTCATAGGAAAAGTCACCAATGTTTCGCACTCCCCGTACCAGAATCTTTGCCTTATGCTCCTTGGCATAGTCAACAATCAGCTTATCCCAAATGCTCACCTTTACATTGTCCCACTGTCCAGTAAGGTGCTGCAGCATGCTCAATCGTTCATCAGAGGTGAACAGGCAATTTTTTCCCTTGTTCAGCGCCACTACAACATGAAGCTCATCAAAGGTATTTTTCGCACGTTCTATTATGTTCAAATGACCATAGGTTGGTGGGTCAAAGGTACCTGCAAAAATAGCTATTTTCATATTCTTACGATATTATATTTGACCAAAAAGGTAAAGAGTGATAGAGTTACACCATGAAGAAACTATCAATTTTCATATCTTTTATCATATTTATTCTCGCTGGTTGTACAGCAACAAAGTCTAGCACCACAGTTTCAGAACCTGTTGAAGAAGTTCCAGCTCCCCAAGAAGTGCAGCCTCCTGCTGTGGAACCAGAGCCCGTCATTCCAGAACCTATTGTTCCGGAGCCAGAGCCAGAGCCGGAACCAGAACCAGTTGCAAAGGAGCTTACTCCAGAAGAGCAGGAATTCTTTCGATCCACCCAGGCTTTAAGTGAGGATTGTGCTATTTCCATAGACACCTTTACAAAAGATAAAATGGATGTTTTGGATACCATCGCCGAGCTTGATGAAATCATGAAGAAGGGAGACTATGCTCGCTGGCTTACCTACGTATCCAAGGAATCCAAAGATTATTGGATGAATGCCAAGCGTCTCAAGGAATTGGAGGGTCGGCTCCCTGTAAAAGGACTAAAGCTTTCTGGTTTACGTGATTACTTTAAGTATATTTTTATTCCCGCCCGTACTGGCCACACTGTAGATGAGATTCGTTACGTTTCAGATACCATAGTGAAAGCGGTCCAAGTAAAAGAAAAGAGAGATGTGGTTTATTACACTTTTGAGAAAATAGAGGGTAAGTGGTTGTTAAAACTTGATACACTGTGATTTTAACGAATTCCTAATTGATTTTTTGAAATAGGTGTATTATAGTTATATAATCTGTTCTTAGGAGGATATTAAATGAAGTCAACAAAGATGTTCACACTTCTTTGTGTGGGGTTGCTTTTTACTAGTTTTGCTTTTTCTCAGCAGACTGAAAAAGAGACAACTGTTGAACAAGAGTATTTAAGTAGCGTTGAGGATGTAATCATCCGCGAATTGGCAGACACAGATGACAGAGACAACAAGCTCGTTTCTCTCCAGTATATCGAGGCAGCCATTGCCGGTGGTCGTACCAGCCCTGACATTGTATATTCATTGGAGTCTTTGGCTGGTGAGGGAATTTCCACTCAGGCTCGTACCAATGGACGCCTTATGAACAACTTCCCCGATGTTCGTGCTAAGGCTTGTGAGTTGTTGGGTCAAATCAAGACTGAAGAATCCAAGACCATTCTTGTTAAAACTGCCCTTGCAGACAATGAGCCTATGGTTGTAACTGCTGCAATCCGTAGCTTGGGTGGTATTGGTATCAATGAGAATGATGAAGTTGTTTCCACTATTATTTGGGTACAGAAGAAGTATGCAACTTTGAATCCTACCAGCAGCTTGGCTATGGAGATTCTCTTTGCTTATGAAAGATTGGCAGGAAGCGTTCAGGATAAATCTCCTATGATTCAGTCAATTTCCTCTATCGCTTCTAACTACACCTTTGTTCCTCCTGTTCGCCAGAAGGCTTATGAGCTGCTGCGACAGTTGACTGGAGTTGGAGCTTCCCGCTAAGGAGCGAGCCCGCTAAGGGATAAAAAAAAGGACGCTGAAAAGCGTCCTTTTTTATGGGAACCGAGAGATACAGGATTCGAACCTGCCACCTTCGCCTCCGGAGGGCGACGCTCTATCCAAATGAGCTAATCTCTCAAGCGTGTAGTAGAATATAATGATTTAATTGAAATGTCAAGTGAGGAGAAATTATGGAACCAATTATCTTAGCATCAGGCTCACCCCGACGGCAAGAAACCCTCAAAACACTGGGAATTCCCTTTCAGGTTATTATTCCAGACATCAATGAGGATTTAATAGAGGGAATTGAACTGGAAAAGCTACCAGAATACTTGGCATCAAAAAAAGTTGAGTATGTTTCAAAGATGCTTCCTGCAAAGCAAGAGGTGCCGTGGATTCTCGGTGCAGATACCATCATGCTTATGGATGGTAAGGTGTACGGGAAACCCGCAGATATTGATGAAGCAATTATGTTTTTGAAGGAGTTTTCTGGAAAAACCCATACGGTAATCACCTCAATAGCTTTATACAATGGTAAATTAAAGTACCTTTCAACACGAACAGCCCAAACAAAGGTTACCTTCGCTCCCCTCACCCAAGATGAAATTGACTGGTACATTTCTACTGGTGAGTGGCACAATGTAGCTGGAGGGTATCGGATCCAGGGCTTTGGTTCATATTTCATCAAAAAAATTGAGGGAACCAGCAGTACCGTTGTAGGCTTGCCACTCTTTGAATTATATGATATGTTGAAAGAACAGGGATATTCCTTAATAGGATTGGAATAATTTCTGTCTACAGGCTGTGACTAACCGTAGGTTGTCCTGCTTGTCGAATCTTCCGGGCTTTAACCATGTATCATGGAGCGAGTTACGAGAAATAGAGTTTGGAGGAAACTTCGGTTTCCGGGAAGGAGTGACTCATGGCAGTTGTAACCATGAAGAGTTTGCTTGAGTCTGGTGTACACTTTGGTCACCAGGTAAAGCGTTGGGATCCCCGCATGAAGAAGTACATCTTCGCAGAGCGGAATGGAATTCACATCATTGACTTGCAGAAGACTATTGTATCTATCAAGGATGCATACGAGGCTGTACGCAAGGTAACAGTAGCTGGTAAGTCAGTACTGTTCGTTGGAACAAAGAAGCAGGCACAGCAGGCTATTGCAAAGGAAGCTGAGCGCTGTGGAATGTATTATGTAAATAACCGCTGGCTTGGCGGTATGCTTACAAACTTTTCAACCATCAAGAAGTCATTGACCCGTCTTAAGAAGCTTGAGAAGATGGAGATCGATGGAACTTTTGACAATCTCACAAAGAAAGAAATTGCATCTCTTCAGAAAGAAAAGGCAAAGTTGGAGAAGAACTTGGGCGGAATCAAGGAAATGAAGGAACTGCCCGGAATCATCTTCATCATTGACACTCACAAGGAGCAGATTGCTGTAACAGAAGCTCGTCGTATGGGTATTCCTATTGTTGCTGTTGTTGACACAAACTGTAACCCCGAAGGAATTGACTATCCTATTCCTGGTAACGATGATGCTATCCGTGCTATTACTCTGTTCACTCAGATTATCGCTAATGCTGTAATCGATGCTGACAACGAAGCTGGCCTGAAGATTATCGAGAACCTGCAGGATGATGATGAGGAAATTACCTCTGACCTTTCTGGAAAGTCTGACGAAGAAGAGATTATTGACTATAGCAACTATACCCCTACTGAGCCCAAGGAAGAGGATGTTATTGCATCTGATGACGATGACTTGGATGAAGACAAGTTGTATAAGTAATAGTGGAGAAAACATACAATGGAAATTAAAGCTGCTGATGTAAAAGCACTGCGTGATAGAACAGGTGCTGGAATGATGGAGTGCAAGAAGGCTCTCGCCGAGACTAACGGTGATGCTGCTGCTGCTGAAAAGTTGCTGAAGGAAAAGGGACTTGCAGCTGTTGGTAAGCGTGCTGACCGTGAGACTGGTGAGGGACGTGTTTTCATCAAGGTTGAAGGAAACAAGGCTGCAATCTGTGAGTTGACCTGTGAGACAGACTTCGTTGCAAAGAACGAGGACTTCATCAAGATCGGAAATGATATGGTTTCTACTATCATTGCTAAGGGATATACAGAAATCAATCAGGAATTGTCTGACATGCTGTTGGACCTGGCAACAAAGATTCGCGAGAACATGACTGTACGTCGCTTGGAATTGGTAGAAATTCCTGCCAATGCTACAGCTTCTAGCTATGTTCACAGCGATGGAAAGACTGGTGTAATCACCGTTGTTTCTGCTGACCCTGCTGATGCTGCAAAGAATGCAGATGTTATGGATTTTGCCCATGACTGCTGCTTGCACATTGCTGCATTTACCCCTGCTTACATTAAGCGTGACGATGTTGATGCTGCTTACATTGCTGAGCAGAGAGAAATCTTCACAAAGCAGGTTGAAAGCTTGGACAAGCCCGAAAATGTTAAGAAGGGAATTGTTGAAGGTAAGGTAAACAAGCACTTGGCTGAAATTTGCTTTATGGATCAGCCTTTCGTTAAGGACGACAAGGTTTCTGTAACAAAGAAAATGGAAGAAATTGGTAAGAATGTTGGTGCTAAACTGGCAATCGCAAAGGTTGTTTCTTACCAGCTTGGTGCATAATTTTTAGATAAAGCCTTGGTGGATGGATTCTGCCAAGGCTTTTTATGAGGAGCATTCTATGTCAGTAAGTGAAGCAACAATGGGTCGCATGGACAAAACCATTGCAGCACTGAAAGATGAATTCAAGGCCTTGCGCACTGGTCGTGCCTCGGCCTCAATTTTTGATAGGGTACGAGTGGATTACTACGGTACTCCTACTCCATTGAATCAGGTTTCAACTATTTCTGTTCCAGAGGCTCGTTCCATTGTTATTCAGCCTTTTGATAAGTCCTTGATTAGCGAAATTGAAAAGGCAATTTTGAAATCTGAGTTGGGACTGAATCCTTCCAATGACGGAAAGGTTATTCGTATTTCTATCCCACCCCTAACTGCAGAGCGAAGAAAAGAGCTTGTAAAGCAGGCAAAATCTATTGCTGAAAACAGTCGTGTTGCCATCAGAAACATTCGTCGTGATGGAAATGATGAGCTGAAAAAGCAGCAGAAAGACGGCACCATCACTGAAGATGACTTGAAGACAGGTGAAACCGAGCTTCAGAAATCTACAGATAAATACATTCAGGATATCAATAAGATTCTTGAAGACAAAGAAAAGGAAATAATGGAAGGCTAATGGCTACCATTATGACGGATGATAGTACTGTTCCTGTTCATGTTGGAATCATCATGGATGGAAACGGTCGTTGGGCCCAAAAACGTAATCTTCCCAGAACAGCTGGTCACAAAGAAGGCTTGGAAACAGCCAAGAGGATTATCTCCTGTGCTGCAGAGGCTGGAGTTAAGTATGTGACCCTGTATACATTTTCCACGGAAAACTGGAAGAGAACAGAGGAAGAAGTTGGATTCCTCATGGGCCTTATCACCCGCCACCTTCGTGCTGAATACCAATTTTATAAAGAGCATGGAATCCGTATTCGTCACATCGGAGATACTAGCAGATTGCCCGCTACTGTCCAAAAGGAAATGATTGATGCAGAGGCAGAAACTGCTAATTTTGATAAGATGACCGTAGTCCTTGCCATAAATTATGGCGGAAGAGACGAATTAATTCGTGCTATGAAAAAATTAGCTTCAAAAATAGCTGTTGAAGATATACGTGAACAGGATATTTCAGCAGTTTTTGATGTACCAGAGCTTCCAGATGCAGATATTATTATCCGTACTGGTGGAGAAAAGCGACTTAGTAACTTTTTATTGTGGCAGTCAGCCTATTCAGAGTTGTTTTTTTCCGATACGCTGTGGCCCGACTTCAGTAATGAAGAATTTTTATCCATCTTGAGAGAATTTAATAATCGAGATAGAAGATTTGGTGCTGTCAAGAGGAAGGAGTGACAATGAACAAAATTTTACGAAGATTGTTAACATTTTTTATTGGGCTTCCACTTGTAGTGCTCGTTATTTATTTTACTCCTTATAATCATCTGTTCTTTCAATGTGCAATAATCGCTTTTTCTTGTATTGGTTCAATTGAAATTTATAATCTTTTAAAGAAGAATATTCCCATGCAAAAGAAATGGATAGTGGTGGTTTTAGCCTCTATAATTCCAGCTTCAGCCTATGCATGTATTTTATTTAACTTGGATTTTGTCATAACAACCCTCGTTTTTATAGCCTCCTTTATGATTTTATTGATCATGGAGGTGTTCTTTCCTTGTCCACAAAATCCAGAATCTCCCTTTGCTGATTCCAACAAAAAAATAGTAGGTTCCCTTTTTGTACTTTTATACGGAGGATATCTTTTTTCCTTTCTCTCAAGAATGACAACTTTTCCTCATTCACGAGAATTCATTATTACTTTTTTTATTTTAGTATTTATGTGTGATTCTGCTGCTTGGTTCTTTGGTGTCCTTTTTGGCAAGGGAACCCGTGGAATCGTTAAGGCAAGTCCAAATAAAAGTCTTGTAGGCTTTATTGGAGGAATTTTAGGTTCTATTGCAAGTGGAATTCTCTGTGCATTTATTTGGCCAGATGTTTTTTCAGGATCCTTGTGGAAAATGGTTGTTTTAGGCTTGTGTGTATCTATTGCGGCTATTCTTGGAGACCTTGCTGAGTCCGTATTCAAACGTTCTGCAGGGGAAAAGGATTCTGGAAATATTATTCCTGGGCGAGGCGGTGCTTTGGATTCCATTGACTCAATCCTTATGGCTGCCCCACTCTTTTATTTTGTTGCAGGTTTGTTATATACAAAGCTATGAAAAAATTACTTATTTTAGGTTGCACTGGCTCCATCGGTACCAGTGCCCTCAATATTGCTCGAGAATTTCCTACAAAATTTAAGGTTGTAGGTCTAACGGCTCATCATTCCCAAGAAAAATTACAGGAATTGTCCAAGGAATTTGGTGGTGTACCAGTTTGTTTAACAGGTAAAGAGTCACCAGAAGCCTTGGAGCATCTTATTACGACCTGTGGGGCAGATATTGCTGTAAACGGTATTGCTGGTTCTCCAGGGCTGATGCCTTCTGTGTATGTACTTCGTGCTGGAATGGACTTGGCCTTGGCAAACAAAGAGACTATCGTAATGGCAGGTCCATTAGTTGCACAGCTGGCCCAAAAGCATCAATGTAGGATTTTACCTGTAGATTCCGAGCATTCTGCAGTTTTTACCTTGGTGCAAAAATTTGGTACAGATGCAATTAAGGAAATTGTTTTAACGGCATCTGGTGGTCCCTTCCGTGAAAAAAAACGTGAAGACTTGCCCTTTATGAAACCAGCTGATGCATTGAAGCATCCTACTTGGGATATGGGTACAAAGATTACCATAGATTCTGCAAGCCTTGCAAACAAAGGCTTGGAGGTAATTGAAGCTTGTAGACTTTTTGGCGTTACACCAGATAAAGTTAAGGTAACGGTTCATCCCCAAAGCTTGGTTCATTCATTGATTAGGACAAAAGATGGCGTTTTATACGCACAGATTTCTCCTCCCGATATGCGGCATCCTATTTTAACCGCTCTTACGTGGCCAGATTTTGTTCCTAGTAGCCTTGAGGAATGGGATATTGTTTCTGGTGGAACTTTAAGCTTTTATCCTCCCCGTATGGATGATTTTCCTATGCTTCCCCTAGCCTACAAATCCCTTTCCATGGGAGCAGGCCCTATCGCTTACAATGCCGCAAATGAAGTTGCAGTAGAAGCCTTCTTACAGGAAAAGATTTCATTTACCCAGATTGCCACTATTACTGAAAAGGTTTTGGAAGGAGATTGGAGTCAGGAACCTGTTACCATAGACGAGGTCTTTTTGTTTGATAAGCAGGCACGCCAACAAGCGAAAGATGTTGTTGTAGCCTGTGTTTTAGAAAATAAAACAGAAAAAACTTGTTCAAGCTGTTCTAGGGAGGCTTTTTAGTGACAATAGTTTGGGGAATACTCTGTCTCGGACTGATTGTGTTTGTTCACGAGTTGGGACATTTTATTGCTGCCCGACTTTGTGGTGTTAAAGTTGAAAGTTTTTCTATTGGTATGGGACCTGTACTGGTTCATAAAACAATAGGAGAAACAGATTATCGGCTGTCACTTTTACCTTTTGGTGGTTATTGTGGAATGAAGGGTGAACAAGGCTTTCGAGATGCCTTGGAACAAAATCTTTCTGCAATTCCCAAGGAGGAAGGTAGCTTTTACGGTGTTCACCCCCTCAAACGAGCCGTCATTGCTTTTTCTGGTCCTGCAATGAATCTCATTTTTGCTGCAATTAGTCTTTCCATTATTGCCATGACAGGTTATACCTTTTATGCTGCCGACAACAAGGTTATTTTGGCTGATGAGGTATATCCGGAAATGAATTCTGCTGCAAAAGAGGCTGGAATTCAAACAGGAGACAAAATCCTTTTTATTGATGGAGAATCAATTACCGATTTCTCTCAGATTTCTCAGGCAGTTGCTGTTCGCCCTGGAGAGGAATTGGAAGTAGTTATTGAACGAGATGGCGTGCAGAAAACTGTGCTTTTGTCTCCTGTCATGGACACTTCCACTGGCCAGGGAAAAATTGGAGTTATGAACTGGATCAGTCCCTTGGTTCATTCTGTAACAGTAGGAGCTGCTGCTTATAGAGCTGGTGTACAGGCTGGAGATTTGATTATTGCAATAAACGGCCAGCCTGTAGAAAATACGGTTGATTTGCAGCAGTTGATTCCCCAAGGATCCTCCACCCTAGAGTTCCAAGTGGAACGGCAAGGTCACTCTGAACCTGTACATCTGATGGTGTCTGTTCCTGCCCACGGTGATTTGGGATTAACGTTCAGTGTCCCTGCTCGTGAGGCTCCTCGCTATTCATTTTTTCCCGCCTTATGGCAGGGGGTTAAGGAAACAGGTGAGCTGGTTGCCCTTACCTTCAAAAGCATTGGTCTTTTATTCAAAGGAATCGATGTAACACAGGCTGTATCTGGACCAGTACGTATAACAGTTATGCTAGGAGACACTGTTCAAAGTGGCTTTGCAGCAGGTTTTAGAGCTGGCCTTACCAGCACCTTGAACTTTTTAGCCTTGATTAGCGTGTCATTGTTCATTATGAACTTATTGCCGATTCCAGTGCTCGACGGTGGGCTGATACTTTTTGCTTTGATTGAAACAGTGATTCGTCGTCCTGTTCATCCCAAGGTAATGTATTACACTCAGTTCATTGGAATTGCTTTTATTATTGTTTTGTTCGGTATTGCCCTTTTTAGCGATGCACGATATTTATTTTCTGACTTTTTTAGGCGGTAGTAAATGACCTTTTCTTCAAAAAAATTAGCTTTTATTTTTATATCACTTATATTAACCATCTCATTGTGGGCACAAGCCCATCTTTCAACCCAAGCTCACCAGGCTGCTGTAAATAAGGTAGCAGTGACAAGGGATGGTTCCATATTTTCAGCTGGTAAGGATGGATTTCTCATTCGTTGGACAAAGGATGGCATGGGAGAGCATTACCAGATCACTGAATTGGACATTCCTCTGATTGCCGTTCATCCAAATGGAAGCGACATTGCAGTTTATGAAACAGATGGATTTACGATCCACCGTGTTTCTGTCTGGAACTGGCCTAGCTTAAGCAGAAAATTTGTAAAGACCTATACCAATAACATTGTTTCATTAAGCTTTACAGGCAAGGGCTCTCTATTGGCAGTAGGAACTGCAACGGTAAATGGCATGGAATTTTTGAGCCCTAGCACAGGCCGAACAGTGTCAAAAATCAAGGAAGCAACAGGTATTGTTAGCATGTTCTATGGTAGTGCTTCTGAAAAAAGTGCAGTGCTCTACTCTCCCACAGGTTCACTGACCTACTACAATATGACAAATGGAAGTCGGAAGGAACGATTTACAACAGAAACACAGCTTGAACAGGTTACCTTGTTCAGCAACAATATGTTTTGTGCCGGTGTAAAAAACAATCAGATTTACATTATCGATGCACTATCTGGAAAAACTTCTGCACGAATTTCAGCCCGCTCTCCCATATTGCTCAGTGATGGAACGAGTCCAACTCTTTACTACGTGGAAACTGACGGCAGAAATTATACGTTGAAATCTATTGAGACACGAGTTACAGAAGAAGGCTCTGCCATTGGAAATCCTACAACTCTGTATAATTTGTCTGGAATCAATGCTGCCAATACCATTACCTCTGGATTCTACAATCAGGGAAAAATCATTTTAGGCTCACAAGCTGGAAATATTTTTTCTGTAGCACTGGGTCAAGCTAATAATGCTGGCAAGGTTGTTGTTGTAACAGAAAATATGTACGACAAAATCTACGACATTGCATCTATTGGCAATGATTTTTATTTTTTAACAAAAGATACTATCTTCCTGTCATCCTATGACACTGGACAGATTGATACTGTTGCCCAAATAAACGGATTTACTAATATCATTCCCTACGGAAACAACGTGGTTCTGTGGTCACGAGGTACCAAGAAGGCTGTCGTTCTCCTTGACCTGCAGACAAAAGCCACAAAGAACCTGTTTACACCAAAAAATTATATAGAAAACCTGCGTCTTTTTGGAAACAAGCTTGTTTATATCGAAGGAAGCACCACAGTGAACATGTACGACATGGAGACAAATTCGTACTCCGAGTTGTACACAGGAACAGGTATTCAGGATGTAGTTTTATATCATGGCGATGAATTATACGTGGCAAAGTCAGCTTCTAGCAATCCTCGCTCTCCCCTTATCAGCGTAAACACCGTTACCAAGGAAACAGTTTTGTTGCCCATCGATGGAAGCGTTGCCTTTTCCTTAAGTCTTGACCAGGAAAACGGTTCCAATGTGATTTACGGAATCCAAGCCTCATCTCAGGGGACTAATTCCCAGACCACCATTTTCTCTTTCTATCCAGAACGAAAAACTTCTTCTGCTATCATGAAGGTTGCAGGAGAAGATGTAAATGCATTTTTAACCATGTATGGCTCAACAATTTATACCAACATCGGTAAAAGCCAGATTCGTTCCTACGATACAAAGCTTCGTAAGGAGATTCAGTTGAATCGATCTGCAGCATTGCCATTGAAGCTGGCACGGAGCGGAAATCGCATTGCAGTGTTGAATAGAGACGGAAGTGTTTCTTGGTACAATGCAGGAAACGGAACGGTACTGGCTGACTGGTACATGACCACAGAAAAGCAGTGGTTTGAGTTCTAGTTGATTTAATTAAGAATGAGCTTGCTCATCTTCCGCCCTACCTTCAAACTTGGCATACTGGGGAAGGAAGATGAGATCCACATTGCCGATGGGGCCGTTTCGTTGCTTAGCTAAGAGAATTTTTGCTTCAATGGCCTCATCCTTATTATCAGTTGCTTTTCTTTCACGGTGAATGAACATAACTACGTCGGCATCCTGTTCGATAGAACCAGAATCACGGAGATTTGCCAGCGTTGGCTCCTTTCCTTCACTGTCACGGCTTACCTGACACAAAGCTACAATAGGAATATTTAACTCTCTGGCAAGGCTTTTCAAGGAGCGAGAAATCTCGGATACCTGCTCATGACGGGGAGTATTTGAATTGTAGTTTTCACTGGTAATAAGACCGATGTAGTCAATGAAAATGATTTGAACCTGATATTGTTGCTTCATTTTTCGAGCCATAGCCCGTAAATCAAGCATTTTCATATTTGGAGTATCTGCAATACATATTGGGGCATCATACAGCACGCCAGCAGCATCCTGCAACCGCTGAAAATCACTATTGGTCATCAATCCAGAACGGATTTTATGCCCAGCTATACGAGCAATCTGAGTGATAAGTCGTTGTCCAATCTGGGTATAAGACATTTCCAAAGAAAAAATTCCTGTTGGAATTTTTTTTTGAATAGCAATATGATGAATCATTGATAGAGCCAAAGCTGTCTTACCCATAGATGGGCGGGCTCCAATAATAATCATTTCTGAATTGTGAAAGCCACTAGTCATGGTGTCCAAGGCCGCAAAACCTGATGGAACACCTGTATAGGCATCTTGATTATAGAGATGTTTTTCTATGATAGAAAAAGTATCAGAAACCAATTCCGGCATTGATAGTAGCGGTTGAGTTTGGTCGGATTCAGCCAAGGCAAAAAGCTTGTTCTGGGTATCCTCCAAGATGGTTCTACTGGGTTTTGTATCATCATGGGCTGCAGAAATCGCTGAGGAAGAGATTTTGATTAATTCTCGGCGATTAAAATCGTCCTTTACCAGCTGAGCGTAATACTCGATATTGGAACTGGTGGGCACGTGATCTGGCAATGAAGCTACATATGCTACACCGCCAGCGGCATCTAGCTTGCCTGTTTGACGAAGTTCTTCTGTTATGGTAAGAATATCTCCCCGTTGGCCTTTGTTGTACAACGAAAGAATTGCTTTAAAAATAGTTTGATGTTGTAATGAATAAAAACTTTCTGCTCTAAGATGGGTAATTACAGAACCCACCGCATCCCAATCCAGAAGAATAGCTCCTAAAGTGGCTTGCTCCGCCTCAATATTGTGAGGCGGAATCCTGTCTTTCAAGGATGCGGTGGTCATGATTATGCCTCTGCTGATTCAGCAGCCTCAGCTTCCTTTGCAGGTGCTTCTGCAACCTGAGCTGCATCTTCCTGAGAAACTACTTCAATCTTAATTTCAGCTGTAGCAGCCTCATACAAGCGTACTGTTGCATGATACTTACCAACACTCTTGATTGCATTTCCAGGAATTTCAATGCGCTTGCGTTCAATGTCAAACTCATTCTTGTGCAATTCATCTGCAACAGTCTGGTTGGTAACAGCACCATACAGCTTTCCGTTGGGACCAGCGGGCATAACCAAGCGTACAGTAAATGCTTCCAGCTTATCCTTCAAGCTAGCAGCATTCTTGCGCTTCTCTTCCTTACGAGCTTCAATTTCTGCCTTGCGACCTTCAAAAAAAGCTACAGTCATTTCATTATAAGGAAGTGCCAAATTGCGAGGAAGCAAGTAGTTACGAGCATATCCGTTGGCTACAACCTTTACATCACCCTCTTCACCGAGGTGCTTTACATCCTGATTAAGAATTACCTTCATTTACAAGCTCCATTAATGGTGTTTTAAACACCTGTACATTAGTACGAAAGATTCCAATGATACCCTAGCTTCCGGGAGTCGGACTAGGGCTCATATCTAAAAACTGAAAATTAGTTTGCTACGAAAGGAAGCAAGCAGATTGCACGTGCACGCTTGATTTCCAGAGCCAAGCGGCGCTGGTGCTTTGCACAGGTTCCAGTAATGCGGCGAGGAAGAATCTTTCCGCGCTCTGTTGTAAAGCGACGCAGACCGTCTGCATCCTTGTAGTCAATCTTTGCTTTCTGAGCACAGAAACGACAAACCTTCTTGCGGAAGAATGTCTTTCCCTTTGCACGTGGAGCACGCTCATCAGCGTCACGAATAACATCCTGCATCTGTACATCAGGTGTTGTATCAATATCTTTGATCATTTCTTCTGACATGTAAATTCTCCTATAAGATAGCTGACCTTACAGCTTAAAATGGAATGTCCTCTGGGAATGAATCATTTCCACCACCATAAGGTGATGGCTCATAAGAATCATAACCTCCAGAAGGAACAGATGGTTCCTGCATTCTTGGTTGATAGGTGCCTCGATTGCTCTGGTTGTACCCCCCAGCAGGTGAAGACCCGCTGCTACCAGCATTTCCGCCGAGAAGCTGAACGTTATTTGCCACAATCACTACTTTACTACGTGGTTGGCCGTCCTGTTCCCATCTATCCTGACGCAATTCACCATCTACAGCCACTTGTTTTCCTTTAATAAGGTATGGCTTAAGGCTTTCAGCAGACTTTCCATAGAGGTTGATTTCAAAGAAGTTTGCCTCTTCAATCCACTGGTCGCCGTTCTTTCGGCGGCGGTTCACGGCAATAGAAAAATTGGAGATGGCAAATCCACCAGATGTGTACTTTAAGTCAGCATCCCGGGTAAGCCGGCCAATTATCATAATGTGATTTATATCAGCTGCCATAACTGCCTCCTCTGGAATGATTGTTACTCGTCGATTTTAACGAACATGAACTTCAACAGCTCAGGGTTTAACTTGAACTGGTGGTTAAGCTCTACAACTTTAGCAGGATTTGCCTTGATAATCAGCAGGAGGAAGCGTCCTCTCTTCTGCTTCTTTACTTCATAGCAAAGATCTCTGTCTCCGAAAGGTTCTTCCTTCTCAATCTCCACGCCATACTCGCTCAAGGTAGAACGAAGTGTAGCGAGCCCTGCATTGTACTTCTCTTCCTCTGCAGGGAAGATAGTCATCAGCTCATACTTTCTCATAGTATCTCCTTATGGTCAATTTGGGAGGGTATAATAATCCCTCCAAGGGGTTTAGATATAATATAGTAAAATGAAAAATAAATCAACATCTATCGGCATTTCTTATGAAAAACAGTATATCATTTTTCTTTTTGCTATGATATATTTTTTTTGGAGGAAGATAATAATGAATGGAACACAATTTAAACGTGTTGTTGTACTGTATTTTAGTCCAACAGGAAACGCCCGAAAGGTGGCCACAGAAATTGGAGAAAGGATTTCCCAAATTCTTTTGCTACCACTTGAACGCATGAGCTTTACCCTGCCCAAAGAGCGGGAAAAGGAATTCGTTTTTAATCAAGAAGATATTGTTGTTTGTACCACGCCTGTGTATGCTGGGCGCTTGCCTAATAAAATACTTCCCTTTATTCAAGAAAATATCAAGGGAAACGGAGCAGTAGCCATAACGGTAAATGTTTTTGGAAACAGAAACTACGACAATGCTCCAATCGAATTTTACAATGAGCTGAAAAATAATGGTTTTAGGGTGGTAGCTGTGGCAGCTGTTCCCACAGAGCACGTGTTCTTGGAGGATATCGGTCGAGGACGCCCTAGCTGTCAGGATATGGTGGCAGTTCTTGATTTTGCAGAAAAGGCTGCAAAAAAGATTCAGGAAGGCAATGTATCCGATGCATTGGCAGTTCCTGGTAGCTACCCTGCCCCCTATTATATTCCTCTTGGAGTGGATAATCAGCCAGTACAATTCTTGAAGGCAAAGCCAGAAACTCATCTGGAGCTGTGTGATTCCTGCGGAGCCTGTGCTCGGCGCTGTCCTATGGGAGCTATTTCCTTTGAGGACATGAGCCAAGTTCCAGGAATTTGTATCAAATGTCAATCCTGCGTTAAGGTGTGCCATACAAAGGCAAAGCATTTTACAGACACAGCGTTTTTTTCTCACGTACAAATGCTGTCAAACAATTATACAAGACCCGCTGAGGGTATTTTTGTAGTTTAATAAAAGGAGTGTTATATGATTGATTTTTTTTGGTATCCTCGTTGCGGAACCTGCCAAAAGGCTAAGAAATGGCTTGAAGCACACAATATTAGCTACAATGCCACCGATTTGAAGGATGTAAAGCCCAGCCGAGCCCAGCTAGAAGATTGGTTCAAAAAAAGCGGCCTGCCATTGAAAAAGTTTTTTAATACTAGCGGCCAGGTCTACAAATCTATGGAGCTGAAGGACAAGCTTCCTTCTATGAGCCAAGATGAGCAGTTAGACTTGTTGGCCAGTGATGGAATGCTGGTGAAACGGCCCATTGTGGTGGCGGGAGGAACTGTGCTGGTGGGATTTAAAGAGGACCAGTGGGAAGAAGCTTTGAAATAAGCTTTTTTACAAAGAAAAAGGCTGGCAGGAAACTCTTTTCCATGCCAGCCTTTCTTTATGCAATGCTAGAAACAAGCATTGTACAAATTAGAAGTGGAAGCGGATACCTGCGTTTGCAGCAACACCCCAGTGAAGACCAACCTTAGGAAGAATTGCTACACCAATCTGAGGTACGGCCTGAATGAATGGCTCAATCTCAATCTTTTCAACAGGAATCATCATGTTCAATCCAATTGGAGCACGAGCTACAAGATTAAGTCCCAGATAATTGTTGCCAATACCTACAGTTCCACCAGCACCAGCACCGAAGAACCAATTAAGGGATCCAACAGGAGTATCTGTCAAAGGCTTATAAATAAACCAATAATCTCCTGTAAGACCAACACCAAAATAACCATTCTGGAGCTGGAAGTCAGCAGTAAATACTAATGGACTATCATTCAGAGTAAAGGTAATAGCAGCACTACCCATTGCAGGATATCCACCACCGCCCTGTACACCAATACTCCAAGCGAAAACTCCACCCATGCATACAACCATCAACAAAGCTGCAACAACTAAGATTTTCTTGTTCACATTATACCTCCTAAGTAGAATGTTATAAATATATAATATCACAAATATTGTAAGTCTGCAAGTTTTTTTTGAAAATTGTGTAAAAAAATAAACCCCATCTATGAAATAATTTCCAAAGATGGGGTTATTTTATGCTTAAAATTAGAGCGGAATGTTTCCGTGCTTCTTCTCCACACAAGAGGTGGATTTCTTGCTTTTCAGCAAGCGAAGACACTGTGAAATCTTTCTTCTGGTGTCCTCTGGATTAATTACTTCAGAAACATAGCCCTGTTCGGCGGCAGTTTGGGGAGTCATAACAGTTTCCCGATATTCTTTCAGTTTTTCCTCGATTATCTGAGCCTTAGATGGATCTTGCACTTCCTTTGCATACAGAATCTGGATGGCACCTTCGGCACCCATTACTGCAATTTCAGCCTTGGGCCATGCAAAGACAAAGTCGGCACCAATATGCTTGGAACACATGGAAATGTATGCTCCTCCGTAAGCCTTTCGGGTAATAACGGTAATCTTGGGTACAGTTGCCTCGGAATAAGCATAAATCAACTTCGCACCGTGGCGGATAATACCCTTCTGCTCTTCCTGTGGTCCAGGAACAAAGCCAGGAACATCCACCAGATTCAATAGTGGAACATTGAAGGCATCGCAGAAGCGGATAAAACGAGCAGCTTTGTCGGAGGCGTCGCAGTTAAGGATTCCACCTAGGCCAGCAGGGTTATTGGCAACGATACCAACGGTACGTCCTTCGATACGAGCAAATCCCACAACGATATTGATAGCAAACTCCTGCATAACCTCAAAGAAGCTATCATCGTCTACTAAGCAATCAATTACATTGCGAATATCGTATCCCTGGGTTCCTCTGTCGGGAAGTACTTCGGTAATCTTCTTTGCCTTTTTGCGGGCATCGTATTTGGCAGAAGCTGAGGGAACACGGTCTCCATAGTAATGGGGAATGTAGTCCAAAAGCTTACGAACCTTGGTAAAGCAGTCCTTTTCATCGGGACAGCGGAAGTGAGACACACCAGACTTCTGGGAATGGATTGCTCCACCACCCAAGTCTTCCTCGGTAATGTCCATGAACATAACGCTCTTTACAACCTTAGGTCCAGTAATGAACATGTAGCTGATTTCATCTACGGTAAAGATGAAGTCGGTGATTCCAGGAGAATAAACGGCTCCACCAGCACAGGGACCTGCGATAATGGAAATCTGAGGAATATATCCTGATGCCCGCACATTCTGGAAAAAGAGGTTTCCGTAGCCAGCCAAGGAGTTCACACCTTCCTGAATACGAGCTCCACCTGAGTCATTGATTCCGATAACAGGACAGCGAGCCTCAATGGCCATTTCGATAATCTGGGCAATTTTGTCTCCGTGCATTTTTCCCAGAGAACCACCCTGTACGGTAAAGTCCTGAGCATAGATGGCTACACGACGACCGTTAATCATTCCAAATCCAGTGATAACACCATCGTAAGGAATCTCCTTGCCAGCCATACCAAAACTTGTACAGTTATGGTGAACACCAGAGTAGATTTCCATGAAGGAATCCTTGTCGACTAGTGCATTGATTCTTTCGATGGCATGGAGCTTGCCCTTTGCGTGCTGACGCTCTAAATTATATTCCATAGTTTAAAATACCTCTTGCTTTCATTTAGACAAAAATAGTAATAATGTCATATTAACGATACCCTTACACATTGTCAATAGAAAAAAAGAGGGAAACAACTTTATCTATGAATACAGTCGGTCAAGGGACGCTTCGCTTAAACCCTTGACTCGCCTTTGTTACGGTTCTCCCAAAATTGTAGAACCATAATACAGTCGGTCAAGGGACGCTTCGCTTAAACCCTTGACTCGCCTTTGTTATGGTTCTCCCAAAATTGTAGAACCATAATAAAAAAAAGACTTCCACGTTTCCGCAGAAGTCTTCCTGAGCTACATTGGATTCGAACCAATGACCCACGCCTTAAAAGGGCGTTGCTCTACCTACTGAGCTAGTAGCCCATCACCTAATTTCTAGGTTAAAATATCATAGCAAATATGAATTTATTTGTCAACCTTGATAAAGCAAAAAAATTGAATTTCTTGTGATAAAACCACAAGTTCTGAAATTAATTCTTGCATGAAGGTGATTTTGCCAGTATACTTGTAGCCATGAAGAAAAATTTTTTGTTGCTACTCTGTTTTTTTGTGTTTGGTTTTGGCTTTGCAGCGGAGCCTGCTACAGCGGTATTCACTGGCGAGGATTATTCGATTTATGTAACCTATTCTGAAACCCTGCAGCCTGGAGATCCCCTCTGCGTTCGATTGGATTTTACTCCTTCTAAAACGACCATGCGGGAGCCTGATGGTTTAACTCAAGCTGTATTGTTGTTTGGTGAAAAGAAAAAAACTGATTTCTTTGTGCTTAATGGAAAAAATGATACTAATCATGAGCTTTCCCTTTGTGCTATGATTCCCCTTTCCACCTATCAGGAAGCTGGTTCCCACGAGGTAACTATCATGTACAGTGCCTACGGTAGGGAATACATGAAGTTTAGCCTGCCAATTTCTGTGGAACCAAAGGAATTCATCAGTGAAACACTGGAGCTGGACAACAGAAATACAGCTATTAAGACAGATACCAGTTCCACCCGCATGAATCAGATTGACCGGTTGAACGAGATTTTATTTACGGTGAATTCCAACGCTGTGTACCAGAAAAAAGCCTTTGTAGCACCCACTACCGCCACACGAAGAACATCTTTCTTTGGAGATAGACGAGTATATGCCTACGTTGGTGGCGGTTCTTCCACCAGTCTCCACTACGGTATTGACTATGGCATTCCCACTGGCTCTGTGGTAACAGCCTGTGGAGATGGTCGGGTGGTACTGGTAGAGGATAGAATTTCCTCTGGATTAAGTGTGGTGATTGAACACATGCCCGGTTTGTACAGTCTGTACTACCACTTGGATTCCTTTGGAGTAAAGGTGGGAGACATGGTAAAGGCTGGAGACAGGGTGGGCTTGTCTGGCTCCACTGGATTGGCTACCGGTCCCCACCTGCACTGGGAGGTGCGGCTGAATGGGGAGGCGGTAAATCCTGATTTCTTTACAGAAAAAAGTTTCTTATACTTCCAGTAATTTTATAAAGGCTGCTTCATCAATGACGGGGATTCCCAGTTGAGCGGCCTTTTTATTTTTTGAGGAGCCAGAGGTGGTATCGTTTGTAACAAGATAGGACAAGCCCTTTACCACCGATGACTTGGTGGTGCCGCCCCGCTCCTTTACTAGCTGCTCCGCTTGACTTCGTTTCATAGATAGCTCTCCAGTAAAACAGAAGGACAAGCCTGACAAGGAGCCTCCTTCAACAGGTGTTTTCAGAGTGATAAATCCCTTTTCCACTAGCTCCTGCATTTCAGCCTTATTGTCTGTCAAGCCTTGAACGAGAGTAGCGGCAGTAATGTCGCCAAATCCATTGACGGCACTGATTTCTTCTACAGAGGCAGACAAAAGTGTATCTAAAGTGGAAAAACCAGCTTCCGTAAGCCGCTCCATTAAGGTTTCTCCAATGCCCTCTATATCAAAGCCTGCCACAAAGGTTGCCAGAGAAATGGTGCTACGGGTTTTTAGGGATTTGATAACCTTCTTTGCCCCCAAAGATTCCTTGTCCTTGGAAATGCTTTCTTGGTTCAAGAAAAATGGGGTGAGCTGGGCCTCTGTTAGCTGGTATAGTGAGGGGATGGACGTGGCAACTCCTGCTTGAAACAGAGCTGATAGCAAGGTGGTGCCAAAGTCTCGGATATCAAGAACGGAAATCCATTTTTCCAGCTGATGGAGAATCTTTTTGGAGCAAGCCTTGTTAGGACAATAGAGGCGCGTGCCCTCGTCTACCAAGGCTGAGCCACATTGACTACACTGGCAGGGAAAGGCAATTTCCTCTAAAATCTGAGGTGCAGCGCCTTCTGGAGGATTTACCACGGACTCAATCTTGGGAATGATTTCACCGCGCTTTGTTACCACCACATGGCTTCCAATTTTTACGCCGAGCCCTCGAATGGTGTTGGGGTTCACCAAGCTAGCTCGTTTCACCGTTGTTCCAGCCAGTTCCACAGGATCGAACAGCCCCACGGGAGTATAAGTTGCCCCAGATTCACTCCATTCCACCTGTCGTAGCACTGTAACTGCTTCTTCAAGGCTGAACTTAAAAGCAATCTGTCGCTCAGGTCGTGCTCTGGCTGCATCCGCTAGGTTTATGGCACGTTCCTTTACCACTAGACCGTCAATGTCATAATCAAGCTGTGGTCTAAGCTCCATCACTTGAGCTCTATAGTCAATAACCTGCTGGGGAGAATTGCAAAGCTCCAGTGGTACGGTGGTAAAGCCGCAGGATTCCAGCCACTGCACCTTGGCAATTTCATCTACAAAGGAATGGTTTTCAAAGAGAGCGTCGTAGCAGATAACCTTTAGGTGCTGGCTTCCCTCCCCGTCCTTCCGTTTCATAAGCCCATTGGCGGCGTTGCGACAATTTGCCTTGTCGGAGAAAAAATCACGGTGGACTTGGCGAGTCATTATCACCTCCCCACGAATACCTCCCGTGTAGGGAAGAATTTTTCCATCCAGCTCCAGCTTTGCAAGAACACCCTGCATTTTTTTTGCGTTGGCGGTAATATCGTCTCCAATGGTACCGTTGCCTCTAGTTACAGCCCGCACAAAGATACCATTGTCATATTGCAGCTCAAGGCTGGCTCCATCTAGCTTATATTCTACCAAGTATTCATCGTAGGGGTGTTTTTCCGTCCAGGCTATGAATTCTTGAGGATTTGCAGCCTTGTCTTGACTTCCCATAGGAATGCGGTGGCGGGCCTTGGCAAAATTTCCTGAATCAGCACCCACCCGATGAAGGATGGCGTTGGAAGGATCAAGATTTTTCAGCTCATCCCACAAGGCATCGAATTCCTGGTCTGAAACAAGGGCATCTCCATTGTAGTAGGCATCTTGATACTTTACAATGAGTTGTTCTAGCTCCTGGATTCGTGCTGAGTCAAAAAGATTCATTTCCACCTTAATCCTCCTGCCGCAGGAAGAACAATTCACGGATCACGTGGTTCTTGTCCAGTCCCTTTTCCTCAAAGCGTGTTTCCGGCCGCCACTCCTGGTGAGGTGCAAAGCCCTGGTATTTGTTTTTTAGGCCAGGAGTTTGCTCCAATTGCTCCAAGGCAAATTCGGCGTAGGGTTCCCAGTCGGTGGCCATGTAAAGATAGCCTCCTGACACCAGCTTTTTGGTAATAAGGTCTGTGTTTGGACGCTGAACCAGCCGCCGCTTGTGGTGCTTCTTTTTGGGCCAAGGGTCAGGAAAGAAAATGTGAAAGCCGCTGATAGAACCATCGGGAATCATCTTTTCCAGCACCTCCAAAGCGTCATGCTCCACGATATAGATGTTTTCCAAGCTACGGCGGCGAATCTCACCTAAAAGCTTTCCCACACCAGGACGATGGACTTCCAAACCCAGGTAATTTTTATCGGGATTGTCGGCAGCAATGATGGCAGTAGCCTTTCCCATGCCAAAGCCAATTTCCACGGTAACAGGATTGGTGTTGTTGAATATTTGAGTATAGTTCAAATGAGAGTCTGTGTAGGGAATGCACCAACGGCCAGAAAGCTCCTGATAATCCTTTTGTTGAGTGGGAGTCATGCGACCTGCTCTCAGCACAAAGGTCTTGATGGTGCGATAAAATTGAGTATCCTGTGGTGGTGTCTGATTTTCTAAATCCATGTTACATCTCCTATTCAAAGTTGTGGGGAGGCAAAAGGTATCGAACCTGCCTGCTAGGATAATCCAAGCAGATTCTTAGGGATTTTGCCTTGTTATATGAATCCTTTATATCCGTAAAATCCTTCCAATTATCCCAAGCTGTGTCAAAAAATAACAAGGTTCCCCTTCCATCTAACTCAGAAAAGAGAGCTATTTTTCTGATAGGTTCAGCGGAATCATTACTGGAACCCGCTTCATCACTCGTTTGTTCCTGCTGATTTAAAAAAATCGGCTGATCCAGTGGAGGGGCATCAAGCTCCTTGTAGTTAAGCTCAAATTGGCCTTCAGCTGTCTCTCCTACTAAATCAGTGTAGACAACCTGATAGCGACCCTTGGGAAGTGCCGAGAAATAGGGAGCCATGAGGCTTGGAGAACCAGCCCACAGCTTGGAACCGTTGTTTAAAATGAGGGGATTTTCTATGAACCAAAAAAACTTGTTATCTGGAAAGATGTTTCCAGCTGGAAACGAAATTTTCAGGTTCATAATACGCTCTGAACCTTGGGAGCTTTGAACAAAAACCGAAAGCCGTTGTATCGGAGGCTCCTGAAGATTTTGGTAATCATAGACAACGGTAGCCTCAAGGGAAACAATCTGTGGCACCTTGTTGGCACAAGATACAAAGCCCATGATAACACAGCAGAAGGAGAAGAATGAAAGTAAAAGAAGAGAATATGGTCTCATTAAAAATTAAATGCCAAGGTAATAACCATGAGATTGCTGACAGAATACTGGTTTACCAATGACTCAAATTTAACATTTACCTTTTTACAAGCTTCATCCAAGTAGGAAAGGTAGTACAAGCCTAAGTCTACCCCCTCGGAGCCCTCTGGCAATTCCCGGTAAAAGTCAATGAGGGAGCGTTTTCGTAAGTCGGCAGACTTCTTTGTTTCAATGCTTTCCTTAACCTCTTGGAATTCATCGTCCTTGTTGTACAGGGTGATTTGTAGTCGTCCCTGTTTACCGATGGAAGAAGAGCCACCACCCAGCTTCCAAGAAATGAACACCATCTCATGCTTTTTAACCATTTCAGAAATGATTTTCTTGCGAATATCAGGATCATAAATCAGCATGTCGGTATCGGGCAAACCACGATACATTTTTTTTACTTCCTGACGCATATTTGTGTTTTCGCAGTTAAGGGCAAGCTCCATAATCATCAAGGAAATATATTCAGCAACACGGCCCTTTTCCATGTAATCCTTCAGCAGAATATTGATACGTCGAAGAATTTCCTCAAATCCAGTTTGATTATAGAATTTAGTGATGACATACCAGTTGAGGCGACTCATGCGCATGAGGAATTTTTCTGTCATCAGCATAAAAATATTCCGTTCCTCTGGAGTTAAATCTGGATTTTCCTTGATAGAATGCCACAAGGGATCCAAAATTGCCTTGCGAGCCTTGGCAATCACCTCTTCCTGATTTGACAGATGGAAAAGCACCTGCCGATCCGTGATTTTAGCTCTTTCGTCAATGATTTGGGAAGGATTTGCTCTGTTGTGTCTTCGAACACAATCGGAATCTATAAGGGTGGCATATACTTCCTTATCAAATTGCTTGTAGAGCAAGGAAAAAACCACCAGCTTGGTTAAATCCATTACATCCTGCTTGGAGGATGAAAATTCTGGCAATGAGATTTCCAGCTTGGAAATATAGTCCACCAAAATCATCTGTTGAATCGTTTGGGGAGCAAAGGAATCCAGTGAGATTCCATATTCCTCTATGTTATCCGCCAGTTTTATCCGCAACAACTTTTTTTTATTCTGGATAAAATGGGAAGCCCCTTCCTCCGTCAGAATTACTTTTAACGGAAGATTTAAAAGCCCCTTCTTTGTGGATTCACTCACTGTACACTCCTAGGGTTCCATTATATAACAAAGGTACTTGAATTGTAAACAAGAATTGCTATAATTGTATAATATGAATAATATCGGAAGGTTTTCAGTAATTGCACTGTTGATATTTCTTTCTGCAGGAATTTTTTTTCCACAATCTTCCGACCATCGGGAGCGTTCCAACCAGCTGTATGATTTTTTTCAGCAGGAAGGATTCACCCCCCAACGGCAGCTATTAGCCAACAGCGATCAATTTCCCTATTCCATTATTCTCGACTTCAATCAAAAAAATGCTGCTGAAAACAATGAAATTCAACGACTTATTCTGGCCATTTCCCAGGAAACTGCTGAAGAGTGCTTAGATGAAGTGCTGGCATTAGCCAAATTAATGGAAAATGCTACCGCTGAAGTAACTTTGACTTTGGCACTTTTAGCAAATGAAAGCTATCCCTTTTCTTCAGCCCTAGAAGCAGTTGATGCTGCTGGCAGCAAGACACAGGTTTCCGTAGAATCAAGGATTTCACAGGAACGTATGTTTCCAGTAGAAAATCAATGGCATCCAACAGGCTCTCAAATCCTGTTGGAAAATATTTCCAACCCAGATTCTTGTGCCTTGGTGATGCTGGACGGAACAGCCTCCCAGCTTGATCAGGCCACCGTTGTGTTCGGTAGCGATGGAATTCTTACGCCCCTGTGGTTGATTCAGCAGGTGCCGCTGCCTGTTTCCCAAGAATTTCTTATTACCTATCGACTAAATCTTGCTGAAGACAACCCTGCCTTAGTTCCCTTTTTTCGTTCAGGAATGGCTACTGTGGCAATTTCCTTTAATAGCAATGAGCAGGAGCAAACGCAGAAGGTTTTTGCCGCAGTAAAAACCATGACAGAAAATTTTTCTGTAGACAAAAGTGTTTCTGCTGATAGCCAAAACTACATTGTATTTCATTTTGTAGAAAACATTTGGATTGGCGAGCAATTTTCCATCTTGGTGTATCTGTTGATTACGGTTTTAGTGCTGGCTATTATCAGTGGTTTTTCTTTTTTAGGCAAAAAGGGAGCTATCCACCGGCAATCCTTTTTTAGAATTTGGTATCTTATTCCCATTACCATTTTGCTTTCCACCTTTTTTCTGTGGTTAGGGCAGCTGGTGGCAGGAAAATTCGTTGAGATGGTACCAGAAAACACCGTGGTAATTCTTGGCATAAAAACCCTGTTCTCCTTTGTGGCTGTTTCTCTGCCCTTTATCTTTCACCTTAAATTTCGACTTCCCATTGCCCAATTTGTTTATGGCTATCTTTTGACTATTGTCGTGGCCATGAATATCTTTATTTTTGCTTCCATCGACTTAGTGCTTTTGTTCATCTTTGTACTGGAATACATCATCATTTATTTTAGTCGCCTTGCAAAAAAAATCATTCCCTTGATTATTGCCTCATTGATTATGCTACTGCCCTTTATTCCCTATGCAGTAAACATCCTGGAATATGCCTCCCAAGATAAACTGCTTCGTCTTGTGCAAACGGGAATCCTAGGAAACATGCTTTATGCCTGTATTCTCATTCCATTTCAGGTTATGTGGCTAAGAATCATGGTACGAATCGATATTTTTGGTACCCACCGCCATATTTCTTCTTTGAAAATCGTTCTAGCTACCATTGGAGTTATGGGTATTATGGTAGTCTGCATTGTGGGAACCTTATTTATTGGCTCCATTATGCTGAATCAAAGTCTTCCAGAAAAAGAATTGAACCAACAAAGTCATTTCTATCAGCTGGTGGATGCACAGGCTCCAGAACAGCTTCAGGTTTCTATGTCACGAAAAAGCTACCTAGAATTGCAGTCCGTGGAGGTGCAGATTGCTTCCCCTGTACCAATTATCCGTTATGAAGTACAGGTGCTTTCTGAAAATCAGATTCCTGTGTACGATTCTGCCATGAGCTTTGTTACCGAACAAAATCCTTCTTCCCAGAATTTTTCTCAGGAAAGTTCTCCCCAGAACTTCCTAGAGGAAGCTCCAGCAGTAGGTGCGACGACCCATTTTTTAATTCCAGATTATCCTACAAATACCACTTCCTTTGAATATACTGCCGACGCAGATACTCCCCAGAACATTAAGGTTCGGCTGTATCTTGAGGTGGCTCCGTACCAGGTTGCTTTGGTGGAACGAAACTTTTTCTTCCCCGCCCTGGAGGGAAACTTTCTTGCCCGAGAGGAAACACGCTAATGTTCCTGCACGTGGACCTTGATGCATTCTTTGCCTCGGTGGAACAGCTGGATAATCCAGATTTTCTGGGAAAGCCAGTGATAGTGGGAGCTATCCCAGGGCATAAACGTGGGGTTGTGTCCACGGCATCCTACGAGGCCCGAAAATTCGGTGTACATTCTGCCATGCCCATAGACCAAGCTTATCGCCTGTGTCCCCAGGGAATTTATCTTCCTTCCAACATGAGACGATATCGAGAAAAATCCCACCAAGTCATGGCTATCTTTGGAGAATTTTCTCCTGATGTGCAGCAAATGTCCATTGATGAAACCTTTATTGATTTAACTGGTACCCAGCGATTGTTTGGGCCTCCAGAGGAAACAGCCCAGCTGGTAAAAAAACGGGTGCTTGAAGCAACAGGCTTAACTGTTTCTGTGGGACTTGCCAGCAATCGCTATGTGGCAAAGATTGCCTCCGGCATGTCAAAACCAGATGGGTTCTTTTACGTACCAATAGGACAGGAACAGGCCTTTATGGAAAGCCTTCCTTTGAAAAAGGTATGGGGAGTGGGAGAAAAAACCTTGGCAAAGCTCTATTCCCATGGAATCCACACCGTACAGGATGCTTTGAAAACTCCACTGTCTGTTTTAGAAGGCTTTTTAGGAGAAGCCAGCGGACAGTTTTTTTACAAGGCCGTTCGGGGCATGGAGGCTGCCACCTTTCGTGAAGCACCTCACTCCCGTTCCATCAGTGCAGAAAACACCTACGAGGAAAATCTCACAGATAGATACACTATTGGTACAGCGCTTATGGATCTTTCTCAAAACGTTATGTTTCGCCTCATGAAGGAGGACTGGAAAAGTAAGACGGTTTGTATAAAAATCCGTTACTACGATTTTACCACCACCTCCATTCAGGAAACCTCCCAGCGATATATTGCTTCTGCAGAAGACCTTTTTCAGCGGGCCACAGAGCTTTTTGACAAACGGTATAACGGAAGAGGAATACGTCTTTTAGGAATTGGTGCCATGAACCTGGAACCAGGCCAAGAGCTGGTGCAGCAGGACTTGTTTGATTTTGGACAGGAACGACAGCACAAGCTAGAAGAAGTGGTGCTCCAGCTAAAAACAAAGAATCCAGATCTCCCCATTACAAAGGCCCGCCTTTTAAGCAAAAGCGCCAAAGCAAATGCTTCTGAAAAGGGTGAAGATTAACTAAAAAAAGTTGAAAAAAAATTAAAAAAAATATTTTTTGCTATTGACATATTTTGTTATATTCGCTAATATACTCTTACATTGCATTCCCCGATTGTGTAATGGTAGCACCTCAGATTCTGGTTCTGATTGTGGGGGTTCGAGTCCTCCTTGGGGAAATAAAACACGAAAAAATCGTGGATTCTTTGGTCCCTTCGTCTATCGGTTAGGACAAAAGATTCTCAATCTTTAAAGAGGGGTTCGATTCCCCTAGGGACTGTGAGGCTTGGTTTTCCAAGCCTTTTTTATTGCGGTTCTACAATTTTGGGAAAACCGTAACAAAGGCGAGTCAAGGGTTTAAGCGAAGCGTCCCTTGACCAACTGTATTTTTAAATCTTTATAGCTACTGTATTTAACTCAATACAACATTGCCCCTTCTCAACTCCGCAACAATCAGCTATACTTGTTTCCATGAAGGTCATTATTTCCCCAGCAAAAAATATGAGTACCAAGGCAGATGCATTAGAGCCAAAGGAAGATCCTGTCTTTATTCAACAGGCACAAAAATTGGTGGACTATCTAAAATCTCTTTCCTTTGAGCAGTTAAAAACACTTTTAGCCTGCAACCAGAATCTTGCCCAGCTTAATTACCAGCGGTACCAGACCATGGACTTACATTCAGGAACAAATCCTGCCTTGGTGTCCTACGAGGGAATTCAATATCAATATATGGCGCCACGAGTTTTTACCTACGAATACTTTGATTATGCTCAAAAGCATGTGCGGATTCTTTCTGGACTCTATGGTATTTTACGACCTTTTGATGCCATCGTTCCCTATCGGCTAGAAATGCAGGCTAAATTGAAAACAGATTTTTGTAAGAATCTCTACGATTTTTGGGGAGAAAGCCTGTATCAGGAACTGACAAAGGATTCAAAAATTATCATCAATCTTGCTTCCGATGAATACAGCAAAGCCGTAAAGAAATATGTGCAGCCAACTGATAGCTTCATTACCTGCCGTTTTTGCGAGCAGACAGAAGGCAAGCTGGTGGAAAAGGGCGTGTACGTAAAGATGGCTCGTGGAGAAATGGTTCGTTTTATGGCGGAGCAAAATGTGCAGGAGCCAGAGGCCATGAAGCAGTTTACCGGCTTGGGCTACGGGTTTAGTCAGGAGCATTCCACAGAAGACCTATTCACCTTTGTGCGCTAAAAAACTGAAACAGCTTCAGAAAGCTCCATGGAGTATTCTCTATGACTTGTATATAAAATTGTTTTTTTGATATAGTAGCCTCATGATTGCTACTCATGCTTTGGTGCTGTACAAAGGTCAGCCAGCCCTGGTTCAAGAGGAGTCAGGGGGAAAATATACTATCATTTATTGTTCAAGTCTTCCTTCAGCAGGAGGAAAGCCAGCTCAATTTGCCACTCAAAAGGTTCGAGATAAGGATATTTCCGTCCTTTTTGACAAAACTGATGGCAACAAGGGCCTTCTTCCTTCCCTTTTATCATCAGAATTGCAGGATGATGCTTGCAAGGAATTAGTGGAACCGCTGTACGAGCTTTTGATAGAAGAGGATGATGCTTTTTCAACGGCAACCTCCTTTGCTGACCTGTGCGATTACGGTGGCATGACAACAGCAGAGCAGTGCTGGAAGCTGTACAAGGCATTGAAATCAAGCTTTTTCTTTCAGCAGCAGGGTGAAATGCTTCAATTCATTCCTCGTCCACAGGAGGAGATTACCAAGCTTTTAGAAAAAAGCCTAGCAAAGGAGCGAGAAGAAGAGCTCCGTGGTGCCTTTATCCAGCGGCTTAAAAATCGTCAACTGGAGCTTCCCGGTGACTACCAGTTGATGCAGGATGTGGAAGCCCTCGCTCTTGGAAAAACAGAAAAATCCCGCACAATGAAGGAAGCTGGTCTTACTGAAACACCAGAAAAAGCCCATAAATTGCTACTGGACACAGGAGTGTGGTCCATCCACAAAAATCCCTATCCTGCCCGCTGGGGCCTTTCCATGCAGTCTGCCACGGAGCAGCTGGCCAGTCCTCCACAGGAAGAGCGACTGGTGCTTGATCAGGTTGCCTACGCCATAGACAATGCCTGGAGTGCAGACCCCGACGATGCCATTGCCTACGACGGAAGCTTTGTGTGGGTGCACATTGCAGACCCAGCTTCCAGTGTTTTGCCAGACACACCCATCGATGTTTCTGCCCGTCACCGTGGCTCCACCTTGTATATTCCAGAAGGTGCTGCTCGAATGTTGGCAGAGGAGTCCTTGGAGGACTACGCCTTGGGCTTAGCAGAGGAGTCTGGGGGATTATCACGAGCTCTTTCCTTTAAGATTCAGCTGGATGAGTCTGGAGCAATCCTTGGCTGCGATGTACTGAAAACTCAAGTGAAGGTGCAACGCTTTACCTATCAACAGGTGGATGAACAAAAGGATTCTACTGAATTTGCCCCTCTCTTTGCCATTGCCAAACGAAATGAGCAGCGTCGTTTGAATAACGGTGCTGTCGCTATCACACTGCCAGAGGTTCACATTTCTGTGAATGGAGAACAGGTGGATATTCATCCCAGCACTCACTGGGAATCTGGAGACTTGGTGCGGGAGTTCATGTTGTTGGCAGGAGAGGCTGCGGCAAAGTTTGCCTTCAAAAACAACATTCCCTTCCCCTTTGTAAGCCAGGAATCACCAGATCTTCCTGCCGACCCACCTCCAGGTTTGGCAGGACAATACAGACTGCGCCGTTGTATGAGAAGCAGAAGCGTTGGCATTACTCCCATGCAGCACGCTGGTCTTGGACTGGGAATGTACAGCCAGGTTACTAGTCCCCTACGACGATACAGCGATTTAGTTGCCCATCAGCAGCTACGAGCATTTATCGATGGACGCCCCTTGCTAGACAAGGACAAGGTACTGGAGCGAATTTCTGCAGGAGATGCTGCTGCCAGTGCCGCCGTTCGGGCTGAGCGTAACAGCAATCTCCACTGGATTTTAGTGTATCTCACCATGAATCCTCAGTGGACAGGAGAGGCTGTAGTGGTAGAAATCCGAGGAAAGCAGGCTTATTGTCTCATACCAAGCCTAGCCCAGGAAACCTTACTTACCCCAACGACAACCGTGGAGCTGAACCAAGTCTTGCAGGTAAAGGCAGGCAACATCAATATTCCTGCACTGTCTGTTACCTTTCAAGAAGTTTCACAATAGTTCTCAATATTCCTCATTTTTTGGGTTTTCAAGAACTTGAAACTATGATAAAATTGTAACAATTACATTTTTGAGCCTAAGTCAAGGGACAAAAATAAAACATATAAAGAGGTTTAAGATGATTGTATCTTGGATGACCACCAATAAGTGCAATTTGAAGTGCAGCCACTGCTATCAGAATGCAGGTCCTGCAAAGGAACAGGAATTGACCACAGCAGAGGGCAAGAAGCTCATTGACGAGATTGCTCGTGCAGGTTTTAAGGTAATGATTTTTAGCGGTGGAGAACCCTTGCTCCGTCCTGATATTTACGAGCTGGTAGCTTACGCTGCTTCCAAAGGCTTGCGTCCTGTATTTGGTACCAATGGAATGATGATTACAAAGGAAGTTGCCCAAAAACTGAAGGATGCTGGTGCTCAGGCCATGGGAATTAGCCTTGACAGCCTTGATGAAGCCAAGCACAACAAATTCCGTGGTCTCCCTGATGCCTACTCTAAGACAATTCAAGGTATGAAAAACTGCCGTGAAGTGGGCCTTCCCTTCCAGATTCACACCACCGTTATGGACTGGAACAAGGAAGAGGTTTGCGATGTTATTGACTTTGCCGTAGAAATGGGAGCTATTGCGTCCTACCTTTTCTTCCTGATTCCCGTGGGACGTGGTGTATTTATTGAGCAGAACGCAGTGGAAGTTCAAGAATACGAAGAATTGCTGAAGAAAATCATGGCAAAGCAGAAGGAAGTACCTATTTCCATTAAGCCCACCTGTGCTCCTCAGTTCACCCGTGTAGCAATACAAATGGACATCGAGCTTAACGAACGATTTACCAGAGGCTGCTTGGCAGGACTCACCTACTGCATTATCAGCCCCACTGGTGCTGTTCGTCCCTGTGCCTACATGGTAGAGGAAGCTGGAAACGTTCACGAAACGCCTTTTGATGAGATTTGGAAGGAAAGCCAAGTGTTCAAGACCCTGAGAACCAAGCACTACGAGGGAACCTGCGGTACCTGTGATTACAATAATATTTGCGGTGGTTGCCGTGCCCGTTCAGCCTACTATCATGATGGAAATATCTTGGCAGAAGATACCTATTGTGCCTACGGTCTCAGCAGACGACAGCAGGCATAAAGCTTGGAGAAGCAAATGAGTTCAACAGAAAAGAAAAAATGTCCCCTTTCTCCAAAAACGAGAAAATTTCTTGTTTGCCTCGGCATCTTGCTTATTGTGGCAGGCATCTATACCTTCACCACAGGCAAAAAAGCTAAGGTTGACGGAGAAGTAGCTTCATCTCAAGCTGCACCAGAGTTAATTACCTTTACTGATGCCCTAGGTCAGGAATTATCCTTGCCTCGGCCAAAGCGTGTTGTTTCTCTCATGGGAAGCTTTACCGAAATCTGGCTTTTAGCTGGTGGACGTGACACATTGGTGGGAACTGCCGTGGATACTCAGGACAAGCGGGATTTGGGACTTCCAGAAACTGTGGTAAATGTGGGAACATACCAGTCTCCCAACCTGGAAGCTATCCTGGCTCAGGCTCCCGATCTGGTGCTTTTGTCATCAGAGACAGTTCGTACAGACAACCACGTGGCTTTTAAGAATAGCCTTGCTGCCGCTGGAATTCCTGCAGCCTATTTCAGTGTAACCCACTTTGAGGATTACCTAAAGATGCTGGAAATTTGCTGTCAGCTTACAGGCAATCAGCAGGCTTATACCGAGAAGGGGGAAAATGTAGCTACCCAAATCCAGCAGGTTCTTGATCAGTACCAGCTGGAAAGTCAACCCACAGCCCTTTTGATGATTACCTATTCTGGGGGAATTAGACCTCAGGCCTCCACCACCATGACTGGTGGTATGCTGGCTCAGCTGGGCTGCAAAAACATCATCGATGACTATCCCAGCCTCCTGAAGGATTTCAGCATGGAAAAGGTTATGGAGATTGACCCTGACTACATCTTTGTCATTCCTATGGGATACAGCGATGAGGAGGCATTGCGTGCTTTGACCACCAGCGTAGAGGAAAATCCAGCTTGGAACGTACTGACTGCAGTAAAGAACAAGCGATATCATCCCCTGCCCCCAGAAAAATTCATGTTCAAGCCCAACGAACGCTGGGCAGAAAGCTATCGCTATCTGGGAGAATACTTCCAGAATAACCCTGTAAACAAGTAAGATGAACGAAGAATTAAAAAGCGATTTGGGACAGGCCAACTTGAGAAAGGGTTGGCTTGTTCTAGTTGCAGCAATAGCATTAACCCTTTGTATTACTCTATTAGCCCTGTCCTTTGGTTCCTCCAAGGTATCCTTGATGGATTTCTTTCGATCAGTGCTCACCGGAGATACAACGTCACCAGCTTATCGAATCATTTATTTTAGCCGCTTACCACGAGTACTCGGTGCCCTCTTAGCAGGAAGTGCCTTGGCAGTGGCAGGAACAATTATGCAGGCTGTGTTGCAAAATCCCTTGGCCAGTCCCAACATCATCGGTATAAACAATGGTGCAGGATTTTTTGTGCTGGCTTGCTCCGTACTTTTTCCTAGCCAACCAGCCCTGCTTCCCTTGGCAGCCTTCTTGGGAGCCCTCATTACCGCCCTCATGATATTTGCCTTGGCCATGGGAAGAGGCTCCACCAAGCTGTCTTTAGTGCTCACTGGTATTGCCATGAGTAGCATTTTGGGAGCTGGCATGAATGTTATCATGATACTCTTTCCCGATGCCTACATTGGAGCCAGTACCTTCTTGGTGGGTGGACTGGGCTCTGTTACCATGGATAACCTTCAGTTTGCGGTGGTGTACATCATTATCGGCTTGGTGTTTTCCGTATTCCTGCGTCGAGACATGAACATCATTGCCTTAGGCTCCAACACTGCCAAGGCTCTGGGAATGGCTGTGTCCACTACCCGCTTTCTGTTGATTACAACTGCAGCCATCCTCACTGGTGCGGCTGTAAGCTTTGCTGGATTGATTGGTTTTGTGGGTCTCATCGTTCCCCACGCCATTCGATTTTTCATCGGTAGTGACCACCGACTTTTGGTTCCAGCCAGTATCTTTGCTGGGGCCGGCTTTGTAACCCTCTGTGACCTTGTTTCCCGCATTGTTTTTGCCCCTTACGAGGTTGCTGTGGGTATTCTCCTTTCCTTGGCAGGTGGCCCCTTCTTCATCTATCTGGTGATTCGCAACAAAAGGAGCCAAAATGATTGAGCTACAGAACGTTTCCTTTGCCTATCCTTCCCGCCATCCCCTGTTCCAAGAGTTCAGTTTAAGCTTTCCGGAAGGAAAAATCACCACAATCCTTGGCTCCAACGGTAGTGGAAAAAGTACCCTGCTAAAGCTAGCAGCTCGCTTGCTCACACCACAACAGGGGCAGGTATTGCTGGACGGAAAGGATTTACACAGTATGAAGTCAAAGGAGGTGGCAAAGCGAATTTCCCTCCTTCATCAGAATAATTTTCCCCCAGAAATTACTGTAGCCACCTTGGTATCCTACGGCCGCTATCCTTACCACAAATATGGCCAGAGCATGACCCAAAAAGACCATGAGGCTATAGAAAAGGCCTTGAACCACGTGCAGCTTCAGGATTTACGCAACAGCCTTTTAACCAGTCTTTCTGGTGGACAGCGACAGCGGGCATTTATTGCCATGGCGCTAGCCCAGGACACGGACATAGTGTTTTTGGACGAACCTACCACCTATCTTGACATTAATATTCGGCTGGAATTGATGGAGTTGGTTCGATTCCTTAACAGCCAAGGAAAAACCATCATCATGGTGCTTCACGACTTAAACCTTGCTCTAGAAAACTCCCACAACATCGTTTTGTTGGAGCGAGGCAAGCTCTATGCGGAAGGAAGCCCAGATCAAGTAATTGAAACAGGCTTACTAGATACGGTTTTTAACATCCAGACCCACGTATTTCACAAGGATGGAAACACCTTCCATCACTTTAGCCGCCCAAAAGCATAAAAAAATCCCCCTAAAATTGAACTTTCACGTTCAGCTTTAGGGGGATTCCTCTTTTCATTGAAAATTCCCTTTCAAATCAGATACAGCTTTTATTCCAGTGGAGCGTAATAGCCAATTTCATCACGACCAGAACGGTTCAAAAGATATGCTTCAACCTCCAAAGGAAGATAATCCTTTCCAAAATTAGTGTTCAAGGAAGAAGTGTAAGACAGGCGATACGAGCCATTTGGTGTGGCAATCACTTCCTGTACAATACCAGACAAGCCTTCTGGACGATACACAAATTGAGTATCACCATCAGTGGCCTCTGTAATGTAAATGATTTCCTCTGGCAACACATTCTGGGTTAAATTAACGGTATAGAAGGAAATATCGTTGTTGTTAAAATAAGAAACCATGTCGGACAATCCGTAGGTCAAAAAGGATGAATGGGTCAAGTTAGAAGCACCAGTCAAGTAGATAATGGCACGCTTCTTTTCTCCGTTTACCAAGGTATTGGCAGCCAAACGCAAAGCCAAGTCCGTGGTACAATCATCAGATACGGGAGTTTTCAGGGCTTCCACGGTAAAATCTCCCAAATTGTTGGGTGCACCAGAATACTCTGTGGTAGGAACACTTCCTGATGAAACCACAGACAAGGTTCCCTTACCATCCATGCTGCGAGCAATTTCCTTTAAGGCTGTTTCCAAAGCCTCATTGTGGAGGCTTGTCTGCACAGAACGGTCAAGTACAACTACAATGTCGCACACCTCGTTGGAATAGGCTGCACCCTCCAGCTTTTGAGCAGTAACAGGAATGCCATTTTCTGTAAGATAAAAATTTTCTGCCTTCAATCCCACCACAGGCTGACGCTGACGGTTCTCCACCTTGATTTCCAAGGTAATATTTGGGAAATTGTCTGCATTAACCCGCTCAATCTGAAGGAAAAGTCCACCAACCAGCTCTGTCATTTTGGACATGACATATACTTCGTTGGAAACAAAGTCAGAGGCAAGAATATTGCCATTTACGTCAGGCTGGGCACACAGGATTCGAGAAGGAGCACTTCCGGTACGACCGTTTTCAAAGACAGCCCCTGTGGACAAATCCACAGAACAGATTCTGTTTCCGTCGCTTACTAAGATGAAATCATCGCTGAGACGCAAGGATTCGGGGCGACTAAAGGTTTTTTCTGGCACCAGCATTCCTCTGTAGTTTCCAGAGCGGTCAAAGGAGTAAATGGTACCCTTCACTGCATCAGCGACATACACCATGTCAGAGAAAATGCAGATACCAGTGGGAGCGGCAAATCCAGGAAAACTGCCATTTTTCTTTCCGAAATTGAACAGCGGATTTCCATCCTTGTCAAAGACTGAAACACGGGCGTTACCAAAATCTGTTACATAGATATTTTCAGAGGAATCCAAAGCTAGGTATTGGGGTCCTACAAACTGTCCCAGCCCTACACCCTTGGAGCCAATATACTCCTTGAAGTTACCCTTGCTGTCCAGCACGGCAATTCTGTCTCCAGCATATTCAGAAACAAGAAGATTTCCATCCTTCTTTCTGATAATGTCCATGGGACGGTCAAAGCCCTGAAGAGGACCTCTCACACGATTGATAATAAAACCGTTAATATCCATCAGCAAGAGCTCGTTAGACCCGTAAGCCAAGACCCAGTTTGTACCGTTGTCGTTGGCAAGGATAGCAGAGGGCTGGCTGAAAATCAGGTTTCCGTTTACAAGTCCAGGATAATTTCCTGCCTCGGCAAATTGACTGGAAACCAAGGAGGTTTTTCCAGAAACTCTCCGCTCACGAACAATTTCAATTCTGTTTGCCAATAGCATTCCGCCGTAGCCTGCATTAGAAGCAATCTGCCAATGCTGCAGAGCTACATCCTCCATTCCTGCTCGATAGTAAGCTCGTCCCAACCAATCCAAAATCAAATTTTCTGTGGGCAGGTATGACAAGGCCTTTTCAAATAGAAGGATGGCGTCGTTGTAGGAGCCTCGATAATAAGAATGAACTCCACGGCGGAATTCCTCTTCAGCAAAGAGGGAATCAGCTGTCTCCACTGTCACTGACTTAAAATCAGAGGAAAAAAGTGTACAAATACTGATGCTCAGGAATACTGCCAGTGCAAGGTGTAGCTTACCACCATGCAGCTTTGTCAGATGCAGTTTTTTCATTTATTTTCCTCCCAATGCCGAATTCTCTCGGCTTGCTTGAATCATCTTTAGGTGTTCTAGAATTTCCTCGTTGGACATATCCTTTTCCAGAGCCTTTCTCAGGAAATTTTCAGCTTCATCCAACAAGCCCAGCTTGTAATATACCCATCCTAGGGTATCAAGACAGGCTGGTGAATTTGGAGAAATGTCCAAGGCTCGCTTGGAAAGCATGAGGGCTCTGGTTAAATCCTTATTGAGACAGGCCAAAACATAGCCAAGACCATTCAAGGCGGTAATATTTTCAGGCTCCATCTCCAAAACCTTTTCGTACTGCTCTATAGATTTTGTGTAGTCCTGCTGCAGCCAAGAAATATAGGCCATGGCAGCATACACTGCACAGGGATTATATCCCGTTTCCTTCAGGCTCCGAAGCTCGAATTCAGCAAGACGAGAGCGACCTGTAGTGGCATAGATAACTGCCAGCACAAGACGGCATTGGAGAATCCGGTCCTGCTGGATGTCGTCTCCTGGAATGGCCGTTACTACTTGCTCCAGATACAACAGGGCATCCTCGTAACGCTTCAACTTCATGTAGCACAGACCGATAAAATAAATCACGTCTAAATCATTCGCTTGTTCAGAAGACAAGGACTGAAAAAAATGCAAGGCTTCTGTATATTTTCCTGTCTTGTATAAGAGAATACCTTGTGATAGTAACCGTTGCTCCATTATCTTTCCTTAAGAAAAGCCTTACAGACTTAATTTTAAACCCTTCTCTTTCATATCATCGGCATCTGTTGGCTGAGCATGAATACGACCGATAGAAATTAATCCTTGACTTACTGCTGCAAAGTCACAGTCGTCTCCACCTTCAGTAGATACCTTGCCACCTTGGAAGAAGGTATAAGAAGAACCATCGGGAGCAGTAAAGGTATCAATAAAATTGTTGTATGTTCGCTTGGAAAGACGGGTAATTCTCCAGCCAGCATAGGAATCGGCTGAAGGAGCGTTGATGTTTACAAACACATCGGGAGAACACAAGGCAATAAGCTCTGGTAGATTTTTCTGAACAAATTCTGCCAGTGGCTTGAAATTCCATTTGCTTCGAGAGTTAAAATTCTCTATGCTCAAGGCAATTCCTGGATACCCAGAAATAATAGCCTGACGGGCTGCACCACAGGTTCCAGAATAGATAACATCGGTACCAAGATTTGCACCCTTATTAATGCCGGAAAGAATGGCATCTGGAGGAGCGGGTAAAATAGTTCTTAACCCATTGATGACGCAATCTACAGGTACTCCAGAGCAGGCATACCAACGCTCTTTTTTTTTGGTGATTTTGAGGGGATCAGCCATTGAGATGGCATTGGAAATGGCAGAGCGATTCTTGTCGGGAGCTACCACCCACACTTCATGGTCAGCAGATAAACTACGAGCCAGCTCCGCAAGGCCGGGAGCATCAATACCATCATCGTTGGTGATCAAAAGTCGCATAAATGTACTCCTCCAGCAGGCTCAACATCATAGCAGGATGGATGGAAGCCAAAAATCCGTTCATATTCCGACAGCTTTTGCTTGTAGAGCTCCCCATCCTTTTTTTGCAGGATGGTATAGGTACAACGACCAAATCCCTTACCTGTGATTCTTGAGCAACCGTTGGGATTTCGTACCATGGTGGTGTCAAAATTTTGGACACGCTTTACTAGCCAATCGATTTCAGGACAGGAGATAAGATACAAATCACGCATAATGTCCTGAGAACGGCTCACGGTGGTACAGAACAAGGCAAAATCATTGCTTTTTAAGGCATCCACTGCCTTGAGAATGTACTTGTGCTCCAGCATAATGCACTTGAGACGGCGTCCCATGTCTTCATCCACCACAGAAAGCACCTCGTTGATTTCCGTAGTAGATTCCTCATATTGCCAGCCACCGTAGACACGGCTCTTTCGTTCCTTAAGCTCACCCAGCAGCAGTACATTCTCTGGCTCCATTACAGAAGCCTCGTTCCACACTGAAATACGAGGAACACGGGCATCGGTCAAGATAATTGAAACGTCTTCAAACTGAAAAGGCAAAATATCAAAGCTATTGGTGGCATGGTCGGTGAGAATACAGGAGCCAGGTTTGGAATAGATTGCGGCAAAAATATCTGCAATGTAGTTTCCTGCTCCCAAAAAGAGCTTATTTCCCCGCTCAATAGCCTGCAGCATTTGGACTTCGGAACAAGTAGAACCACAGAGGGTTTTAATTCCAAAGGCAGTTCCCACCTTTATGGCAGTGGTAATACCAAAGCCTGCAGAAGGAAGGATTTCCGACCAGATGGTTATATCCATACCGTTGACAGAAAATCCTCCAGAGGTAAAGCCATATATCATGGCCTTGATACTATTAGCCCAACGGTCTTCCTTGCGGAACTTTAAGTTTGTGAGATTACATCGCTTTCGTTCGTCCATCTGTACAAAGTTAAAATGAACCGTTACATCATCCCTCACAGAAATGGCTACATAAATGGGGAAATTTACAGCCATGGAAAGGGTCTTGTCTTTGCAGAACCAGGAATGCTCCCCGATAAGATGAAAACGACCAGGTGCGGAAACTAATAAATCAGGTTTTTTCCCGTACTCCTTCAGATGTGCTTCTATAACTTCTTTCATTCAGTAATGCTTCCGATTATTGTTTGTTCACGGATGTACATCGTGAAATCTTGCACTAAGTACAATATATTGATAAGATAATAATACAATGAACAGAATTATACAAGTTTTTTACGTAATTTTTTCTGCAATAATTTTTTCCCTTGCAATTCAAAATGAATTCTTACCATTTGGATCCCCTTTTTTAGGACTTTTTGCCCTAGCACCCTTATATCTTGCGTTGAAGAATAGCCACTCCTATTTGGAAGCGTCCCTGCTCACAGGATTGCAAATATTTCTTGTCCATCTTATGTCTAGCTTTTGGCTTGGATTTTTCAGAGATTTTGCCATCTTTACGTTAGGAGCTTCTGCCTTGGGAACAGGGGCTCAGGGCATGGCCTTTGGCTGTTATTTCCATTACTTCCTTGGAAAACGAAAAATTCCCGCAGCCCTCCAACAACAAAGAAAGTATCAACCTTTGTTTTTTGCCCTGCTTTGGACACTGTACGAATGGGCAAAATCCTCAGCCTTAGGTTTTTTGGCCTATCCCTGGGGTACGTTGGTTATGACCTCCTACAAGTGGAACCTGCTGACCCAGATTGTGGACATAACAGGAACCTGGGGAATCTCCTTCCTGTTCTCCCTTTTTGGAGCCTTGGTGGGAGAAGGAATTTGTCTGCTGTCATCTTCAATTACAAAAAACAACAGCACCCAGTTTTTCCAGTACCGTCAGCTTACCGCCTGCTGCATGGCATTCTTTGTCCTTTCTGTGGTGTACGGAGCCTGGCAGCTGAACAAGGAGCTTGTACCAGTAAAACACATGGAAACAGTTATGGTACAACAAAATATTGATTCTTGGGTAGTAGGTAGGGATGATTTACCCATACGGATTTCCCAAGAGCTCACAGATGCTGCTGTGGAGGATTGTGTAGCTGTCACCGGTGAGAAGCCTGATTTAGTAGTGTGGAGCGAATCGGTACTTTCCTACACCTTTCCTGAATCTAAGTTCTATTACCACGACAATCCTACTCCCCGCCCACTGATTCCCTACCTTCAACAGCTGGAGGTGCCTAGTGTTATTGGTGGGGCAGCCACCATTGATAAATCAAAGAAAATGTATGCAAATGCAGCCTTGTTCTTTGACAGAGCCGGTGACTATCAGGGCTACTACGGCAAGATGCATCTAGTACCCTTTGCAGAGGTTATTCCCGGTGCCCAGTATGAATGGGTACGGAACTTGCTGGAAACCATCCTAGGTTTTTCCAGTGGCTGGACTCCTGGCACCAAAATCACCTTGTTCACTGTACCATTGAAAGCAGGATCTGACGTTACAATAAGCATTCCTATATGCTTTGAAGATGCCTTTCCCATGGTGTGCCGTGCCTTGTTCCGTGCTGGTAGCGAGGTTTTTGTCAACATCACCAACGATTCTTGGTCCATGACCAATTCTGCTGAATACCAGCATTTTGCCATTGCTTCCTTCCGAGCCATTGAATTTAGAACCACCCTCATTCGTTCCACCAATTCAGGCTATTCCGTGGTGGTAAATCCCAAGGGCCAGGTCATTGCAGATATGCCCCTTTTTCAAGAGGCCTCGTTATACACCTCTGTACCCATTTACCAACGGAAGGTTACGGTGTATTGTATGTTTGGTGATTGGCTACCAGTCCTTTGCCTTATTCTTGCCTTCGTTAGTGTTTTTGTAACGGAGAAAAAAGGGAGAAAGCAGTGAAAAAAACATCCCGTAGCTCAGTGTTCATGGCCATGTATGCTGCAATTATTTGCATAACAGGCTTTATTTCCATCCCCTTGGGCCCCATTCCCTTGGTGCTGCAAAATCTAGTAGCCATTTCTGCGGGCCTTGTATTTGGACTCCCTCAAGGAGCTGCTGCCGTGGGAATGTTTTTGGTGGTGGGAACCTTGGGACTCCCTGTTTTCTCTGGAGCAAGAAGCGGAATAGCCGTTTTAAATGGTCCCACTGGAGGCTTTTTGATGGGCTATTTTGTAGGAGCCCTCATTGCAGGAGCCATTGCTACCAAGCCCAAAATTGAAGAAAAGCCCCTGTCTAGAGCATCACTTTTTCGGCTGACACGGGCAGCTGTTGCAGGGCTTGGATTCACCTATTTGATTGGAGTGCTTAATTTTAGACGGGTTACTGGAACAAGCTTTTCCCAAGCACTTTCTCTGTGCGTCATTCCCTTCCTGATTCCAGATATCATCAAGATTTGTATCATGGTGCCCGTGGCAGCTCGGCTTCGTCCTGTGGTGGCGAGATTTATGCAGGATGATCAAGACCAGGGAGATGAAGCACGTTCATGACAGCAAACCAAGAACCCATTCTCCTGCTGGAAGGCATCTCCAAAAAATTTCCCTTGTCTGGCAGACTATCTAGCGACACCAAGGAATCAAAATCTTATTTTCATGCATTAAAGGACATTAGCTTTACTCTAAATAAAAATGACTTTGTGGTTTTAGGGGGAGCCAACGGTTCAGGAAAGAGTCTTTTGATGACTATTATTGCAGGCTTGGTAAAGCCCAGCTCAGGAAAGGTTACCAGAAAAAGTGCCGTAGGACTGGTATTCCAGAATCCAGACCTACAAATTTTGGGTGAAACTCCCTGGGAAGATGTTTTGATTGGGCCTAAAAACAAAGGGCTTAAAGGTGAACAGCTTCATTCTCTAGGCACAGAAGCCTTGAAAAGAGTGGGATTGACAGAAAAAGCTTCTTTTCCTTCCCGGAGTCTTTCCGGCGGAGAAAAACGACGATTGGCCACCGCAGGAATTCTTGCCTTGGAGCGGGATATCATCATTTTTGACGAGCCCTTTGCAAACCTAGATTATCCTGGAGTACAGCAAATTAACAGGCTTTTGAGCCAACTCCATGAAGAAGGAAAAACCATTGTGGTCTTGACCCACGAGCTGGAAAAATGTCTTGGACTTGCCACAAGATTTATGGTGCTATACCATGGTACCCTCGTTTTTGATGGCAGTCCAGAAGATGGCCTCAAACAAAACCTTGAATCCTGGGCCATCCGTAATCCCCTAAGACAATACTGTACATTGGAAGACCTGCTATGGAGCTAAGCCTCTTTTCCTTCCACCCCACCAAAAGTCCCCTTACAAAAATCAATCCCGGATTAAAGCTTCTGCTTTTGCTTATAGCAGTTATTTCATTATTTTATATTGATTTAATTCCTACTGCAATTCTGTTTTGTCTTCTTGTAGTTGTTTCTCTTCCCTTAGGATTTTCTCTTACAAGTCAATTTCAAGACTTTAAGCCCATATTCATCTACATTCTGATTTATTATATGGCTAGTATTATCATCAACCTGAGTCAGGTCAAAATCCTCGCTCCTGTGCTATTCATTCCTTCACCAACCATTGCCCTGTCAATGCTCCGTCTGTTGGTGAGCCTTCAGCTAGCCCGATTCTTTTACAAAACCACCACAACTACCCAGCTCAAATTCAGCTTGGAAAAAATAGAGCTGCAGCTACGAGAGCTTTTACAACGACTTCCGATTTGTGGAAAAAAAATCCAAAGTCAAGCCAGCTTTACCTTTAGCCTCACTATGATTATTTCCTTCATTCCCCGCCTCATGAGTCTGTGGAACCAGCTGGAGCTTTCCTGGAAGGCTCGTGGAGGAGCAGCTGGCCTTAAAATGATGTATCAGCTATTTCCCCAGCTTCTTGTGCTTGCCTTTACAGAGGCAGAAAACACCTGGCAGGCTATCTTAAGTCGTGAAAAAGAAATATCTTAAAATTACAAGCTCTTGAAGGGACTTTTTTTGTAGTGTATACTACAAAAATTGAGAGGATTTTTTATGCGTTGTCCTTATTGTGGCAGTCTTGATGACAAGGTAATTGAATCCCGAACCTTGGGTACTGGCGAAAGTATCCGACGGCGGCGGGAATGTATTAGCTGTGGCTATAGATTTACCAGCTACGAACGAATTGAAGAAAAGCCCTTTATGGTGGTAAAGCGTGACGGTCGCCGCCAGCCCTTTGATCGGGCAAAGCTAGAAAAAGGCATTGCCAGAGCCTTGGAAAAACGACCTGTTTCTGCCACCATGACAGACAACCTTATTTCCGAAATCGAAGACATCGTCTTCATCCGAGGAAGAACCTCCAGAGAAATTCCCACGGAGGAACTGGGAGATTTAGTGCTGGAAAAACTCCATGGCCTAGACAAGGTGGCCTACATCAGATTTGCCTCTGTATACCGCCATTTCGAGAATCTAGATGAATTTATCACTGAGGTAAATAAGATTGAATCTAGCAAAGATACTGCTGGTTAAATCATGATACAGCACTTCTAAAGATGATTTTTATTCTGTCGTACCACCTGCTTTCCGAATGAGGTATAAACAATTTTAAAAATTAGTTGTTTTGTAAGACACAGGAGCATATCAATTATGAAAAAAATTACTTTTGTATTGCTTTTAGTAACCACTATCTTTACGGTTTTTGCTGAGCAGTATCAAATTACTGATGTCCAATATGAATTGGACGGTAGAACACGGGAATACGCACTAAACAAGGCTCTGGATATTAGAAAAGACCGTATCTTTGGCTCTCAAGAAGAGCTTCAGCTCTACATTGATTTTATCTTTCAAAAACTCAGTGACCAGCGAGTTCTTGAAAATCCTCAAGTACGCTATGAATTAGGTAATCCCACTACCGAAGACATTATTCCAGTGAGTTTATTCATCATTGCAGATGAAACCTGGAATATTCTCCCCTTGCCCTATCCTAAATACGACTCAAATTCAGGTTTTTCCTTTAAATTTAAAATAAGGGACTACAATTTTTTGGGTACCATGGAGCCACTGAATTTTGACTTGGAGTTCTATCAAAAAGATGAGGGGGCAACAAATGTTTTGGGCATGGGAATTGACTTTGCAATTCCCTTTGCATTAGGAGTTCTTGATGCCCAATGGAACAACAAGGCTTCCATTGACTATACCTTTGGCGATTCCAGCCCAAACTTTTCTTTTTCCACTGGTTTAGATTTAGCTTATGCCTTCAAATATATCACCTTAAAGTTGGAAACAAAGCAGTCTGTAGATATTGACAATGACTACAAAGCGGCCGGAGATTGGATTTACGGAACTGAATTCGCCAAATTTAGTACTCCCATTACACTTCTTCGTACAACAGGGGCCTTTGGAAACATTAAGTTTGTTCCCTATAGCTCTATCACCTATCGTTGGGACTTGAATGGAATCAATCATCCTGATTTAGTTGGCCCTAGCCTTGGTTTAGGATATGGATTTTCTGCAGGAAAGGTAAACTGGATTGGAAATTTTAGAAAGGGCTTTACCTCCAGCCTCACTAATTCCTACGAATACAATTTCCATTCAACAAACTGGACCACAGAATTAGCCTTACAGTTTGAAGGATTTTATTTCATCAACTTCTTTGGTATTTCTACCCGTTCAAAACTCTTTACTCACTACGATTTGGTTAAAAAAAGTAATTCTACCACAACTAACGTAGCAGAATGGATGAGAGGTGTTTACAATGGCAAAAGTTATAATTCTGGTCGGGCTAATTTACCAACTGGCTTTGTTATGAACCTTGATTTCCCCATGAGAGTGCTAGAAACCGATTGGCGTGGTTGGGGAAAGGCTTTGTTTAAGCGTGATATGCCTTCTTGGTTCGGATTCTTCGATTTTGAAATGCAAGTTGTCCCCTTTATTGATATTGCTTTGTATGGTGCAGATGACTATTGCTGGGTACATCTGGATGATGGATTTTATTCAGCAGGACTTGAAGTTATCGTGTATCCAAATAAAATGAGAAGCATTCAAGTGAGAGCTAGTGCAGGCTTGGATATTGGTGCTAAACTCCTAGAACAGGATTGGCGAAGCAAGAAAGGCCCTGAAATCGAAATTGGAATCGGCCTCCACTACTAGAAGTAATATGTAGTTGATAAAATAAAAGCCTGACTTCTCCGAGGTCAGGCTTTTATTATTTAGTTCTTTATCAAAATGAAGTACCTTATTACAGTTTTCCAATAGCCAACTGACGCCAGTAATTTTCTGGTGCTGTTTGAGCAATTACTACCAACAGCTCCTTGGCAAAATCCTCATTTTCAGGGAACATTTGTGAGCCTAAATCAGCAAGCCGATAAAAGCAACGCCAAAAGCCTTGATCCATGCTCCATTCTGCCAACTCATAGTTATTAATTGCAATTTGAAAAAACTCTCGTAGGTTTTTGTATTCAAACTCTGTAACACGATTTGCCAAGAAATTATTCATACGCGTAAAGGATGCCAAAGTACCAAACAAAGACATCTTAAAGGCTTCCTGGTACCGCTCCTGTTCCACATACAACTCAGTCAAGCGGAAAAAAGCTGGAATAGAACGATAACAGTCTGCACGATAAAGATTAAAAATCTTGTCCGCACTATAACCTCTTTGAACAGAATTTGTCAGTGCTACAGTAAATCCGTCGTTTCCGTAATAGGGATCAGAGGCAATAATCAACATCAGCGCTTTTTCGCAGTTTTCATAATCATCAAAATTGTAGGAAAGATTTGCCATATCATACAATATGTCGTATCTGCTTTCTGGAATATCCAAAATATCCGCATTATTCCAGGCATCCATATAGTATGAATAGGAAAGCTCATACTCTCCCTCAAACTCGTAGATTTTTGCCATAAGATGGGCTGCCTCAGGAAAAATAGTCTTGGCAGCCAGATGCTTTTGAATCTCCGCAATAGAATTGTTGAAAAAAGTTCCATTGTGGAGGGAAGTTGTATATTCAATGAGATTAACTACATCGTACACATCACGAGACTGCAAAACAGCTATAACATCAAGAATATTGTCACCAGCACTCTGCACTTCTTGGGGATGAAGAGCTGCATTCAAGGCATCAAGAGACTCAGTAGCCTCCTTTTGACGCAATAACCTTGCCTCTTCTGCCAACAGAAGTGCCTTACCGTATTCACCGGAATCAAAGGCAAACTGGGCATCCTCCAAAAGCCGTGCTGATTTTTGAAACAAAGGCAACTCAATGGCAAAAACCATAGAACTGAGGAGTAATGCAATACTGATAAATACTAGTTTTCTCTTATTCACAGACTTAACAATTCCTTTCTAAATACAGTATCGGCAGATTCTGCTGAAACCGTTTGAACTATTTTTCCGTGTTTGAAAATGGTAACCTTATCTCCAGTACCAGTAATGCCGATATCAGCATGCTTTCCTTCTCCAGGTCCGTTTACCACGCACCCCATAACGGCTACAGTAATATCCTTGTCCATGGAAAGAAGCTCTGCTTCCCACTTGTCCATAAAGGCGTGAACATCAAAGCCATTTCGTCCGCATCGGGGGCAAGATACAATCTTTACACCACCAGCTCGCAGTCCTGTTTCACGAAGGATTTCACGAGCGGTAATAACCTCATTGTCTGGGGAAGAAGAAAGACTAACTCGAATGGTATTACCAATTCCCTCCTCCAGCAGGCGGCTAAAGGCTAAGGTACTTTTAACAATGCCTCCAACTAAGGGGCCTGCTTCTGTAACTCCCACGTGAAGGGGAATATCAAAGCGAGAAGCAAAATCCCTGTTAGAATCCACCGTTTCTTTTACTGATGAGGCTTTCATGGAGACAACAAACTGATCAAAACCAAGGCTATCAAGTACTTCAGCTTCACGAGCAGCTGTTTGTGAAAGGCCCTGAGCACGAGTAAGCTTTCCATCCCGCACGTCGGCAGCAATATCTTGAGGGAGACTACCAGTATTCACTCCAATACGAATAGCAGCTCCTTTGTCTTTACAACGAGCTACCACTGCTTCTACCCGGTCTCGGCTACCAATATTTCCAGGATTAATTCTGATTTTGGCAACATTCCCCTCTAAACACCGCAATGCCAGCTTGTAGTCAAAGTGGATGTCGGCTACCAAAGGAATGTCTGTTTCCTTGGCCAGAAGCACCAAGGCATCGGCGCTTGCCATGTCAGGCACTGCAAATCGAATGATATCGCATCCTAAAGCCTGCAATTTTTCCATGCGGTGAACAATAGACAAAAGGGCATCCCGATCCTGAAGGATGTCGGTAATGCCCTCTTTCCACATTGTTTGGATGGATACCGGTGATGAACCACCGATACCCAGCCGTTTTGTTCTTCCCGCACCACCAATATACACTTGACGTGTGTGATGCATGAAGTCTCCTTTTATTTCAGTACGATCATAGAGAATACCATTGCGAACAAAGCAACAGTTTCACAAAGACCTACAACCATGATGTACTGGGCAAAACCCTTTCCTGTTTCACCGAGAGCATCAGAACCAGCAGCACCAGCCTTTCCCTGGAATACGGCAGAAGCAGCCATGGCAAGACCAGAGAAGATACCCAAAGCCAACAGGAAGGCACCATCCTTGGTGGAGTTAATCATATTCTGCATCAACAGAAATCCATAGATGGTCTGGGTAAGAGGGGCACCAGCAAAAACAGTCAGGATGAAGGGAGCGGGCTTGTTGTTCATGTAACAACGCTTCCAAGCACCAATAGCTGCCTGACCGGCACAACCAATACCAATTGCAGAACCAATAGCTGCAATACCAAGAACACAAGCTGCTCCAAACATTCCAATCATATTATACTCCTAAAAAAAGAACTCTATTTATTATCAGCACCTTCACAGAAGGGCTCATAAGCAAAACCAGACCATGACATTCCCAAGTGGCTGGAGAACTCCAGTGTATTCAAGCGAACACCATGAACAATTACAGACAATACGTTCAAGATCATGTTCAATCCATGACCGAACACCAGCAACAGCACTCCGAAGAAGATGATGGCACCGCCCAACATGGGACCAGCCATATCGTTTACTGTGGCAGAAATGGCTCCACCTGCAAGACCTACGGCCCACAGACGGATGTAGGAAACGATGTCGGAGAATACGTTTACCACGCCTAAAAGCACGGAAACAATGTTCTTGCAGCTTTCCAGAATAGAGGCTCCAAGACTACCATCGTAATTGGAGAAGATAAAACTCAAGGCAAAACCAACTCCAACAACACCCAACACCATTGTTCCCATGGTAGGAATACCACAGAAGGTATCCAATTTAACAACCATGTTCAGTACCACGAAGAAGATACCCCACAGCTGAAGCAGGGAACCTAATTCTCCCAAGCACTTTGGTGATTTAATGTACCGAGCAATACCCTTCAGGTGGGCAATGGAAAGCTGGACAAGAGCCAACATAAAGCAGAAAATCTGAAGATTCTGCTTTACCAATGCCTCGTTCTCTGGAGAGATGGCGGCATAAGCATTTGAGATAGGTTGCAAAGACAGGCCAGTAAGCCAGCTTGGCAACAAATCGGGGCTTAAACCAAACCAGGTACAGGTAACAGCACCCCATGCCATGGTGAAGAATCCTAACAACAACAACAGGTTGTATGCAGGAGGAATCTTCTTCTTTTTTGTCACGGCACCAATATCTGCAAAGACTGCAGCCAGCACCATCAACAAACCATATCCACCGTCACCAAAGATGATTCCGAAGAAAATACAGAAGAACAACAGGAACCAACCAGAAATATCGTATTCCCGATATCCAGGTACTGTACCCAAGAAGTCGGATACAGGATAAATCAAGCTAACGAACTTGTTGTTCTTGAGCTTGGTAGGAACCTCATCCTCTTCTGCTGGGTCAGATACAACTACAGCCCAGTTTTCTTCTTTAGCGGCAGCCTGAACAGCAGCCACATCCTCTACAGGCACGTAACCAGTGAGCCAGCACAATGCCATATAAGGACGACCGTCCTCGGTATCCTCTTCCCGTCCCATTCCAGAGAAAAGATTTTCGAATTCGATATCCTTTCCCACAACGGAACAGTACTGCTTGAACAGCTGTCTATCCAGAGCAGCCTCAGTCAAAGCCTTGTCGATGGATTCAATCTCACCACGCAGGGAAGAAATCTCATCACGCAACTGCTTTGAAGAGGAGCTGATCATAGGAACAGCATAGGCCTCAGCTGGCATATCAGCAGGACGAGAAGCACAAGCCAAGGTAGATCCAGCTTCACCATACTGAATCAGCAGGAACCGAACCAAAGACTTATTCTCGTTTACCACCAAAGTATTGATTGTTTCTGGTATGGACAAATATGCATCACGAGGAATCTCATACAAGGAAAGAATAATTCCCTTTCCTGCAAGATATTGGAAGCTTTCTGCATCCAAATCTCCCCAGCCTGCAAACCGCTCCAACTCCAAGGTATGGGCGGAAATAATATCCTTACACAGCTTTTTCCTATCAGCAAGCGCCACTACTTCCTCTGCCTTAGCCAGAACCTTGTCTCGGTCAAAGGTGGCAGTGGAAACAGCCTTTTTAGGCAGCTTGATTTCAGACAGGATTGCGTAGGCAGTTTCTGCCTTGGAATAGGTATCCTTGAATGCAGCAAGTTCTTCACTGGCACCGCTTACCTTTTCCAAATGCACCACGCCAAGCCGACGCATTTTCTTAAGGGCTTCCTTACGATGTTCTTCCAACAATACAAAGGAAACCTTTTTCATAGGTACAATCATTCAGATACCTCCCTGTCAGCCTTTTGTGCCACCCGCTCAAGGTTTTTCTTGGAAATCTTACCACGAACAACGGCGGCAACCTGCTGGTCACCCAAGTAGACGGTAATCTTCTTGATATTAGCTTTTGTTTCAGGAATCTTTACCTTTTCAAAGAGGTTTACACGCTGGGTGGTGGTACGCAACTCAATATTCAGCAATCGTACCTGCTCGTCCAGCACATCAGCCTCCAAGTCAAGAGAAAGAGCCTGTTCCATTTTATCTGCTGCCAGGTCAATCCACAAAGGGGTGGAATACAGATCGTAGTCTCCACGGGCAAAATCCGCTCCCTCATACACAGGGATGGTAACACCCGCTATATTTCCTACACCCTTACGGATATTGCTGACAGTAACCATGTCTGGCTTGAAGGCATCAGCCTCGCCAAAAACAGCAATCCACTTAGTAAATTCAGCTTCCAAAGCCTTTCGACGAGCTCGAACTTCACGAGCTCGCTCATCAATGGTGCGAATTTCCGTTTGTAGCTGCTGTTTTTTGAGCGTCAAGGTAGGAAGATACCGATTATACATCTTCAAAGCATCTTTCTGGGCCTTCAGCTCATTCTTTGTCAGCTTTATTGTAGCCATCAGCTAAACCCCTTAATTCTTGGGCCAATACTGAGCAATCAGCTCGGACTTCAAGCCCGTTTCCTCACTCTTGAAACAAGCAGCCAAAATGGCCCATCCCTTGTCCAGGGCACCTTCCAATGGAATATTTACAGAAAGATCCATCATTTCCTTCTCAAACAATTCACCATATTTCAGAAGCTTTTCGTCCCATTCAGACATCATAAATCCCATGGATTTCTTTTCCAAGGTGTCTTTGTAGGAGGAATACAGACGAATCATACCGTCCATCAAAGCACGGTGGTCGTCACGAGTCTTGCCGTTTACGTTCTGCTTCAAGCGAGACAAGGAACCAAAGGGCTCAATACGTCCACCCTTCAGGTAGAACTGACCTTCGGTAATGTATCCGGTGTTGTCAGGAACTGGGTGAGTAACGTCGTCACCAGGCATGGTGGTTACTGCAAGAATAGTAACAGATCCAGCATCATCAAAGTCTACCGCCTTTTCGTAGCGGCTGGCCAACTGGCTGTACAAATCTCCTGGATAACCACGGTTTGAAGGAACCTGTTCCTGAGTGATGGCGATTTCCTTCATGGCGTCGGCAAAGTTGGTCATATCGGTAAGAAGCACCAATACGTCCTTTCCCTGCAGGGCAAACTGCTCTGCAACTGCCAAACTCATGTCAGGAATCTTCAAGCACTCTACGGTGGGGTCAGCAGCTGTGTGAACGAACATTACTGTTCGGCTCAAAGCTCCACCCTCTTCCAGTGTGTTCTTAAAGTACAGGTAGTCGTCGTACTTAAGACCCATTCCACCAAGAACGATTACATCAACCTCTGCCTGCATGGCGATACGAGCAAGCAGCTCGTTGTAAGGCTCTCCTGAAATGGAGAAGATTGGAAGCTTCTGGGAAACAACCAATGTATTGAACATATCGATCATGGGGATACCAGTACGAATCATACGGCGAGCCATAATACGCTTGGAGGGGTTTACAGAAGGACCACCAATCTCTACGGGATTATCCTTCAAAGAGGGGCCCTTGTCACGAGGCTCTCCAGAACCGTTGAAGATACGTCCCATGAGGTTTTCGGAGAAACAAACCTCCATCTCACGACCAAGGAAGCGAATCTTGTCTCCAGTGGAAACACCACGACCACCAGCAAAAACCTGCAATGAAACCAAGTCACCGTCAATGCGGTTTACCTCTGCCAAGGAGGTTCCGAAAGCAGTTTCGATTTCTGCCAGCTCGTTATACTTGATTCCCTCAGCACGAACGGTAATAACGCTACCGCTGATTGATTCAATCTTGCTATAAATCTTGTTCATCTTACTCACCATCCTTCAGCAGGGCTGCTACAGCTGGAGTTTCCTTGCCAGACTTGGCGGCATACAATTGGTTGATGTCAGCCTCGTTCTTCTTGAATTCATCTCCCTGCCAAACACTGTAGTTCCAGTCGATGAACTTCTGGCGCATCTGGTTGAAGTAACCACGAGCCTCATCCTTTGATTCCAGTACGAAGTCAGAGCCCAGCACCTTCAGCAAGAGCTTGAACACGTAGGTCTGGCGCTCAACATCGGCAGCGGCATCAACTTCGTCAAAGGAGTTCTGCTGGAGATATACAGAGTCAAGGAACTCACTCTTGAGGTACAGGATAAAGTCCTCAAGGCTAGTACCTTCTTCACCAACAACCTTCATCATCTGGCCAACTTCAGCACCATGGAAAAGACAACCACGAGCATAGTCTACCCAGTCCTTGCGGATAACGCTCTTGTACTTTGACCAAGAGTCATAGGGGTTGATGGCAGGATACTTACGAGCATCGGAACGCTCACGGGAAAGTCCGTGGAAGGATCCAACTACCTTCAAGGTAGCCTGAGTTACAGGCTCTTCAAAGTTACCACCAGCAGGAGATACTGTTCCACCGATGGTTACAGAACCAATGCTTCCGTCGTTCAAGCGAACAATACCTGCACGCTCGTAGAAGGCTGCAATGTAGGACTCCAAGTAGGCAGGGAAGGCTTCCTCACCAGGGATTTCTTCCAAGCGACCAGACATTTCACGAAGAGCCTGTGCCCAACGGCTGGTGGAGTCTGCCAGCAACAGAACGTGAAGTCCCATCTGGCGATAATATTCTGCCAAGGTTACACCAGTGTAAACAGAAGCTTCACGGGCAGCAACTGGCATGGATGATGTGTTACAAATAATGATTGTTCGTTCCATCAAGGAGCGACCAGTTCGGGGGTCGGTAAGTTCGGGGAATTCCTTCAGGATTTCTACAACCTCACCAGCACGCTCTCCACAAGCTGCAACGATTACAACGTCTACGTCGGCGTTACGGCTGGTGGTGTGCTGAAGCACAGTCTTTCCTGCACCGAAGGGTCCAGGGATACAGTATGTACCACCCTTTGCAACGGGGAAGAAGGTGTCGATAAGGCGAACCTTTGTCACCATGGTTTCTTCAGGCTTCATGCGTTCGGCATAGCAGTCTACTGCACGCTTTACAGGCCACTGGAAACTCATGGAAACTTCTGTCTCCTCACCCTTTTCGTCGGCGAGAACAGCAACAGCATCCTTCAGCTTATAGTCACCTGCGTCCTTGATGGACTTAACAGTGTAGGTACCATACATACCGAAGGGCACCATGATCTTGTGGGTAAAGGGACCTTCTGGTACTGAACCAAGAACATCACCACGGCGAACTGTGTCGCCAACCTTTGCCACAGGAGTAAAGGCCCATACCCGCTCATCGGGAATAGCGTCAAGATAGATTCCTCGCTCCAAGAAGTAACCAGCCTGTTCAGCCAGCTGAGGCAAGGGGTTCTGAAGACCGTCGAAAACCTGTCCCAAAAGACCAGGTCCCAACTCCACAGACAAAAGTTCACCAGTGAATTCAACTTCATCACCAGTACTGATACCCTTTGTCATTTCGTATACCTGAAGCTGGGCCTGTCCGTTACGAATACGGATTACCTCACTCTTCAGTTTTTTTCCTGCAACGTGTACGTAGCCTACCTCATTCAAGGAAACAACACCGTCAAAGGCAACGCTGATCATGTTTCCGTTTACGGCTACTACCTTTCCTTTTGTATCCGTCATTTTGATTCTCCAAGTATCTGGTCATATATCGTTCTATAGGAAGCAGAGCCCGCTTCTTCTGTAAACGACTTCATTCGTTTGGCCAGCTTCAACTTTAAACCGTACATGAACACGGCATCAGTTGAAAAATGGTCCTCTGGAGCAACCCTATCCATCATGGCCACCCGCACCTCATTCAGGTACTGCTCGGCCTCTAGGGGGCTGTCCATTCCACAAGCTGTCCGTGCTGCCTGAACAATGTCAGGGGAAGCAGACAGGAAGGGAATCTCCACATCCTTTTTCATCTTGAGAGCCCGGATCTTTGCCAAGGAATACCGCAGGGTACGCTCATTGTCATACCAGGCATCCAAAAAGGCAGACCCCGTTTTTTTATTTTCACGAGGTGGCTCCAAAGACAAGGAATTCAAAATCCGCATGCTTTTGGCATCCAGAAATCGGGAGCAGAGATCCAAAAAGTATTCCTCTGTGATTGGCAGCGGTGTTCGCTCACTGGTGGCAGTGATGGAAGGTAGCTGCGACATCAGATAATACCAGCTTGCCACTTAGTTGCTTCCTTCCCCTACAGAGGCAGCAGCTTCCTTCATGATAGCTGCAGTTCTGGGATTAAGATATGCCGAGAAGAGATCCGCAACTGCTTCGGCAGAAAAATCATAGTAGGCAGCGCCATCCTTGGAACCAATGCGGAAGCCAGCAGAAAGACTCTTGTCTGCCTTAAGCTCCACACCCTTGGCAAGCTCAGCCTTCAAAGCGGCCTGAACAGAGGCTTCCACAGCGGCCAAATCCTTGGCGGGCAACAATACGGAAATGTCCTCAGCGGCAGTGTTAGCGGCCCATGCTTTTACAGCCTCTGGCACTACAGCCTTAAGGGCATCAGCAGAAAGGGCTCCCTCTGTCTGGGCAGATACAATGGCTGCCAACTGGGCATTTACTCCATCACGGAAGCTTAAAAGAAGATTCCGTCCAGCCTGGCGGATTGCATCCACACTGGCCTTTTCCATACGGGCTGTTTCGCTCTTGCCGGTAGCTACAATGTTTGCAGCCTTTGCTTCGGCATCACTAATTATTGCAGCGGCCTTTTTTTCAGCTTCAGCAATAATCGCAGCAGCTGAGCTTTCGGCGGAAGCAACCCCATCCTTCTTGATCTTGTCGATCAGTTCCTGTAATTGAACGTCCATTATGACCTCTCAATAATAATATACATATCATCAAACAGCCCGAAAGCTGTACAATTTCCTACCACTTAAAGCTATAGATTGTAGTAGAGTTAAATGTTTCTCCCGCCTTCAGTACGCAAGAGGGAAAATTTGGTTTGTTTGGGGAATCAGGATACATCTGGGTTTCCAGACAGAATCCATCACGGCTCTGATAGTTCTTACCAGCCTTGCCTAAATCACCCTTAAGCCAGTTGGCGGTGTAAAGTTGCACCCCAGGCATATCTGTAGTCACTGTCATGACACGACCAGACACTGGCTCCCTCACTTGGGCAAAGGAAACAAGCTTATCTTTGCTGTGGTCTATGCAATAACAGTGGTCGTACCCACGGGGCTCCTGCAATTCTGGTGCATTGATATCCTGCCCCAAAGACTTTTCTGTAGTAAAATCAAAGACAGTATTCTCCACAGGAAGAATTTCACCTGTGGGAATGCAATTTTTTGCCTCAAGATATTGATTACACTGCAGGGTCAACAAATGGGAGTTAATTGAACCTTTGTTATGGCCTGCTAAATTGAAGTAGGAATGGTTGGTAAGGTTAAGGATGGTATCTTCATCACATATAGCAGAGTAACCAATTTCCAGATTATTCTTTTTGTCCAAGAAATATCTGACACTGACCCGAAGATTTCCAGGCATTCCCTGCTCGCCTGAAGGAGAAGTTCGAGAGAAGATAACACCTGCACCATCTCGGAACTCCAGAATTTCCACTTCATCCCACAGCAGCTTATCCCAACGAAGAAAACCACCGTGGAGACAATTTTCTCCATCGTTTTTATCCAGCTGATATTCTTTTCCGTTGAGGCTAAAACAAGCGTTCTCAATACGATTGGCAAAACGGCCAACGATACCACCAAAGGAAGCGTCAGAAAGAATGAGGGAATCTAAGGTGGGAGGAGCTAGGACGATATCATCTACAGCTCCAGACTTTGATGGAACAAGAAGACTGGTAATGACACAGCCATAATTAGTTGCTACAAAGGAAACATCCCCGTTAGATACCTTGTAAAGGGAAACCTTTGAGCCATCTGAGAGTATACCGAATTTCTTCTTCTTCACTTCCATAACAATACAATTATACTCTAATTTTGTAATATTTCAAGATGCATACTTGAATTATGTGTTAAATAGTTGCTATTTACTCATAATGTAAAAACAAGCGAAAGTCCTCAAAGCTGGATAGGATTTCTAAAAAAAAGGCTGGAGATGAAGCTTTACCTCATTTCCAGCCTACTTCTATTCTAAAATCGAACTTTCTTGCGGGCAAGTCGTACCCTAGAATCGTACCTTCTTGCGGGCAAATTGAACCCTAGAATCGTACCTTCTTGCCCATGCCCCGATACATCTCGTCTCGCAGGCTCTTTACCTGCTCGTCCTTCAGATAGTCGTCAAAGCCCATCATGCGGTCAATAACTCCGTTGGGAGTAATTTCTATCATGCGGTTGGCGATGGATGAGATGAACTCATGGTCATGGCTGTTGAACAATACCACACCAGGGAAATTCATCAAGGCTTCGTTCAAGCTAGTAATGGCTTCCAAGTCCAAGTGGTTGGTGGGCTCATCAAGAATTAGACAGTTGGCACCGCTGAGCATCAGCTTGGAAAGCATACAACGAACCTTCTCTCCTCCAGAAAGCACCTTTACTGGCTTGAGGGATTCATCACCACTAAAAAGCATTCGTCCCAAGAAGCCTCGTACATAGGCATCATCCTGCTCAGGAGAATACTGACGAAGCCACTCAGTGATGTTGGCATCGGTGTCGAAGTAAGCGGCATTGTCCAGCCCCAAGTAGGTGTGGCTAATGGTCTGTCCCCAGTAATAGTCGCCAGAATCGGCCTTTACATTGCCAGTGATAATATCAAAGAAGGCTGACTTGGACTTGTGCTCGATTCCTACAAAGGCAATCTTGTCTCCACGGTTTACGGTAAGGGAAAAATCCTTCAAAAGCTGAAGTCCCTCGGAGGTGTAGTTCAACTTTTCTACCCGCAACACGTTATTTCCGATGTCCCGATCTGGCTTAAAGTTTACGTAGGGGAACTTACGGCTAGTAACGGGCAATTCCTCCAGAGCCAGCTTGTCGTAAATCTTTTTACGGCTAGTGGCCTGACGGCTTTTTGCAGCATTGGAAGCAAAGCGAAGGATGAATTCCTTCAAATCCTTCATCTTTTCTTCACGCTTCTTAGCCTGATCCTTTGCCTGGCGCTGCATAATCTGGCTCATCTGGTACCAGAAGTCGTAGTTTCCGCTGAAAAGGGAGATTTTTCCGTAGTCAATATCGCAGATGTAAGTACAGACTGAGTTCAAAAAGTGACGGTCGTGGCTTACGACGATAACGGTGTTGGGGAAGTCCATGAGGAAATCCTCCAGCCAGCTGATGGATTCTAGATCAAGACCGTTGGTGGGCTCGTCCAACAAGAGGATGTCAGGCTCACCGAAGATGGCCTGAGCCAGCAAAACACGAACCTTGCGGCTTTCGTCCAGCTCATTCATCATGCGGTCGTGATATTCTTCCTCCAAGCCAAGGCCAGAAAGCATCTGTTCAATCTGGTTTTCTGCCTCCCAGCCTCCCAGCTCACTGTACTCACCTTCTAGCTCACTAGCCCGAATACCATCTTCCTCGGTGAAATCTTCCTTGGCGTAGATAGCTTCTCTGTCCTTATGACACTGGTACAGCTTGGGGTGGCCCATCATAACGGTGTCTTTTACAGAGAACTCGTCATAGGCAAAGTGATCCTGCTTCAAAACGGCCATTCGCTCACCAGGAGTGATGATAATCTGACCAGAATCATGCTCCAGCTCACCAGAAAGCACCTTCAAAAAGGTGGATTTTCCCGCTCCATTGGCACCGATAATACCGTAGCAGTTACCGGGGGTGAATTTGAGATTTACGTCTTTAAAAAGTGGTCTGTCTCCAAACTTGAGACTTACGTCGCTTACTGTTACCATATCTCGTTATTCCTTATAAAATTACTTGTTATCGGGCTTATTTGATTTTGCCCCGCCGCCAAAAAGTCCCTTTAAGCGCTCAAAGAAGCCCTTCTTCTGGGGAGCGGCTTGCTTTTGGCTTGCTGCCACGGAAGCAGAACCTTTTTTCTCCTGTGATGGAGCGATACTCTTCTTTGGCTGCTGGCTAGAAGTCTGTTTAGCTGTCTGCTTTTGTCCCTTGTTCTTTCCCTTGTTGCCAGCGGACTGAGAAGCATTTTGGGAATTGTTTCCGTACTTTTCCTTGTAAACCTTCATTCGCTGGTCAAAAGACAAGCCTGAAAGATCCTCGCCCTTCAGCTGGCGGGACTCCTGACGTGAGAAATTCTTTTCAGAAGCAGCAGATTTGTCGTACTGCTTCTTTTTCTGGTAATTATCCCGCTTTCCTGAAAAATCTCCATCCTTGTTGTATTTCTTATCCTTTTGGTAGTCACCCTTGCTGTGGGATTTGCGGTTTTGACCTTCCTCCCCTGAATAGGATTTGCCATTTCGCTGAGAACCGTTTCGGCCTCTGTTGCCACCATCCTTTCCGCCACGGCTACCACGTCGATCTCCGTTACCACGACCACCTCGGCCACGACGTCCTTCATCAGTATCCTCACCGTAGTCACCAGTGCGAATATACACATCGGCACTCTTGTCTTCTGCCATCATGTCGTCAAAGGCAACGGCAGAGGGAATGGAGTGGCCAAGATACCGCTCGATGGGAACAAGATTGTACACATCCTGCTCGCTACAGAAGGTGTAGGCCTTGCCAGACTTACCAGCTCTGGCGGTGCGTCCAATGCGGTGAACGTAATTTTCTGACTCGTTGGGCAGGTCATAGTTTACTACCATGGCCAAATCGTCCACGTCGATTCCACGAGCTGCCACGTCGGTGGCCACCAAGCATTTGAGAGAGCCACTTTTAAAGGAGTCTAGGACTTGTAACCGCTTTGACTGAGGCAAGTCTCCGATGATGAACTCGCTTTCTAAGCCATTGAGCTGCAAGCGCTTTGCCACCACCTCGCAGCTACGCTTAGTGTTACAGAATATGATGACACTTTCTGGTTTTTCTGACTGAAGAATTCCCAAGAGTAGCTTCATCTTGGAGTCGCTGGAAACGTGGAGCAACTGCTGATCAATTTCTTCTACGGTAATCTGCTTGGACTCAATGGTGATTTCCACAGGCTCTTCGGTGTATTCCCAAGCTAGGTTCTTTACGTAGGTGTTGAGTGTAGCACTGAAAAGCATGGTTTGCCGTTCTGCTGTTTTGGGAAGCACCTTAATGAGCTTTCGCAAATCAGGATAAAATCCCATGTCGAACATTCGGTCAGCCTCGTCCACCACTAAGAAGGCCACTTGGCTCAAGTCCATGGTGCCAGACTCCTGTAAATCGATAACTCGCCCTGGAGTACCGATGATAATGTCTACATTTCCCTTCAACATGGCGGTCTGCTTGTTGTAACCAACACCACCGTAAAAACTTCCTGTCTTGAGGCTGGTACCTGAAATCAGGGTTCGAGCCTCCTCCTCCACCTGTACCGCCAATTCCCGTGTGGGAACCATAATAAGGGCCTTTTTTCCCGCAACTTCACCACGGGCCAACATCTGCTGAATAATTGAAATTAAAAATGCGGCGGTTTTTCCAGTACCTGTCTGTGACTGGACGTATAAATCGGCACCATCCAAGGCTGCCTGTAGCACCTGCTCCTGAACTGGGGTGCATTCCACATATCCTGCTGACTCAATTCCCTTCAGCAGGGATTCATGCAACTGTAATTCCGTAAATTTCATACTATTATGTACTATATACTTTTTTACTAGCTATGTACATGGATTTTTAAAAAATATTTATAATGCAGGCTCAGAACGCAGTCTCCCTGTAACTTTCAATCTGGAGCACCACCAAACTGAGCCTGCAACACATAAAGCACACTTATCTTGCGAACAAGCCTTTAAGTGTATTAGTAGCTTCCTTGACGGCGTCTTCTGCGGACTTGGTAGTAGAATCCTTTGCAGAATCGGCTATCCCCTTGAGCGCTTCTTGGGCAGTATCAGTAGTACCCTTTAAAGTTTCTTGGGCAGCAGTAGTATTACCTTTGAGAGCTTCTTGGGTAGCATCAGTAACCCCCTTAAGAACATCCTGAGCCACACCAGTAGTTCCCTTGAGAGCCTCCTGGGCAACATCGTTAGCCCCTTTGAGAACATCTTGAGCAGCCTTGTTGGCAGCGTTTTTAGCTTCCTCCACCAAAACCTTCAACCGTTCCTCTCCTTCACGATACTTTTTCTCTAACTCCTTTTTGTAGGATTCCAAACGATTAATCTGCTCATCCATAAGGGATTTAAGATCATCAAAGTCTCCAAACCGCTCCTTTACCTTTGCTGTACCTTCATCCAGTACCTTTTGAGCAGTTACCGTTACTTGTTGCTTTACCTTGGCCAACTCCTCGTTAAACAGCTGATTCAGAACCTGCATAAATCTTCGGTCAATATCACTATCCACCGACAAGGAAAGCTTTGTTTCTGGGGAATAGTCAAGGGTAACACCGGCCCGCACAGCAGTAAACATTGCCAAAGCCCTGCTATACAAATCGTAGGCATAAGCAGGCTCAAAGGAAGCGGTTCTAAAGGATACAGGCTCCAGATTGACGACACCACCAACAGAAAACTTTCCAGTTTCGTTGGCTGTAATGCGGGCACTAAAAGCTCCGATTCCCTTACCAGTGGGTACTCCAGGAATAGCCGCATCACCTGAAAGCGTCATATCAACAGGATAACCAACTCCATTGTAATTCAGCTCCACCAAATCTCCTGGTCGGTTATCACGTAAATCAAGGGTTCCAGAAAAGCTGTCACTCATTTGTCCATGACCAACCATACCAGATAAGGAGGCAGGTTTCCCCCATTTTGTCATATCACTACTGATGTCAGTTACATCCAAAGACAGAGAAAAGTTTCCGTCAGCACCAGAGCCATGCATTTTCTTGATGAGGAAGGTAGGGATATTGTCCTTTCGATACTCGATTGTCCGCCCTGCATATCGCTGGATTGCAGTTCTTTCCTTTTCTGCCTCCGCTGCCTTTTTTGCTGCGGACTTGGCAGAAAGATCCTGTACATATACTAAGGCTTCTTGGAAGACAGGATAATATTTCCCGAAAAGATCTGCAACAATCTTTTCAAAACTAGCAGTCAGCATGTTCATTCCATCATCCTTGATGGAAAAAGAGGTAATCTTGTTCACCTCCTTGCTGATGAGGTTAAAATCTGAAGTAATGGCCTTTTGAACATTGTTGGTCATGGTTTGAACCTGCTTTACATCACGCTGCAGCATGTTCATGGTTTTCTCAGATTCTTTATACAAGCTCGTGGTATTATCTGTTACCGACTTTAGAGTAGCAAGGATGGCTCTTACTTGGGCTGGGTCAGACTTAATACTATTCCAGTCAAAGTTAACTACAGCCTGACCATCTGCAATCACCTTGTTGACAGAGGTTTTCAGTTCATCAGGTACCGCCTTCCAACTGGAAATCAGCACCTGCATATCTTTTTCAATTTCTGTAACCAACTCTGGAGTGGAAAGCTTGGAATAAAAATTGCTCAAAACAGTTTCGGGATTATAGTCAGAAAAAATATCGGTAATACTGTTTTTCAGTACCTCCGTTTTTGCCGAAGCAAACTCCGTAACCTGACTTTTAACCTGTTCAATACGAGGATTTGGAGTTTTCTTGGGTTTTTCTGGCAAGGCTCCATCTGTTTTACGGTCAGTGTTCACCCGCACGTCGGTTACACTCATTTCATCTGAGACAAAACGCTTTTTCAGCAGCTCAATCAAGTCAAAATCAACGGTAAGACGGCCAATTTCAAAGAGGTTTTTCATGGTGTTATTCCGATTGGCAACCTCCAAGCCCGTTATGGTAAAGTTGGAATCAAGGATTCCCAAGTGAAGATAGGCAATATCCACCTTGGCTCCAAATGCGGTCTCCATTGCCGACTGTAAACCCTTTTTAATGAGCGGGTCTTTGAAAACCAACACTGCAGACACCATTACCACAATAACTGATACAACAGCTACCAGAGGAATGAGCTTTACCCGCCCCTTTTGCTTGCGAATTTCCTTGGAAAGGATTTTGAGTCGAACAAGCTCCTGCTTGGTAAAGATTCTATCATCGGGAATCATTACACAGGGCTTTTTTGCCCCTTCTACAGGCATAAAATATGATGCAATAAATTCTCTGTCTCTGGGAATATAAATCCGCTTCAGAAGCTTTCGCTCAAATTTTTTCTGGGAATATTTTTTCCGCAACAGCTTTGGAAGCTTTTTCTTTGGAAAGGTCTTAGGAGGCTTTTTTTTCTTTCCCTTCTTATTCTGCTGAGGAAGTAGCTCAACTTCAGCAGGAACTGGAACCTCCATCTCAGAAATCTCTAAACTTGTATCTTGCTCAACTGTTTTAGAACGTTCCTGCAGTTCATGGGACAGGAATTCATCTTTTTCCATACTCATCGTTTTATCACTCCAGAAATTTCCTGAGATTTTGAGACTATTTTTTCAATAAGTGGCAGTTTCTTTATTCCCACCCACAATTTTGATGCGGTAATTTTCGGAGCCAAAACTACACGCCACAATTTTACCAACAATCGGGAAATAATATACACAGGAATATACAGAACAAGCCCAGCTACCAAGCTTCCCATTACCACAGTATTGTTAAACTTTGTAAAAGCTACAAAGGGAATGTCCAGCATCTTTCGGTACACCGGAATTGCTGGCTCATATACCAGCACTTGATATCCAATGGAGTCCAGCAGCATATCCATGGGAGCAATAAAAAGGGAAACAACCAAGGTGATAAGGAGATAAATAGCCTTGTTAATTCTGATAAAAAAGAATAAAACAAAAAGAATGTACCACAGGGCATTATCTTTGGGAATCATCCCCATAATCACTCCTAAGGCTACTCCGTGGGCAATCTCTCCTGGATGGGAATTACTATTCAAGGTTCTAAATAATTTTAATAAATATCCCAACATACTGGCTCCTCATATTTAATTTCTCGCATTTTTTGTATGATTACTTTAAAAATACTACTAACACAAAGGAGGCTGAGCGAGCCCAGCCTCCCGATACAACCTACAGTTTGCTCAAAGCTTTTTTATAAACTTCAAGGTAGCCTTCTGCAGAGGCTTCCCAACTAAAGTCCTGGGACATAGCTCGTTTTTGCATTGCAAGGATATGATCTTTTTTGTTGTACCAAGCATATACAGCCCAACCTACCGTATCAAAAACACTTTGTGGTGTCAACTCATCAAACATAAATCCAGTTCCCTCACCAGTTTCCTGGTTGTAGTTCTGTACCGTATCTGCCAAACCACCAGTTCGACGCACGATGGGCAGTGTTCCATACAAAAGAGAATACATTTGGTTCAAGCCACAGGGCTCATAGCGAGAAGGCATAATAAAGAAGTCACTTCCAGCCTCAATCTGGTGGCTCAAGGATTCATCATAGCCAATGTATGCCTTAAAGTTTGGAAGCTTAGACTCCAAGGAGCGAAGCTCATCCTCACACCAGCGCTCTCCAGCACCCAATACCACTACCTGTACCTTCATTTCGGTACAAATCTTATACATGCTGCCGTAGGTGGGAGCGAAAAGCTCAGCCACACCCTTTTGGTCGGCAAGACGAGTAATGATTCCAAACAAAGGAACATCGGGATCAACAGGCAAGCCCATGCGCTTTTGCAGCTCAGCCTTATTCTTGGCTTTACCTTCAAGCTTTTTCACGCTGTAGTTTTCTGCAATGAAGGTATCCTTAGAAGGATTCCAAACCTCGGTGTCCACACCATTCAAGATACCGACCAAATCCTGACTACGGTGACGCAACAGGGCATCCATGCGGAATCCTGATGCAGGAGTCTGAATTTCCTGAGCATAGGTAGGAGATACAGTGGTAAGCATGTCGGCAGTAGTTAATCCTGCCTTCAGGAAATTGATTCTGTCCCAGTCCTCAAAGCCAGCTGCATAGAAGAAGTTCCAATCCAAACCAGTGGCTGGATAGTTGTATTTTCCATACACGCCCTGATACCCCAAGTTGTGAATAGTGAATACACTAGCAGTCTTTTGGAAGCCATTATGCCGCTGGATAAACCGCAACAAGACGGGAGCCAAGGCTGCAGACCAGTCATGGGCGTGGATAATATCTGGATACCAGCCCAACTTACGACAAAGCTGGAAGGCACCATGGCACAGTACAGAAAAACGATAGGGATTGTCGTGGAAATCGGGATCTGCTGGTGTTCCGTACACACCATCACGACCAAAGCTCTGCTCGTGATCGATGAAATACACGGGCAAATCCTTTGTTCCAGGCATTGTTCCCTGATAGACGGCTGTCCAAGCCTCAATATATCCAGCTGGCACTCCCATAGGACCTTCCAAGGGTGTTAAGGTGGAACGGTCAATCTTGTAGTACCGTGGCATTACAATCCGAACATCATGTCCCAGCTTGTTCAAAACAATGGCCAAAGCGGACACAGCATCTGCCAAACCGCCAGTTTTTGCAAAGGGGACAGCCTCAGCTGTTACCATCAAAATTTTCATGTCATTCTCCCACTAAAGTTTATTTTTTCCAGTCAAGCACAGCCTGCCGTAATGCATCCTTAGAATTGCAGATGGTAGCCTCAGAAGTACAATATGCCATTCTAAACCACCCTGCCAAACCAAATCCAGAGCCAGGGGCACAAAGAACACGGTAATTCTTCAAAAAATCACAGAATTCCTTGTCGTCACCTGCTTCCTCCCCATTTCGAGAAGGAACCTGACAAAACAAATAAAAAGCTCCCTCAGGTCTAAAATACGTGATTCCCGCTTCATCCAGCACTGCCATCAGCTGATTTCGCCGTATCTCATAGGAACTATAATCCACCGTGGCATTCCAGCCTTGGGCCACCACCCGCTGAAAAAATGCAGGCGCATTCACAAAGCCCAAAATTCTGGTGGTGAAGATACAGGCAGCCACCAACTCTTTTCCCCCATCGCAGGAGGGATTCACCGCAATATAGCCGATTCGCTCCCCTGGAAGACTGAGATTCTTTGCAAAGGAGGACACCACCACTGCATTGTCATACACGGGAAAGACAGGAGCTACCTGTTTGTTGTCATATACAATGTCACGATAGGGCTCGTCACAAATCAAATAAGGGTACCTACCAGTTTTTTCTCCGTGGCGCTGAAGCACCTGAGCCAATCCAGCAATTTCCTGAGAAGAATAAATCTTTCCCGAAGGATTGTTTGGAGAATTAATGAGGATGGCAGCTGTCTGGGGAGACAAAGCCCTTTCGATAGCCTGCAGATCAAGGGAAAAATCCTTATGGCACGGCACTGTCACCAGCTCTCCCTGATAATTCCTCACGTAATGACGGTATTCTGCAAAGAAGGGAGCAGGAACTACCACCTGATCACCGGGAGAAAGGATTGCCTTAAACAAGCAGTTCAAAGCACCTGCTGCTCCACAGGCCATGACCACCTGCTCACCACTAATGGAAACGCCCTGCTCCAAGGAAATCTTCTTACCCATGGCAATACGGGTTTCCATATATCCAGCGTTGGGCATATAACCGTGACAGCCCTTTTGCTGACTTTGTGCCACCGATGCAATTCCCTGAACCACAGTCTCTGGAGGCTCTAAGTCAGGGTTTCCAATGCTAAAATCATATACTTTATCTTCCCCGAATTGCTTTTTTAGCAGGGCTCCTTCTTCAAACATTTTTCGAATGACGGAGGCATCCTTGCTATTCATAAGCTCTTTGATGTGGGGTGCTATAGCCATACAAAATCCTTAATCAAAAATCACAAAAGATTCTAATAAAACCAAATCTCTGTTAAAAATTATATCATAGGTATTTCAAATTTTGCAATGTTTTTGTTTACACTGAACCCTTTCTTCGTTTATACTGGCTAAATTGTGGATTTTCAAAAAATTATCTACAGTGATTTTTGAGAATATGTTTTATTTGTAACCCAACGAACCTTTATGTATTTTCAGTATATTACCGTGTTAATCATGATTTATGGAGGTTGACCATGAAAAAAACTACAGTGCTGGCAATCCTACTTTTTTTTATAACCTTTACCCTTTCAGCACAGGTTTTTAACAACAAACTTACCAGTGATGAACAACAACAACTTGCCAACGGAGCGTTGGTTATCAGAAATATCGGAAAAGCAAAGAATATCAGCATCAATGGGGTAAATGACACTTTAAGTAAAACCATTGACACCATCAAGGATTTGAATCCTTCCTATTTGGCTGAGGTTATCCGAATAGTACCCTACACTGGCAACGAGGATTTGCTAGAAAAACTGCGTCCCATCATATTGAATGTAGAAGATTATGTAGGAATTCCCTATTATTCTGAAAGAAACCAAGCATACTATGACTTATATTCTTCCGTAGAAATCAAAAGTCAAAGCGATGATGGAACTACAGCACGTCTCAATGCTATCATGGAAATGTCTCCCTTTGGAGGAATTGACACCGATATTTTCTTGAAAACGGAAGGTGAATCGCTGTACTACGAAAATACCAATCTGAATGACCTGAAGTATAACGGGGGAATTACTGTGGTAAAAGATAAGTGTATGAAATCCCTGGTTACCGTTTTCCGTTCTGGGGATTCTTGGATTCTCTACGGTATTGGTGGCGTAAAGGCTCCCAGTATCTTCTTCCTGCGGGATCGAGTGGAAACCTCCTTTATGAACCGCATCAAGACTATGTGTGGTTATTTCTTTGAAAACCTGTAATTTAAAGAATGATGGAGGTATATCATGAGTAATCTTGTTCATATTTCAGCAGAAATTGGAACTTCCCACGGTGGTTCACTGGAAAAAGCCTATCAGTTGATAGATGCAGCAGTGGAAGCAGGAGTTGACTCTGTAAAGTTCCAGTGGGTCTATGCCCATGAAATCCTTCACCCCAACACAGGACTGGTGCAGCTGCCTGGTGGTTCAATTCCTCTGTACCAGCGATTTCAACAGCTGGAAGTGCCAGTTTCATTTTTTCAGCAGGTGCGAGATTACGCAAGAAGCAGGGGCTGCCAGTTTGTCTGTTCCCCCTTTGGCCTTAAAAGCTTGGAGGAATTGGTGGCTTTATCTCCTGATGCAATCAAAATTGCTTCTCCAGAATTGAACCACCAGCCCTTGTTGCAGCGTCTGGCAGAAATCCGCCAACAGCAGCGTTTTCAAGGCCAAATGCCAGTACCAGTGATTATTTCTTCTGGGGTCTCTACCTTGGCAGACATTGAGCAGGCACTGGAAATCCTTTCAGATTATGGAGAAGGTAATCTGCAGGGGGTCACCTTGCTTCACTGCATTACCTCCTATCCAGCTCCAGAGGAAGAATACAACCTACAGGTTTTACAGAATCTGGCGGGAATCTTTGGAGTGGAGGTTGGTGTTAGCGACCATAGCCTTGACCCCCACTTGGTTCCCGTGCTGGCCACTGCCTGCGGGGCACGCTTTATCGAAAAACACATTACCCTTTCCCGTCAAACCGACGGCTTAGATGATCCTGTTGCTTTGGAGCCAGCACAATTTGCTTCCATGGTAAAAAGAGTTCGTCAGTGGGAAGCCCCCATTAAGAACTACGGCTGCCAGTGCGGAGCTTCTATTATAATGGAAGAACTTGAAGCTGAATACGGAAAGGAACGGGTACAAGCGGTGCTGGGAACTGGTATAAAAAAGCTTGCTCCTGCAGAACGAGCAAATTATGGTAGAACCAATCGTTCCATCCACGTAATGCATGATATGAAGGCAGGAGATTGTATTACCCCAGACTCCATTGCAATTTTGCGGACAGAAAAAGTTTTGGAGCCAGGACTTGAGCCAAAATATTTTTCCCAAATCATAGGTGCACAGCTTTGCCAAGATATTGCAGCTGGACAAGGCTTACTATGGCACCATGTGTTGGACATCAACACACCGGTCTAGACACTTGAGATAAGAGAGCAGATAGCATATACTAGAACTATGGCAGAAGGCAGAAAATTACTTGCACAGAATAAAAAAGCTCGATTTAACTACTCCATAGAAGATTCCATTGAATGCGGAATCGTTTTGGAAGGAACTGAAGTAAAGTCTTTTAAGGCTGGAAACATATCCTTTCCTGACGCTTTTGCCGAAATAAGGAATGGAGAGGTTTGGGTACGAGGACTCCACGTGGCAGAATATAGTTTTTCTTCTATATTCAATCACGATCCAGATCGACCCAAAAAGCTTCTTCTTCACCGAGATGAAATCAAACGGCTTGTTCGTAAGGTGGAAGAAAAAGGCTGCACTCTTATTCCCCTAGACTTTTACTTGAAAAATGGTAGGGTAAAGGTTAACCTAGGAGTATGTAGAGGAAAGAAGCAGTTTGACAAGCGCGCCGATATCCGAGACCGGGATGTAAAGCGTGATATGCAGCGGGAGTTCCGCAAGGGATTACAAGGGTAAAATGAAAAAATATTCTACTCGGCTTACAGTATATATTCTCACCATCATGATGATGTGTAGCTCTGCTGTAGCTATAGACGTAGAATTTTATAGTCTTACCTCCACCCACAGTGATTCCAGTAAAATCAAGATGACAGAAGACTTGTTCTTTACCCAACTTCTCTCTCTTCCTGATTACCGTGTGGTGGACAAACGCCCTTCAAGCTATAGTGGTAGCACCGACAATCCAAACCAAGATACCATGATTTTCCACGGAGAGCTTCAAGAACAAGATAGTACTTGGATTTGCACCCTGACACTGGAACAGCCCCATCTGAACAAGAAATCCCAAGTAACAAGCAACTACGACTCTTACTTTAAGATTCTCTCCGATGCAAAATCTTCCATCAGTCAATTATTTGCCAATATTTCCAATTCCTCTGGTGGACTGGCTTCCAACAGATCAGTGCCCCAAGGTGCAGTTGGTGTACCAACCTTTGATAACCTTTCTGGCACTTGGAGTGGCGAATCATCTGTAAACAAGATTGTACTTTTACGTGGTGGCCGTGGCTTTGTTATCTTTAACAACGGAGCATCCATGAACATTACGGTGGAAATAAAGGGCTCCACCATTATCTGCACTCAATCGGGAAAATCCAATGCCTCATTTTTCCCAGAGCTTCCTCGTGAGGTTGCCTTAGTGGCCGCCATGGATGCCCAACCTATCACTTGGACCATGACCCTTTCCAGCAACAGCACCCTTACAGGAACAAAGCAGAGCCTTCAAGCTATTATGGAGGCAGGTTCAGCAGTGGGTGCAGAAATGGTAACAAGCCAAGTTACCTGGACTCGACAATAAAAGCTATACCAGCAATTCCGTGGGGATTACAACGCTCCCCTGTCTCACTATTTTACATTTACCATCGGGAAGCAACTCCACCAAGGTAGACGGCTTAGCATTAGGAACAATTATTTCATCCCCATTCACAATCAGCTCCACCTCGCCAGAAAATTCTTGACAAATGGCTTCCACGTTTCCCAAAACAGGCTCACCACTACGATTGACGCTGGTGGAATAAATGGGAGCATCCACTAAATCAATCACCCTTCTCAGCCAGCTATCTCCAGGACAGCGAAAGGCCACCGTAGTCTTTTTATCAGCATCCTGTTTTACTGGAACAATTACTGTTACGGCTCCTGGCCACAAAGAAAAAAGCTGTTGTGGAACCACCACATCAGTATAGCAATATAAATCCTCTGGTTTAGCAATCAGCTGAATAAAAGGCTTTCCTTCGTCACGGCCTTTGATAGAGTGAATACGAGATTGGCTTTGAGGAACAATTCCAGAAAAGCCGTAGACCGTATCTGTAGGAAGCACACACACACCGCCTCCTTTAATACAGTCAGCTACGAGCAGTTCAGAACCAGGCTCACAACGAGCAATGAGTTTTGTTATAAGGGATGAATTTTTCATAAATATGTTGTAGTGGAAGAAGCATCATAACCGCCCACATGTAAACCAGCTTCGTATGTAGGACGAGAACGAACAAAACTAATCCTGCCCTTTGATAAATCTCGTAAAACCAAGAGCACAAGCATCAGTACAGCAACTACACAACCACAAACCTTGGCAACCAATTCTGAAATAAATTTTATCTCAGATTGCCGCATGATAGTCCCTGCATCGTACATCGTGGTGTAATAGGTAGGTAAACCACTAATCTTTACCAACAGCTCACCCTCACCTACAAATCCAAGACGACGAGCATAGGCTGCAACCACATCCATATCATTTCTCAAGGCGGTATACTCCAAGGTAAGCTCTTCGTTTATCCTTTCAATTTCAGCCTTGTTAATACTGATATTTTGTCGTTGTTCCTTTAACTGATGCATAGCCCATACACCATTTTGACCACCGAGAACGGAAATCAAAACATAGACAAGAGTACCCACGCTGATAGAAAGCAATATCCTAGTCTTCCACATACTCTTATAAATCGGCACAACCTTCATTTTTGCCCACCCCAGATTCTTTTTTCAATAAAAATATGTTTGTTTAAGACAATACTACCGATAATAGAGTCGAGATTTCATATTTACAAGCGGAGACAATATGGCATTTGATTTTGATGGAAAAGACACGATTGATTCTACCAATAAAGAAACTGACTTAGATAAATATGGTGTGTGGGTAAAAAAACCACCTCGTAATATAGAAGAAACAACTACTCTCCCAGAGGACTTTTCACAGGACCTTTTGCCAGAGGACTCCACAGAAAATTCGCTTTTACAGGAAGCTTCACAAGAACCAGAAAATTCTGCTATCGATGATTTTGAGTCCATGGCCAAAGAAGAAACCTCTGATTTGTCAGCCTTCATGGATTTGGAAGATATTCTTGACGAAGAACTTGTAACAGAGCCCCTACAGCAGGAAACTTTACCTGAAGGAATCATTGACGTAGATTTTCTAGATGATTTTACCAATAACATCAGCGAAAATCTTGAAGAAATCGAAGAAGAATTCAATCCCTTCCCTGAACCAAATTCCCAGGAGGAGCCAGAAGTGGCTATGGAGTTGCCTCCAGAATTCACAGAAGAAGCTCTTTCCTTCATGGAAGAAAATACAGTTTCTGTAGAAGATTTCACAGATGCAGAAGGAAAACCCGTAGAAGAAACA
>JAFYWB010000043.1 GCA_017549025.1 Treponema sp.
ACACAACACAACACCACACAACACAACACAACACATAGAAGAAACTCTTTCTACAACGATAAATTTATCTGGAACAAGGCCAGCGAGGAATTTTCTCACGAAAATTTTCCGTTGGTCTTTTTTTGTTTAAATCATTTTGTCTCGGTAGTTATCCCAGCTCAGTACTGGGAATAAATAAATTTTAGGAGGATTTGAAAAAATGAAATCCATGAAAAAATTGGTGCTGGTGGGACTTGTGCTGCTGGCAAGTGTAATAGTGCTGGTGGGATGTGACACCAATGCGGGAGATACACCAAGCAGCACTGGTGGAACTACACAACAGCCTGGTAGTGAAGGTACTGGTGGAACTACACAGCAGCCTGGTAGTGAAGGTACTGGTGGAGAAAGTGCAAAGAAGGCAGAGGATCTCACCCTTACCATTAGTGATGCAAGTGGCAGTCCTACTTCTGTTACCTTGGAGGATACCGACAGTGACGGCTATTACGAGATAGGTACCGCTGATGAACTGTATGCCTTTGCAGCAGCAGTAAATGGAGGCAAGACAACCATTAACGGTGAGTTGACTAGCAGTATTGAAGTCAATAAGACTGTGCTAGATGAACAAGGGAATCTCTCTAAGAACGTGAATTTTCGTCCATGGACTCCTATAGGTAATGGTGACACCCCATATACAGGTATCTTTTATGGTGCTGACAAAACCATTAGCGGTCTGTATTTTAACGATACCAACGCAGACTTCGCTGGCTTGTTCGGATCTCTTGGAGAAGGTGGAAGTGTACAAAATCTCGGTGTTGAGAATTCCTACTTTTGTGGCGGAATATGTGTAGGAGGCGTCGTGGGGTCTAACAGTGGTCAGGTCAGCAATTGCTACAACGAGGGAACTGTCAGCGGTACTGCTACTGGAGAGGGCTCTTCCTGCTATGTAGGAGGCGTCGTGGGGGATAACAGTGGTCAGGTCAGCAATTGCCACAACACAGGATCTGTCAGCGGTTCTGCTCCTGGAGGGAGCTCTTCCTGCCATGTAGGAGGCATCGTGGGGAGACACCATAAAGGTGCTGTCAGCAATTGCTACAACACAGGATCTGTCAGCGGTACTGTTACTGGCGAGATCTCTTACTGCTCTGTAGGAGGCGTCGTGGGGTCTAACCATCAAGATAGTACTGTCAGCAATTGTTACAACACAGGAGATGTCAGCGGTACTGCTACTGGAGAGGGCTCTACCTGCTATGTAGGAGGCGTCGTAGGGGGGAACAGTGGTAAGGTCACCACTTGCTACAGCAAAGGAGATATCAGCGGTACTGCTACTTACTGCTATGTAGGAGGCGTCGTGGGGGATAACAGTGGTGAGGTCAGCAATTGTTACAACGAGGGAGCTGTCAGCGGTACTGCTACTTACTGCTATGTAGGAGGCGTCGTGGGGTCTAACAGTGGTCAGGTCACCACTTGTTACTATCTGAGTGGTAAAGCTACAGGTGGTATAAATAACAAAGATGAAAGTGGTAAGGCAGAAGCCATGGATGAAACATCTTTTGCAAGTGCAGAAATGGCAGAGCTCCTCAATGCTAACCAAGAGGATGGCCCCTGGGAATACAACAACGAAAATTCTGCACCAACATTGAAAGCATTTAACAAGGGATAATCTAACGTAAAACTATAATCCCACCGAGGTACTTAAAAAAGCACCTCGGTGGGATTTTTTTATCCATCCCCATCTACCCACAGTATAGCCCAATGAACGAAAGAGTTGGTGGAGGTTGCCAGCGGGCACCTACCGATGCCGAACTCTGAACGCCAGTGAAGCGTAAGGCAGCGGTGGGCTGCTGGCATCCTCCACCACTTTTACATTTAATTGAACTTATGCTATACTGCATCCTGTGTTAGGTATCGTTCTTAGTGGAAGCAATAATTTTTTTTCTGTAGAGTGTGAGGATGGAATTACTCGTCAGTGTTCCATCAAGGGAAAAAAGCTCAAGGATAGTCAGG
>JAFYWB010000044.1 GCA_017549025.1 Treponema sp.
CATCTCTGTGGGCTGGGGAACCCTACCCCGCCTTACGCTTCGCAAGCTCAGAGTTCGGCTGGGCAGGGAACTCCCCAGCCCCCATGTATAATTTTCGTAGGTTCCCCAGTTTCCCAGAATAATTTTTGTAGAGGGTTCCCCAGTTTCCCAGAATAATTTTTGTGGGTGTTCCCCACCACTCTGGCTTCTATTCGTGAGGTTCCCCTTCTCCCCAAGCTATTGCCGGTGGGGCTTCAATTTCACGGTCTACTGCTCGTGGGGTGGGTAGATAGGACTTCATCGTATAAAGTTTAGCACAAGTTTACAATACAAATATATTGTGATAGTATAAAGACATTGGAAGGCTCGATTTCTTCCGGCGGTTGACTCCTACACTCTACCAGCAAAAGCTGGAATACGAGATTGAAGGAGGCTCACATGATAGTGGAAATTATCGTTGCAGTGATTACTTGTGTCACCAGCGTTATGAATACTATTTTTGTGGCTCTTTCCTACCTTAAGGGTAAAAACAAAGAGTAAAAATTAACCGCCAGCGGCCTCAATCTACTGGCGGTTATCAACCAAAAGCGGAGACGACCCGAAGAGCCGAGTCTTCCGCCTTTTCACTATACCACACACGACCACCAAAGTCAAACTTCAATCAGCATCCCGGGAAGCAGGGGAACAGGAGCAGCATCTCGAGTGGTGGGGAACACAAATTTATCTAGGGAATCTGGGGAACCCTACCCCGCCTCCCACTTCGCTAACGCTCACAGTTCGGCTGGGCAGGGGACCTCCCCAGTTTCCCAGAATAATTTTTTGTGGGTATTCCCCACCACTCTGGCTACTATTCGAGAGGTTCCCCTTCTCCCCAGACTATTGCAGGTGGGGCTTAAATCTCACGGTCTACTGCTCGTGAATGGGATAGATGGGGCTGTAGTTACGGTAGCCGTATACACAAATTTCACACCAACTACACCATTCCCGTAAATTTTTAGGAACAGTTTCTCTACCTTGCAGTTGCAAAGCATCATAACTAGTTGGATTCATTTGTTTTACAATTACTTTCTCATTTTTTTCAAACTTTTTTCTGGAAATCCGTCAAAAATTTGATTTTCAAACTAATAATATATATGTAAAGAATTTTTATTGGAGGAAAGATGGAAATTGATTTACCAGAATCTGTTCTGGAAGAATTACAAAAAGTGTGGAAACAAGAGTGGAAAAAGCTCACCCTTGCTGATGATTTTATTTTTAGCCGCATTATGCAGAACACAGAAGTTTGCAAGGAAGTTCTGGAACTATTGTTGAAGATAAAAATCAGCCATATCGAGTTTCCTGTGGCACAAAAGGTTATCCAAACGCTGAAAGCTTCCAAGGGAGTACGGATGGATGTCTATGTACAAGAACCTAATGGTCAACGAGTATTTGACATCGAAATTCAATCGGTTATAACCAAAGAAGAAGCCCTGCGAGCCCGCTACTACCAAGGCATGCTCGATTTGGACAACCTTCTGAAAGGCAGCGACTATGTTGAGCTGCCCCAAACCTACATCATCTTTTTATGCATGAACGACCCATTTGATTTAAATCTTCCCATTTATGAGCCGCATAGTTACATCGATCCCAACAACCAGCATCCCTACGATGACAAGACAAGAAAAATATTTTACAATGTAAGTAGGTACCAAGATGTAGAGGAGCCTAGAATCAAGGATTTTTTACAGTACCTGAAAAACAAAACCCCAACAAACGACTTTACGAGGAGGTTGGATCAAATGGTTGAGGAATTAAAGACTATTGAAATGGGATTTACTGACTACATCGCCGCTCGTCAGAAGGAGTTTGACTGGTTCCGTCAGGGGAAAGAACAAGGCTTTGAAGCTGGCCTCCAACAAGGAATTGAACAAGGGCTGGAACGTGGAGCCTACCAAAAGGCTCTAGAGACAGCACGAGCAATGTACTTGGATAAAATTCCTATAGAAACAATTTCTAAGTACACCAACCTCCCGCTAGATGTAGTACAAGACTTGTTCTAAAAGTGTTTTTAGCGGACAAGGGGCAAGACATCGCAGCCCCTTGCCCCGCTGACCAGTAGAGGGGGTGTCCCCTCCTAAAAAATACAATCAGGAACAACAGCTTCGGCCGTTCATTTCTCCGGGTACTGGCACTGGATATTCGCCGTCAAAGCAGCCCTTACAGTAGCCGTAGGTTTTGCCATTCAGCTCCTTCATAGCCACGAACATTCCGTCCAAGGAAATAAAGGCCAAGGAATCAGCACCAATTGCCTTACAAACCTCATCTGTGCTGTGTTCAGCAGAAATCAAGTCTGCACGGCTGGGAGTATCAATTCCAAAGTAGCAGGGGAACTTTACAGGTGGAGAGGAAACTCTAAAATGAACTTCCTTTGCTCCAGCACGACGCAAAATCTGAATCAAGCGGCGGCAGGTGGTTCCTCGTACAATGGAGTCGTCAATAATCACAACACGCTTTCCCTTCACGTCGCTTTGCATAGCATTCAATTTTACGAATACCAGCTTTTCTCGCTCGGCCTGGGTAGGAGCAATAAAGGTACGACCAATGTACTTGTTCTTTACAATTCCCATGGCGTAGGGAATTCCTGCCTCAGCAGCATATCCCATGGCAGCACCAAGACCAGAATCAGGCACACCGATAACTACGTCAGCAGGAACACCGCTTTCACGAGCCAACACTGCACCCATCTTCAATCGGGCATCCTGAACGGAAATGCCATCCATAACAGAATCTGGCCGAGCAAAGTACACGTATTCAAAGATACAGGTTCGTTTTGCAGTTCGCTCTCCAAACTCAAAGGAAAGCACTCCATCCTCATTGATGATTACAATTTCACCAGGCTGAATATCTCGAACAAAGGTTCCACCAACAGAATCAATGGCACAGCTTTCACTAGCCAGCATCCAGCCACCTTCCAGCTTACCAAGACAAAGGGGACGAATACCGTTGGGGTCACGGGCACCAATAAGACTGCTTTCGGTCATCACGGCCAAAGCAAAGGAGCCCTTAATCATCTGGATAGTATCAGTTAAAGCCCGCTCCAAGCCCTTCTTGTAGCTTTTACCAATGAGCTTGTTGATAACCTCAGTATCGCTGGAAGAAGTAAAGGTAGAACCAGTTTCTTCCAGAACTTCCTTCAACTGCTCGTAGTTGGTCAAAGCACCATTATGGGCAACGGCAATGCCACCTAGCTTAAAGTGGGTTACAAAGGGCTGAGCATTTTCGATTTGGGCTTCACCACTGGTGGAATACAAAACGTGGCCCACAGCAATCTGACCACCCATTTCCTCCAGCTTTTGGGCACTGAACACATCGGCCACCAGACCTAAGCCCTTGTGAGACTCAATCTTTTCGCCATTGGAAACAGAAATACCAGCACATTCCTGACCACGATGCTGAAGGGCATACAAACCATAATACGCCATTTTTGCGGCGTTAAAACTGTCTGTTCTGTCCTTCTTGTTCAAATAGATACCCAGGATTCCGCATTTTTCCTTGAGCTTACTCTCTTCTGACTCTAAAAATACATCTTGATGTTCCAGATTCAATTCAATCGTCTCCATTCGTTTTATGCACAAGCTTACAGCTCAATTCCAGCGCCGCCATTTTCAGCAGCTTCGTCCATAAGCTTCTTTCTAAACTCCAACAGCTTGGTGCGGAGTTCAGGATATTTAATTCCAAGAATTTCCACTGCAAGGTAGGCAGCATTAGCAGCGTTTCCAATTCCCACGGTAGCCACAGGAATTTGCTTTGGCATCTGGACAATGGAAAGCAGTGCATCCATTCCCCCAAGGCCATTGCTACCACTGGTAATACACTCCAAAGGTACGCCTACCACAGGCAACACCGTCATGGAAGCAATTACGCCAGGCAAATGAGCAGCAAGCCCCGCACCAGCAATAATCACCTCGCAACCAGCAGCCTCAGCCTCCTGCAAGCGCTGACGCAGCAGTTCACCACTGCGATGGGCAGAAAGCACATAGGAGCAATAGTCCACGCCGAATTCTTTCAGTACAGCAGCGGCTTTTTTCATTGTATCTGTATCTGATTTTGATCCAAAAAAGATGGCAACCTTCATTTCAAATCCGTCCTTGCAAATAGTCCTCGGCGGCTCTGAACAATTTTCGGGCGTGACACTCAGTAGGTGTGTCGGAGAGAATACCCTATTGCCAAAAAAACGCACCCATAGTCAGCCGTTTCTGGTGGCTGGTAGAAACTCTCACACCATGGTCATTTTTTCACAACAAGCTGTTGCTCAAAAAGTGAGGAGGTTGACCCAAACAAGCTCTTTAAAACTTGTCCCACGTGAAATTATATGAGCCGTCGATAGTGGATACTAACACAAATTTTCTGTTGATTCAAGGCATTAGCGAACAGGAACACCTTGAGCAGACAAAGCTTCCTTAATGCTTCCCACGGTGTACTCGCCTGAATGTACCATAGAGGCAATCAAGGCTGCGTCAGCTTGACCTTCCTTCAGAACCTGGGTTAAGTGGGCGGGAATGCCACCACCACCAGAGGCCACCACTGGCACAGGAACAGCCTGACTAATCATGCGGGTAAGCTCAATTTCATAGCCCGCCTTGGTACCGTCTGCGTCGATGGAGTTCAGCACGATTTCTCCCGCTCCTAGCTCCACCGCCTGCAAAGCCCATTCACGAGCATCAAGCTCGGTAGCAGTTCGCCCCCCGTTAATGTACACACGATACCCGCTGGGCATGGAGCTATCCTTCAAGGCATCCATTCCTAGCACAATGCACTGGTTGCCAAAAACTCTAGCTCCCTGACGAATCAAGTCAGGATTCTTTACCGCCTGAGAATTCAAGCTTACCTTTTCTGCCCCTGCCAAAATTGTGGAGCGAATGTCCTCCAAAGAACCGATTCCGCCACCTACACAAAATGGAATAAAAACTTGGGAGGCAACACGGCTAATCAAATCTAGAATGGGGCCACGTCCGTCGGCAGAGGCCATAATGTCGTAAAACACCAGCTCATCCACACCCTGACGATAATATTCAGCAGCCATTTCCACAGGGTCGCCAATATCCACGTTTTCCTTAAACTTGATTCCCTTGGTGGTACGACCTTCCTTTACATCAAGACAAACTACAATTCGTTTTTTCAGCATATTATTCCTCCCCACCAAGACAGAAGTTTTTCAACAGACGCAATCCTGGCTCCCCAGATTTTTCTGGGTGGAATTGTACTGCCACCAGGCTTCCCTTTCGCACCGCAGCAGGAACAGAAATCCCGTAATCGGCAGTGGCCAAAATCACCGACTCATCTGCTGGCTGGATAACATAGGAATGAACAAAGTAAAAGGACTGATTTTCATCAATTCCGGCAAACAGCGAATCTGATGTGCAATGAGTCAAATTGTTCCAACCCATGTGAGGCACCTTCAAAGGGAAATCCTTTTTGATGGAAGAAAAATGCTTGATGGAACCTGGGATGAGACCCAAGCAAGGAGTGTCCCCTTCCTCCGAAAAATCAAAGATAATCTGGGAACCCAAGCAAATTCCCAACACGGGAACATTCTGAGCCACCTTGTCCTTCAGAAAGGAGTCAAAGCCAGATTTCTTCAACTGCTCCATGGCGTACTGGGCATCCCCCACTCCGGGGAAAATCAATTTGCTGGCAGCATCCAGCGCCTGTGGACTGGTAGCCCGCACATATTCACAACCGAGAGCATCCAGCGCCCGCTCAACACTCTTTACATTACCTGCATTGTAGTCGATGATTCCTATCATGCTGTCATTTTACCGCAAAAACCCAACTCTGTGAATATAAAACTTTAACTATTCTTTAGTACTTGCATTATGAATCAAATATGCTATACTATATTTTCGTGGGAATGGCAGAAAATATGCAGCAAGATGATTTTACTCAAGTTGACATCGACGAATTCTTCGAGTCAGATGCAAAACAGAAAGATTTCTCCACCGAACTTGTTGTACTTTCGGACAGCGAAGCCTCTGTTCTGGCTAAGTTAATTCATTTTCTCAAGGATGACGATCCAAACACCCTTTTGGGAATTATGGAGCGTTTTGGGGACATGGAAAAACTGGTAGCCAACATCACCCACTTTCCTTCACTGCTGGAACGCCAGATTATCATGGGAGAAACCCGCACCCAGCACACCCTCATCGAAGGCTTGCTTACCCACCGTGACGGAGACAAGATGCTGCACCTTCCTTCCAAGGCCATCTTGGGTAAGGGATTCTTGGTGACAAAATACCACACTTTTATCTCCATGTATCGCATTGCAGTGAATTCGGGAATGCCCCCCAAGGACGCTCAGGAGGTATACAACACCGCCAGCGTCATTCTCTTTACCATCATGGCAGAAGACGTCTATTTGGACTTGATTGATGACCAAACCCTTCCCTTGGACATACGACGAGAAATTGCCTATTCTCTGATTGTTTTGTGGGAGCATCGATATGACCGAAATGTTTCCGATGCAGCACCTGTTCTTCAGGCTGTATGGGAAGCCCGCAGAAACCTGGCTCCAGCCTTTGGAACCATGGTGGGAACCAGCGAGCTGTTGCTGATTTCCATCCAGATGGACGAAAGCTGGACTGCCTTCCTGCGGGAAAAGCTCAGCGAAAAGGATGTTTCCCAAGCCATGGAAGAATTCCTGTTCGGTTTGTCTTACGAGCAGATTCAAACCCTGCGTACCATTCTTCGTGAACGGGGAATTGCAGCCATTGGCCGTGATGAAATCTCCACCTTCTTGGAGCAAGAAATTAAAATCGATGTGGCTTCGGATCTAAGGGACTTTTACATGCAATATACGGTTCGCCGTGACAATGCACGTGCACGAAAGCGCCTCCAGATTCCTGGCCCTCATCATACATTAGAAGATCATTATATGAGGTTTATTTTAGAAAGGAATAAGGAGAAACAACAAGATGTCTCAGAGTAAAAAAACACCCTTTCGATTCGGGGAAAAAATTCGTACAGTACGGGAGCGGAAGGGCTATACCCTTAAAGTGGTAGCTCAACGAGCTGGAGTAAGTGAAAGCCTTGTGTCCCAAATTGAGCGCAACAAGGTGTCTCCCGCCATTGATACCTTGCTGGTGCTGGCAGATGTGCTTGATATAAATCTGGAGTTTCTCTTTGAGGAATACCGACGGGAACGACCAGTGCAAATCATCCATTCTCAGGAACGACGCACTGTAGAAGAAGAATGTGTTATCTATGAGGAATTGGCCAAGCCCACAGAAAGCGATGGCAACCATTCTTTGGAATCCTACATCGTAAAGCTTCCACCAAACTGCCAGACCCTTCGTGGCTCCTATGGCCATTTGGGACGAGAACTGGGATTTATTATCAAGGGAAAGGGACAGCTCCAATACGAGTCCAAAACCTACGATTTGGAGGAAGGAGATAGCGTTTCTTATTCAGCCTCATCTCCCCACACCCTCGTGAATGTGGGAAATGAAACCCTCACTGCACTGTGGGTTGTAACTCCACCACAGCGCTTCGTGTAAACTAAGCTGGAACGACCGGCCTTAGTTCCACAGGTTTTGGGGATTTACACCCATACCGTTCTTGTAAACGGCAAAGTGGAGGTGAGGCCCGGTACTTAAACCAGTGCTACCAACAGTACCAATTTTTGTGTTGGTATATACGTAATTTCCACGCTTTGTAGTGATGCTGTGGAGATGGCCGTACAGGGTTTGGTAGCCAGAATGGTGGCGAATCACCACATAATTTCCATAGGTATTATTATATCCCGCCTCAATAACTGTTCCTTCCAAAGCAGCATACACTGCAGTACCAGTGTTAGCAGCCATATCAATTCCACCGTGGAAGGTACGAGTTCCGTTGAAAGGATTTTTTCGCCAGCCGTAGTAGGATGAGAAATAGTACCCGCCTTTCAGTGGGCGCTGGAACAAATCACCGTTGATTTCCTGACGAGTAATCCAGTCTAGCTCCGCATCTGGCAGAAAGAGAGTGGTTCCAGCAGAAAGTCCCACCTGCAAGGCCACATTGTTTACTTGGGAACACTTGTCCTGAGCTATCTCATATTTTGTAGCGATTTCTTCCAGAGTCTCTCCATCCTCACGAACGGTATACAAAATACCAGACATGGATGGAATCTTCAGGTATTGTCCCGGTTGAATCAAGCGGGTCTTTCTGATGTTGTTTACACTGATGAGGGTATCTTGGGTAAGACCAAATTCTTCGGCAATAACGCCAATCATATCACCTTTTTTAATTCTGTAGGCTGTGTAGGAAAGGGCTGCAGCCTCTGCAAGAATATCATCCTCAGCTTCCAGCGTTTCCACCTCCTCCACAAAGGGGAAGGTTTCTGTACTGGTCAAAAGTGGCAGTACAGGGCTGTCATAACCACCTTTACCAGCCACCACCTGAGGCTCCAGCACAGGATACAAAAACACACCGCCACAAAACACCGCCACAAAGCAGCAGCCGATTATAAGATACTTAATTACCAAGTTATTTTTCATGTTCTTCCTAACCCTTTTTGTTCAGTCCCACTAAATATGTTTCAAAGGACTCGGTACGACAGGCTTCTGGTTTAAAACCTCTGGCAGAAGTAAAAATCGCCCGCATGGATTTAAGCAGCTGCTGCTGGTCGCCCCCCTGAAAAATCTTAACAACAAAATTGCCCCCCGGCTTCAGCATAGTTTGGGCATAAAAAATAGCCAACTCCACCAAGCCTGTGGAACGAGCTGTATCCACCGTCTTATTGCCAGTGGTGGCTGGGGCTGCATCGCAAATAACGGAATCGTAGGGACCCAAGCTCCGAGCCTGAAGTCGCACTTCCTCGTCGTACAAATCTCCCTGAATAAAGGTGAGATTGCTTCCCACCACATCCTTTGCTAAAGGCTTTAAGTCAATGGAGGTAAGATGTCCAGTTCCGTTCAAGGTACGCAGGGCAAAGACAGTCCAGCTACCAGGAGCAGCTCCAAGATCGAGAACAGAGGAATTTTTCTTTAGAAGACCGAACTTTTCGTCCAGCTCCTTCAATTTATACACCGATCTGGCCGGATAGCCTTCGGAAAAGGCTTTTTTTGACCAGAAATCAGGTTTTTCGTAACTATTTGCAGCCATAAGACTTCCACATTATCGGCAGCTTGTTCCCTTATAATGACAAGAAAAACAGGCTACTTCATATATACAAATTGTAATGATTTACCCGCATATAGTACAAAACTTGGGCCTGAGAATCAACACAAATAATCTGTATTTGCGAGGTTTTCAGAATGAGCAAGTTCTGCTATACTCTGGGTATGGAATACGACTTTACCCAAGAATTGCAGAAGATTGAGACTGTTTTAGAAAAAGCTCTCCCCGACATTCCCGATGACCTGTGGTGCCAGCAACAGTTCGGTACCCTTTCCCCAGCGGTGACGGTAAATCACATTGCCCCCCTGCTGACTCCCTGTACCCGCCTTATGCATCTTGGAGGAAAGCGGTGGCGTCCCCTACTGCAGATTCTCTGTGCCCAAGCGGTGGCAGGAACAGACACACCACCAGAGGTTGCCTATCAGCTCACTCCCTTGGTGGAATTTGTTCACACTGCAAGTCTTATTCACGATGATATAGAAGATTCCGCAGACACCCGCCGTGGTGCTCCTGCTGCTCATATTACCTACGGCCTTGACACCGCCTTAAACGCTGGTGCTTGGCTTTACTTTGTGGCTCCCACCTGCATTCAATCAAGTGGATTGAGTCTGGAAACACAAATCCTTTTGAACCAGCTGTACCATCAGGAGCTGCGTCGTCTCCACCTGGGCCAAGCCATGGACATTGCCTGGCACCGAAACAACGAAACAACGCCTTCTCAGGATGAGTACACTGCCATGGTGCGGATGAAGACAGGAACCCTTGCATCCCTTTCTGCCCAGGTGGGAATCATTGCTGGTGGCGGAACCATACAACAAGCCCAGAAGGTAGGTCATATTGCCTCTGACATTGGTATTGGATTCCAGGTACTGGACGATGTAATCAATCTTACCAGTGGCAACGTGGGCAAAAAGCGGGGCGATGATATTGTGGAAGGAAAGAAGAGCCTTCCCATTCTGCTTCATCTGGAAAAAAATCCCCAAGATTTGGAAACCCTTACCGACTGCTTTGCACGAGCCAGAATCCAAGGCGTGGATTCACCTGCAGTGGAGCAGGCCATTGCCATTGTTACCGACAGCGGTGCCATAGAAGAAGCAGCAACTCTGGCTCGCAACCTGATTCAAAGCGCCTGTACTCGCATGGAGGAGTTCTATCCCAACAGTGAGGCAACAAAAAAAATCAGTCAGCTTTTTAACAATATGCTGAAGGTTGCCATTGGCTAAAAAAATCCATACCTTTAGAGTGGGAGGACGAACCTATGAAAGATAATGCAGAAATTCTCAATTCCCAGGCCATTGAATTGGCCTCCCACGGTCAGTATGTGGAAGCCATTGCCTGTTTTAAAAGAGCCATTACCATAGTTCGAGATAATCCCCTGCTGTGGTACAACTTGGGCATTACCTATCGTGATGCGGGAATGCTGCAATTATCAAAGGATGCCCTTCTTACCGCCTATAAAATCAATAGTGAAGATCAGGATATTATAGAAACCTTGGCTCACACCTGCTTTATTTCTGGAGAAATGGAAGAAGCCCTTACCTTTTGCGCTCAGGGATTGGAGCTAAATATGCGAAATGCCCACCTGTGGAACAATAGTGGCGTCATTTATTTTACTCAGGGAGATTACAACAGTGCCTGCGAAGCCTTTGAGCATGCAGTTACCATTGACCCCAATTACTACGACGCCGTATTCAATCTTCGGGACACCTACCAAGAGCTGGGAAATTTCAGCGCAGCAGCAGAATGTGATGCTCGACTCAAAAATATTAAACAGGGAGATTTTTATGCGTGATAAGGCTTGTATTATCAAATACGAAGATGGAATCGCCACCGTCATTCCATTGCTCAGCGATACCTGTATAAATTGCAACAGTCCTACCTGTGCAAAGCGGGGAACTCCTTTTCAGGCCTCAAATCCCCAGAACCTTAAGCTCAAAACTGGTGACATTGTAAAAATAGAAGCTCCCGCCGCAACACAAATGGCTCAGGGAGTGCTTTCTCTTTTAGTGCCAATTCTCAGTGCGGTGGCTGGTTATTTTCTTGCTGAACCTGTGGCAAAACTGCGGGGAATTCCTGTAACAGAATCAATGCGGACGGCGGGAGTACTTATTCTTTTGGCTTTATCTACAGGAATCATCTTTATCCTGTCCAAGACCTGGCTCAAGCTTTCCAAGCCCCAGGTAACGGGAATTATCCACTCCGTCAACACAGTAAACTTAGAAAGCTGTCCGCTATAAACTCATTTATTGATATTGGTTTGCTAGCTTACTGATTTCCTGAGCCATATCCTGCAGAGAAACCTGACGCTGCACACCACCTAGCTCAAAGGCAACCTTGGGCATTCCGTACACAATACAGGATTCCTCGTTTTGACCCAAGGTATGGGCCCCTTGCCGACGCATTTCTGCCAGCTGAACAGCACCATCGCTTCCCATTCCCGTCATGATAACACCCAAAGCATGATTCTGATAAACGCTGGCTACAGACTCAAACAACACATCTGCTGAAGGTCTGTGACCATTTCGCTGGGGAGCATCGGACAGACGTACTACCATAGCCAAGGATTTTCGTTCAACATAGATATGGTAGTTTCCAGGAGCAATCAAAATACGACCACTTTTAATCAAATCCCCATCCTTGGCTTCCTTTACCTCCAAGGGACAAATGGAATTCAAGCTGTTGGCAAATTCCTCGGTAAAGCCAGCAGGCATGTGCTGCACCACAAGGATGGGCTGCTTCAAGTTTGGATCAATCTTTTGGAACACCTCTCGCAGGGCATTAGGCCCACCAGTGGAGATTCCAATGGCAATTACTTCAATTTTACCCGGCTCCCGCACAGGAACAATAACAGAAGGCTCCTTCCGCTGCCGTGCCGTGGAGAACACTGTATTGAAAGTATTTACGATATGGTTTGTGGTAGCTTCTACCTTTTGCTCTGGAACAGGGGCTGGCACTTCCTTTTCTTCCACTCGCTTCTTTTCCAGAGAAGAATACAAGCTTGTGACACGACGTGGAGGCGTAATTACTCGTCCCTTGTTCTTGGCGTAGGTTCCACCATAGGAAATGAGCAATTCTGCCAGTCTGGTAGCTGTTGAGGATAAGTCAGAAAGCCCCGTTCCACCAGGCTTTGTCAAAAAGTCACTGGCTCCCAGCTCCAAGCACTGCATGGTAACGGCAGCACCCTCGGTGGTAAGGCTAGAAAGCATGATAACAGGGATATCAATTCCCCGACGCTTTCGTTCCTTAAGAAAATCTAAGCCATTCATTACCGGCATTTCTATATCTAAAACAATAACGTCAGGACGGCATCCGGGAATGTGCTGCAAAGCAAATTCACCGTTCATGGCCTTACCTGCAATCATCAGGCCAGGAGTCTGCTCTATGATTTTGGAGATGATATTACGCATTAAAGCAGAATCATCTACGATAAGAACTCTAACATCGGACGAATCCATGCTCTCTCCCATTCAATTTAAAAAACTACAGATTTTTTTGATACAAACAAGCCCAGTTTGTTTTTAGGAACTCAAACTTTGTATTCATACCGAAAAGAGACTCTGAATGTCCAATGTAAAGATAGGAACGAGGTGCCATTGCATCCCAGAAGTGGTTAATAACCTCTAACTGAGCGGCTTCGTCAAAATAAATCAAAACATTGCGACAGAATACAATATCCAAGTTTCGGGTGGTGGGCATATGCTTGAGGTTGTGGTAGTCAAAGCGGATGGTGCTCATCACATCAGCATTCACCTGATAGCCTTCAGGAGTTTTTGTAAAGAACCGCTGGAGGTATCGGTCGGGAATACCAGTAATACGAGAGGCTGGATAAAAGCCCTGCTTTCCCACCATCAAGGATTTAAGGGAAATGTCAGAAGCCATAATTTCAAAGCTATAGGGAGGAGGAAGAATATCCTTCAGAATCATGGCGATGGTATAAGGCTCTTCGCCTGTTGAACAACCTGCACTCCAAATACGAATTTTTTTGTCAGGTGAATTCTTCTTGAATTCCATAAGATGAGGAATTACATAATG
>JAFYWB010000045.1 GCA_017549025.1 Treponema sp.
GCTGTATTCTGGCCGCCAAGAAGAAGCTTTAAAAGCTGCTGCTTCATTTCACAAAAAAGGTTTGCTGGATGAGGAAGGAATGTACAACTATGGTGTGGCGGCTCTTCGGTGTGGTGATTTTCACGCTGGATATCAGCTGCTTTCTCAAATAGCTCTGTCTCGTGAAGCTCCCTCCTTTGATTTTGCTTACTTAGCTGCAGTCTGTGCCTTTAATCTGGGAAAATGGCAGGAGGCGGAGGATTTTTTCAAAAAAAGCTTGAATCACACTCATAATCCTGCTGAAAAAATGGAGAGTGAGAAAAAAAGGTTTTTCCAAAGCTACTATCTTGGGCTGGCTCAGTTTCGTCAAGGGAAGATGGAAGCAGCATACACCACCTTAGTGCCTCTGGGCCAGCTTGCTCCTTGGGCTGATTCTGGGGATGCAGCTCTTTCTGCAGAATGTCGGCAGGCTTTGTCTCTTGCCCTGCATTGTGCGCTACAGATGTACTCTAAAACACAAGCTACCAGCTGGTGGCAAAGGAGTTGTTCTTTGGCCCAGAATTTGGTGGACAGTGCTGAAACTGCCCGCCAACGGCAGGAGGCGGTACTGCTGGCTGCTGGGATTTATGGGGATGGAGGCAACTATCAGCAGGCACGGGAGCTTTTGGCACCCTATATGCAGGGGCGAGATGAGCTGTCTTTGTCCTGTAGTTTCCTTGACTGTGAGCTCCTTGTTTCTCAAGGACGACTGGAGGAGGCTATTCAAGAATACAAGCGGCTTGCTGAAATTTGTGCGGTTTCAGCGGTAGCTGCTGCTTCTCAAGAAATTCTTGCTTTAGGCGACAAGGCTGCTTATCGTCAGGGAGAACTTTTGTATTCCTTGGGAAGGTATCAAGAGGCTTCTGCTGCCTTTGGCGACTACAGTCGAAATCATCCTGCTGGAACCTACCGTGACGCTGCTCTATACTTTAATGGAGAAGCCTTGGTGAAGGAAGGCTTGGTGCATCGAGGGATTTTACAGCATGAAACCCTGCTGAAGCAGTATCCTTCGAGCCCCTATCTTTTGAGCACGCTCCTTTCTTTGATGGATTTGTACAAGAAAACGGGAGACTATGGTGCTGCCTTGAAGATGGGAGAAGATCTCCTTTCCCAATTCCCCAAACAGGCTCAAGCTACCCAGATTGCAGGAAAAATGGCGGAGCTTCGGCTTTTGGAGCAAGGCATGGAGCTACAGCAGGCTTCCTTGCTGGCAGAATTCATTCAGGTGGGAAGGGTGGAAACTGCTCAGGGCCGAAGACTGGGGCTGGAGCTGGCTCATTTTTATGTAAACTCCTTTGGTAACGAGGGGGAAGGGGAGCAGCTTTTGCTTCAGATTCTGGAACGTGGTGGCGCTGGTGAAGAACAGGTGGCCGCTGGAGCTGCTTCCCTTTTAGGAAACTTGTATCGGGGACAGAACAGGTATCAGGAGGCGGCACAGTATTTCTTGCAGGCGGCTCAAATCTATCTTGAGTTGGGGAACTTGCAGGAGGAAGCGGCCACCGCCTTGTACCGTGGGGCAGAAAGCTTTGATGTGGCTGGAATGTCAGCTGATTCTCAGGCGGTGGCACGGCAGCTGGCTTCTTTGTTCCCCCAATCTTCTTGGACAAAGGCCGCCCAAATCTTTTTATAGGAGGGAATCGATGAAAAAAATCCATTTAATGCAGCTGGCACTCTGTATGTTTTTGGGGCTGTCGCTTTATGGTGAAAACCTTCAGAAGGAACCCCTCGTTACTGTTGAAACTTCAGGAAACCAGGAGACTGAAGCGTTTCCCAAGATACAGGAGGAAACCCTGTATCTTCCAGATCTTGTAACGATTATTGGCGGCGAAGATTGGCAGGTATCTCAGGAAGCTTTGCCAGACTATCAGATTCAGCTCCCAGTGCCACCTTCTGTGTCAGTACCACCTTCAGTGGCGGAGGCAAGTTTGCAGGCGGTGGAAGGGGATCCCGTGTCGGAGCTTCCTCCCTCGGTGGTGGAGCTAGCTACGGTAAAGGAATCGAAACAGTTCTTTGTGGAAGGCTTTATTGAGCCTGCGTGGCCCCTGTCTTTAGATACCGAATTTTCTGTTTTTACTGTGGATCCTCAAGCCTTTTTTCTAGACTTTGGCTACAAAACCGTGGGAGGCTACGGGCTTGAGCAGGCTGAGGATGGATTTTTTCACAACAAAAGCTTTTTACAGCTGGGAAAAAACTTTGTTGTGGGCGGTGGCAGACTTCAGCTTCAGGGAAACTATCAGGCTCTAGACAATGGGCTTCAAGGACAAAGTCTCTTGTTTGACGACATAAACCGCCGTGGTGCTGGTGCTAGCCTTCAGCTGGAGCTGCCTGTAGGCAAGGGCTTTTCCCTCGCTGGTGGCCTTCCTGTGGACTGGTACAACCGCTATGCAGGTTTTTCTAACACGGTGGGCAGGGCGGAGGAAAACGGAGCGGTGGCCGCTTCTCTTTTAGGCTTTTCTCCCTGGCTTTCTTTTGCTTGGGAGAGTCGGAACTGGAATACAAAAAACACCAGGGCCCTGCCCACAAACCATGAGTTTTCTGTTCAGCTGCTGATGGATTGGGGCTACTGGGCAAGCCTTGATCCACAAATCAACAGTACACAAAATAGAGGTAGCCTTTCCCTGTCTGGCTCCTGGCTTTGGAATTCTCAGTTGGAGATTTTTTCCAGCCTTGGACTGGTGTATCTTCCTTCTGGCTCTGGTGAACAAAATACAAAGCTGCTGGTTCCCTTTGCTCTCGGGCTAAATTGGAATGAAAAGGAGGCTTCTGCTGAAAGCTTTCCTGGCATGAGCTTTTCTGTGGAAGGGGGACTTGATTCCCATCATCGCAATTTCTATCAGCTGGAAGCTAGGTCGCCTTATGTGAATTTTTCCCCTGGAGCTTTGATTTCCAACGGAGAAGTCAGTGACTGGTTCTTTAAAGCTGGTTCTAGCCTTCCTTTGAAGCTGCAGGAAACTCCTCTGTCAGGACTTTTTCAGGAGCTTTTTCTTCAGCTGGCAGTGGAATATCGCCAGTCGGCCTTTGGGAACACTGTGCTAGTAGGAGATTATGCTACAGGAATTGATAGCTGGACTGGCTTGTTTCCCAGTAAGCTAGAGGATCGAAAAGCACTTTTTTCACAAATGGCTGTAACAGCGGTGGTAAAAAACTTTTTATTTAAAGCAGGCTGGAATAGTCAGTGGCTGTATCATCCAGTATATGAACCATCCCAAAGACTGGTGCTTTCCTGTGGTTATGATTCTCCTCGTCATCCCTGGGGAGGTGAGCTAAAGGCTGATTTTGGCTTTCGGCTTCCAGATTCCCTTCCGATTTTGGGAGCTCAGGTGTATTTCCAGCCTGCGGAAAATCTTCGGTTGGCAGTCAAGGTCAAGGATATGCTGAAGCTTTTTTCAGGACGTCAGCGTGTTTTTGTGGAACCATATATGAAGGAAGCTGGCTCTGTAGCCCTTTCTCTACAATTTAATTTTTAGGAGTAGCTATGATTGAACTGATAAAAAGTGGCGGTCCCTTGATGATTCCCCTGGGACTGTGCGCGCTCTTATCCACCTTCATCATAATAGAAAGAAGCATCTATTATGCTCGTATTAAAAAGAAGGATTCCTTCATTTTAGATCGCCTGCTTTCCCTCATTAGTAGCTGTCGCTTTGAAGAGGCTCTCTCTTGGTGTAGCAGCTTGGGAACTCCCGCCGCTCAGGTGGCCGCAAAGGCAATTTTGCTGCGTCACATGTCGGAGCAGGATGTTCGGGAATTGGTGGAGGTAGAGCTGGACAAACAAATCCCTCGTCTTGACCGCTTCCTTACTTCCTTGGGAACCATTGCCAATGTGTCCACGCTGCTGGGCTTGCTGGGTACGGTAACAGGAAACATTCAGGCCTTTGGTGTGCTTGGTGGCGGCCAGTCCATGGGAAATCCCGCTTTGTTGGCAGGCTCCATTGCAGAAGCCTTGGTAACAACTGCTGCTGGGCTGTGTATTTCCATTCCTTCGGTAATCTTTCACAATTACTTTGTGTCCAAGGTGAAAAAGCGGGTGTCCACCATGGAAGCTATTGCTTCCTCCGTGGTGATTCAGGTCTGTGGTCGTAATCTGGTGGGAAAGGAGCTATGAAAAATCACGTGTCCTCTGCAGTGGTAGTACGAAGTCGTCTTTCTCGAAGAAGTGGCTCCAGAAGCATGGTGTTTTTGGACATGATTCCCATGATAGATATTGTTTTTCAGCTGATTCTCTTTTTTCTGGTGTCCACCACCTTTGCCCTATTGCCAGGCATTACGGTACAGCTTCCAGAATCCTCTACTGCAGAAGAAGGTGCAACCATGGGCTTGATTATTACCCTCAGTGCCGATGGTGGAATTTGGTTTAACGATAAGGCCGTAACCTTGGAGGAATTGAATCAGGAACTTGTAGCTTTTGACACGGAAGCAGTGCCACGGGAGCTGTATCCCATTCAGCTGGAAGCCGATGCCCTGGTTACCAACGGAACCATTGTACAGCTTTTTGATCTTTTGCGGAAAAATGGATTTTCGGCAGTGAATTTACGGACGGTACAAGAATAGTGGCATTGCAGGAAAATGGTCGGCTTACAAAAAATTCCCCTGAATCTGAAGCTCGTATGGTGGCCCTGATTCTCACCGCCATGGTGTGGCTGGTGGTGGCCGCCCTCTGCATCCTTTTGCCCCCGCTGTCTTCAAAAGAAGAACCACCGCAAGTGTACCAAAGCATTTCTCTGAAGTTGGCGGCCCTGGAAGGTAGCACTGCTTTATTGGAGCCTTTGTCACAAGCCCTAGTATCCCAGGCTTTTTCTCCAGACTCAACTGAGACTTCAGCTACAACACCCTCGGAAGCCTCCCCGCTACCAGAAAAATCCCCTGCACCAGTTGTTGCTGCAAAGCCCTCAGAAAAATCCCCTGCACCAGCTGTTGCTGCAAAGCCCGCAGAACAAGCGCCATCCCAAAAAACTGTTCTTGAAGCACCAGCTTCCTCTGCTGCAAAGCCTGAACAAAAGGCTCCAGCTCCAGCTTCATCCTCGGCAGTAAAAAATTTGGAGGTGGACTCCCTTGATGAGGCTGCGTGGGAGGCACTTTTTGCAGAAAAGGGAGGTAGAACCTACAATAACTCACCCTCTGCCACGATTCCTGCAGCTCCAGCTGTAGCTTCATCTTCAGATTCTTCCTCAAGTCTTTCCGGTGTGGCTGGTGCTTCCAGTCTGGTGGAAGCTGCCGATTCATCCAGTGCAGCCGCTTCACAAGGGGCTTTTGCTTCCTCCCAAGCTACAAATCTGGCTCAAGGAAAGGCCCAAAGCTTGAGTCAAAGCACGGCGTCTGCTCTGGAAAAAATTGCTTCAGTGGCAGAGGCTGGGCAGGGAAGAACTGCTGCTGATGAAGGCTCGGCTACAGCTTCGGCTCAAGCTACTAGAGCAGCCGCAGCTTCTTCTGCATCTTCTGGAACTTTAGACGTTGCTGGTACCTCCATGGATTTAGTTGGGGGAGGAAGCCGTCGCCTGCTAGAACCCCAGGAACCAGTGCTTGTGATTTCTCCCCAAAATCAAGCTCGTATCATGGGCGACACGGAAGTAACCATCACCTTTGAAATCACTCCCGAAGGGCTGGTGCTTCCTAGCTCCATCAAAATCACTCCAGAATCCTTAATTCCTGGGCAGGTACAGGCAGAAATAAAGAATCAGATTGAAAAATGGCGTTTTCAAGTTGCCAAGGGTTCTGGACAGGTTCGCTTTAAATATAATATAATAAAAAAATGACCAGTGACATCAAAGCAGTTGCCTTTGACATTGATGGAACACTGTATCCAAGTTGGCGGCTGTACATTCGCATTATTCCGTACGTACTAAAGAATCTCCGTTTTTTCTTCAAATATAGCAAGGTTCGTTCTATTCTTCATAGAACAGCACCTTCTGGGGATTTTTATGAGTATCAATCTCGTCTTCTTGCCCTAGAGCTGGGCGTGGAAAACGAGGTTGCTCGGAACATGATTGAAACTATTGTCTACAAGGGCATGATGCCCTATCTCAAGGCAGTAAAGCCCTATGCCCATATTCGGGAAACCATTCAGGCTTTTAAGGACAAGGGCTACAAGCTTGCCATTCTCTCAGATTTTCCCCCAGAGCAAAAGGGTGATATCTGGGGAACACGGGAATTATTCGATGTCATTTGCGGTTCAGAGGAGCTTGGTGCTCTGAAGCCGTCAAAATATACCTTTGGCAGTTTGGCCCTTAAGCTAGAATTGCCACCGGAAGCTATTTTGTATGTTGGAAATAGCATTCCCTCTGATGTGGAAGGGGCTGCAGCGGCGGGAATGAAAACGGCCTATATTTTGCCCTTTTGGCGGGGTCTGTTGGGCTTGCCTTTGAAAGAAGCAGATATTTCTTTCAGAAACTATCGCCAATTGGAAAAAAGTGTGTTAAACTAGTAAGAAGTTTTTTTGGGTGGGGAATAACATATGTCTATCATTGGAATACTCGTAGCTGTAGGTATTTCGTCTATCTTTTCGCTGGCGCTTCGATATATGGATCGGGACAATCGTTCCTTAGATAAGGTCAAGAAATATATCGGCATCCAGAAGGAAGACCTTGATACAAAATTTAACGATCAAATGTCTCGTCTCAAGAATGAGTACAACGAGGTGGAGGTAAAGCAATCACAAGCCATTGCCACGGTACGAAATCTTGAGGACAAAATCGGTGAATTCGATCAATTGACTCAGGAATTCAATTCCCGGATTCAAGCGGTGGACACCATCGATAATAAGATTTCCGCCTACGACAACACTCTACAGCAGCTGGTGGAAATGACTGCTAATCTAGAAGAAAACATGCGTCGTGTTGGCTCAGAAACAGCCATTGTAGACAAGCTAGAAAAGCAAATGCACCAGTATCAGAAGAATGTGTCCACACTGGAAGGCCGTGTTGCCAAGCTTACTGCCGACTTTGCCGAAGAAAACGGCAAGCAGCTCAAGCAAATGGGAGCAGAGCTTTTGAATCGGTTCAACGAGCAGGTACAGCAGCTGGAATCTTCAACAGAAGCCTCCGTTACCAAGAATCAGGAAATTCTGCTGAACATCACCAACAGCGTGGCAGATATTTATTCCAATGCAGCACGAAAAGCCCAGGATTTGGAGGACCAGTCCTTTATCCAGCTGCAGGATAGAACCCAGGAAAATCTTTCCCAGCTTCAGCGTGCCTTTGATAATGCCATGGATAAGCTGCAGGATGACACCAATATTCGGGTGGAAAATCTTCAAGATTATGTTACCTCCCAGATTGCCAGTCTCCGTGGTGAATTGGAGGAACGAGCTTCTTCTGTGGAGCAGCTTTCCAGTCGCTTGGCAGAGGAAAGCTCTGGCAATAGCCGTGCATTAGCCTCCGTTCAGGATTCTATCTCCAATCGCATTGCAGAGCTGGAGGATGAGTATGCCCAGGCCTACGATAGGGCCATGGCAGAGATTGCAGATAAGGAAAATGCCGCACTGGAATCCTTTGAGTCTCTTTCCGCTCAAAACAAAGAAAACCTTCAGAATGATATCGAATACAAGCTGGAGCAAATGCGTCAACTGCTGGAAACAGCCATTGACTCCACCCGCCAAAGCACCTTGGAACGGCTTGATTCCATGGAAAATGATGTATCAACCCGTATCAGCGAGGCTGAGGACAATATCAATTCCAGTGCAGCCATGGCACGAGAGGTGGCAGAGCAGATTTCTAGTCTCACTGGTGAAAATAATTCCAGCTTGGATTCCATTCAAGCAGATATTGTTCACCGCATTGATCAGCTTCGGCAGGAATACCTTTCCACCTACGAAGAAGCCCTATCTTCTATTGAAGAAAAGGAAGCAGGTGTCCTTCATCAGCTGGAGGAAAGCTCTCGTTCCAACACCGCTCGTTTGCAGCAGGATATGGAGGATGAGCTCCGTCAAATCCGAAGTCAGCTGGAATCTCAGCTTCAGCAGGCAGAGGATGATTCTGCCAGACAACTGGAAGCCATTCAGTCTAATCTTTCTCAAGAAATTGCAACCATGGAAAGCAACACCACCAGCAAGCTGGAGTCCATTCAGTCCAATCTTTCTCAAGAAATTGCAACCATGGAAAGCAACACCACCAGCAAGCTGGAGTCCATTCAGTCTAACCTTTCTCAAGAAATTGCAACCATCGAAAGCAACACCGACAGCAAGCTGGAATCCATTCGGTCTGAGCTGTCTCAAGAAATTTCCCAGTTCCAGACTGATGCCCAGAACCAGCTCCAAAACATTCAGTCTTTCATTACAGACGATGTAACGGACTTCCAGAATAGAATAGAAGAACGATTGTCCTTGGCCACCTCCAATCTTGACGAAAAGGCTGCCCAAACCGAGGAAATTGTTCGTAAAATGGAAGCATTGGCCCAGGAACAGCAGCAGCTGGTAGACAATCTGTCTCAAGAAAACCAAGATAGAATTACTCAGCTGGAGGACAAGTACCGCAGTCTCTACGACCAGGCCATGAATGTGGCGCTGGAAAAGGAGCGCTCTGCCCTTGCCCAGTTTGAAAGCCTGTCCCGGCAGGATGTGGCCAGCTGGGAAGAAGCTGCCCGCAGTCAGTTTGATCAGCTGAAAAACCATTTTGATTCAGATTTCACCCAGCTGGAGGACATGGCCACTAGTCGCTACGATAGCATTCAGCGTGATACCGAGGACCGCTTCCAGCAGCTGGAGGACATGGCCACTAGTCGCTACGACAGCATTCAGCGTGATACCGAGGATCGCTTCCAGCAGCTAGAGGACATGGCCACTAGTCGCTACGACAGCATTCAGCGTGATACCGAGGACCGTTTCCAGCAGCTGGAGGAC
>JAFYWB010000002.1 GCA_017549025.1 Treponema sp.
CGGTTGATAGGCCGCAGGTATAAGCATAGTAATGTGTTCAGCCGAGCGGTACTAATAGGTCGTGAGGCTTGACCATATTATCGTTTCCATTACGCTGACTTTTGAATAGTTTCCTGGATATTCTATGGATTTAAGGCTAGATGCTTGATGGTGTCTGGCCTTTATCTTTTTAAACAAAGTTATTGACAATACTTGTCCTGAGAGGCTGCTTTATGTTAAAGTTCATCCATGACACAGTGTTTTATTTCCACCAGTAATGACCCACACCTTAACCTTGCCTTTGAACATTATTTATTTTCTAACGTTAAATCAAATGATAGGATTCTGTATCTATGGAGAAATTCCCAGACAGTAGTAATTGGAAAATTTCAAAACCCATGGAGTGAGTGTAACGTGGAAAAGATGGCTGAAGATGACATTAAGCTTATGAGACGTTACAGTGGTGGTGGGGCTGTTTTTCAGGATTTGGGTAATTTGTGCTTTACTTTAATTTCTGGAAGTGATTATGATGTAGAAGAACAAAAGAGTAAAAATAATGATTTTATCATTTCTGCTCTGAATAAATTTAATATTACAGCTCTAGCTTCAGGAAGAAATGATATTTTGGTCAATGAACGAAAAATTTCTGGTGCTGCATTTCAAATTCAACAAGGAAATTTAATGCATCATGGAACATTGCTTGTAAACAGTGATTTGGATAGACTGCAGTTATATTTGAAACCAAGTAAAGATAAGCTTGAAACAAAGGGTATAAAATCAGTACGTTCTCGTGTTGCTAACTTACAGGAATTTAATCATTTATTGACTGTAGAAGCTTTGATTGAACAACTTAGAATTACGTACACAGAATATTTTTCTGATTTTGATTCTATTGGATATATTGATGAGAGAATTTTGAATAGTAAATCGGAATTGAAATTAGAATATGAGAATCTAATTTCATGGGATTGGTTATATGGTAAAACTCCAGCTTTTACAGATGCATATAAAAAGCGTTTTTCTTGGGGTGAGATTGAGTTATTACTAACTGTTTACAGCGGGATAATTAAAGATGTTGTAGCTTTTAGTGATACTCTGGATAATCAATTGGTGGACGTAATTAAAGATACTTTAAATGGTATAACGTTTAACAATAAAGTTATTGTGAAGCAGATTAAACAACGTGTCGCTGTAATGGGATGTAGTGATACACAAAGTCATTTGTTAGATATTATTTCGTTGTTTGAATAACTTGGGAAGTTTCACTTGAATCATCATGTTAAAAAACATGATGATTCAAGTTGGATTTTATGAATTAAATTTCTGGTGCGTGAGCGAGGAGATAATCTTCTGCTTCTTTACACCATAGCATATTATTTTTTTCAATAATTTCATGAAGCTTTGCGTAGAAAGGATCTGTCTTACCCTTTTCTTCAAAATCATTAATGGCAACGAGATCAAGCTTTTTATTGGTATAAATAAGTTTTTTTCCACCAGGAATCTTGTCTAGGTTGATGGTGGTTTCTGCAACAGCGTTGAGTCCGCCAACATGGGTAACAAGGGCAACAGGATTTAATTTGTTTTCTGCCATCATCTTCAACGATTCTTTGAGATCGTCAGTGTTTCCACCAGAGGTTCCAACAAGATGGTGTGACTCGTAGTGCACATTGTAGAAATTGAGCTTGGCAGAGAACTCGGTATTGGTGGGACCTGCAAAGAAGTTCATACATCCGTCATTTCCCAAAAGACTGTCGGCCATTTCAACAACTGGTGCTACAGGAGCAAATACGAACACGTCATCGTACAGCTTACCACCATTTAATTCCTTCAAATAAGCTACTGGATCTGCCAAATCTTTTGTGTTGACGTATACAAGCTTTACACCATTTTTTGCAGCTTCTTCTACAGTAAAGATGGATGCAGCTCTCTGGAGGCGATTTTCGTCAATGTCGGTAACCACCATGAATCCTGGCTTTCGGTCGCAGTGAATGGCGTAGTCAATGGCTCCAAGCCCCATGGGACCAACTCCTGCTAACAGTGCCAAAGATCCTCCTTCTACGATTCCCATTTCATGGACATAGGAACCATTCTTTGTGTGATATTGGGCGTGGAAAGCACCTACCACACAGGAAATTGGTTCTGCCAAGGAGCCCATGAAGAAGTTATTTGCATTGTATTCAAGCAAGCAATCCATTTCCATAACTTCATTGGGGATAATGACATAGGTTGCATCTCCTCCAATGTGCTGGTAGGAATAACCAGGAGCCCAGAGAGTTCCCTGATAGTTGAGAGCTGGCTGGATGGCAAATTTCTGGCCTTCTTTAAACTTGTTCTTCCATTTACTTCCTACTTCTACCAATTCTCCACAAAATTCATGACCAATGATAATTGGTGTTTCTTTTAAATCCGCACGAACTCGCTTGTGGGCATTACCTTGCATGGCCAACTTGTGGCTAGACATACAAATTGAATCTGAAACAACTCGTGCAAGAATTTCATCTTCCTTGATTGCGGGAAGCTCGAATTCATCCAAACGTAAATCATCTACTCCGTAAATACGTACTGCTTTTGTTTTCATTTTGTCTCCTATTTTGTAGCAAGTTTTATCCATTCGTTCTGATAGTTGTCAAAGCCCTGGAATTGAGCTTTTTCTACATCAGTGTATTCGATGGTGATTGTGTCTGCCAAATCCTTGTGGGTTTTGCCAGTATAGGCCATAACGCCAGTCATAGCTGCACCAAAGGCAGTGGCTTCTTCCATGTTGGTTAGCTGCACGGAATGATTATGTAGCACAGATGCCAACAGTTGGTTGTAGCCCTTGTTCTTTCTGAATCCACCTTCAGTAAAGATATTGGTTCCATCCTGCATTCCTGCACGCTGTAAAGCTGTGATAGTCTGGATGACCAATGAAATATCCAGTATAGCCAAAAGCTTTTCTGGATTGTTGAATACCTGTGGAATTGCCTTTCTTGTTCTAATGTCCTCCAAGGAATAGAATGTACCGTTTTCCATAATTCCTGCTTGTGAACTAGTATACTGACCTGAACCAGGAACTACCTCTGGCAAAAGGAAGGTATCCTTATCTTGGAGCACCTGCTGGAATACCTGTGGATTGTAGGTGGGGAACTTGTCTGTTCCTGCAATTTCCTTGTACAGGCTGATGTAGGTGTCGAACTCCATTCCTCCCAAGAAAATAGCAATCTTTACTGGTGTGCGGAGAGCTGTCTGGGTAAAGTATACAATCTTTCCCACGTCTTCTTGATTCAGTAGCAGTTCTTTCTGCGGATGCATACTGACGCACCAAGTTCCTGTGGAATTGAGGATAAAATCTCCATGAGAATCCTTTGCTAAGTAGGGCAATAAGGATGCGTTTGAATCGTGGATACCCATGGTAACAATGGTGGATTCTGCTAGGCCCAGTTGCTGGGCAACGGCGCTGGTGAGAGTTCCCAGTATCTCGTGGGTATTCTTGTAGTTATCTGGCAACAAATGGCGAATATTGAGCTTTTCTGTTGCCTGGGAATAGGTTTCTTCCTTGTGATTCCACATGTAGGAATGGTTGCTGATGTAGGTTGGCTCCACTCCCTTGTTACCGGTGAGAACATAGCCCCAGTATTGGGGATAATTCAAAATACAGTCGGTATGCTGAAATGATTCAGGGAAGTATTTTTGAAGGAAAAAGATTCCTTTGGCAGGATTTATCATAGAAGAGAAGGGTGGGGTGAAAATTTCCTGCTGTAATTGGTTTGCAGAACCCACGGTCTGGTAGAATTCTGTCTGGAAATCTGGGCCAGGCTCGTAGGTGTAGAAAATACAGGGGGCACATTCCCGTCCAGCCTTATCTAGACAGACAAAGGTAGCTCCATGGGTGGTGACGGATATAGCCTTGATGGGATATTTTCCTGCAAAATCTTTTAAGGTGGCAAAGAACCAATCCTTCATTCCCTGCAGGTCGTGGGCATCAAGCTGTTCACCTGTAACAGGATGAGGGATCTGCAGAGGCTCAAAATTTTTGTAGGCAGCATCCAACTGCTTTAAGTTCTGGTCGTACACCGCCACCTTTTTATTTGTCATACCAATATCAATAACTGCTATTGCATATTCCATAAATTTCCTCCTTTATGAATGATTACTTAGGTCAGACGTAACCGCTCGGTCAGGTCCTAATTTAGCATTACCTGACCGCCAGTTACTGGTAGGGCCTGGCCAGTTTCGTAGGCTTGTTCTACAAGATAATAGACAGCTCGGATTACATCCTCCCCGTAGCAACCTCTGTTCATGGGAACCTTTGCTTCGTAGAATTTCTTGACGTCTGCAATGGTTTTTGCGCCAGGAACCTTTCCTGTACGGAGATATTGTACGAAAAGCCCCTTCTCTGGGTCTGACCACAGGGGGCCGTCGAAGAAGTTTCCAGGGCAAACAGCGTTTACCTTGATTCCGTATTCTACCAATTCAAGAGCAAAGCTCTGTACAAGACCAATACTACCGAACTTACCTCCAGCGTAGGAACCGTTTTTGTTGGAACCTTCCAGTCCAGACTTGGAGTTAATCTGGATAATGTCTGTCAAAAGACTGGGGGCAGTAGCCTTCTGTCGCTTCATCAACAGGGCACAATGCTTGGTGATGATAGCAAAAGCGGTGTAGTTGATGTCAGTAACAAAACGGAAGGAATCCATATCCTGCTGCAAGATGCTGCTGGCACGCAAAACACCTGCATTGCTTACGCAGAGGTCAAGGCCACCTGCTGACAACGCAATGGTTTCTATCATTGAGGCTACAGAGCTTTCATCTGCTACGTTTACTGCTACAGGCCAAGCAACAGTACGATGATATTCCTGATTCAATTCCTGTGTGAACTTTGTAGCTCCTTCTAGGTTTAAGTCTGCCACAAACACAAGGGCATCTCCAGATACCAGTCCGCGTACAATTTCTGCACCAAAGCCCTGAGCACCACCAGTTACCACTACGATTTTGTTCTTCATCACTGTAGCACGGTTTGCAACAACGGGAGCTTCTGCTTCAGGCTGCTTACCATTGGCGATAGCTTCAATGGCTGCTGGGGACTGGGCAATGGCGTAGATATACTTTTCTTCACCAGCAACAAGCTCTACCAGCTGGGGAACTGTTGTGTACTCTTCCAATGCCTTAGAAATGGCCTGTGCTGCAACAGCTTCGTCTTCAACGGAAGCATCCAATGAAATGGTCAATTTTGCAAAACTACCTGCTACAGGTACTGTTGACAAAAAACGAACAAGGTAACGCTGACCAGTTCTTTCTACGAGGCTTCCCCGAATAAAGGGTGCAAAAAAAGCCGCTTGATTCATAATTCCTCCTTTATTTTACCACTGATTCAAGAGAATCAGCTATAAATTACTTCAGTAAACCGAGAATTTCCTCTTTAGTGAGGTTGGGCATAGCTTGTAGCTTTTGTCCCAGTTGACTGTAAACTGCCATTCGTTGAGAAAGACTTGTGGCTACTAATGGGTTGTTTTTTGCAAAAAATCCAAAGTCACTTTCTATAGTCGCAAGCCTTTCGTGGGCAACCAAGGCCCAGGTGCTGTCTATGAGTCCTGCGAATTCAGGCAGATTAATTTCCGGACAGTTGAATTCCTGCCGTGAGCTATTGATGTCTACTCCAGAAATCTCCATCAAGTTATGCTTTTGGCACAAGCCTTGCAATCGTGCCAGCTGCTCTCGGGTGTTACGAGGTGGCATGTAGGTAACGGCCTGAAAGCCAAGCTCAGGAAGCTGGGCGATGAGCTGGTCCAAAAAGCTATCTTCAAATTGTTCTCGCTTCTTGTCGCCTGTGGGAGATTCACCTACGTCTCCCAAATATGCATAGGCTGGAATACCTCCAATGGATTGAGCAAAGGCTGTTACCTGCTGTACTGGTGGACATTCATTCTCATCTGGTTGAATGAAGATTTGTGGTAAAAAGCCGCTTTTCAACAAGCCTAAAAGATCGTAGAGGAAGTGAGGATTGTTTTCTTCCTGTAGACGATTCTTTTGTGAGGCAGAAAGCTCTAAACCAAGCTGAGTTTCCAGTAACTGAATAAGACTTTGGGCTGTGGGAGCCTCTTTATTGAGTAGGTGGGCAAAGGCGTACAGCAGATGGCGTTCGGTAACGCTCCCTCCCAGTGCTGCTTGTGAAAGGCTTTCCACATCCCGCTGGTAGTCCAGCTGAGGAAGGTGAGCTTGGCAAAGAATCTTGTTCAGGTTTTCCACCATCTTGATGTTTCTGTTTCGACGTTGCTGATGGATTGGCTTAAGAAAGTCCCGAACCTGCGCTTGTGCTTGGGCAGGAACTCCTTGTATGGTCATATATACAATGCCCTGGGAATCAGGGTTGTTGATTTTTTTCTCTGCAAAGGGGGTGGACTTGAAGCTTACCCGAAGCTCAAATCCAGTAACGCAACCTAAACCGAGAAGCTTGCAGGCTTCTGTCATTTCAGAGGCTGCTTCCAAAGAATCATGATCCACAGAGCCGGCCACTGCAAGGCCTGCTTCCCTAGCACGGAGAGCGGCCATAGAAGGGGTATAGGGACTAAAGCTATACATGGTGTGGATGTGATTGTTGATTTCCTTTGTAACAGGAACATAATTTTTTAAACCGCCCTGACTGATAAAATGCTTTAAGGCATTGAGGCGGTCTTGGGTAGAAATGGTTCCATCGTTGATTTTCTGTAATAACTCTTTCATAGCTGGCCTTTATCCATGAACGTAACCTGCTGACCTTGAAATAGAAAGCTCAAGGTCAGCAGGAAACTCTAGTGAAGGTTAAACACCTTGTCTATTCTTGCGCAGAATATCCAGTGTTGTCTGTACTGTGGTGGGCACGTGGCCTGGCAGAGGACAAATCCGCTCGTGGATGGTGTCCAAAATCCAGTCTACCTGTGGGAAGTAGTAGTGCTCGCACTCAGGTGCAGGTGTAATCCAGTTGCGACTTCCTACAACAGCTACTGGTGCATCCAGATAGTCAAATGCCAACTGGGTTACGTTAGAAGCAATGTTGTGGAGGAAGGAGCCACGTTCAGCGGCATCACTGGCCAATACCAAGCGACCTGTCTTTTTGACGGATTCCACAATCTTTTCGTAGTTCAGAGGATTGATGAAGCGGATGTCGATGATTTCAGCATCCAGACCATATTTCTCCTGCAATACCTTTGCGGTATCCATAGCACGATAAAGGGTTGCACCGATGGTGGCAATGGTAATGTCCTTACCAGTCTTTCTGATGGCTGGCTCTCCTTCAGGAATTTCGTAGTAGCCTTCTGGAACTCCTCCAGCTTCAAATTCCTCACCCTTGTCGTAAAGCAGCTGGCTTTCAAAGAAGATAACTGGATCAGTTCCTCTCAATGCCAAGTTCAGCATACCCTTTGCATCGTAGGGGGTTGCAGGGAACATAACCTTCAATCCAGGAATATGGGCTACCAGTGAGGTCCAGTCTTGACTGTGCTGGGCACCGTACTTGTTACCAACAGATACTCGAACAGTCAAGGGCATCTTCAACAAGCCTGCAGACATGGACTGCCACTTGGAGGCCTGGTTAAAGATTTCGTCTCCTGCACGACCCATAAAGTCACAGTACATGAGCTCTACTACAGCACGGCCGCCACACATGGCATATCCAACACCAGAACCAACGATGGCTGCCTCGGAAATGGGGCTGTTGAACAGGCGGTGGTAGGGAAGGGCTTCTGTCAGTCCACGATATACGGCAAAGGCTCCACCCCAGTCACGGTTTTCCTCTCCCCATGCTGCCATGGTAGGATCGGTGGTAAAGCGGTGGTACATGGCCTCAAACAAGCCGTCACGATACTGGAACATCTTGTTCTTGGATACAGGCTTTCCTTCTGCATCAAAAGCAAAGCGAATCTTGTTCTTTAATGCCTTTACACGAGGATTGTCTTCACCAACCTGCAGTACTTCTGGCTGGCGGTCTTCCATCTTGTCCATCTTACTGTTGGAGAACATAACAGATTCAATGAAGGCAGCAGAGGCACGAGGACTTTCTGCATCGTTGGTGGCAAGCTTTACCACTTCCAGCAGTTTGGCGGTAATGGCTTCCTTCTGAGCTTTTACCTCGTCTTTGGTAATCAGATTGTTCTTGATAAGGTACTTGGCGTACTTGTCGATAGCGTCTGCCTTCTGCCAGGTTTCAATCTCTTCCTTGGAGCGATAGCTTGATGCATCGGAGGGTGAGTGACCAGAAACACGATAGGTAATGGTGTCCATGAGTACAGGTCCCTTTCCTGCCAACAGCAATTCCTTCTTGCGAGCAACGGCATCGGCCACTGCCAAAGGATTGTAACCGTCAACTCGCTCTGCGTGCATGTTGTCGGGATTAACGCCAGCGCCAACTCGTGCCAATAGCTGGTATCCCATGGTTTCACCACAGGTCTGTCCACCCATTCCATAGAAGTTATTGAAGAAGTTGAACAAAATTGGAGGTGCTCCACCTACATCCTCTGGCCACAGTGTTTTGTATTGATCCATGGCTGCCATCATCATGGCTTCCCATACAGGACCGCAACCCAAGGCTGCGTCTCCCACGTTGGAAATAACGATACCAGGCTTTCGGTTGATTCTCTTGAACAAGGCTGCACCAGTGGCAATATCTGCAGAACCACCAACGATGGCATTGTTGGGCATGGAGCCAAAGGGCAGGAAGTAGGCGTGCATGGATCCACCCAAACCGCGGTTAAATCCGGCTTCACGGGCAAAGATTTCTGCCAGAGTTCCGTACAGAACAAAGTTCTCTGCCAGATCCTTCACTCCGTTGTAGGAAATCTTTTCTGCCATGCGCAGGGTGTCTCCACCAAGGAATTCCTTCATGATTGTTTCCAGCTGCTTTTCATCAAGCTTAGCTACTGCAGAATAGCACTTTGCAAGGATTTCTCCATGGCTTCTGTGGGAACCAAAGATGAAGTCGTCGATTTCCAGGTTCATACACTGACCAACGGCGGCAGCTTCCTGTCCCATGGAAAGGTGGGCAGGTCCCTTGTGGTTATATTCGATTCCATTCCATGCACCCTGAGTTTTGAATGTGTTCAACATGCTTTCAAACTCACGGATGGTCATCATGTCGTAGAGTGCTCGCTTCAGCCGTTCCTCTCCATAGGTGGCAAGCTCTTTTTCAAAGTCGCTTTTATACTGGTTTACGGGAATATCCTTGATTTTTAAAACCTTGGACTTTCTCACCTCTTTGGGATCAACAAACATTGACTTAGGCATATTTCCTCCAAATTCTGGGCTTGATGTATGATTGTTCCACCAAGCCTCTTTTAATATACGGCTAAAATTTCCTTGTATTTTCAGCCGGCTTTATATAAGTGACAGTCAGCCTTCTGCCAACTGCCTCTTACCTCGTTACAAACTCCAAATTGCTTCCCGAATTGCCTCACAAACTGTGGGGTGGGGGAAAATCATCTGCTTAACATCGCATACACGCATTTGGTTTTCGATGAGGGCAGCTGCTCCCCAGATCATTTCTGAAGCATAGGTTCCTAAGATGTGGACTCCAAGAATCACCTCTGTCTTGGCATCTACTACTACCTTGACAGTTCCAGGAGCCTTGGTTCCATTTTCTGCAATGAAGCGACCAGAAACCAGCATGGGAACAGAGGCTGTCTTTACTTCAATTCCCTTTGCTTGGGCTTCTTGCTGAGTCATTCCAACACCAGCTGCTTCTGGAATGCTGTATACAACCCATGGAATGGCGTTGTACCGCATGAAATCACGGTTTTCAGTACCATCCAAGTAGCTACAAATATCGTTTACTGCAACCTCTGCCATACGATAGGCTGAGTGAGCCAGCATACTTCGTCCGTTTACGTCACCAGCTGCCCAAATTCCACTGATATTGGTACGCATTCTGTCGTCAACGTTAACACCCTTGGGAGTGATATCCACACCGATTTCCTTTCCACCCCAAGAGATGGTGTCTGGACGGCGACCAACTGCCATCAGTACGAGGTCAGCAGAAACGGACTCCTGCTTTCCATCCTTGGTGGTAAAGTGAACGGTGCCGCCTTCCAGACGCTCCACCTTACAGCCTAAGTAGAAAGTGGTGTTGTGGAGGGCTTTCCGCAGAACAGGAGCATGGTCCTTGTCCATAGGAGGAATGATTTCGTCCATCATTTCCACCACAGAAACCTGGCTTCCCAAGGCTCCAAAGAGGCTGGCAAATTCCACACCGATTACACCGCCACCAATGACGCACAACCGCTCTGGTCGGCTTGCAACGGAAAGTAGTCCCGTTGAATCCACCACGGCAGGATTGTCCTTTGAACCGGGGATGGGGGGCATGGCAGGAACTGAGCCTGCTGCCACAAGTATTGCCTTTGTCTGATATACCTCGCCAGTTTCTGCCACCTTTACGGAACCGGGAACTGTTACAATACCAGTTCCAGTAACAATTTCTGCACCGCATTTTTTTACAGAAGCGGCAACTCCATTGCGGAGGGTCTTTACGACCTGCTCCTTCCAGCTCATCATTTCTGTCATGTTAAAGGAAACATTTTCTGCATGAACACCGAACTGGTCAGCTTCCTTTGCATGGAGGTATTGCTTGGCAGAATTCAACAGGGTTTTTGTGGGAATACAGCCTACATTCAAGCAGGTTCCACCCATGTACTGCTTTTCAATCACCAGTACTTTCTTTCCACGGTGGGCCAGCCGTTCTGCTGCTAAATAGCCTCCAGGACCACCACCGATTACAATCACATCATACATCGGGTACCTCCTTACCGTGCAATCCAAATGTCAATGTTTGCCACAGCATCACAAAGTGCCTTCAGGAAGCGGGCAGCTGGTGCACCGTCCACGGCGGCATGGTCAATGGTAAGGCTAAAGCCCAAATGGGGCTGAATATCGTAGGCATCATCTTCCACAATAACTGGTTTAGGCTGAATGCCACAAACTCCCAAAATTGCCAGCTCTGGTGCATTGATTACTGGAGTAAAGCTTTCTATTCCAGTGCTACCCAGGTTGGAGATGGTGAATGTAGAGCCAGTGAGCTGGTCAGGAGTAATGGTGCCGTTAATACAGGCTTCTGCCAAAGACCGTGCTTCAGTTGCAATTTGAGCCAAGCTCTTGTAGTTGGCATTGCGGATAACAGGAACCATCAAGCCACGGGGAGTATCCACTGCCACACCCAGATGTACGTTGCTGTAATTTCTGATAACTCCGTCCAACTTTACACCGTTCATGTACTGGAATGAAGGCAGTACACGGGAAACGGCAAAGAGAACCAAATCGTTGATGGTGATTTTTCCAAATCCAGCTGCTGCTCCTGCTTCCTTCAAGCGACCACGGAGAGATTGCAGATGGGTGGCGTTTGCACTGGCATTCAAGGTGAACTGGGCTGTGGTAGCCAAGGAACCCATCATGCGGTCTGCAATAACCTTTCTGATACCCTTAATTGGTGTGTCGGTGTACTCATCAGCCACAGTGACGTTGGCACCAACTGCTGCAGCCATGGCAGGAGCACTAGCCTGGGGTGCAGCCAAGTCTTCCAATGTTACCCTGCCACCAATGCCAGTACCTTGAGCAGGCATTGTTCCACCAGCTCTCAGGGCATCCTTTGCAGCTGCAGTTAATGGTGGACGTCCTTCTAATGCAGCCCGTACGTCTGCTTCAATGATTCTACCTGCGGGGCCACTTCCTGGGATTCCTGCCAAAGAAAGGGCTTCTGCTTGGGCAAGATTTCGTGCCCGTGGAGAAACAGGCTGCCAACCGCCTTCATTTCCAGTATGGATTGGAGTGGGGAAGGTGGCTGCCGCTACGGGCGTGGCCACTGGCTTTACTTCTGTTGCAGCAGCGGATACTGCAACAGGAGCGGATGCTGCTACTGGTTCTGGAGCTTTAACGGCTACAGGTGCAGGAGCTGCAACAGGAGCGGATGCTCCTGCAGGTTCTGGGGCGGCAGCTGCTGGAGCTACCTCTTTTACTGCTGCTTCCCAGTCTTCTCCTGGTTTTCCAATAACCATAATTGGTTGGAAAACAGGAACATCGTCTCCTTCCTGGCAAAGAATCTTGAGAACAGTTCCACCAGCATCAGCAGGTACTTCTACTGTTGCCTTGTCTGTTTCAACCTCACATACCGGAGTGTCTACAGAAAGGGTATCACCTTCCTTTACCTTCCACTCAACGATGATGCATGATTCAACTGTGTTGCCCTGTTTGGGCATAATCAGCACATGTGCCATACAAACTCCTCTGGAAATGAAAACCGGGAACCAGCCATTTCCAATTATTTCTATAATACGATACCAACTTCTACACGAGAAGTAGCTTTATATTCGTTTCCTCCAACTCCTGCTTTGCAGTCTTTGGGAAATTCTTATCGGAAATGATAATGTCCGCACTTTGCAGAGGTAAAATGCTAACGGTTCCCATCTTTTCCCACTTTGTAGAATCTGCCACCAAAACTGTTTGCTCCGCCTTGTTTTGCATCACCTTGATAATATCTCCTGCTTCCATCAAGTGGGTGGTAATGCCTCGTTGCAGACTAAATCCATCTGTTCCCACAAAGGCTAACCGAACATTGAAATATTTTAAGGCTTCCTCTGCCACAGAGCCTACAAAAGATTCTGTACTGTTGCGGAACTCGCCCCCTGTTACGGTGAGCTTAATGGAAGGATTGCTTTTTGCAGCGGTAAAGGCAAGAATTGAATTGGTAATAATATGAATATCTCTTTTACCAAATAAATAGCGGGGAATCAAGGCTGTGGTGGTTCCTGCCTCTATCATAATCGTATCCCCATCCTGAACTAAATCTGCAGCTGCCTTTGCAATTCGCTGCTTTGTCTCCACCAAAAGGTTTTGTCTTTCTATAATATTAGGATGAATTGAAGGAACAGCACCACCATGAATCCTGTTCAGTAAGCCCCGTTCCTCAAGATTCCGTAGGTCAGAACGAATGGTAACCTCGGAAACGGACAGCTGCTTGCTCAGCTCCACCACCGTAACGGTACCTTGTTCAATGAGAAGATTGAGTATTTGTTTTTCTCTGTCAGAAAGGTCTGTTGTCATTTATGTTTTCCTTTCGTATTATCTTCATTGTATTTACGATTATATACCTAATGGAATAGAAACGCAAGAAAAAAAAATAGAATTCAAAAAAAAAGTAAAAAATAATTATTTTTTTCTTGACAGATGAAAAATTCAGTGAGATACTAAACTAGATACGAAATGTAATCGTTTACATAACGATTCGGAAAGGAGTGAAAATGCTAATTAATGTATCCCCAGTAATTAGTCCAGAGCTTATTAGTGTCCTACACAGAATGGGACATGGTGATGAAATCGTTTTGGCAGATGCCTTCTTTCCTGGTGATACCTGTAATAGCCGGGTGATTCGTGCAGATGGAATCCGCATTCCCCAGCTGTTGGATGGTATTCTTAGGCTTATCAATCTTGACCCCTATGTTCCTACACCTGTAGCCATGATGGCTCCTGTTCCTGGTGATGAGCTTGATATGTCTGTAGAGGAATCCTACCGCAAGGTAATTGATGGCTTGTGGCCTGGAACACCTGCTACAGAGCGAATCGAACGGTTCGCATTTTACGAAAGAGCAAAGCAGGCTTTTGCCGTTGTGGTTACTGGTGAAACAGTTAAATATGGAAACATTATCCTCAAAAAGGGTGTTGTTCCCGTTTCATCAGAGTTTAAGTGGTAACTGTATATGGAAAGTAGTCTCCACTGAGGCTGTCTCCATTTCAGAAAATAAAAAGAATCAGCTAGAGTGTGTTGATTCTACAATAAGGAGTTAAGTATGAAGAAGTTAGTGCTCGTACTGATGGTTTTGCTCTTGGCTGTTGGCGTAGTGTTCGCTGGTGGTAAGGGTGATAGTTCAAAGGGAAGCGGAAAGCTCGTCATGGGTGCTTTGATCCGCAACCTGAACGAAACATTCGTTCGTGACTATGCAGACAACCTGCAGAAATTGGCAAATGCCAACAACGTAGAGTTGAAGGTTATGGATGGTAACGGTGACGTTGCCACTCAGTTGGACCAGTTGAACACTTTGTTGACCCAGGGTGTTAAGTATTTCGTAATTATCCCCCAGGATACAGCTGCTACAGAGCAGATGTGCCAGTTGATTGAAGCAAAGGGCGGTGCAGCTGCATTCTCCAACATCCAGCCATCTGTTGAAGCTTTGAAGGTAGGAAAGAACTTCTTCTTGGCTTCTTCTCCTGAAAGCGTTGCTGGTGACATCCAGGCTGAAATTGCTGATGACTACTTCAAGGCTCACCCCGAGAAGTTGGGTCCCAACAAGACTATCAATTTGTTGATGCTCCACGGACAGCTGGGACATCCTGCTCAGGTAAACCGCGCAAAGGGTGCCTTGGAAGGATTGAAGAACCGTGGTTACACTGTAAATATCGTTGCTGAAGACACCGCTAACTGGGGTGCTGCTGAAGCTCAGGCTAAGATGGACGCATGGATTGCTGCATACCGCGGAAAGTTCAACTTGGTATTGGCTCAGAACGACGACATGGGTCTTGGTGCTGTTGAGTCTATGCTCACCAACAACTACGTAGACGATCCTGCTGATCCTTCAAAGGACGTAGACGGAGACGGAACTGTTCTTTTGGTTCCTGTTATCGGTGTTGATGCTACCGAAACTGGTAAGCGCTCCATGGCTGAAAACAAGATGTTGGCAACCGTTCTCCAGGACTCTGTTGGACAGTCAACAACTGCTTTCGAGCTGGTATTGACCGTTGCTCAGAAGGGAACTGCTATCGGTGCAACAGCTAACGGCCTGAAGGCTGCAACTGCTGTAACTGGTGAGGATCCTGTAACTGATCCTGCTATTTTGGCACAGTGCTTCCTTGTACCTTTCAAGAAGGTAACAAAGGCTGACCTGTAGTCAGTAAAAGGGGGTGGGGTAATAGCCACCCCCATTTTTTTAAAATCACACATATTTATAGTAGAAAATGGATCTCTCGTCTGGCTTTCCGTCAGGTCTTGCTGGGCAGAACCGGATTGAATCTCGCTTGTAGAAGCAGTATTCAATCAGGAGGATAAACTCCAGAAACAGGAAGTGATTGATATGAGTAACGAATATGTGCTCCAAATGCAAGGTATTACAAAGCGCTTCCCTGGTGTCTTGGCACTGGATGCAGTGTCACTGAATGTTCGGCCAGGAACAGTTCATGCACTGATGGGTGAAAATGGTGCAGGGAAGTCAACGCTGATGAAATGTCTGTTTGGAATCTACCATCCTGATGAAGGGAAGGTGGTTTTCAAAGGAAAAGAAGTTAAATTCCGTGATGCAAAGGATGCTCTAGAAGCTGGTATTTCAATGATTCATCAGGAATTGTCTAATGTTCCCTTTAGAACTGTAAGTCAAAATATTTGGCTGGGAAGGGAACCTCTACGAAAGATTCCTCTCCTTCGTTTTATTGACCATAAAAAAATGGATGTTGATACAGAGGATTTGATGAAGCGTCTGGATATGGCTATTCTGCCTACGAGCAAGATGGCAAGTCTTTCTATCTCAGAACAGCAGGGCTGTGAGATTGCAAAGGCTGTATCCTATGGAGCCTCTGTTGTTGTAATGGATGAGCCAACTTCTTCCTTGTCTGACAGGGAAGTAGAACACTTGTTCAAGATTATCAACGATTTGCGTTCTCAGGGTGTTGCAATTATCTATATTTCACACCGAATGAATGAAATTTTCCAAATCGCTGATGATATATCTGTTATGCGGGATGGAACCATGGTTGGAACATATCCTGCTGCAGAGCTTGATGAAGATAAGCTGATAAACTTAATGATTGGTCGTGTAACTACCCAGCGATTCCCCACCGTTGAGGCTGTCCCTGGTGAAGTTTGCATGAAGGTGGAGCATTTGTCCTCTACAAATCCTGCCTCCTTCCAAGACATATCATTTGAACTACATAGATCTGAAATTCTCGGTGTTGGTGGCCTTGTTGGTGCCCAGCGTTCCGAGCTGGTGGAAGCTATCTTTGGTTTGCGACCTGTAGTTGTGGGTACCATTAATGTTAATGGCCATGAGGTAAAGATTCGTTCTCCTAAGGATGCCATCAAAAATAAGATTGGTCTTATTACAGAGGATCGCCGTGGAACAGGTATCTTCCCCTTGATGTCCATCACCAACAATACTTCAATTGCAGCCATTGATAAGTTCTTGAACAAGGCTCGACTCATTAACCACAAACATGTTAAGGATCGAACTGTTGAATTGAATAAGCTGTTGCGAACAAAGACTCCTACTATGGAGGCCCAGATTCAGAATTTGTCTGGAGGAAACCAGCAAAAGGTTATTGTAAGTCGTTGGCTTATGACATTACCAGATATTCTGATTATGGATGAACCTACCCGTGGTATTGACGTTGGTGCAAAATATGAGATTTATTCAATTATGGCTGACTTAGTAAAGGAAGGAAAATCCATCATCATGGTTTCCTCCGAAATGCCAGAGCTTATTGGTATGTCTCACCGCATTATGGTGCTCTGCAATGGAAAGTTGACAGGTTTCTTGGACAAAAAAGAAGCAACCCAGGAAGCTGTTATGCGATTGGCAACTCAGTTTTCATAAGTCATCAGGAGGAAATATATGGCTGAACAAGTTGAAATGAAGATTAAACCCAAGCTCTCACCAAAAGAGCTTGCAAGTAAGTATACAAACTATTTGACCTTTGTTGTTTTGTTTGTTGTTTTGGGTGTTCTGACTAAGGGTGGATCCTTGGAATGGGCTTCTATCAAAAACCTGTTGATTGCAGAGTCCGTTCGTGCTTTTGCAGCCCTTGGTGTAGGTATGATTATCATCACACGAGGAATTGACCTTTCTATCGGTTACATGGTTTGTCTTACCACCAGTATTGCAGCATCATTCTCCCAGAATCCAGATTATTCTGCAGCAATGTATCCTGGTATGGACTTTCCCATTATCCTGCCCATCGTAGCAGCCTTAGCTGTTGGTGCCCTCTTCGGTGCCTTTAACGGAATCTTGGTTGCCTACGCAAAGCTTCCTCCCTTTATTGCTACCTTGGGAACCATGTCACTGGCTCGTGGTACCCAGCTGATTTACACTCAGGCAAAGGTTGTTGGTAGCTTGAAGAATGCCTACAAGCACATTGCTCAAGGATCCTTGGGACCCATTCCCTACCTGATTATCTACGTTGCTATTGCTGCTGTCATCGTGTGGTTGATTCTTCGTCATACACGGCTTGGAACAAACCTTTATGCTATCGGTGGTAACCCACAGGCAGCCCGTGTAGCAGGTATTAATGTTGAGCGCTGTCTTGTATTCGTATACACCTTTGCTGGTTTGTGCTATGGTGTTGCCGGTGCATTGCAGGCTTCACGCCTTGGTTTGGGTAACTCCCTTACTGGTGCTGGTATGGAAATGGATGCTATCGCAGCCGTTACTATTGGTGGTATTTCTCAGGCTGGTGGTGTAGGAACCATGGGTGGTATGTTGGTGGGTGTATTTACCTTGGGTATCATTAACTATGGTATGACCTACTTGGGAATCGACTCTTACTATCAGCTTTTGATGAAGGGTGCCATCATTATCGTTGCGGTATTCTTTGATATGCGCAAGCACGCTCGTAAGTCATAGGATGTATTTGTGGCAACGATTAAAGATGTAGCTTTGGATGCAGGTGTATCAACAGCAACAGTTTCTCGTGTTTTGAACAAAGATTATCGAGTGTCTGATGCCATGCGTCGCCGTGTATTCTCATCCATAAAAAAATTGGATTACAGGGTGCATCCCGTTGCCCAAACGCTACGACTGGGAAGGTCACGGACTATCGGTGTCATTATTCCTGATATGTCCAATTTTTTCTTCATGAATCTCTTTGAGTACCTTGAAGAAACCTTACGAAAGAGCGGATACACAGTTGTTCTTTGTTCTTCCAGAAATTCTGTTGAAGGAGAAATAGAGCAGCTATCCTATTTGGTAGAAAAGCAGGTGGATGCCTTGGTGGTGGTTCCTATTGGAACAGACGGGGCTCATTTATCCGCCGTAATTGAACAAGGGACACCAGTTGTCTGTGTGGACCGAACCTTTACAGATCTTCCTGCCGACAGTGTCATGGTAGACAATGAAGAGGGTGGGTATAAGGCGGTAAAGGCATTAATTGACGATGGATATCGTCGTATAGGCTTTGTGGGTGGTGATTTAGAACAAATGACCTGCTATGAGCGTTATTTGGGCTATTGTCGGGCCTTGCAGGAGGCAAATATACCTTTGGAGGATGAGTTCGTTTCCTTTTCTGGTATGGCCATGCATGATGGATATTACAGCATGAAGGAAATGCTGGAAAAGCCCAATCACCCAGAAGCCTACTTCTTTGTAAACCTGATGATATGCCTTGGGGCAACGCAGCATATTGTAGAAAAGTCTAAGGAGCTTCAAGACCGGTTGGTTTGTGCCAGCTTTGATGATGCCTTCTTTTCGTCACTTTTGCACCGCTGCAGATATTTTGTATCTCAGCCGGTGGAAGAAATAGGTGTTTTAGCTGCACATTTAGTTTTACAAAGATTAAATCAGAAGGATAGTGAAGAAATAGTCAAAACTATCCGACTTAATACAGAGTTAATACAGATTACGCATAAGGAGGTATGATGTATGGCAAAAAATAGGTTGATTGGTGAATATCCTGTTATTGGTATTCGCCCTACAATTGATGGACGACGGGGATCCCTCAAGGTTCGTGAATCTTTGGAAGAGCAGACCATGAATATGGCTAAAGCCGCAGCAAAATTGTTCCAAGAGAATATCTACTATTCAAATGGTGAGCCTGTAAAGGTTATTATTGCTGATTCAACCATCGGTCGTGTTCCAGAAGCAGCAGCCTGTGCAGAAAAATTCCGCCGTGAAGGTGTTGATATTACTTTGACTGTAACTCCCTGTTGGTGCTATGGTTCAGAGACAATGGATATGGATGCTCACACTATCAAAGGTGTATGGGGATTCAACGGAACAGAACGTCCCGGTGCTGTATATTTGGCTGCCGTATTGGCTGGTCATGCTCAGAAGGGACTTCCTGCCTTTGGTATTTATGGTCATGATGTACAGAATGCTGATGCAACAGAAATTCCTGAGGATGTACGTGAAAAGCTGCTTCGCTTTGGACGTGCCGCTGTAGCAGCCGCAACAATGCGTGGAAAGTCCTACCTGCAGATTGGTTCAATCTGTATGGGTATTGCAGGCTCAATTATCGACAGTGATTTCTTTGAAGAGTACCTGGGAATGCGTGTTGAGTCTGTGGATGAGGTTGAAATTATCCGCAGAATGACAAACAACATTTACGATGAAAAGGAATTCCAGAAGGCTCTTGCTTGGACAAAGGAATACTGCAAGGAAGGATTCGACAAGAACCCTGCCAACATGCAAAAAACTCCCAAGGAAAAGGAAGAAGCTTGGGAATTCGTTGTAAAGATGATGTGCATCATCAAGGATTTGTTCAACGGAAACAAAAATCTTCCTGAAGGCTGTGAGGAAGAGGCTTTGGGACACAATGCCATTGCTGGTGGTTTCCAGGGACAGCGTCAGTGGACAGACTTCTATCCCAACTGTGACTTCCCTGAGGCACTCCTTAACTCCTCCTTTGACTGGGAAGGTGCCCGTGAGCCTTACATTTTGGCCACAGAAAACGATACCCTTAACGGAACCTGTATGCTTTTCGGAAAGCTCCTTACAGGACGTGCACAGATTTTTGCAGACGTACGTACCTACTGGAGTCCTGAAGCTGTTAAGCAGGCTGCAGGTTACGAGTTGGAAGGAAAGGCCAAGGAATCTCAGGGCTTTATTCACCTGATTAACTCTGGTGCAGCTTGTCTTGATGCCTGTGGTGCTGCAAAGGATGACCAGGGCAACGGAATCATCAAGCCCTTCTGGGAAATGACAGACAAGGATCAGAAGGCATGCCTTGAAGCAACAACATGGAACCCTGCTGACATGGGATATTTCCGTGGTGGTGGATTCTCTTCTCGCTTCCTGACAAAGTGCGAAATGCCTGTTACCATGATGCGTCTCAACATCGTAAAGGGATTGGGACCTGTAATGCAAATTGCCGAAGGTTACACTGTGGAGCTTCCAGATGAAGTTTCCGACAAACTATGGAAGCGTACAGACTACACCTGGCCTTGTACTTGGTTTGCTCCACGCCTGACTGGAAAGGGTGCATTCAAGTCTGCCTACGACGTAATGAACAACTGGGGTGCAAACCACGGTGCCATCAGCTACGGTCACATCGGTGCTGATATCATCACACTTTGTTCTATCCTTCGTATTCCTGTATGTATGCACAACGTGGATGAGGACAAGATTTTCCGTCCCGCTTCTTGGAATGCATTCGGAATGGACAAGGAAGGACAGGATTACAGAGCTTGTGAAACCTATGGACCTCTGTACAAGAAGGCCCGCTAATAGTTCATTAGCATGAGATAAAAGCCAGAGGGAATACTTCTGGCTTTTTTTTATTGTTTCAGTTTTTTTTGTAATTCACGATCAAGACAGTTTGCAAAATCATTCAAGTTTTTCTTATTAAAATTACCTGTTTTTTCAGGTTGTATTCCCATCTGGGCTAATTCGTAGTTGAAATTGCGGATGGATACATCTTCTCTAATGGATTCTGAAGAAAAGCGTTTTCCTCGGTCGTTGATGGTAGTAATATTTTTTTCTACTAATCGTGCAGCTAATGGGATATCTCGTGTGATAACCATATCCTTATCTTGTACATGAGCAACAATATAGTCATCAGCAGCACCTTCTGTACTTTCTGTTACAATCATAGTAATTAAATCTGTTTTTCGCGCAAAAGTGGGGAGGGGAATAGGACGATTAGCAACAAAATTACAAGGGATGGTGAGCCGCAGAACAAATTTAACTACCAGTTCTCGTACTGGAACTGGACAAGAATCTGCATCTACCCAAAGGGAAAAATCCATAAACTATAATACCTGATTAATAGAATCTATAAGTCTTGCTGTAATATGCTCAACTTGAGAAAGTACTTCGCTATTTTCCTTTGAAAGTCCAGATTCTGCAGAGGAATATTTTTGCGTATACAATTCATCGCTAATCATGATTCCTGCTAGAATGGCTGTTTGTAAAGGATCTTGTCCAGGAAAACTACCTTGAAGGCTATTTACAACTTCACCGTAATAGGACAAAAGCTGTTGAAGATATTGAGTATCTTGATGTGCATTAATCTTAAAGGATGTGCCTAAAAGATTTATAGTTAGGCTCCCCACAATTCATTCCTGATTAAAATATATCAAGCTGCTCAGAAGCGTGACTATCTTGATTCTCTACAAAAAGACTGTTATTGTCTGGCTGTAATTCCAAATCCTGAGTATACAATTCAACTGGTGAAACTGCTTCTTCATGATGGGAATCATTCTTTAGAACTTCTTCTGAAAACATGGGCACCAATCCTAAATCGTCATTGATAGGCTGGTACACTGTCTGTTCCATCTGAGGTGGAACAGGATTATAAGGTTCTTCTGCAACATTATTACATACCTGCTGTGATTCTGTTTCCACAACAGGACCGGTATTAAAATCCTGTACAACAGGCTCTACTGGTTCTTCAATTTCACGTTGAAGAGCTACTGCCTGCAGTACAGAATTTTCTACAGCATTCAGCTTTTCTAAAGCCTTGATAATTCCCTGTTCAATTCTATCCTGATCCTGATTGAAATCCAAAATATTGCTTTGCAATCTTTTGTTTTCTTCTTCAAGTTGAACACAACGCTGATGGAGTGCATCTCGTTCTTCTGTCAACTGAAGAATCTTTGCAACTGCACTTTCAACCTTTTGTTCCAGTAACTGAATTTGTTCCAGGGAAATCATCACTTATGCTCCCAAAGCCTTTTTTGCTTCTGCCACAACAGCCTTGAATGCAGCTGCATCTTCAATAGCCATGTTTGACAATGCCTTGCGGTTGATAATAATTCCAGCCTTTGTGAGTCCTTCAATGAAGCGAGAGTAGGTCAAACCTTCTTCCCGAACAGCTGCATTGATACGGGCAATCCACAAAGTTCTCATGTCGCCTTTCTTGTCTCTGCGGTCAACATAAGCGTGGGTCAAAGCCTTTACCATTGCATCTTTGGCTGCTTTGTAGTTAGTGCTTCTTCTTCCGGTAAATCCCTTGGTCATCTTGAGGATTTTGGCCCGGCGGTTATTTCTCTTTGATCCGTCTATTGCTCTTGACATTCTCTAACTCCTCGTAATCTTAGCCGTAAGGCAACATCTGCTTGCGAACTTTTGCGGAATCTGCTTCGCTCAAAATACCAGAATCACGGAGATGTCGCTTGCGCTTTGCAGCCTTCTTTGTCAAAATGTGGCGAAGATTCATCTTCTTGTACTTAACCTTTCCACTACCTGTGAGCGAAAACCGCTTTGCTGCGGCACGCTTTGTTTTCATCTTGGGCATTTCACGTTACCTCGTTATTTTTTTGTCTTGGGACTCAATGTCATTGACATAAAGCGCCCTTCCATTGCAGGCTGCTTTTCAATAACATATTCGTCATCAAGCCGTTTGAGTACTTCTTTAAGAACATCATAACCGAGTTCTGTATGAGCCAACTCCCGGCCCCGAAACCGGATAGTTACCTTTACTTTGTTTCCCTCGTTTAAGAATTCCTGCACATGCTTTGACTTGAAATCAAGGTCGCCAGAACCAATTTTAGGTTGCATTCTGATTTCCTTGAGTTTGAGCTGTTTCTGGTTCTTCTTGGAATCACGGAGCTTTTTTTCCTGTTCGAACCGATACTTGCCGTAATCAAGTATTTTACATACTGGTGGATTCGCCTGTGGCGCTACTTCAACAAGGTCGAGCTCTTGCTCCTTAGCCATCTTTAGGGCTTCAATGGTAGGGACAATACCTTTTTGATCACCCTTATCGTCTATTAGTCTGACCTCTCGAACACGGATTTGTTCATTAATCCGTAAACCCTTATTATCCGCCAACGATCCTCCTTAGCCGTTTTTTTCCATAATGGATAAAATGACACTTATGTAAAGCATATTGGCTATAATAGCAGATAAATAGGGGCTATGTCTAGTATTTAATTTCGAGTTCATTAATCTTATTTATGTTACTACCTTTTTGTCTAGTTGTGTGTCAGACCATCATTCATGTTGATTGATTTTGTTCTTTTGTGGTATGTTCTATTTATTATGTGGTTATTCGCAGTTTTTTTCTTGCCTTCTATACTTGTTATGTATTTTATGACCCATGTAAACAGAAACAAGGTTTTTTCTGTTCTCTTAGGATTGGGATTCGGTGCGGCATACGTTGTTTTTGCTATTCTTTTTGGCTCTGAATACAGGCTTGTTCCCGCAGATTTTTTCAAGAATTTTAGCTGGATTTTTCTTCAAGATTCCTTCTTGCCTGCAATTATTGTTACCGCTTTATTTTTTCTTTTGTCACGAGATTCCTTTCAATTCAAAGTAAATGTCTTGTTTCTTGTATTGTCTGGATTTTATGTTTTGTACATTCCTTTCAGAATTTTGTTCCGCTCAGGAGCTTTTTCATCCTTTATCCTGTTCTTTAAGCCTATTTTGTTAGCCTGTTTTGTTCTGGGATTTGCCTTTGCCATACGATTGTTTTACAAGAACCTAAAGGGTGCAAAAAATATGCTGATGTTTATTCTTGCAGTGATTTTAGGCTTGTTCTGTGCTGTAGCTCCTGCCTTGGCTGAGGTGTTCTGGTTTAGTGGAACTCCTGTATTGTTGTGGGGCTTTGTAGCTGTACTAGAAATACTTTTTACCTTACTTTTAGTAGCTTTGAACCACGTTAATCTATCTGCTAGCTGAATAATTGTATTTACAACCTTTAAAATGAATAAGGGCTACCTTTAAGGCAGCCCTATTTTTATGCGCTTCTATTAAGCCTGACCTGCAGAACCAAGTACTTCCTTGTTCTTGTGCATGTAGAGCTTCTTCAACTCGTCACGAGCAGGACCAAGATACTTGCGTGGGTCAAACTCTTCTGGGTGCTCTGCAAATACCTTGCGGATAGCGGCTGTCATAGCCAAGCGACCGTCAGAGTCGATGTTAATCTTACATACAGCAGACTTTGCAGCCTTGCGCAGCTGCTCCTCAGGAATACCAACAGAGTCTGTGAGCTTTCCACCGTACTTTTCGATTTCCTTTACGTACTCGATAGGTACAGATGAAGATCCGTGGAGAACGATGGGGAAGCCAGGCAGCTTCTTCTCGATTTCTTCAAGGATGTCGAAGGCCAATGGAGGTGGAATCAAAACACCGTCTGCATTGCGTGTGCACTGCTCGGGCTTGAACTTCTGGCGTCCGTGGCTTGTTCCGATAGAAATTGCCAAGGAGTCTACTCCAGTCTTGCTTACAAAGTCCTGTACTTCCTCAGGCTTTGTGTAGTGGCTTTCTTCTGCACAAACGTCATCTTCAACACCAGCAAGAACTCCCAATTCTCCTTCTACAGTTACGTAGTGCTCACGGCTGTGGGCATATTCACAAACCTGCTTAGTAAGAGCTACGTTTTCGTCATAGGGAAGGTGAGAACCGTCAATCATAACAGAAGAGAATCCGCTGTCGATACAGTCCTTGCACAGCTCGAATGAATCACCGTGGTCAAGGTGCAGTACGATAGGAATGTCATATCCGAGTTCATTTGCATATTCTACAGCACCACGAGCCATGTTTCTAAGCAGATTCTTGTTAGCGTACTTGCGGGCGCCGGAGGAAACCTGAAGGATAACAGGAGACCGTGTTTCAACACAGGCCTGGATGATAGCCTGAAGCTGTTCCATGTCATTGAAGTTGTAGGCAGGAATTGCATATCCGCCCTTGATGGCCTTTGCAAACATATCTTTTGTATTTACAAGACCAAGTTCCTTGTAGTTTGTCATGCTTGACTCCTCTGAATAAATATATATCGAAATATATGCCTTTATAGGAAAATAATCAAGAGTGGAAAATAAAAAAGGGAAAAAGAGTTTGACAAAGATATGTTGAAGAAATATAATGATGACGATAATAGTTGTAACTATATCTTTTCAGTTCATTAAAGGAGTTATGGATGAAGCAGGGCGTTTTTGTCTTTGTAAGTCTCGTTCTTATGGTCTTGTTCTGTGTTCCAGTTTTTGGACAGCCTAGTCTTAAGAGCGTAGAAACAATCAGTATTGATAATTTTGATACTGCTGATGAAATGGGTTGGACATGGGATTACCAGGCCAGCAGATTTGTTACAGAGGGATATCCCAAGGTTGGGTACTTCGATGGTATGCCTAGTTCCCTGATTCACCTGAGAAAGGATGGAGATCCTGATGCTAAGGTGCTTGGTGTAAAGGTTCTCTTTGATCGCAAGGGTGACAACTGGTTTGAAATTTTCCCCACTACAACTGGTGAGGATGGAGAAACAAAGAACCACGAGATTCCTCTGATTGGAAACGTTAACCAGATTGATTTCTGGGTATGGGGTGCCAATTATTTGTATTTCGTAGAAGTACTTGTTCGTGATGCAGAAGGAAGAGTTCATGTAATTCCTGCTTGTAACACAGCATTTGACGGATGGCGCAATATTGTAGTTACTATGCCTACCTATATTCGTCAGCAGTCTCGCATGCGGTCAGGTCCTGAGATGTTGTCCTTTGTTGGTTTCAGAGTTCGCACTGATCCCAACGAGTATGTGGATGACTTCCTCATTTATTTTGATAACTTGAAGTATACAACAAATATCCTTGAGAACATCTACGACGGATATGAGTTGCGTAATGCTGACTTTGGTCAGTAGGAGGGTGGAGAAAGATGAAAAGAGTAATCGCAGTATTGATGGTGCTTGCCACCTTTGGAATGGTTTTTGCCCAGCAGGGAACCTCAAGCTTGACAGATCCTGATCCAACTATTATTGGAGCAGATTCTGCAAAGCAGGCTTTGAGAGAAGTTTCTGTTGATTTGTTTGAGCGTGAAGGTTCTTGGAATGCACGCATTTCATCTGACAATGGTGTTATTAGCTCCCGCTTGTTTGATGGAAGCCCTGCTTCTAAGGAGCCTATGGCTGAAAACGAAGGTGTAACTGACGAGCGTGTACTTGGTGTGAAGGTTGAGTTCTTCCGTCGTGGTATCAACAGTTTTTATGTAACTGCTGCTCGCCCAATTCCTATTGAGGGAATCACCAAGACTGTTTCTGTATGGGTAACTGGACGTAACCAGGGACACAATCTGTACCTGTTGGTTCAGGACTATTTCGGAAACAACTTTGAGATTTACATGGGTTCTTTGGCATTCTCTGGTTGGAAGAAGATGACTGCAGCTATTCCACCTTCTCCAGATGGAGAGCGGGGAATCGTACAGCAGAGTGCTTACTACGGAGAGAAACCTGGTTTGAGAATCATTGGTTTCCGTGTAGACTGTGATCCTTTGTTGGCTCGTGGTTCCTACTACCTGTACTTTGATGATCTTCGTGCTGTTACCGACTTGTATGACATGGAAAACCGCAACGAAGACGACATGATTGACAACTGGTAATCAGTTTTAAATCTTATGAAAGCCCCTTGCTTGTGCAAGCTTGCATAAGCAAGGGGCTTTTTTTATTTCTATAATTTTTGAGAACCATAACAAAGGCGAGTCAAGGGTTTAAGCGAAGCGTCCCTTGACCGACTGTATTATGGTTCTACAATTTTTGAGAACCATAACAAAGGCGAGTCAAGGGTTTAAGCGAAGCGTCCCTTGACCGCCTGTATTCCCTGTAGCTTTTTTTGAGAAAATTCTGTATCTTGTAAGGCAATAAGAGGTATTCAGCTATGATTAATTTTAATGAGAAGAAAGGCTTTATCTGTGATATGGATGGTGTAATTTATCACGGAAATAAGATTCTCCCTAGTGTGGCTGACTTTATCGGTTGGTTGCAAAGGACAGGAAAGGAATTTCTTTTTTTAACAAATAATAGTGGTTCTACTCCTAAGGAATTACAGCAAAAGCTGGCTCGTATGGGACTGGATGTGCCAGAAAAGCATTTTTATACCAGTGCCTTGGCTACAGCTGCTTTTTTGAAGGAGCAGTCTCCTGGCTGTTCTGTATATGCTATTGGTGAGGCAGGATTGTTCAATGCTCTGTATGATGCAGGAATCACCATGAATGATGTGAATCCAGATTATGTGGTTATGGGTGAGGGAAAGTCCTATTCCCTAGATTCCTTGACTAAGGCAACGAATCTGGTGCTAAAGGGAGCTCGGCTGATTGGTGCCAACTCCGATGTTTCTGGACCGATTGAAAACGGTATTACCCCTGCGTGTAGAGCCTTGGTAGCACCAATTGAGATGGCTACAGGAACCCAGGCGTATTTCTGTGGAAAGCCTAATCCCTTGATGATGCGAACTGGGCTGAAGCTTTTAGGATGTCATTCTGGTGAAGCTGTAATGGTTGGAGACCGTATGGATACTGATGTAATTTCTGGGTTGGAAAGCGGCATGTCTACGGTACTAGTTTTATCTGGTGTATCTACCATGGAAACTTTGAAAACCTATGCCTACCGACCCACCGTGGTTTTGGATGGGGTAGGGGATATTGTTCGTATGGCTGAAGCTACTGTCTAGTTTGAATTGGCTTGTTGATACAAAAAAACCTCCTGTTACCGAGGATGAAACGCTGGTTCTCTTGGGTAACGGAGGTTTTTGTTTTAAATATTATTTGTTTTGGAGGATAGAGATGGCTTCTTCCAAGGGAATGGAGTCAAACTGTTCCCGTGTTTGGAGGTTTTTGAGGGTAACAACTCCTTTTTCCATATCCTCTTCCTTGATGAGCATGCCAAAGGGAATCCCCTTTTTTTCTGCCATGGTATACTGGGCGGTAATTTTCTTTGGGTCAGGGAATACTTCGCAGGAAATACCAGCTGAACGTAGAGTATTGGCTACAGATTGGTAAGCGATGGAAAGTTTTTCGTCAAGGCAGAAAATTTCCACTGTAAGGTGACTTTTTTTGTGCTCCAGTTTACCGAGTTGCTCCAAGCCAGCAATCAAACGATCTAAGCCAATGGATGAGCCAACGCCGGGAACCTTGTCTTTCATGTAAAGGCCAGCAAGGTTATCATAGCGGCCACCAGAACAAACGGAACCGATGGAGGGAAGCTGATTCAAGAAGGTTTCGTAGACAACACCAGTGTAGTAATCAAGTCCACGAGTGATGGAGGGGTCCAGTACAAAGCTATTTGCAATGCCAGTGGCTTCCATCATGGCTCTAATTTCCCTCAGACGCTGGGAGTGAGCAGAAGGTCCACCTGCAAGGCATTCCATTTGGTTTAAAGTAGCCTCAAAGCTTTCTTTCTTGGTAATGTATTTGATAATGTCTTGAGCTGTTTCTGCTGAATTTGTAATTTCTTGAAGCTGGCTCAACACTTCTTCCTGACCAATCTTTGCCAATTTATCTACAATTCTGAGGATGTCCTCGCTTTTTTCCTGAAGATTTCGTTTTTCCAGGAATTGATTGAAAATTCCCCGATGGCTCAGGTGGATGGTAACGTCTTCTACTCCGATGGCTGACAAAGCAGCTTTCATCAATGAGAGGATTTCAAAGTCACTGGCAGCACTATCTGAACCAACGCAGTCAAAATCACACTGGACAAACTCTCGATAGCGCCCAGCCTGGGGCTTTTCGCCACGCCAAACCTTTGCAATGTGGTACCGTTTGAAGGGGAAGTACAGCTCATCCTTGTGTTCCGCAGTGAAACGGGCAAAGGGCACTGTAAGGTCAAAGCGAAGGGCCACATCACGACCACCATTGTCCTGGAAACGGAACACCTGCTTTTCTGTTTCTCCATTGCTTTTTCGAAGGAGTATTTCTGAATATTCCATTACAGGAGTGTCTATAGGCACATATCCATAATTACGAAAGGTGGCAGTAAGCTTTTCAATCAAACTGGAACGGGTGATTTCGGCTTCTGGTAAAAAATCTCTGAAGCCCTTGAGAATGCGAGGTTGTATGAGTTTTTCCATATCGGTATAATAGCCACATTGGAGGAAAATTTCAATTGCTTTTAACTATAGACATAGGAAATACCAATATTGTTGTAGCTCTGTTCAAAAACGGGGTAATTTTGTCTACCTGGAGATTGTTCACGGACACTCGGAGAACAGGTGATGAATATGGAAGTATGCTGACGTCCCTTTTGCGGGATGACGGGATTGATTTGAAGGGAATTGATTTTTGTGTAGTAAGCTCTGTGGTTCCTGTATTGATTGGGGCCTTTGTAGGCTTGATTGAACGTAAGACTGGCAAAAAGCCTGTGGTAATCAATCCTTCTATCTTTCCCCTGTTGCCAGTAAGGGTGCCAGAAACTGCGGTGCATGAGATAGGAAGTGACCTGTTGTGTAATGCGGTGGAGGCCTTTTGTCGCTACAAGTCTGCCTGTATTGTGGTGGATTTTGGCACAGCCTTAACTTTTACTGCAGTGGGTGACACGGGGGATTTGCTGGGAATAGCCATTACCCCCGGACTTGGTACTGCACGGAATTCCCTTTTTGAGGATACGGCTCAGCTTCCTTCTATTCCTCTGGAAGCACCACCCACCAGCTTAGGAACAAATACCATTCATTCTATCCAGGCTGGAATTGTGCTGGGCTATAAAAGCTTAGTGGAAGGCTTGGTGCAGCAGATGAAAAAGGATATCGTTGCCCAAACGGGAGTAAAGGAGTCTGATATTAAGGTGGTGGCTACTGGTGGGCTCAATAGTGTGCTTAAGCCCCTTACTGACATTTTCCAGGATGTGGATAAATCCTTTACCCTCTGTGGATTGTGCCGAATCGCAACCATATTGAAGGAAAAGGGCGTGTCATAAGAGTGTGACTTTCATATTGTAAAATTTGATTGATAGGGCAGACCATTTGGTCTGCCCTATTTTTTAGGTTACATGGAAGGCGTAGATGTAAAGTTTTAAATAAAAAAAAACTCTCACTTTTGTGAGAGTTTTTCAGCGGATGATGGGAGTCGAACCCACGTCATCAGCTTGGAAGGCTGAGATAATAGCCGTTATATGACATCCGCAATGTGAAATTACTATAGCAAGAAATAAAAATTGTGTCAACAGATTTTATTAAAAAAATTGAAAAAAAATCTACTTGCGTAATGTAACTGAATTCTTTATTCTTATGTTATATGAGTATGTGTAAGTTTTGTAAATTATTTGTTGTGATGCTTGTGGCTACAGCCACTTTGTTTGCGGAAGTGAATACTCATGATGTTTTGTGGGATGAGTATATTGCACTGCGAGATGCCATGTATAATAACACTCATTCTGCTGAAGAGCTGTTGCCATTGTATGATGCTGCGGTGGCCAGTGCACATGCAAACTTTAATGAGGATACCTTGCTGGTGGCTCTTTCTCGGTGTGAGTATATTATGGGACGGGCATACTCCTATGAGGAAAATAAGGATGCTGCAGGGGCACGATATGATGCTGGAGATAAGTATGCGGAGCAGGCCTTGAATATTCGAGAAAGTGCTACCGCTCACCTGATGCGGGGCGAGAATATTTCCCAGAATTGTTCGGTAAAGCCTGTTTCCTACGCCTTATCTTACGGAACAAAGGTAGGGGGTTTGGCCAAGAAGGTACTGAAGTTGGATGAGAATTATGGCGCGGCCATGTATTTGCAAACTGCCCAGTATATTTATGCTCCCTCTCCCTTTCATAATCACAAGAAAGGCATTAAGGAAATGCAGGAAATTCTGAATAATTCTGCTGCTCGCTTGGAAAAGGATGATATATTCAATCTTACCAGTGCCATAGGATATGGCTATTTACAGCGAGAAGAAAAGGCTGAGGCAAAAAAATGGTTCTTGAAGGCCTTGGAAGTATATCCTGGAAATAAATATGTTCAATCATTATTGAAAGATTTATAAGGATAGGATACAGTAGGGATTCTATGCAAAGCATTATTATTGAGTACTATTCTTGGATTGTTGCCATAATTAGTATTTATTTTCTTATTTTTGCTCTTACGAATGCCTTTTGGTTGTGGGTGTACTCAAAGAAGCCTCATGACTTTGATGGGGACAAGGTTTCTGTTTGTGTACCTGCCAGAAATGAGGAAAAAAATATAGAAGGCTGTATCCGTTCTTTAATGGAACAAAGCTACAAGAATTATGAAGTTTTGGTGCTCAACGATAATTCTGAGGATAGAACTGGGGAGATTCTTGAGTCTCTTGCCAAGGAATTTCCTGCTAAGTTACGAATTTTTAACGGAAAACCCCTGGAAAAAGGCTGGACAGGAAAGATTTTTGCCATGAACCAGCTCATTCAGGAAACGCGTGGTGAATACCTGTTGTTTACCGATGCAGATACCATCCACAAAACTGATTCTATTGCCTTTGCCATGACTAACATGAAGGTTCATAAGGCAGATATGCTTTCTGGGTATATTAAGGAAAAGGTTGTGACCTTTGGCGAGCGGATTACTATTCCCTTGATTTTTATGCTTACAGGCTTTGTATTGCCTATGTTCTTGAATCGAGTTACACCCTTTCCTTTTACCTCTGTGGCTATCGGGCAGTATATCATGATAAAGAAAAAGGTTTTTGAGGCTGTCGGTGGCTACGAGTCTATGAAGACTTTGATTAGTGAGGATGTTTTCTTGGCTCGCTTGATTAAAAAGCATGGCTATAAAACCATCTTTACCGACTGTAAACGGGCAGCGCAGTGCCGGATGTATGCAGGTTATACCGAGAGTGTTAACGGAATTACAAAGAATATTTTCTCATTCTTGTCAAACAATTCTGTAGTGATTTTGAGTGCCATTATCGGTGTATCTCTGTTCCTGTTGTTGCCCTTTCCCTTGTTTATTGGAGCCTTGGTTTCCAATATTATGGTAGGGGGATGGATTACTACCACAACTGTATTGCTAGGTATCAATGTTCTGGTGATGTTCATTGTGTGGGTTTTGGTGTCTGGTTCCCAGCACCTACCTTTTTCAACACCTTTCTTGTACCCTATTCTTTTTGGAAACCTTGTGTATATGGCAAGCCTTTCCTATGTTCGTACCATTACTGGTAAGGGATATGTATGGAAGGGAAGGGTTGTGCATTGATATGGCATATAAGCATGGTGACAAGCTGATTACAAGAAGCTGCTGGTTTCGGTTGGCGGCTTTTATGACCTTTTATTCCCTTATTATCCCTGCTTATATTTTGGTGTGGGCTTTATATCGCAGTCGAGTTTATGGGCGAAAAACCCTGCGTTCCGTTGAAAAGGCCATTACGGTGTCCAATCATACAGTATTACTAGATCCGGTGCTTATTGCAGCATCCTTCTTTCCTGATAAACCTTTTCAGACCTTGCTGGAAGCCACGGTCTGTGCTCCCTTTGTGGGAACCTTGACTCGGCTGCTTGGTGGAGTGCCAGTTCCTCGCCGTGATATTCATTGTGAATTCTTAAAGGAAGGTTGTATAGAAGCCTTTAGAAGAAAGAAGAAGATTCACTTTTACCCAGAGGGAGAGTGTTATCTTTATAATAATAATCCAAAAAAGTTTCACTCAGGAGCCTTTTACCTTTCTGCAGTCTTGGATGTGCCTATAATCCCTGTGGCAACTGTTTTTCATAAACGGCGATGTCGGCCAACGGTACATCTACATGTACTTGATCCAGTGTATCCTTCAGAGTTTAACCTAAAGAAGGAAGATGGTTCCATTGACCCACAGGCTGTGAAGGTGTATGCCGCTGCAGTGTGTCAAAAAATTGCTGACAAGATTGCTCAGGAGCAGGGCACAGGAATCTATTACAAGGGAGCTATGGACCGTATTCCTGGCATCAATGCATAAAGTTGTTGTTTTGACATTTTGAAAATTTCGCAGGGCTTTTCATTCTTTGACATTTTTAGTATAATCTTGATATCTTTTATTGAATCTTGAGGAGGATCAAGAAAATGGATAAGCTGTTTAAGCTCCGGGAAAGGGGAACAACAGTTCGTACTGAAGTGGTTGCAGGTATTACAACCTTTTTGACCATGGCCTATATTTTGGCTGTAAACCCCGGTATGCTGGGTGAAACTGGAATGAGTGCCGGTGGTGTATTTACTGCTACAGCACTTTCTGCTGCAATTGCAACCTTGGTAATGGCTTTTGCCGCTAACTTGCCTGTAGCTTTGGCTCCCGGAATGGGATTGAACGCCTTCTTTACCTATACTGTAGTTTTCGGTATGGGATATAGCTGGCAGGTTGCTCTTACTGCTGTATTTTTGGAAGGTGTATTGTTCATCCTCCTGTCTTTCTTCAATGTTCGTGAAGCCATCATCAAGGCTATTCCTGCTAACTTGAAGAAGGCTGTAGCTGTTGGAATTGGATTGTTCATTGCCTTGATTGGTTTGGCAAATGCTGGTCTTGTAGCCAGTGACTTGGGAACTATCATCGGATTCGTAACCCTGAAGGGTGGTGCTCCCATGGTGGCTGTTATCGGTTTGATTATCACCATCATCCTGTTCTCCTTGAAGGTTCCTGGTTCAATCTTGATTGGAATCGTTGCAACAACCCTCATCGGTATTCCCTTTGGTGTAACAACTATTCCTGAAGGATTTTCTCCTGTTTCTTTGCCTCAGGCTCCTCTTTTCTTCCAGTTTGATTTTGCCAATGTTTTGTCCTTTAAGTTCTTCACTGTATTCTTCACCTTCTTGTTTGTAGATATCTTTGACACTGTAGGAACCTTGGTGGGTGTTACCACTCAGGCTGGACTGACAGACAAGGATGGAAACATTCCTAACGTAAAGCAGGCTCTCTTGGCTGACGCTGTGGGAACTGTTGCTGGTGCCGCTCTGGGAACCTCCACTGTAACAAGCTTTGTAGAAAGCTCCTCTGGTGTTGCTGTTGGTGGACGCACTGGATTGTCTTCTGTTGTAACTGCAATCCTGTTCTTGTTGGCCCTGTTCTTGAGCCCCTTCTTCTTGTTGGTACCTTCCGCAGCAACTGCACCTGCATTGATCTTCGTTGGTTACCTGATGATGAAGTCTGTTGTAGACATTGACTTTGAAGACCCCACTGAGGGAATCCCTGCTTTCGTTACCATTCTTGTAATGCCCTTTGCGTACAGCATTGCAGAAGGTATCGTTTGGGGTGTTATCGCCTACGTTATCTTGAACGTAGCAGCTCGCAAGTTCAACAAGATTTCCGTTGTAACTTGGGTTCTGTTTGTAATCTTCTTCTTGCGGTTCTTCTTCAAATAAGATGACTGTAATAAGATTGCCCTAAGGTTGTAAATCTATGGGAAGAGAGGCCATCACTGTTTGAGTGGTGGCCTTTTTGTTTTTAAACATGGTTTTTCTTGGCTTATGTAATTGAGTTACAGAAGCATTTTTTCTTTTGTGGTACAATGTCAGTAAGAAAAGAAACTTATTGAGGTATATATGGCAAAGAAGAATGCTGTGGTAGATCGCAAGCTGTGTGTGGCCTGTGGTTCCTGTGCAAAGGTGTGTCCCAAGGATGCAATTTCCCTTCCTGAAGGAATTTTTGCCTTTGTAGATACATCAAAATGTGTGGGATGCGGCTTGTGTGCCAAGGAATGTCCTGCAACGGTAATTACTGTGGAGGTGGCATAATGGCTGGAGCAAAGAAAAAGACGTGGCGGGAATATATGTGGATTGTTTCTGCCACCTATCTCACCTTGGGTTTTTTCAATATTATGTTTGCCTGGCTGGGGCTTTTTTGCTTTTTCATTCCCCTTATCATGTCCATTGTGCAGGGAAAGAAGGGCTATTGCAATAAGTATTGTGGACGAGGCCAGTTATTTTCCGTTTTGGGTAAGAAGCTAAAGCTTTCCAGAAACAAGGATGTACCAAAGTGGATGAAAAGTCGCCTGTTTCGCTATGGATTTCTGGTCTTCTTCTTGACCATGTTCTGTCTCATGATCCGGAATACCTACTTGGTGTTTGCAGGCACCCAGTCCTTGCGAGAAGCTGTTACCCTGCTGTGGGCCTTTCGGTTGCCTTGGCATTTTGCCTACCACGGTACAGTGCTTTCCCCTTGGACTGCTCAGTTTGCCTTTGGGTTTTACGGGGTAATGCTTACCTCTTCTGTGCTGGGAATGATTACCATGGTGGCCTATAAACCTCGTTCCTGGTGCGTCTATTGTCCCATGGGAACCATGACTCAGCTGATTTGTATGGCAAAGCATCCAAACACGGCTAAAAATCCTGATAGTATCAAGAGTTTGGATGATATTCTTGGGCATAAAGATGTGCGGTTTACTGAAAAAAAATCCACATAAGTGGACATAAGGTAAAGAAATCTAGTATAATTTGTGATATACTTACTAAAGATGGAGGTAATAACAATGAAAGTTACGCTGAATGAAGATTCTGAATTTGTAGCAAAGATGCGAGCTGCATTGCAAAAGAAGGAGGGTTATTGCCCTTGCCGTCTGGAAAAAATTGACGACAACTTCTGTATTTGTAAGGAGTTCCGTGACCAAATCAATGATCCTGACTACGAGGGATATTGCCACTGTAAATTGTACTACAAGTCAAAGGACTAATTGAGAAGGAGAAAACATGTCCGTATTGAAAGTGACAAAAGCACTGTTTGAAACAGAGTTGAAGACAACAGACAAGGTTGTAATGTTGGATTTTTATGCTGATTGGTGTGGTCCCTGCAACATGGTGGCACCTTTAGTAGCTGAGCTTGCAGAGGAAAATCCTGACTATTGCATTGGAAAGGTAAACGTAGACGACGAGCCTGAATTGGCCCGCCAGTTCGGTGTAACCACCATTCCTACCTTGGTAATCCTGAACAAGGGTGCTGTAGTTCGCCAGTCTATTGGTGCTCTGCCCAAGGATAAGCTTGAGGCCTTCTTAAAGGGCTAATTCCTTAAGCTTGTTCCGGTCTATAATCTTTAGACCTCCTCGGGAGGTTTCCACAATGCCCTCGGCTACAAAGTACTTGATCATTCTGGAAACAACCTCCCGAGCTGAACCCATGTAGCGGGCTATCTGCTCATGGGTCATTTTTATTGAATCCTGTCCTGTCTTTGTTATTTCATCCCACAAAAAAATCGCCAGTCGTTTATCAAAGCTCATAAAAAGAATTTGCTGCATTACCCACATAACATCAGAAAATCGAGAAACAGCAGTTTCCAAGGCAAAGTTTTTCATAGAAAGATTTCTTGCAGCTACATCAGCAAAGGTACCGCCAGCAATGACGTAACAGGTACTTTCTTCTTCTGCATCGATGGTGACGTCAAAGGTTATGGCTTCTAAGACGCAGGAGGCGGAGAGCATACAAATGTCTCCAGGAAAGAGTCGGTACAAGGTGATTTCCCGCCCCTGCTCTGGTTGTAGGTAAACTCGCAAACAGCCTGAGTGTACTACGATGGCACCTGTGCAGTGGTTGCCGTTGTGAATGAGATTTCCCTGGGGATATGTTTGAACGCTGGTGTTTTGACACAGAAGCGCTTGGTCTGTGCTATCGAGGTCTTTCCAAAAGGGAAAAATCTTGCTGAAGTGGTTTTCGCATTGGTAGTGTTCCATAAAAGCCTCCTTCTTTTGTTCATTCTTGTTTGACAAAGGCTTGTCCTTGAATTAGTATGAAGATATGTCTGAAGAGAATGTACCCTATACTCGTCCCCACTGGGACAATTATTTTATGGAAATCTGCGACACGGTGGCCAAACGAGCTACCTGTGGTCGAGGTCGTTCTGGTTGCGTCATTGCCAAGGATAACCGCATTCTTGTTACTGGCTATGTGGGCTCTCCTGCTGGTTTGCCCCATTGTGATGAAGTTGGCCATCAACTGAAGCAAATGATTCACGAGGATGGTTCTGTTACCCAGCACTGTGTTCGTACTGTTCATGCGGAACAGAACGCCATCTGCCAGGCTGCAAAAAATGGTATCTCCATTGAAGGAGCCACCCTTTACTGTCGAATGACCCCCTGCAGAACCTGCACCATGTTGATTATTAACTGTGGTATCAAGCGGGTGGTGTGCCAACGAAAATACCACGACAGTGCAGATTCCCTGTCTATGTTCGCCCAAGCAGGGGTAGAAATTACCCACCTGCTGGACGAAGTACAGCAATACGAAAAAAGCTGATTTTACAGGTTTTCCATGAGCCACTGACGGAAGCTTTCGTAGTCGGTGGTCATGGGCTGGGACAGATCTGGCAGGCGGAGTACCCGTTCCAGACGATCGGGGAGAGGTGGCTCTCGTCCCACTGCATCTGCTACGATGTCGCCAAATTTTGAAGGATGAGCTGTTTCCAGCACCAATCCGATGGCTTCTCTGTCCAATACTCGCTGTGACCAGCTGGGGAGGCTTGGAGTAAGTCCTGGCCGGGTGTAGTCCCCAGTAATTCCGTCTGCCAAGCGGCTCATGGCACCCTTGCGGATATCGTCCCAAGCCTGCCATGCAACTGCTCCGTGGGGATCGATGATGTAGCCGGTACGTCGGTGGCAGCTACGGATTGCCTCCATGGTTCCTACATCATCAAGCCAATAGGAAGCCATATTCTGACGAATTTCATCTAGGCTGAACATGGCGGCCATGCGCTCGTAGTTGCTCGGAGCTCCAACGTCCATAGCATTGGAAAGGGTGGCTACTGAAGGCCGTGCTTGGTATTCTCCAGTGGCAATCCAGTCTGGGATGGTGCGATTGGAGTTGGTGGCTGCCACAAAGCCCTGAATGGGAGCTCCCATCTTTTGAGCCATGAGACCAGAGGTAAGGTTTCCAAAGTTACCAGAGGGAACAACACAGATAATGGCTGGATTGTCAATCTTGTTGTCCCGGGGACTGCGGTGACGAACTACCAGTGAGGCATAGGTATAGTAAAAGCTTTGAGGGAGAAGTCGAGAGATGTTGATGGAGTTGGCGGAGGAAAGACGGAACTTTTCTCGCAGCTGGGCATCAGTAAAGGCTGTTTTTACCAGCTTTTGGCAGTCGTCAAATGTTCCAGATACTCGCAAGGCCCGCACGTTTCCAGTGAATGTGGAAAGCTGCTTTTCCTGCAAGGGGCTGATTTTTCCTTCGGGATACAGGATGGTAACATCGAGGCCAGGTACATTGTGGAAGGCACTTCCTACAGCACTACCAGTATCTCCAGAGGTGGCTACCAGAATGTGCAGGGGCTGATCTTCTCCCCGGTTGAAATAGGACATGGCACGGGCCATAAAGCGAGCACCAAAATCCTTGAAGGCACAGGTGGGACCATGGAATAACTCCAGCACATAGGACTGAGGATCCAGAGGAACAACTTGAGCATTGAAGGGATAGGCATCCATAATGATTTCCTGCAGGTCACGCTCTGGAATCTCTCCCTCCACAAAGGGCTTAATGGATTCGTAGGCTATATCCCGGAAGGAAGGCTCGCTGGTTTTGTTCAAAATGCAGGAGGTGAGCCGTGGTATTTCCACTGGCATGTACAGTCCTCCTGTGGCCGCATTCATTCCGTTGACAACAGCAGTTTTAAAATCAACCTTAACTGAAGAATCCCTTGTATCTGTATAAATCATCCTTGTACCTTGTAAGAAAAAATTGCACTTTTACTAAAACATTAGAATAAAGCACTGTATTATATCATACCAATATGGAAGATACAAGGTAGGGAGTAGGATATCTCTATTAATTGTATGCAAAAAAAATGAGGCTGATACTGTGTACACTAGTATTTTTCCCTCTAAATCAGTAGAATACCTGTATTATGTATAAGGTTTCTGTTATTTTCTTATAAATGGTGGATTCCTTTTGATTGTATACGGAGTATTTTTTAATGGCAGAAAGCGATAAATTGATAGTGCGTGGAGCACGAGAACATAACCTAAAGAATATTGATGTGGAAATGCCTCGCAATAAATTGGTGGTGATTTCCGGGCTATCTGGTTCGGGAAAAAGCTCCTTGGCCTTTGACACCATCTTTGCCGAGGGACAGCGACGCTACATGGAAAGCCTTTCCTCCTATGCTCGCCAGTTTTTGGGCAGAATGGACAAGCCCGACATTGACTACATTGAAGGGCTTTCTCCCGCTATTTCCATTGAACAAAAAACCACCCACCGAAATCCTCGCTCCACTGTGGGAACGGTAACGGAGATTTACGACTACTACCGCCTGCTGTTTGCCCGCATCGGTATTCCCCACTGTCCTGAGTGTGGCCGTGAGATTCGTGAGCAGTCTACAGATCAAATTATTGATAGCGTTATGTCTTGGGAGGAAGGTGCCAAGATTCAGATTATGGCTCCTGTGGTGTTCCGAAAGAAGGGTGAGCATCAGAAGGTGCTGGAGGATGCTCGAAAGGCAGGCTATGTGCGAGCTCGTATTGACGGCATGATGGTGGAGCTGGAGGACAGCATTAAGCTGGACAAGCAGAAAAAGCACTCCATCGATTTGGTGATTGACCGCATTATCCTGTCTGATCAGGTGCGGAAGCGAGTGGCTGCTTCGGTGGAAACTGCTTTGGAGGCTGCCAACGGTATGACCATCATTACCCGCCGCATTGGAGACACGGAAACGGAGCATTTTTTCTCCCAAAAGAATTCCTGTCCTGACTGCGGTATTTCCATTCCAGAGCTGCAGCCACGGCTTTTTTCCTTTAACAATCCTGTGGGAGCCTGTCCCGACTGTACTGGTTTGGGAGAAACCATGGAGTTTGACCTAGACCTGATTGTACCAGACAAAACGAAATCCTTTGACGATGGAGCCTTTGGTTCCTACAATCCTACCTCTGGCTGGCAGCGAGCCCGATTTCAGGCTTTGGCAGATGAATATGGCTTTAGCCTCTCGGACCCCTACGAAAAGCTGACGCCAGAGCAGCAGAAGGTATTGTTTTACGGCAGCAACAAGCCTATTCATTTTGTGTACCACAAGCAAAGCGGGGAGGGCCATTCCGTATACAACAAGCCATGGCCTGGAATCTTTGCTGACTTACGGCGACGGCAGATGGAAAGCTTTTCCGAGGCTCAGCGAGAAAGCTATGAGAAATTCATGGTGCATCGTCAGTGTACCAGCTGTGGTGGCTTCCGATTAAAAAAAGAGGCTCTGGCTGTAACGGTTGGTGGAAAAAATATTTTCCAGCTAACGGAGCTTTCTGTGGGAGATTCCATCGAGTTTTTTAATAATCTTCAGCTAACGGAAACGGAAAACCACATTGCCCGCCAAATCAAAAAGGAGATTCAAGACAGGCTTTCCTTTATGAAAAATGTGGGCTTGGATTACCTTACCTTGGAGCGTCAGGCTGCCACTCTTTCTGGTGGTGAAGCTCAGCGTATTCGTCTTGCCACTCAAATCGGTTCTAGTCTCATGGGTGTTTTGTATATTCTGGATGAGCCCTCCATTGGCTTGCATCAGCGGGACAACCAGCGGCTTATTGACACCCTGACTTATTTGCGGAATTTGGGAAATACCCTGGTGGTGGTGGAGCATGACGAGCAAACCCTTCGCACGGCAGACTGGATTATTGACCTAGGGCCAGGAGCAGGTGTCCACGGAGGAAATGTGGTGGCTTCGGGAACTCCAGAGGAAGTGATGCAGGTGCCAGAAAGCTTGACAGGCCAGTATCTTGCAGGCACCTTGAAAATGGAGATTCCAGGTCAGCGGCGACCAGGAAACGGCAATTTCATTACCATGGTGGGCGTAACGGAGCATAACTTGAAGGATGTAACCGTGGAGATTCCCTTGGGGAAATTCGTTTGTATTACGGGAGTTTCTGGCTCTGGAAAATCCACCTTGCTCAGCGACGTGTTCTTTCCAGCCGTTTCCAACAAGATTATGCGTTCTAGCCTGCCAGTGGGAGCTTACAAAGAAATTACTGGCTTAGAACATATCGACAAGGTGATTAACATTGATCAAAGTCCCATTGGTCGCACTCCTCGCTCAAATCCTGCCACCTACGTGGGAGTTTTTGATAGCATTCGAGAATTGTATGCTAGCTTGCCAGAGGCAAAGGCTCGGGGCTTTAAGAACGGTCGCTTTAGCTTTAACGTAAAGGGTGGTCGTTGTGAGCATTGCCAGGGTGCAGGAACAATTACCATTGAGATGAACTTCTTGCCTGATGTCTACATTCCCTGTGAGGTGTGCCGTGGCGCTCGCTTTAATCAAGAGACGCTAGATGTGCGATACAAGGGAAAGAATATTGCGGACGTGCTGGCCATGACTATTGAGGAGGCGGCAGAATTCTTTGCCCACATTCCCCACATTGCCCGCAAGCTTGATACCTTGCTTTCCGTGGGATTGGGCTATGTTCAGATGGGGCAGTCCGCCTTGACCCTGTCTGGTGGTGAGGCTCAGCGGGTCAAGCTGGCCAACGAGTTGGCTCGTCGTTCCACCGGCAAGACCTTGTACATTCTGGACGAGCCCACCACAGGGCTTCATTTTGCCGACGTAAAGCAGCTGATGGAGGTTATCCAGCGGCTGGTGGATCAGGGCAACACGGTGGTGATGATTGAACACAACCTTGATGTGATTCTTCAAGCGGATTACATCATCGACATGGGACCAGAGGGTGGCTTCCGTGGCGGTATGGTGGTGGCAACGGGAACACCAGAGGAGGTGGCCCAGTGCAAGGAATCCTACACGGGACTTTACGTCAAGGAAATGCTAGATCGCCACGCCCAGGGCTTGCCAGGCTTGGGAGCTGGTGGTGTTGTTCTGTAATCTTCTGGGATTTTGATGGTTCTAGCGGTTTGAGGAATTGTACAGGTGACTGGTGGGTTTAAGTGCAGGTATAGTATTTTTCTCTGGTGTTTTCTGTGGTGCGGGGCGTGGTGTCTTTTTGCAGATTCCAACACCGTCACTATAGAACGCGCTCGTAGCACCTCCTACTACACTGATGAGGCCACTGAAGATGAGATAATCGTTTTTAGTGGGGACGTGGTGATTTCCGTGGCTCAGGGAAAAAGCACCAGCCGCATTCAAGCTGACCAGGTGAACTTTAATCGTAGCCAAGGCTTGTTGTATGCTTCGGGTTCTGTTACCTTGGAGCGAAATACAGGTTCTGGAAATCCAGAAACCTTACACGCCGAAAGTCTCTTGTTTAATATAAACACAGAGGAAGGCATCTTCAATTCTGGTACGGTGATACAGTCTGATTCAGGGGCTTTAAAGCTGGACACTCAATCTCAAATGGTGGTTTCTGCAGAGCTTTTTGCCCGAGATGATTCTGGTGTCATTGCCTTCAAAAGTGGAAGCCTAACCTTTTGTGAGGATCCAGATCCCCACTGGAAGATAAACGCCTCTCGAATCTGGCTTTTGCCAGGCAACGAATTTGCCTTTGCCAACGCCTTGTTGTACGTGGGAAAGGTTCCCATCATGTATTTTCCCTTCTTTTATTATCCCAAGGACGAGTTGGTTTTCAATCCTGTCTTTGGATATGACCAGCGGAAGGGCTATTTTATCCAGACTACCACTTATTTTATTGGTCGCAAGAAGCCCAGCGAAACAAAGACTGATGATTCTTTATTCAGTTTTTTGAACAATTCCACCCTGTACAAGCAGCGTCGTGAAGGCCTTGTTTTGCGGAATCTTGAGGAAACGGACACGGAAAAATATCCCCACACATTAAAGCTTTTGGCAGATTATTACACGAATCTTGGGGGATTGGTGGGAGTTGATGGAACCTTTACTCCAGAAAACAGCTCCATCTCAAAATTAGATTTTTCCTTGAATCTCGGCTTTAGCCGCAACTTGTATCCTGTTGGAAATGGAATAGGAATTTATGTTCCCTACGATGAGCTAGGGAAAACCTATTATAATTCCTCCTATTTTGCAGGACTTGCCCTGCCGTTTCGGTATCGTGGTCATTTTTCCATGAACCTGACGAAGCCCTTTTCCCTGTCCATAGATCTTCCTTTGTATTCTGATCCCTTTTTTTATCAGGATTTTCTGGCAAGCAGAAAGGAAACCATGGACTGGTTTAATTTCCTCATGTCCAGCGGAATGGGAGAATCCACTGCAACAGGAAATTCCACAGGAGAGATCGGCTCCTTTTTGTGGAAGGTGACGTCATCTATTTCTCCCACTATTCCAGCTGTACTCAAGCCTTATATTTCTTCCGTAAGCCTTTCTCCAGGATTTAACCTGAGCTTTTATTCCCTCACTGATACGAGCGATATGACGGCAACAGAGGCAGCAGTCAGTCCCAACAGAAAAAGCTTTTATCCTGGCCTCATCAAACCATTTTTCTTTACAGCAAGTATTTCTGGCACCTTATTTGAATATCCCACTCCAGAAAAAGCTACTACCAGTAGCGGGCTTATAAAGCAGGTTTCTAAAAACGAGTTGAACGTACCAGATATTTTTCTTAGCCAAGAGGAAAAGGAGGAGCTTCTTGCAAAGGCTATTGAGGAAGAAAGTTCAACGGATGTTGGTGAAGCAAACACTGATGAAGCCAAGGAGGACTTGGAGGGGAAAATTTCTTCAGAGGAAATACAAGCCCCTTTGACAGAACCTGTTCCAACAGAATCTGCTTTACTAGAACTTTCACTGCCATTAATTTCTGTTTTAACACCATCTATCAAGTCTGTAGACAAGGACCTTCAGTACAAGCTGACCTATTCTGCCTCGACGAATTTTTCTTCGGAAATTGGCTATTCGGTGCCACAAAAAACTGCAGATTTCCACTGGAGTGACATCAATTCTACCTTTGTCTATCTAACGGTACCAGCTCAACTTTCCAGTAACTTGAAATATGGTAATTCTTTGCTGGGAATCACCAATACCTTGAATTTTAATCCAGTATTCCAGCGGCATCCTGTGTACACGGATGAATCCAAGGTGCAAACCATCAAGCGAAATGACTATAGTGCTCAAAAAATGGATTTAAGTAACAATAATGCTGTAACGCTATCTCCATTTGTATACAACTCGATTTTTTCTGGTACTAGCATTAGCTGGAATACAAATATCCGCATAATCCGTACCCAATTTATTGGAACAGCAGATGAGCCGCAATGGGAGTACCAGCTTCCAGAATGGGATGAAAATTCCATTGCTACTCACAATCTCACCACAACTTTTAAAAGCCAGCTTGGAAAATTTTCCCAGCAGCTGAGCTACACTGCAATGTTACCCCCATTGCGAGAATCCCATTCAGGAACCATCACCCTAGGATTTCCTCTTGTAACTACCAGCCTCAGTACTGGTATCCAACGGAGAAGCCTCTTGGACAAGGAGTGGACGTATCAGCCTATACAACAAAACCTAAATCTTTCCCTGTTTGAAAGTAAGCTGGTGTTGAGTGAAAGCTATCAATACAATCTGGAGGATAGCTACCCCGAAAGCTTTTCCATGAAACTTTCGGGCTATGGATTTTCTGCAGCCTATGTTATGCAGTATATTTCTGGCTATGATTACGATACGCTTTTAGGATGGAAGCTCAAAAGTGAAAAGATTTTTCAGCCCTCCCATCTTGATGTAAGCTATACTTCTGGCTCCAGTAAAATACTCTATTTTTGGAAGAACAGGGTTTCCCTTTCTGGAAACCTTTCCGCCTCTATTAAGTTCGATTTTCTTCGGCCAACGAATAGTTACCTTATCTTTTCACCTTCCATCTCCTTTGCTGTCCATGAATTCCTTACCCTTACCCTTAAGGCGAACTCTCGCAATGACGTGATTTATCGATACATTCAGAAGGCAACGGATTTTGAGCCAAAAATTCCTGGAGAAGAAAATCTGTTCATCGATTTGTGGAATTCCTTTGCTTTCTGGGATGAAAACAAACGAAAGTCTTCTGGATTTAAGCTAAAATCCTTTGACATAGCTCTTTCACACCAGCTCCACGACTGGACTATGAGTTCCCAGTTCTCCATTTCTCCGAGAATTGTGACTGAAAATGGTAAGCGCTTCTACGATTTTAGTCCTTACTTTACCCTTTCCGTGGTTTGGAAACCCATGAATAGTATGAAAACCACTATTGAAGACAAGTACGGAAGCATAACACTGAATCCATAGAAAAAAGCTCTGGTGACAATGAGTAAAACTTGACTTTATGAAATAGTTAGCGTACCTTAACTATAAGGAGATGAAAATGATTAACTACGTAATTGGTTTTGGCGTTGCTGCCTTGGTGATATTTTTAGTGGTTCGTGGAATTAAACGGAGAAAATCTGGACAGGTAGGTGGTTGTGGCTGTGGATGCAGTAGCTGTAGTTCATTTAGCAGCTGCAGTTCTTGTAACACTTCTATACCAGATAAGGAATGATTTGTAAAAATTATAAAGTAAAAAAAATACAAAATTAGGTAAAAAAATTGCAAACCTCCTAAAAAAATCAGGTTTATAATTGAAGCTATGATTTTTTTATATTAAGGAGGAGTTGTTATGATCCCTAAATTAAGGTGTTGTAACGAAGAATGGATACGGTATCAATCGCCACCATCAACAAAGAGAAAATTCTCTTTGTACAAAGGGCTGTTTAGTAGTTTTCTCTGTCTTTTTGTTTTATTTTGCGTCTTAGCCATTTCTGGATGTTTTGGGCTTGTGGGAGGAGCGGAAATTGACGGTTTTGGAGGAAAATTTGAAGGTCCTTTGACAGCTACAAATACAGAACCTTTGTTGATTGTATCTGGATATGCAACCCATCTTAATGGCGTGTATGATCCTTCTAGACCTGATGATGTAAACTGGTGGGAGGGGTGGCAAAATATTGAGATGGTATGGAATTCAATTCCAGATTCCCTTAAGCCTTATTCTTGTTTTTCATTTCATACAAACTTTATTGTCGGATCTCGTAGAGGTACTTATGGGCCTTATGCTGGTGATGATGCCTTAAAAAGGTGGTTCGAAGACCAAATTAAAATTTGTCAACGTAATAAAATACCAGTAGTTCCTGTTGTTTGGTCTGCATGGCCCGATTGGTATGCTTTTAATGAAATCGATCCTAGTAATCAAGAATGGCGACAATGGCTTGAGTACATGGTGAAAACCTATAGCTGCATAAAGGGGTTTGTCTCTACTGAAAATCATCATACTTCTGTAGCAAATAATGTTCCTCGATTTAATAGCTGGCTGGAGTTTTGTGACCAGTATGATTTGAAATTTATTATTGGTGATTCAGCAAATTCAATCTACAAATATACCTCTGATCCTACTTTTGTTGATGCTGTAAAAAAGTATGGAAAAGATCACCTCATTATGAATGTTAAGGATACAAAACCATTGCGTTGGGCAATTGGTTATTCCTATATGCAGGGATTGTGGTTGAATGATTATAATTATGCTTATGGTGCTCTGATTGATACATGGACTTGGAACCTGAGAGGGCAGACAAAGCTTGGATCTACTGCAAATAGTCAGTCTGAATCAGTACGTCAGGCATTGATATATCCAGAAGGCTTGTTACATAACTATCTCATGACTCAATATATTAATGGGGCTACAATATTTAATTTTGAGATTCCGTGGCAAGTTTATGGTATCAAGGGTAAAACAAGCGAAGTTATGGCAAATGTTATTGCACCATTTTTCCAGTGGATGGTGGAAAATCCCGCTCCTTCTAAGGAAGAAATCCTAGAGATGACAAAATATGTTTTTCATGGGGATGGCATGGCTGAAGGAGCCAACAACTATGAAAAATTGTATCCAGATGGAATGTTGTTGGGACTTGTAAGGGAGTTGCATAAAACTGGCCGTTATGGACTTGTTCCCGGACTGTTACAAGAACTGGAACCTAATGGTGGTCTGAAAAAAGCTATAGATGAAGGACAGATAGAAAAATTTGACGGAACACCTAACACAAATTCTAATAATCTGATTAGTCAGGATCTGTGGGAAGAAAAATATCCAGATAAGTCTTTGAATGCAACACTTGATTCTGGCAAAACACCTGCATTTGTAGCTCATAGAAATACAGCAGGAACAGGTGAAAAGGATACTTGGTATTTGTATAACTATATTTTTAATGATGCTGGAGCTTTTACTCCTGGTAATGAAACCTTACAGTATGCAAAGATTCCTTTAGGTGGTGCTCATAGTGGGAAGACACTTGAAATAGCTATGACTCCCCATACTGGTGTAATTGTAAAAGAGGTCGAAGAAGGCAAAATTGAAGTTTTCATGTCCAATTATCGTTTGAATAAAGATCATGTTATGGATGGTCCTCCAAATGGAATTGTAGCAGGTGGAGTCTATATCGGTGGTTCTCCACTAGCTGCCTATACTTGGATTGAAGATAATATGACTTCTGGTGGCATTAATGTTCCTACAAATATTTCTAAAGGTATACGGAATACTACCTTTACTTTTTCAGGAGTAGAGTATTTTTTCCCAAAAATAACTCAGAACCAGGAGAATAGTCCTAGTACCCTTAATCCTAATGCCAGTGATAAATCTATCACGGTAACAGGAAATGGCTGGATTAGATTTGAAGTATCATATCAATGATAGAGTTTTATAAATAAGCGTGGAAAGGAGTTTTTTTTATGAAAAAAATTTTTGTCGTAGTTAGTATGTTGGTTATAACTATTCCTCTATGGGCTCAATTTGTTATAAATAGTGCTGTTGGTGGTAGTACTGAAATTTATAGAGGAAATATTTCCCTCAGAGACGGAGAGTTTGTATCAGAATCTTATAATGGATTTACATCTCCAACTTTTTCAGATACTAATTTTTCACTGGAATACAACTGGGAAGATACAGCTGGTTTCGTATTAAAATTGAATGCTCCAACAAACCTTAAAGACTGGGGGGATAAAAAAGTTTTTGAAGGAACCTATGGTTGGTTACAGTTTGGTGATAATGTTCGATTAGAAGCAGGACTTTTTGGTAGACGAAAAGTAAATAAGGTGAACAATGTTCTGGATGAATGGAGTCTCGGGTATGTTACAGCTGGTGGTGAATTAATAGAAACTGATGTATTGTCCCATCTAGTTGTAGATGTATCTGTAGGTCCTGTTGCAATTGAAGTTGCTCCAGTTCAAGAACTTGGAATTGATTTTTTTAATGCTAATGAAGATTCTACAGGAACAAGTGCTTACACAAGAAAATTCCATGGTGCAGTACGGCTTTCTGGATCTATCTTGGATATGATTCAGCTGACAAGTGTATATTCACCTCAGTATAGTTGGAAATCAGAGTCACAAAAAGAACCTACAGATTTTCAACCAGATATAATATCCTTTGGTCATCGCTATGCCTTCTTTGTGGATACATCATTATTACAAAATTTTGATCTTATGCTTGGTTATAGTGGTGGTTTACAACAGGAAAGTAGAGATGGTGATTCTGCTTCAGTCAGCAATATTTCCAATGTGTACCATGGTATCGATTTACGGACTGGTATAAATTTACTGGATAAAATACGAGTAGAAAGTCATCATAATTTTACTTTGGGAAGCAATCTCAATGGTATTTATGAGGGAATGGTTTGGAAAGATGGAGTACGCCAGAAATCCTTTAGTACATGGAATAGTGTAGGAGTACGTTATCGAGTAATTGACAATATGGATTTTGATTTGATTGCATCCAATAAGTATCGTCTTGAATATAAAGATGATAGTGACCAACTTTATGAAAATATTTTTCAAGTAAAGCCATCTGTAAAATACTTTTTCAATGAAAAGATTTTCGTAAAAGCAGGTGTTACATTAGAATATAAAGTGTCTCAGGACAACAAGGCAGGGATAAAGGGTACAAAATATGAAGACTTTATTCCATCAGTTCCTATTTCATTTTGTATAGGATTCTAGTCTTTGTCTGATTAAATAATGTTAGAAAATATAATCAGCAGGTATTCAGAAAAATAAACTTTCTAAATATCTGCTGATTTTTTTCCCCTATTCCTTGTGAAAAAGCCTTTGAAAAAAAGCCTTGATGGCATTCCAAATACGACGCCAAAAGCCTGGATTTTTAAGGCGTTCTAGTTGCTTGTAGCCTTCCAAAAGCTCAAATTCCGTAAAATTATTTCGCTGGGTATTTTCTTCCAGCTCCATTTCCAGCAAGGTTACAGGATCCTTGGTGTCCACCATCACTGCATCGATGGTGGTCCAACCAAGCTGTCGGGCTGATTCCAGTCGCCGTTGTCCTGCAATAAGATGATAATCCTTTGTAAGGGTAATAGGATTCAAAAGACCGTACCGTCTGAGACTGTCCTTAAGGGGATCTAAGTCACCAAGATTCTTTCTCACCCGCTTGTTGGTCTTGATTTGGCTTATTTCAACCAGCATATATGCTCCTTACAAAGTTTTTAGCTTGTGAATGCTTCCATTAATCCAGCAGATAATTGCTGGTAGCCTGTTTTACTGGCTCCTGTTGCTGAGGAATAGAGGCTCCACTATCAAATACATCGCCTTCCAAGTATCCCTCGTCAAGCTCTGTCTCATCAAGTATAGAGTAATCATTCAAGAAACTCAAATCCAATACCAAAGGAGAATCATCAACGGTAACATTGTAGATTGCTCCAGAATAATAGCGCTCCTGCTCCAGTCGCTGTATTCCCACTGTCTGAACCTGTGCTCGGTTAATGTGGAGCTGGCAAATGTCCACGGGCTGGGTTCCCATCATAAAGTACTGGGTAATGCGATGGTTCTCACAGGCGTCAGTTCTGATTTGTCCTGAAACGGAACACACCTCAGCCTTTACCAAGCCTGTTTGTGGCTCAGGGAATTCCTTGTAAGGATAATCCTCGTTGGCTACTCGCATGTATTCACCCCAAGCCACACCAGAAAGGGTTGATCCTGTAAGCTCTGTTCCTAGAGACTGGCCGGGAATATCGAATCCAAACCACACCGCCGTAGTGATATACGGTGTAAATCCAACTGCCCAAGCGTCGGCCCAGTTCTGGGTAGTACCAGTCTTACCAGCAGCAGGCATGGTGTAGGTTTTACCATTGGCATCTTGATATTTGAATCGGCTTCCGTAGCCTGCACCTCGGTTCAAGGTACCGGAGGTTACGGTTTTTTGCAGCATATTGGTCATGAGGAAGGCGTTCTGGGGAGAAATCACCTGGATGCCATTTCCCTTTTCCTGCTGAGCTAAGCGCAGATCTCGCTCAGGATTCAAGATAACCTTTCCATTTTTGTCTTCAACAGAAAGTACTGCAATGGGCTCCACCTCTTTTCCTTGGTTTCCAAAGATTGCAAAGGCTCGTGCCATTTCCACTGGTCGCACGGAACAGGTTCCCAAGGCTAAGCTCAAGTAGGGATTAAAGCCTCTTGATGGAAGCTCCTCCTCAGGAATTCCCAGCAGGGACGTAGCTCTCGCAATGGCTGCATTGTAGCCGATTGCCTCGAATACCTTTACAGAAACAACGTTCATGGAGGTGGACAAGGCATACCACAGCTGCACATCTCCCTCCCAAATTCCACGGAAGTTTTCAGGAATATAGGGTTTGCCGTCAGCATTCTTGAAAACAGTTGGAGTGTCTGACATCAGTGTAGCGGGAGTAAACTGTCCAGAATCCAAGGCAGCAGAATAATACAGAGGCTTGAAGGAGCTTCCTGGCTGAATTTTTGCCTGGGTTGCACGAATCAGCTGATTGGAGGAGCTATATTCACTTCCACCCACCAAGGCAGTAATGTATCCTGTGCTATTTTCCAAGGAAATCAAGGTTCCTTCTATAGTAGTTTTACTATTTTCTTTTTCTTTCAGGGCATTTGCCTTGTTTACCACTGCCAGCTTTACATCCTCCAGTCCAAACATCAAGGACATGACGTCAAGAATGGGGTTGATTTCTGAATTGAAGGTAGAAAGGGCCTTGTTTTCAATATGCTGTTCAGAAGTTTTAAGCTGAGGCAGGTTGAATACCAAGGATAACAACTCCGTCATGGGAATATAGGTATCTGCTGCAGAATTCTTTCTGAGGCTGCTGGAATTCTTGTAGGATTCGTTTGCCTGCTGAATGTACTTGTCCATGGTTTTTTGAGCAGCCTGCTGATGCTTCATGTTCAAGCTAGTATGTACTGTAAAGCCACTCGTATAGATGTCGTCAGTACCGTAGAGCATGTCGGACAGCTCACGGCGAACGTACTCACTGAACCAGGGCGCCTTATCGTCCCGCATGTAGTAGGCAGAGGAGTTGATTCGTGTATAGTCAAAGTTCACCCAGAAATCATCATAGGACTGGGCTGCTTCCTCTGGGGTCAAATAACCAGCCTTTACCATTTCTTCCAACACGTTCTGCTGGCGGGACATAGCTCGGTTAGGATAATCAAAGGGATTGTAGTAGGCTGGGTTTGACAGCTGAACCACCAAAATCGCCGCTTCTGCTGGAGTGATTTCTGTGGCATCGTGGCCAAAATAATATTTTGAGGCAGCATTTACACCGTAGGTTCCACCACCAAAGTAAATCTTGTTCAGATACAGTTCAAGGATTTCGTTCTTGGACCAGCGACGCTCCATCTGGATGGCCCACCACAACTCCTTCAGCTTTCGGATCAAAGATTTTTCCGTACGGTCGCAGTATAGGGTTCCTGCAATCTGCTGGGTAAGGGTACTTCCTCCACCCAAGGAGGTGTTGGTAAACACACCCACAAAGGCACGGATAATTGCCTTGAGCCTAAATCCATTATGCTCGTAGAACACCCTGTCCTCTCGGGTAATGAGGGCGTTCAGCATTTGAGGAGGCAGCTGCGTAAAGCTGATAATCTCACGGTTTTCATCGGAGGCAAATTGTGTGATTACCTCTCCATTTATATCCAGCAACCGAGTTGGCAGGGCTGTGGTAAATTCCGTGAAATTTTCTGTATTGATGGTATTAGTGGTTTCTGCCAGCAAAAGGCCCAGTACCACTCCGAAAAACAATGCGCAAAGAAAAGTAACAGACACAAATATATATGCCCGCTTTTTAATTTTTCCCATTAGAACAAGATAGGGGAGAGTGGGGGTTTTGTCAAGATAGAAGGATTATTTATAGAAGATTGTAGTTGTAAAATGCTAGTGAAATAATTAAAAGGGGCTTCTTTTCAGAAGCCCCAAAATAACTTTTCCTAATTATTAGAAATCTACAGTGAATTCAAGCCAACCGTTGGAGGTTACAGTTAGGAGTTGACTTCCAGATTCCTTTGTAACTTTTAGAACAGGATAAGGTGCATTTTGTCCTCTTATAAAGTTCGTTATCACGTTTGTACAGCCATCAAACCAGAACTTTGTATCTCTATTCCACTTCTGTAAATTTGCTTCTGTATTTACGCCATTAATACAAATATTCTCGCTGAACCAAGCATCTCGTGCAGAAATATTTCCGCAATTTCCAACAGAATTAGATGTATCTATGCGGGAGTTATTCATATAAATATGGAAGGAGTTATTAGAAATTTTCTTAGCAATCACCATCGTATGGGGAGTAAGTGCAATTTCTAAGAATTTTGTTGCATTACAGGTGTTGTTCTCTATATTGGTTTGGAAGTCATTTCCTAAAGGGATACGAGCATATTGAATGTCAGCAGAATCTCCATCTGAACCAGGGAACATATTATGATTGTAAAAGAAGTAGGTATCATTTCCATTCAAATTTCTCATACCTGCAAATGCTACTGTTTTATCTTTGCCCTTTACATTGTCAACAAGAATATCTTCATAGTATCCATCTGTAATTGAATTCCATTCATCTAAACTACCGGTACCAGAAGAAATAACATCATCGTTGCTTGCAAAACCTCCCAGACTTCTCAGATGCTTTTCCATTTCTTCGTCACTAGAGAACAAATCCCTGTCGAGGGCAGGAATGATTCCATAGCGTCCATCGCTGAATACATTTGATTGAGAATTGTTTCCCATTTCCGCTGCTCCTTGTCCACCAGAACTGTCCAAGGAATGAGTAACGATGTTTAATGCGTTGTAAACTGCTTCCAAGTCATTTTGGACTCCTCGCCACCAGTATCGGGTATCATTTCGCATATCCTGTTCTGTAGGAGCGGGATTTTTAACCATCCATTCAAAGAAAGGTGCAATGGTATTTGCTAAAAGGTCTCCTGTTCTTCCACTATTGCCCTGAACATGCCATGGAGCCTCAAAATTAAACACGGTTCCTCCGTTCATGTACATGAGCATTAACTCACTGGCAAGCCATCCTCCAGGATATTGAGCAATGTTTGGATATCCTGTGCCATTTAATCCCTTTTGTCTTTGGTCGGTCATGTTTACTCCTAGGCTACGTGAATTCCAGTTCCAGGTATCCAGTAGACCTCCATAGGCATGACTTATTCCAGCCATCCAGGAGCCCAGCATATAGCTAGAGGTGTGGGTATACCAGTAGCCACGAGTGCTTTTAAAGCAACGTATCCAGTGGTCATTTCCATAGGCTAAAGCTGCAGTTGAAAGTTTGTCGGAGGTATCACGGTCATTGTTGAACCAGTTGGTGGTATGTCCAGCCCCATCAAAGGAGATTAAAGTTTTATCCTTTTCTGCACAATAATTAATCCAATCAGCGTGACGGTTTACGGTAGCTGCACCTGATTGGGCTCCATTCCACCAATGTTCGGCTGTAATGAAACCCTTTAGGGAAGGATGTTTTTCCACCATGGAGTCTACCCAAGCTTTGTGAGTTTCATCAGTGGGGTCAATCTGATTGAATTTGTGGGTACCAGAAGTTCCCACCGCACAGATTACAATAAGTGCTGGGACTTTGTTTGCATCGCACCAAGTGAGACACTTATCATAAAAATCCTTCACGGTGTCTACAGTTGAGCCTCCCTCACCCTCATCATTGTAGTGAATCTTGAAAGCAGTGTAAGGTTTTAAACTGTCTGGGATAGCATTCCAGAGGACTTCGGGGGTCATTCCTGCTTCAAAGTTGGCGGGGTTTGTCACATCACTCTTTGTAGCTTGGTCATATGACTGGGAGTGATGGCTCCAGTTTGTCTTATATATGGAAGCCAAAAATAGCGGTTGTGCATTGGATACAATTATTCTGCTATTATTCCAGAACAAAGATGTTCCGTTCCAGTTTCCAGCATTTGTTGACTCTCCATCATTATTGGAGTTGCCAATTAAGGTGGGAACTCCTTCGTGGGTATTGCGGAACACCCCATTCATCAAATCTCTACATGAAAAACAGGATAAAACCAGAACTGAAATTAAAATCAATGAAATTTTTTTCATTACGACCTCCTATAATTCCATGGAAATTGAGACAGGAACTGCAATATTCATGACACGAGTACTGGTATAATCGTCTCCCTTGTTATCTTTTCCCCATCCTTCTGTGATGGTATAGTTGATTCCCACTTGAACATGGGCTTTTTCTGCGAGAGAGTACCGGAATGCAGGTTTTATGCTAAACTGCAGGCTGTTCCAAGCCTCTTTACGCAAGATTCTCGTAGAATAATTTGCTGTCGTTACAAGCTTCACCTGCATGTTATCGGTAATGTTGTAGCTACCACCGAGTGCATTCCATGTGGCTAGAAAATTTGCACCATCTTTTTCCAAATCATTTTTTCCCAGTAAGAATCCATAGGTGAACTTGGAGTGCAATTCCAACTGGATATTTTCAAATCCTGTCCACCGTCCACGAATGTCCACTGCGGTGTACATATCACTGTTGATGCTATTTCCAGTATCTTTTGTCGGTTGCTTCCAATCATCCCAGTTTGAGGTGAAGGTGTAGGAAAGATGGCTTGCAAGCTCAAGGTGTTCTAGAGGCGTAACATGTCCACCAAGGGCAATCAATGTATTGAGCTTTGATTTGTTAGGAGTTTCTTTTGTGGATGGAGACTCCTCTTTACGGTCTAAATCCATGGCTGTCAGGAGCTGAACTTTTGCCAAGTCCATGACAGGGGCAGATACCCGTAAGGAGCCTGCGAATTTCATGCTGGTTCCATCGTAGCTGTTGTTCAGGTTTAGCCAGTTATCTCCACCTGGTTGTTTGCCATTTGTATTGATGAGCAAAGGTGCAAATTCAATGGTCACAGGTCCTGCATAGAATTCCGCATTGAAGTTCTTTATAAGGTCGGTCTCCTTCAAGGTGCCAAGATTTCCTGATGAATTGTCAGCTGGTTGCATGACATAACCGTAGGCCCATTCATCTACGACACTGTTCAATCTATTTAATCGACGATTTTCAAAAAGTCCTACTTGAATATAGGCAATATCCTTGAATCGAGCGTAAAGATAGCTGTTATTGAACATAGTGAGATACAGGTTGATGTAGTCTGGTGCAGTAGTTACCCAGCGGGAAGGTCCGTTGATTGTTAGCCTACCACCATAATTGTGGCTATCTAAGGTGGCATAAAATTTCATGCCAGATAAATCAAATCCCGAGAACCAATTGTGAACAGAGGGTTTTTTCCCGTCTTGAAGGTCTCCTCTATCTTCAAAAACTGCAGAATATACATTGGTGCTTGCAGCAGCGGAAATTCCTGTTTCAAATTTAGTAGCAGAGGATTCCTCTTTCGTCCATACTGGAGAAAGACTTAAGATTCCGATTAACAATAAAGGAAGAGTTGATTTGAGACCTCTTATGGAGATATTTCTCCATATCACCCAACCTGTAATACTGTTTATGCTTCTTTGATAAACAGAACCATCTTTCCTATTACTTTCCATAGCTTCAAACTCCCATGAAAATTAAAATTTAGTACTTCAATTTTAAGTCAAAAAATTTGATAAAGTTTGTAATTTTTTTACCTAATTTTGCAATTTTTTTACTTTTGGATAAATAAAGAGAATAATAAATAGACAATTAGTTTTTTCAAAAAAATAAAAAAAACTTAACCTCCCATAAAAAAAAGACGATAGATGTAATAAGTATCCTGCAAGAATCTACTTCAGGAGCGGTCTAGTCAAAGCTTGATTAGGCTGATGAATTTGGAGGTATGCCAATGTTGGCACCAAACATGAATCTGGAACTGGGGTTACGTGAGCCGGTTCAAACCTCTGGCAATTCCCAGCGGGTGGAACAAAAAAGCACTGGCCCATCTTCATTTGAACGGGCTTTGGAACGTGCTCGCACAGAAAAGTCTTCCGCCAGTGAGCCAGCACATGATACAACAGATGAACCAGTAGAAGCTCAGGAACAGGTTTCCAAGGAAGGTGAGAAAATTTCCCTTAAGGAAGCCTCCTCCAAGATTGATGCTGAAATTAATTCTATTGAAAAAAACATTGTTGCCAAGGCTGACACAGAACTTGAGAGTCTGAATAGTGCCACTGTAATGGAAGAAATTACACTGGTTCCAGAAACCGTTCCCACAGAGCTTGCTCTGGCGGAAGATCTGGATCCAGAAGCCCTTTCTAAGGATCTGGTGCTTCAGCAGGCAGATTTAGCTCTGGAGGAAGAGCCTCAGCTGGAGCTTCCAGAAGAAGGTTCTTTGGTATTGGCTGAATCCTTAGAAGCAGCTACCAAGGCTCAAGAAATGCAGCCAGAGGATACAGAAAAAAAGACAAAGAAGCTAGAGGATGTAGATTATTCCATCGCTCAGATTCTTCAGAATAGCCAGCAGGGAGAAAAGCTTGCTGAACAACCAGCTGTAGCCAAGGGTGCTGTAACAGAAATCCAGGGTGAAATAAAAACTCTTAAGCTGGAGACTGGCACCTCCCTTGATCAGAAGATTGAAGTGCAGGATTTACGTACAGCCGCAGAAAATGGCGTTACCGAAGCTTCTCTCAAGGATGGCAACTTTGTTACCACCGTTAGTCAGGGTGAAGGCTCTGCTGACATTACCATGCAGCTGGCCCAAGGAAACGGCACAAACGGCACAACAGTTCCTGTGGCCACTGGTGCTAAGGAAACAAATTTCGGTGCCATGCTTTCAAACCAGCTACAGAACAATGCCACAGAATTGGTACGCACAGGCTCCATTATCCTTCGGGACGGAAATGTAGGAACCATCAACTTGATTCTTCATCCAGAGGAATTGGGGAACGTAAAAATCAGTCTGGAATTAAACGACAAGATGGTTTCCGCCCAAATCCGTGTTGCTTCCGAAGAAGCCTTCCAAGCCTTCAAGGAGTCCATCGCTTCATTGAAGCAGGCCTTTGCCGACAGTGGCTTTGACACTGGATCCTTTGACCTGTCTTGGGCTGGTAATGGTCAGCAACAGCAGGGTGGGCAACAGCATCAAAACCATGGACATATTGCCTTTGCCGATACCCTTTATGGTGAAATGCTGGCAGAGGATAGTATTGATTCTGGTGTTGAAGGTGAAATCCTTCAAAAAACTTATTCAGATTCGTCACAAGTTGCCGTTAATATAATGGCATAGAAGTTTTGTCAAAAGTATAGGAGCTGGATTTTATGGAAATAAATACAATGATGAGCGCAGCGGAAAAGACACAGACCACCTTGGCTGTAGATACCTACAACAAGAGTCTGGCTGTTAATGGTCGTACCGCAAGCCAAGAGCTGGGTAAGGACGACTTCCTTAAGCTGTTGATTACGCAGTTGCAGAATCAGGATCCCACCAGCCCCATGGAAAATACAGAATTTATCGCTCAGATGGCTCAGTTCTCCTCTCTGGAGCAAATGACCAACATGAGCACTGAGTTCACCAAGCTGGCAAACATGTTGAATTCCGGTGAGGCTGTTAGTCTTCTGGGCAAGAACGTGGAGATTGCTGCTGGTGAATCCTCCATCAGTGGAGTTGTAGAGGCCGTTACCCGAGGAACAAATCCTCAAGTTATGGTAAACGGTATGGCATATTCAATGGATCAGATCAACGCCGTATACGGCAACTAAGAGGGTAGCTTTATGATGAGATCACTTTACTCCGGTGTATCCGGTATGCAGAATCACCAGACACGTCTGGATGTAATTGGAAATAACGTAGCTAACGTAAATACAACTGGATTTAAGCGTGGCCGTGTAAACTTTCAGGATATGATTTCCCAGCAGCTTTCTGGAGCTGCCCGCCCCACCACAGAAGTTGGTGGTGTGAACCCCAAGGAAGTTGGACTGGGTGTAATGACAGCCAGCATTGACACCATCTTTACTCAGGGTAACCTGCAGTCCACTGGTGTGTCTACCGACGTAGCTATCCAGGGAAACGGATTCTTTATCCTCAAGAACGGCGAAGAATCCTTCTATACTCGTGCCGGTGCCTTTGGTCTGGACAGCGAGGGAACCTTGGTAAACCCTGCTAATGGTATGCGTGTACAGGGATGGATGGCAGAGGAGCTGAACGGCGAGATGGTATTGAATACCGCTGGCTCCACTGAGGACATCATCATTCCCGTAGGAACAAAGGATCCTGCTAAGGCTACCCAGAACGTAAACTTTGCCTGTAACTTGAACAAAAATACTCCTGAAATTTTGGAGGGTGCAAGTCCTGCTGACATTGCCAAGGGAACTTGGTCCACCGAGCAGAAGATTTACGACAGCTTTGGAAACCAGCACATGTTGAATGTTTCCTTTACTCGTGTTGTAGGCAACCCCAACCAGTGGGAAGTGACTGTAAACGTAAATCCTAATGGAGAAACTCCTACAGAAACTCGTGTTGGTCTTGGAACCACCGACGGTACTGAAAACACCTTCTTGGTAAACTTTGACAACAACGGAACCCTGCTGTCTGTAATGGATTCTGCAGGAAATATGACAAACCCTGAAGGAGAGGTTATTCTTCAGACCTCCTTCAACGTACCTGATGCAAACCCTGACGAAAACGGAAACCCCTATCGCCAGACCTTGAACATCAACCTTGGAACCATCGGTAGCCAGAAGAACACCATTACCCAGAGTGCTTCTCAGAGCTCCACCAAGGCCTTCTATCAGGATGGTTACACCATGGGTTACTTGGACAACTTCAAGATTGACTCCACAGGAACCATCACTGGTGTATATTCCAACGGAACAAACCGCATTATCGGACAGCTGGCCCTTGCTTCCTTCACCAACCAGGGTGGATTGGAAAAGGCTGGTGAAAACACCTACGTTGAATCCAACAACTCCGGTATGGCAAACATCGGTGTATCCGGTATCGCTGGAAAGGGCTCCTTGTTGGCAGGCTCCTTGGAAATGTCTAACGTAGACTTGACCGAGCAGTTCACCGACATGATTGTAACCCAGCGTGGTTTCCAGGCTAGCTCCAAGACAATTCAGACTGCCGATACCTTGTTGGACACCGTCATGAACTTGAAGCGCTAAATAAGTGCGTAGGGCCATGAGGTGGGACATGGCTTAGTAATAGTCACCAGCCTTGCAATTATGCTTGGCTGGTGTTTTTGTTTAAAAATTACGGATGTAGTTTGTGCAAAAAATTTTATATTCATGCTTTTTTTTCTCATTTATATTCACAAACATCCGATATTATAATAGAATGTTTCGGGAGGATTTAAAAGGGAGACTGACTGGTTGACCTAAAATCAGATTATGATTGAAGTTATGCGACTTGACGGAAAAAAGTACTGGATAAATCCCCATCAGATTGAATCTATTGAATGTAACCCAGATGTTACACTCTTCATGCTTTCTGGAAAGCATGTGGTGGTAAAGGATTCACCCGAAGATATTATAGCCCGTATCATAGCATACCGTCGCCAGATTGGTGCATTCAAAAACGAAGAATAGGCGGGGAAGAGGAGTTTTAGATGGATATAGCGACAATAATCGGTCTTGTTGGTGGTACTGCCTGTATTGTTATGTCAGTTATCACTTCTGGTGGAACCATGATGGGTATCATCGATATCCCTTCTGTGTTCATGACCATCGGTGGATCCTTTTGTGCATTGATGATTGTAGCTCCCTTGAAGGATGTGCTCACAACTATGAAGGTTATGGGTAAGGCTTTTAAGATTCCTGACTTTGGAGAGAAGATGCTGGTGCAGAACATGGTTGCTCTGTCAGAAAAGGCCCGTCGTGAAGGTATCCTTGCTTTGGAAGAAGGATTGGAGGATTTGGACGACGAGTTCATGAAGACTGGTTTGCGCCTTGTAGTTGATGGTACTGACGGTGCTGTTATCCGTGGAATCATGGAAAGCGAGATGAGCCAGATAGAAGCTCGTCACATGAACTTTATTGGTATTGTAAACCAGTGGGCTGGTTATGCCCCTGGATTCGGTATGATTGGTACCGTTCTTGGTCTGGTAGGTATGTTGCGTAACTTGGAAGATAAGTCATCCTTGGGACCAAACATGGCTGTTGCGCTTATTACCACTCTGTATGGTTGTTTGCTGGCAAACTGGATTTTGGGACCTATTGCTCAGAAATTAAATGGACAAAATGCCAGTGAAATGCGTACCAAAGAAATGATTATTGAAGGAGTTTTGTCCATTCAGGCTGGTGACAACCCTCGAATCCTTGCCATGAAGCTCTTGACCTATCTTGATCCTGCATCAAGAAAGGCTATTGAAGCCGACGTATTAAAGGATTAACGGAGGAGTTATGGCAAAGAAGAAGAGAGAGGCAGCAGGTGCTTCATCGGCATGGCTCAATAGTTATGGAGACATGATTACCTTGATGCTCTGCTTCTTCGTTATGTTGTATAACCCTTCAGAAGTAGACGTTGTACAGATGGCAGAGCTTACTGCCTCCATCCACGGAGAATCTGGTGGTGGATATTCCTTGGCAGCAGGTCGCCTTGCTGATTTAGGTAACACCATCAATAGCTTGCCTTCTATAGAGAAGGGAAAATCCTTGGGCTTGGCTGTAAAGCGGGCAATCAGTGTTTTTGCCCCTGATGTAAAGTCCAACAAGATTACCCTCACCAGTGATGAGCGTGGTCTTGTAATTACCTTGGCAGGAGACTCCTTCTTTGCAGAAGGTAGTGCCGAGCTACGGATTGACGAAACACGGGAAACCTTGTTGCGTCTGGCACAGTTCTTGTCGGGAGCCGATTTGGCAAACCGTCGCTTTAGAATTGAAGGCCATACAGACAATACACCAGTGGCAAGTGAAAATTTCCCCAGCAACTGGGAGCTGTCTACAGCACGTGCCACCAATGTGTTGCATTATCTGTCTGATTTCGGTGTGAATGAGGCTCAGTTCTCTGTAGCTGGATATGCAGATACTAGAGCAAAGGCTTCAAATGACACTGCCGAGGGCAGGGCATATAACCGTCGTGTAGATATTATTATTCTTGACGATGGACATTTTTAATGGAATATAGCAGACTATCAAATGGAGGAATGATTTATGGCTAATGAATCTATGGACTTTGAAGACAACGAAACCACCGGTGAATCCGAAAAGAAATCAAAGGGACTTGGTGGCCTGCTTCCAACCTTGCTTAAATGGGTTGCGATTGTTTTAGGTGCAATCATCCTTATTGTAACAGTAGTGGTAATCACCATGAAGATTGTTGGTGGAAATACCTCCCAGCAGGCAGTAATTCCTGTTTCTCAGGAATACGGTAGCAAGCGGGAAGTTCTGGACTGGTACACCTCCTTGGGTCAGGTAAGCACCAAGACAAGTGATGCAATTCCTGCCAGTGTTATCGTAGAGGTTGTGCTGGGCTACAAGCAGGCTGACAAGGCTGCATCTACCGAGATTACCCAGCGCCAAATTGAGATTAAAGATTATCTTCGTCGCTATTTTACCGAGCTGACTGTTGAGGATTTGCGGCCTCGAAATGAAGAGAAGCGCCGTATTGAAATCCGCAATGCAATCAATGATGATATCTTGAGTTCTTCCAAGATTCGAGATGTGCGTTTCTTGAGCTTACAGATAATCGAGCAGTAGTAACCATCTAGGGGTTTTTATATGAATGAAGTTCTGTCCCAGGACGAAATTGACCAGCTTCTCACCGCCATTAGTTCCGGTAGCACGGAGTCGGAGGATTTTAAGCCGGTAAATGATACCCGCAAGATCAAGATTTACGACTTCAAGCGTCCGGACAAGTTCTCTAAGGAACAAATCAGAACGGTGTCCATTATGCATGAAACCTTCGCCCGTTTGACTACAACTAGTCTTTCGGCTCAGCTGCGAAGTATTGTTCATGTTCACGTGGCATCTGTTGACCAGCTGACCTATGAAGAATTTATTCGGTCAATTCCCACACCAACCACCCTTGCGGTTATCAACATGGATCCATTGAAGGGTAATGCTATTTTGGAAATTGACCCAGCTATTACTTTCTCCATGATTGACCGCCTCTTTGGTGGAACTGGACAGGGAGCAAAGGTTCAGCGTGATCTTACAGATATTGAGCAGTCCGTTATGGAAGGAATTATCGTTCGTATTCTGGCAAATATGCGCGAAGCATGGACTCAGGTAATTGACCTGCGACCTCGCATGGGACAGATTGAAACAAATCCCCAGTTTGCCCAGATTGTAGCCCCTTCTGAAATGGTTGTTCTGGTAACCTTGGAAACAAAGATTGGTGAGGAAGAGGGAATGATGAACTTTTGTATTCCTTACATCACCATTGAGCCCATTATTTCCAAGCTGTCCTCCCAGTTCTGGTTCTCCTCTGTTCGACGAAGTTCCACGACCCAGTATCTTGGTGTATTGAAGGAAAAGTTGGCAGACGTGGACATGGACGTAGTGGCCGAAATCGGTTCTGTTTCCCTGCCTATCCGTGATGTTTTGTCTTTGCGGGTGGGAGATACAGTCCGATTGTCTAATGTGCGTATTACCGATCCCATTACCTTGAGCGTGGGTAACAAAAAGAAGTTCTTGTGTCAGCCTGGTGTAATAGGAAAGAAAATGGCTGTTCAGGTTTTGAACAAGCTGGAGCAGGTTGAATCAGAAGATTTTGAAGAATTAGCAGTAGAAGGAGACGAGTCATATGAGTGATGGTACCATTTCCCAAGATGAAATTGATGCATTGTTAAGCGGTGTAGATATGGGCGGACTTTCCGTTGGAGGAAGTTCCTCAAAGTCCTCTGCTGGAAAAATTGAAACTGCTGATTTGGTAAAATTTGCAGTTGACTTGAAGGATAAATTGGCCCATAATGTAGGAACCATGACAGGTGCAAGTACTGTCGTGAATGAGCCTACTGTTGAGTCAGCCAACCGTGAAACATTCTTGGCCAAGTTGCCTGAGACTGTTGTGGCGGTTATGGCAGATTTTTCTGCAGGGCTTTCTGGAGATCACTTATATGTGCTTTCCACTGATTTTGCACAGAAACTGGCAGGTCTCATCAATAAAGAAGATAATGCTGATTTGGATGAGATGGCTCTCTCTGTAATTGCAGAGGTAGTATCTGGTCATACTGGTGCAGAGATTACAGAACTGACAAAAAATGGACGCTTCCCTGGTTTGGCTTGCAATCCTGGCGAGGCTGTAAATGGGCCAAAGGCCATGGTTCGCTTTCCACAAGGTGAATTTGCTCTGTTCTCTTATCCTGTAAGTCTTGATGGAACCACCTATACCCTTTGGGAGGCTATTGCAGGTGGTGCTGCCGATCAAATTTCTAGTGCATTGGGTAAGGGTTCAGCTCCAGCAGCTCCTGTTCAGTCTATGCCCCAGCAGCCTGTTATGAATGCAATGGGTGGTGGTATGAACATGGGGGGAATGCAAGCTGCTCCTATGAATATGAATGGCATGGTCATGCAACAGACCATGGGTGGGGGAATGAATATGGGCGGTATGGGAAATGGTTATGCTTCTATGCCAATGGGCACAAGCGCTCCCAATGTACAATCTCTACAGTTTCCAGGATTGCAGCTTGGCGTAGGTGGCATGGATCAGGGAAGCAATATCGGTCTTATCATGGACGTATACATGGAAATGACCGTAGAGTTGGGACGCACTAAAAAGCAAATCAAAGAAATCCTTGGAATGGGAGAGGGTACCATTATCGAGCTGGATAAGCTTGCTGGTGAGCCTGTTGACATTCTGGTAAACCATAAACCTATTGCTAAGGGAGAGGTTGTAGTAATCGACGAAAACTTCGGTGTTCGTGTAACTGAAATCCTTTCTCCTATTGAGCGTGTTACTGGTTAACAATTTATGGGCTTGAATCACAAAGGAAAAGTCCTGAAAATATTATTTTCTCTTTGCAGTTACCTTCTGATTACAGGCTTTGCTTGGAGTCAGGAGGTTGTTGCGTCTGAAACCCAGGTGGTGGCCCGTGCTGCCGAAGCAGAAATTCTGCTGGATCAGGATGCTCCAGAAAACGTAACTACAACTATTTCAGACGGCTCCTCCTATGGAGTGTGGTTTTTTATTCGTACTATTTTAGTGTTAGCCCTTGTGCTTGCATTGGTTTGGGCCTTCTTTATGTTTTTAAAGAAGATGTCAGGTACTACCACTAGCTCTGATCCCTATCTGAAAAAGGTTGCATCATTAACCCTGTCTCCGGGAAAATTTGTTCATGTAATCACCTTGAATTCACGGGCTTATCTTGTGGGAGTGGCGGACAATTCTGTTAATCTCATTGCGGAGATTGATGACAAAGAATTGGTGGATGCCATGAACTTAAATGCACCTCAGGGCACCGACGACAAAAAGCCTATGGATTTTAGTTCAATTCTGGGAAAATTCGTAAATACCAACGGACGAAAATATACTTCCGCCACCACGAAGGGGAGTTTTTCAACCAGCAGTGCGGTGGAGCTTTTACAAAACCAGCGTTCTCGATTGAGTTCACTGGATGCTTCGGAGGATGATAATGTCACTCCGTAAGTTTACGACAAAAACCTTTCCGAAGATTTTTATCTGTGCCATTATTGCAGTGGCCTGTTGTTTCCCAGCCTTTTCTCAGACCTTTCCCCAAGGAGCTGCAACTGGCCGTACCGAAATGACAGGCTCTGTTACTGGTGTGGATATTCCCAATATTAGTGTTGATATTCGTAATCCAGAAACTGGGCAGGAGGTAGCTTTTTCCGTTCAGCTTTTGCTGACCCTTACGGTGCTGACCCTAGCTCCTAGTATTCTGATTCTGGTAACCTGCTTCCTGCGGTTTTCCATTGTGTTGGATTTTATTAAGCGGGCCTTATCCCTGCAGCAGGTTCCACCTACGGCTGTGTTGAACGGAATTGCTTTTTTTATGACCTTGTTTATCATGTGGCCTACCTTTACACAGATTTATACCAATGCGTATCGCCCCATGGCCGACGGTGAGATTGGCATAGAGCAGGCCTTTGCAGAGGCTGAGGCTCCCCTGCGTATGTTCATGTACAAGCAGATGGCCTCCAATTCCCGACAGCAGAATGCAGCTACCAGCTACATCACCATGTTCATGTCCATTGGTGGCTTGGAAAAGCCTCAAACACTGGCAGATGTACCTACATACGTGTTGGTGCCGGCCTATATTTTAAATGAGCTAACGATAGCCTTCCAAATCGGTATATTGCTGTACATTCCTTTTATCGTCATCGATATGGTGGTGGCAAGTATCCTCATGTCCATGGGTATGATTATGTTGCCTCCAGTACAGATTTCTATGCCCTTTAAGCTCATGCTCTTTGTGCTGGTGGACGGTTGGGGCTTGTTGACCCAGCAGCTGTTCAATTCCATTGTCCGATAGTAAGGATTTTTCATGTTGACAAAGAATCTCGCCCTCAAAATCTTTGAAGGATTTTCCATCGAGCGTTGGAACGATCTTGTTCGTCCCCACGAAATGATTGAGATGGACAAGTGCGCCGAAAAGATGATGGTTGCCTACATCATTGGGAAGTACGAAGAAGCCCAAGGAAAGAGCATTGACTGGGATTGGATGATTCATGCCTCCTTCTTTGAGCTTTTACGAAAGATTGCCCTGTGCGATATAAAGTCTCCTGTTCAGCGGATGATTCGCCGTGATTATCCAGAAGAATACAAAAAGCTCAATCAATGGGTGGTGGAGCAGTATAGAGATTATTTGCCTGATGAAAAATTGAAGGAGCGGTTCGTTGCTTATTGCTGTGGTTCTGCTCCAGAGCCAGATACCTTTACTGGTCATACGGCAAAGGTACTGCGGGCTGCTCATAAGTTTTCTACTCTGCGGGAATTTCAGATGATTTCTGTGGTAAACGAAAAGTTTCGCCTTGATCCCATTGAGGAGGATTTGAATCAAGATATAGAAGGCTTTCTTGATTTGCGGGCCTTTCAGCTTTTGCTAACAAAGCAGCGTCCCTACCGTTTTTTGATGGTGCTGGAGCAGCTGCGATTCCAAACAAGATGGAATCAGACGCCCCGTGTTCCACGAACCAGCGTTTTGGGTCATTCCTTTTTTGTGGCTATTCTCACTCTGCTGCTGGAATATTCCTCTGGTGTTTCCTTTTGCGAGAAGCGACGGTACAATAACTTTTTCTGTGGTTTGTTCCACGATCTTCCCGAAGCAGTAACACGGGACATTATCTCGCCAGTAAAGCAGGCAACAGACGGTCTGCCTCAAATTGTAAAGCGCATTGAAGATGAAATTGTGGGCAAGGAGCTTTTTCCTTTGATGGACGATTGCTATCGGCAGGAGCTTTTGTATTTTACCAGCAATGAGTTTGCCAATCGGATTCGGGTGCCTGAAGCTGACACCTTATTTACCGGGGAAATGCCTCGGGAGGTAGCCCAGCTGCCTGCTGGTCAGCAGCTGGAGGTGAGCTTTGAGGATTTGAACAACCGCTACAATTTTGCTGAATTCTCCCCTGTGGACGGACGAATTGTGAAGGTGGCAGACCATATTGCAGCCTTTTTGGAGGCAGATAGCTCTATTCGCTATGGCATTACTTCTGCCCATCTTACTTCTGGCAAGGCAAACCTCTTGAAGATATACAATCAAAATCCCATTGTAAATGGTATTGACGTTATGGCCTTCTTTGACCAGTTCCAGTAGCTTCACTGGTTTAATAAAGTCTTATTTTTGCCGATATAATGCCTATGAGTAAGGTATCTTTTGTTATCGCTGTACTTGTCCTTATCCTTTCTTCTCCCCTTTTTTCTGACACCCAGCATGTAGTTGCCAAGGGAGAGACACTGTATTCAATCAGTAGAAAGTACGGCGTTACGGTAAATGAATTATGCAGTAAAAACAATATAAGTCAGTCCCAGGTTTTGAAAGTGGGACAAAAGTTGGTGATTCCTAGCAGGGAGCTTCCTGAGACGGAAACCTACATTGTAGCTAAGGGTGATACCTTTTATGGTGTGGCTCGCAGGCACAACCTGACGGTGGATGAGCTGTTGGATTTGAACGGCTTGAAAAGTTCTGATACTTTGAAAATCGGTCAGGTGCTGAAGGTTCCCGCCTCTACCACCACCATTGCCAGTGCCATCATGAACACTCCAGCCATAGAAATTGCTGACCCACGAAATTATACTGGTAAGAAGGGAGATTCCAATCTCCTGTGGCCAGTTCAAAATCCTGAGGTGCTGTATGTTTCTGGAAAGATTTCTGGGGTTCAGCTGTCTGCCAAGAAGAACGAGGCGGTGTGTGCCATTCAATCTGGAACGGTGATGTTCAGCGGCTTGTATCGTGGCTTTGGAAAGGTGGTATTCGTACAGTCTCAGTCTGGTCACATGTACGTGTATACAGGGCTTTCCGACACAACTGTTTCCAAGGGCGACTATATTACCACTGGCAAGCAGCTGGGTGTTGTGGGAGTGGACAGCTTTACGGGAAAGAGTCAGCTTACCTTTATGGTGTTTCAAGACGGAAAGCCCATAGATCCAGCCCAAGCTCCACGAGGCTAACCATATTTTCACAATCTATACGGATAAATATTCCTCAAAAAGTATTGTAGCAGCACATTATGGTACACTAATGCCAATATATTGACAGTATTGTATTACATAGTATACATTGTATTATAAGGAGATGTGAATATGGCTTTAACAGCAACTGCAACTTTTAGGACAACGGCAGAGTTTAAGTCTCGAATCGATACCCTAGCACGGGAGACAAAACGAAGTGCAGGTTTTTTTTACAATCTCTTGTTGGAAGAGTATCTCGATGATTTAGAAGATATTTATTTAGGTCAGAAAGTGCTCGAGGATGTGCGAAGTGGTAAGATGAAAACATATTCAGCTGAAGAAGTGTATAAGGAGCTGGATTTGTGAGGTTAGAATTTTCTGAAGCTGCCCGAAAAGCATTTAAAAAAATTGATAAAACCATGCAAAAACGAATAAAAGAATATCTTGATGAAGTACTACAATTGGAAAATCCTCGGAGTCGAGGAAAAGCTCTTACAGGAAATCTTGTAAATTTGTGGCGATATCGAGTTGGGGATTATCGAATCATTTGCGATATTCAAGATGAAAAAATTTTGATTACAGTGCTACGACTTGGTCATCGAAAAGAGATTTATGATATATAATTTTCACTAGAGTACAAATTTGTACGAAAAAAATCTTGAACCATGCCATTTTCCGGTTTTGTCAAGAACAGGTTAAGATAAGAATAAGTGTATCACAAGTTGTATAAAATCCCATTCTTTTTTTTGCATTTTTCCTGTACAAGAACTATGTTTGAAATACAGGAGGAAACATGGAAACATGTTTTGCAAAATCACAGGGTTATATTGATGATGAAGCTCTTACTGGCACGGCTGCATCCTTGTCAGCTGACGTAGATCCACTGGCAATCTATCTCAAACAAATTTCACGGTATGCCTTGCTTTCTCCACAAGAGGAATTGCGTCTGGCAGATACAATTCACGGATTAAAGACAAGGATTCGTGCTCTTGGAGATGAGCTGGCTCGCTGTCCAGAAAAGGAGAAGGAGTATTCCCATCAGATAGAGCAGCTGCAGGAGGAGCTACGGATTGAAAAGAACAAGATGGTACAGGCAAACCTGAGGCTTGTGGTGTCTGTGGCAAAAAAATATCAGCATCGTGGCTTGTCTTTGATTGACTTAATTGATGAGGGCAACATTGGGCTTTTGGAGGCGGTGGACCGATTTGAAGCCAGCAGAAATTGCCGTTTTTCTACCTACGGCATCTGGTGGATTCGTCAAGCCATTATCAAGGGAATTGCAGACAAGGGGCGCATTATCAGAATGCCTGTCCACATGCTGAATACCATCAACAAATGCTTTATGATTGCCAAGCAGCTTACCCAGGAGTACGGCCACGAGCCTTCCTGCTTGGAGCTTTCTGAATATATTGGTGAGACGCCGGAAAAGATTGAAGAGTATATGAAGCTTGCTCAGGAAACCTCCAGCTTGGATACCACCATTGACGAATCAAGTCCTTCTGTATTGGGTGATTTGCTGTCCACCGATGAAAACGAGCAGCAGGTGGAAAATGTGTTTTCTGCCATGCTGTCTGAAACCATCAATTCTGTGTTGAAGGAATTTTCTGAACGAGAAATGGCCATCATCAAGCTGCGGTTTGGACTTGACGGCAGAACTCCCATGACCCTTTCGGAAACAGGCCGTGTGCTGGGTATTACCAGAGAGCGGGTGCGACAGATTCAAGAAAAAATGTTGGAAAAATTAAAGGAAAGCAAGGAGCTCATTGCTTTCAACGAATTACGGTAATTTTAGTCGGGCCTGGCCTGGTGAGTACGGGAGGTCTTTTCCCCATTCCGCTCCCTGTCAGTAACTTTTGGCTGGGCCTGACTTTTTTATTGCCGAGTGTTGTATTTTATGCAAGATGCTGAAAGCAACGGAGCAGCACTTCCATACAGACACGAGCATCATCAGTGGCTCGGTGGGCATTCCCTGGATTGATAGAAAAGTGCTGAGCCAAAAACTGGAGACTGTGTTTTTCCAGCTCTGGGAAAATGGCCCGTGAAAGCTTTACCGTATCTTCAATCTGATTTACTAAAATCTGATGGCCATGGCGACTGAGGGCTGTATTTACAAATTTCACGTCAAAATTGGCGTTGTGAGCCACTAGAATGCTGTTGCCAACAAAGCTATGAAAGTGAGGTAACACCTCCTGTTCCTTGGGGCATTCACGAACCATGTCATGGGTAATGTTGTTGATTCGGGTGGCCTCGTAGGGAATGGTGCGACAGGGATTGATGAGCTGGCTGTAGGTGGCAAGAACTCCATCCTTGGAAAACTGCACTGCCCCAATTTCTAGCAAGCGATCGTTGTGGGAGCTTAAGCCTGTTGTTTCTGTGTCAAAGGCAGTAAAAACTGCCCCGTCCTGATACAGACGGAGCAGTTCTCGAACCTTTTTATGGTTCTTATTTTGCTGCATCGAGGATTCCGTTAATTTCGGCTTCGATGGCATTGCAAAGCTGAGCAGAAGCTACCTTGGCATCGCTCAGGCTGGCTGCAGGTGGAACCATGCTGTTGATGTAAAACTTAATCTTAGGCTCGGTTCCAGAGGGGCGGGCACTGACTACGGTTCCGTTTTCTAGGAAGAACTGCAGTACGTTGCTCTTGGGCAAAGCAATAGCCTTCTTGTCAGCAGGATTTGCTGGGTCATAGCAGGTGCTGGTTTGGATGTCACGGATAGACACAACCTTCTGTCCACCCAGTGTTTTCAGGCCTTCTTCCCGAAGCTTTGCCATAATGCCCTTCATGGTGGCAACACCAGCGGCACCTGCAAAGTTTTTGGAAATAGATCTGTCTTCAAAATAACCGAACTGCAGGAACAATTCTTCCAGCCGCTGCAGCAGGGACTTGCCCTTGGAGCGCCAGTACAGGGTCATTTCTGCGCACATAGCGGCAGCGGAAACACCGTCCTTGTCTCGCACGTCAGTTTCTACATTGTAGCCATAGCTTTCTTCAAAGCCAAAGACATAATTGTGGCTGCCAGATTTTTCAAAGTCTGCCATAACGGCTGCAATCCACTTGAAGCCAGTGAGACATTCTGCCAGGTGAACACCATGGTGGGCACAAATCTTGTCGGAAAAGGTGGAGGTAACGATGGAGCGGATAACGGCAGGATTTGCAGGCATCTTTCCTAATTCCTTGCGGCTGGTAAGGATGTAGTCGCACAGAAGGGCTCCCATCTGGTTTCCAGTAATGAGGATGTAGTTTCCGTCGGCATCAGGAACAGCCCCACCAAAGCGGTCTGCGTCGGGGTCTGTGGCCATAACTACATCGGCCTTTTCTTTCTGTGCCAGTTCTAGAGCCATCTTCAATGCAGGGGCTTCTTCTGGGTTTGGTTTTTCCACTGTGGAGAAGTTGCCATCTGGCTCCCGCTGCTCAGGTACGGTAATAACGGTAAGGCCCAAGTCTCCCAGCACCTTTTCTACGTGCATGGCTCCTGTTCCGTGGAGAGGAGTGTACACAATCTTTACTTCTCCAGCCTTTTCTTTAATGAGCTCGGGACGGAACAGCTGGGACTTAACCATGGCCCAGTATTTGTCGTCGATTTCCTTGTCAATCATAATCAGGGAGCCAGCCTTGATGGCTTCTTCCTTGGAGATGGTTTTCACTTCAGTAACGGAATTAACTTCATCGATAATGCCCTGATCGTGGGGCTCGATTACCTGAGCACCGTCGTTCCAGTAGGCCTTGTAGCCGTTGTACTGGGGAGGATTGTGGGAAGCGGTTACCACAACACCAGTGTCGCAACCAAGAGTGCGGATGGCATAGGAAAGCTCTGGAGTGGGGCGCAGGCTGGTGAACAGGTAGGTTTTAAAGCCGTTGGCGGCAAAGATACAGGCAGTTGCCTGGGCGAAAACGTCGGAGAACCGTCGGGAATCGTAGGCTACAACGGCAGAAAGCTGACCTGCTTTAGCCTTTTCGGGGAAGGTCTTGATGAGGTAATTTGCCAAGCCCTGGGTGGCATTATTGATAACCCAAGTGTTCATGCGGTTTGTTCCACCACCGATAACGCCTCTCAAACCACCAGTACCGAATTCCAGATTCTGGTAGAAGCGGTCTTCCAATTCAGCCTTGTTGTCTGCGGCAATCAAATCCTGAACTTCCTTGCAAAAGCCTTCATCCTGCTCCTGGGCGATATAATCCTTTGCCCGCTGGAGAATCTCGTTATAGTCCATAATTCCTCCTGATTGAGTGAAAAGCTGATTCCTCCATTTTCTCTTATTTTATACAGTAAAAATCAGCATTTTAGATAAATCTCTTCATTCTATTATATCAATGCAAGGAGTAAAAAACAAGGAGAACTTGTGGCACTGTAGCTGCTTCCCTTGCGACAGTGGCCTTCATCATGATAGAATAAGCCCATGGCGAATGAGGATTATCGTATTCAAGCATATAAAAGAGTAGCAACCATGACTCCCTCCGATGTTCCTGTGGAAGGGCAGGAGGGCTTTACTCCCAATGTGGCAGCTGATTTGGTGAGAGCTTCCCTTGCCAACGGTGGTGGCATCCATGGAGTGGTAAACGGCCAAGTGATTGGCGGTGGCAATCCACCCAGAGAAAGGAGCCAGGCTGTAGCCATGGGAACTGAAACAGGAGCTTCCCCTGACGGCAAGAAAAAATCCACGGTAGCTGGAAAGTGGAGTCTGCAGGATTTATTGTCCACTGCCCTGCAAAAGACTGATCCTGCTAACTGGAAGAACTCCTTTCAGCAGCCTGATTCACGGCCAACTGCTTCTACCATGGAATCCTCAAAAAACCAAAAGACTACAGACTCCTTTCGTCCTCAGCAGCTGGGAACAGGCTCCTTTGTTGCAGGCTTTCCTGCTGGAAAACAAATTTATCATCAGGCTGGAAATCAAGCTCCAGTCCAGGGTCGTCAATTTACCGGAAATCAAGTTCCCTCTGCTACGGGAAATCAGATGCGGCAAGGTGCTGGGAACCAAGCCATACATGCGGCCGTGGCAAGAAACCAAATGGCCCAAGCTGCCGGTAAAATGCCATTACAATCCGCCGGAAGAACAGTACCACAATCCGCCGGAAAAGCAGCATCACAATCCGCCGGAAGAACAGCATCTCAATCCGCCGGAAAAGTAGCATCACAATCCGCCGGAAACAATCAAAGCTTTGGGAATCAGGATGTAATGCGCCACGGCTTGATAAAGGTGCCTGTTGCTCCCCGTGACTCTGATGGCAAAGAGAGCATTTACCGTCGTGTGGCAAAATTCCTTCTTTTGATTGGTACCGATGAAGCTGCTAAGGTGATTTCCCACCTTTCTCCTGAGCAAACAGAGCGGATTATTCCTGAAATCGTTTCTATTCGTCGAATTGACCCTGATGAGGCGGCTATTATTCTGGAGGAATTTAAGGCTCTGCTGGATAATGCTCGTCAGCAGGGTGGAGTAGCCACTGCCAGAAACATTTTGGAAAAGGCCTTTGGTAGTGACCGTGCCGATGAGTTGATTTCTAAGGCTGTTCCCTTTCCCGAAGGGGTACCCTTTGACTATTTGCAGGAAATGGACGGAGAGCGAGTATTTTTCCTGCTGAAGGATGAGCCACCTCCCGTGCAGACCCTGGTGCTTTCTCGCCTTAAGCCAGCGGTGGCGGCAGAGGTTATCAATCAGCTGGATAGCGACCAGAAAAAAGAGATTATTCGCAGGTTAGCAAAGCTTGCTCCCATGGACCCAGAGATTTTGCGGCGGGTTGATAGAGCCATGCACGACAAGGTGCTTGCCATGAATACCCACGCTGCGGACTCCATGGACGGTCGTGGAGCTTTAACGGAAATCTTAAAGCGAATGAGTCCCAATGCGGAAAAGGATATTTTGACGGCTTTGGCAGACTTGGATCCCGATTTGAGTAACGATATTCGAGATCGACTGTTTACCATGGACGACATCCTTATGGCAGACGACCGCTTTATTCAGAAAAAGCTTCATACCATGGGAGAGGGAGAAATTGCCCTGTTGATTGCAGGGAAGCCAGAATCCTTCCGACAAAAGATTCTTACCAATGTGTCCAAGAACCGTGGCGACGTTATTTTGGAAGAAGAGGTTTTGCGTCGGCCTATGCGTCGCCGTGATTGCGATGAGGTTACTGCTCGCTTCTTTAGTGTGTTACGACGAGCCTGGGAGGAAGGCACCCTCATTATCCACGGCCGAAGCGACGACATCTACGTGTAGCTTAGGTACGTTTAACTCCCGCATCCATGTCCTGACGACTGATTTTAATCCACAAGGGACGGCCGTGGGGGCAGTGGGGATCCTCCAGTGCCAGGGTGTCCAAGGCCAGCTGACAGGCGGTGTCATCATCTAAAATGGTGCCGTCCATAACAGCCTGACGACAGGCGTTGGTGGAAGCAAGACTTGCCACCAGTTCTTCTGGGGCAATGCGTTTGTTCAGCAAATCCCGCTCCAAGTCCGCCTCTGTTCCCTTCCACTGAATAGGAACTGAATAAAACTCCCAGCGAATCACTCCCTGTCCATCATCACATTTTTTCATATCAAAGCCCGCTTGTTCCAGCCGTTTGTGCAAGGAGCGAAGGTAGTCATCCTCAGCGGTGCTTGCTGTTTCTATGACATAGGGAATCAGCAGGTTTTGCCTTTGACCAGCTTGAGCAATAAACTGGTTGTACAAAAGCCGCTCGTGGGCTGCATGTTGGTCAATGAGATACAGGTTTTCCCCCAGCTCCACCACCAAATACACCCCCTGGGTTGTTCCCAGATAGCGAAAGCCCTTGGGCTGTGGTGCTGGAGAGCTGATTCTTGTGGACTCATCTTCTAAGAAAACTGTTTCTGAGAAACTTTTTCTTGGAGCTTCATAGTTTGGCGAGGGAGTGGCAGCAAGAGTTTCTCCTGTGGGAAAATCTCGAGTATAGCAGTCGTTGAAAAATACCGTGCGTACATCAGAACTTGACTTCTTGCTGAAATCCCCTGTGGAGCTGGAACTTCTTTTATGGGCTTCTCGTGATTGCTGCCACCATTTGGTGCTGGAAACGGGCAGTGAATCTTGGTCATAAATATTTTCTGTGGTGTGGACGTGTTCTTCAGTATGCACCTGTTCCTCTGGCCACAAAGTTTGAGCCACCAGAGAAGAAGTCTTTTGTGGCTCATTCTGGTAAGTATCATCTGAGGGAAAAAATGCATCCACGGCCTGGGCTGAAATCTTTGACACCGAATAATTTCTGAAAAATTGTCGTACTGCTTGGCTTACGCTACGATGGATGGGAGCAATGTCCTTGAATCGGGCCTCTCGCTTGGCTGGATGAATGTTAAAATCCACCAAGGCGGGATTCACCTCCAAAAAGAGGGCTGCCACAGGGTGAGTTCCGTTGGGAAAATAGCCAGTTGCCCCGTAATCAATGGCTTGCATGAGGCTGTATTCAATGATTTTCCGTCCGTTTACGTAGATGTAAATCAATTTTTTGTCGTTTCGGGCAACGGAAGGCTCCCCGATGATGATGGTAAACTTCCAATCCTGCTGGGAAAGGCCCTGGGATTCTGGGGAACTGTGGATTTCGTAGAATAGCTCCGATGATTCCTTGAGGCCCAGAGCTTCGGTAAACCGCTGGGCCAGGCTTTGTCCCTTGGGTAGATCCAGCCGCTGCTTGCCGTCCACCACAAGGCGGAAGGAAATGTCGGTGCGGGGCAGGGTTTTTTCCACAAAGGTTTGGCGGCACATGGTGGTTTCTGCGGCAGGTCGCTTGAGAAAGGTTCGTCGGGCAGGAAAGTTTTCAAAGAGGGCTTCTGACTGAACGATGGTGCCTTGGTTCAAATTGGCAGGAACAATGTGATGCTCCTGGGTTACCGAGGCAGTGAGTCGCCAGGAGCTGGAATTTCCCGCTTCATCTTGGGTGGCGGTGGTGATTTGCAATCTGCTGACGGCGGCAATGGATGAAAGGGCCTCACCTCGGAAGCCCAAGGTGGAAAGGTTCATTAAGTCCGTTTCCGCCGTGATTTTGCTGGTGGCGTGGGGGCGGGCACAATTTTCCAAATCCTGCCGTGTCATGCCCATGCCGTTGTCCACTACACGAATGCGCTCAATGCCTCCGCCTTCAATTTCCACTTGAATCCAGTCTGCTCCTGAGTCCACCGCATTGTCTAGTAGCTCCCGCACAATGGCGTTGGGCCTGTCAATAACCTCTCCTGCAGCAATCTTTCTGGCAACTTCTGCGGGCAAACTGCGGACAGGACGACGAGGAGGCTTTGGGTGCTGGGCTGGGGCTTCAGGAAAGGACTGGCGTTCTTCCATGCTAGAAATCCTCTCCACTGGAGGCAAATAAATCAAGCTGGGGCTCTGGGCCAGCTTTTGCTACTGGGTCGGGCTGATTCATGAGGATTTGAATCTTTCCTTCGATTTTATCCAATTCCTTTTCCATGCCACGAGCCAGGGTAATGCCTTCCTCAAAGTATTTCAATGCTTCTTCGAGAGTTACGTCACTTCGCTTTATGTCGCTTCCAATTTGCTCCAAACGCTGGAGCCGCTGCTCAAAATTTTTCATCTATCTTCCTCCGTTGTGAGTACCTGGGTTTGAATGATGCCTGTTGCAGGGCGAATCTCAAGAATTTGTCCTGGCTTTGTGTCTGCAGGACTGCGGATAACCTTGCCAGTGGCCTTATCTTGTACCATGGAATAGCCTCTAGCCAAAATTGCCGAAGGGTTTGCTCCCTCCAAGTCCCGAAGACTGTTTTCTATGCGATGGCGGGCGTTCTTGCACTTGTCTTCCATGGCAGAAAGAATAAGCTCCTTGGCGGTGTCGAATCGAGCCAGAAGTGGCTGCTGGATGGTGCGGAACCGCAATTCCAAGGAATCGGGAGTGAAGGACTTGACCAAAAGCCGCATTCGATCTAGCCGACTGGAAATGCTTTCGTAAAAATCTCGTCTCCAATATTCCATCTGCTGAGTTACCTCTGTAAGCAGGGGAGTTACCAGTTCAGCTGCGGCAGAGGGCGTGGGGGCTCTCATGTCGGCGGCAAAGTCTGACAGAGCCCAGTCAATTTCATGGCCCACCGCAGACACCACGGGAATCTGGGATTCTGCTACAGCTCGAACCACAATCTCCTCGCTGAAGGGCAATAGATCTTCCAGTGAGCCTCCACCACGACCTACAATCAGCACGTCGGCCATGTTGTAGGCGTTTGCCACTGCAATCATGCGGGCAATGGCAGGTGCTGCGTCGGCTCCCTGTACCTGGCAGGGCAGCACGGTAACAGAAACCTTGGGATTACGTCGTCCCATAATCTGGAGAATGTCTCGTAAGGCTGCTCCCGTGGGACTGGTAACCACGGCCACCCGCTGGGGAAAGTAGGGGAGGGCACGCTTTCTGTCCTGGTCAAAAAGTCCATCCTCTGCCAAACGCCGCTTCCGTTCCTCCAGCATCAGCAAAATGTTGCCAGTTCCTGCCAGCTCCATGGATTCTACTATAATCTGATAGCTTCCCCGTGGTGCATAGACGGAAATGGAGCCCTTGGCTCGCACTAGGGTTCCATCTGCTGGGGTAAAGCTCAAGCCTCGCATCCTGCCCTTAAACATAACGGCAGAAATGGTGGCATCCTTGTCCTTTAGCACAAAATACAGATGGCCAGTGCTGGCTGGCTTGCAGTTAGAAATCTCACCTTCCAGGGTAATGCTTGAAAATCGAATTTCCAGCAAGTCCTTTATGCGGGAAGTGAGCTCTGACACTGTGAGTACAGGGGAAGTGGTCGTATCCATGGGGGCAGTATAGCATAGGTTCAATGAATTGTAAAAGCGGTGGAGGATGTCAGCAGCCCACCGCTGCCTCACGCTTCACTGGCGTTCAGAGGTCGGCATCGGTAGGCGCCCGCTGGCATCCTCCACCAACTCTTTCGTTCATCGGGCTATACTGCTGGGTCGATGGGGCTGGTGCTAGGGAGGTGTCGGTAGGTGCCCCTCCCGCCATTCCTGCCCTAACGCTTTCGTTCATCGGGCTATACTGCAGGTAGATGGGCTGGTTCTAGGGCGGCGTCGGTAGGTGCCCCTCCCGCCATTCCTGCCCTAACACTTTCGTTCATCGGGCTATACTGATTGGTAGATTCGCATTATATTTTCTTGCCCGTATTATGAGTTCCTTGATTTGAACATGGTTCCGTCTGTATCAAATTTTCTTGACAACAAAACAATAGTTATGATAAATGATATGTTAAAAAATACACAACTTGGATCAAATCCATCTACGAATAAAAATAAAAAAAGAGTAAAATGCAAAAAAATGAGATTTATTTCAATTCTTGAATTTGTTATTCTTTTCTCAGTCAAAAATTTATTTTTAGGTTCTTCAATTACTTTATGTAAGAGGTATTCAAGTAATGTCATTACAAGTGAAGCGATAATTGGAATACCCAAATAAATTACTGTATCATAAAATGTAGGTTTTAATGTTATCAGAACATAAAGACAGATTGCAAAATATATAAACGATAACTTAAAAATATGTTCTTTGAACCAATCTAATATCATTCATTGCCCCTCATTACAACAATGTCATCAAGCTTTTGTTCTGCAAGCTTGCTTTCTAATCAACTATCATTTTACAACATAAACCATTAGGAAACCATAGTGTTATCTTCTAATGTTTAAAAAAAATCCTGTTTTTTCTGGAAAAACGCATTTTTTTGCACGTTCAAACCTATAATCTATATGTAAAGAAAAAAATCTTGGAGGTGGAAATTGCTAACAGAAGCAGAATTACAGAAAAAGTGGGAAAGCTTAACCTTTACCGATGACTTTATATTTTCTCGTGTGATGCACGATGAACATATTTGTCGTCAGGTGGTAGAACTGATTCTTGGAGTACGGATTGGAGAAATTAAATATCTTTCCGCTCAAGACGAACACAAAACTGACCCAGATTCCATGCGAATTATTATGGATGTTTTCTTGCGGGATGAAAATCGCATTATCAATGTGGAAGTTCAAACTGGTCACAAAAAGGAGTTGCCCAAACGAAGTCGTTATTATCAAAGTGTTGCAGATGTAAGCACAACCTCAACAGGAACCAAGTATCGGGATCTACCAGAAAACATCCTTATCTTTATCTGTACTTTTGACCCTTTTGACAGGGGTTTCCCCCGCTACACCTTCCAGTACATCTGTAACGAGGATAAACGGCTTAAACTAAAGGACGGATCCATTCGCATCTTTTTGAACACAAAAGCTACCGAGCTCTCAGCCCTTGACCAGAAACTTCAAGCATTTTATCATTATTTACAGGAAGGAGAGGTTTGCTCAACCTTGACACAAGAGATTTCCAACAAAATTACCACTTTGAAAAATAATTCCCTTGAAAGGAGGTCATTCATGACGCTGGCACTAAAAATGGCTGATGCACGATATGATGGTTACGAGGAAGGTTTCGATAGAGGCCATGAAGTTGGACTCCAACAAGGGTTAGAACGTGGAGCCCACCAAAAAGCTATGGAAACAGCAAAAACTTTCCTTTCCATGGGATTTTCCCCAGAGCAAGTAGCTCAAGGCACAAATCTTCCGCTGGATATAGTACAAGGTTTACTGTAAGGATGGAGGTTTAGGTAGGGAGCGACGGCTGTAAGCCGGAAAATCGCGATATATTGGGGGATTTTAGCGAGTCTCAGTGCGTGCTTGCACGCCAAGCCCCTGCAAAAGTGTGGAAACCCACCGCTTCTGAGTAGAGGGGGTGTTCCCTCCTAACGAAACAGGAGTCCCATCATGAAAATTCCATATGTATCAGCTTCTGAATATTATAAAAGCATCTTCGATCAAAAAATATACAAAATCAGCTTAGATGCTGGGTGCACCTGTCCTACAAGAGATGGTACTAAGGGAACAAGAGGCTGTATCTTTTGCAGTGTAGCTGGATCTGGAGATTTTGCTTCTTCTCGGCGGCTTTCTATAAGGGAGCAAGTGGAACAGGCTAAGTCCTTGGTAATCAATAAAATACCAAAAAATCAACGAGAGCAGGCAAAGTTCATTGCCTATTTTCAAAGCTTTACTAATACCTACGGCAATCAAGAAGCATTGCTTGCAACCTTCAATCAGGCCATTGCAGAACCAGACATTGTGGGCATCTCCATTGCCACCCGTCCCGATTGTCTGAACGCCAGTTTTATCAAAGAAATTGCCCAGCTACGGCCTCCGCAGTATCCAGAACATCAAGCCTTTCATATTTCAATTGAATTAGGTTTTCAAACCAGCAAGGAACAATCGGTAGAGTTTATTCGACGAGGCTATGAAAACCAGTGCTATGTTCAGGCTGTGGAAGCTATCCACACTCTTGCCCCGCAGATTCACGTGGTAACCCATGTTATTTTTGGCCTGCCAGAAGAAACAACAGAAGATATGCTCAATACTGTACAATATGTGCTCGCCGCCCAAACTGATGGTATAAAATTTACGGTGCTACATATTTTGGAGCATACCGATTTAGCTCCACTGTGGAAGGCAGGACAGATTCAAACCTTGAGCCAAGAAGAGTATTTTTCCCTTTTACAACAAGCTTTAGCCCTGGTACAGGAGTACACAGAGGAGACTAAAAGGCCAATTGTCATCCACCGACTCACTGGCGACGGCCCAAAGAAAATCCTCCTAGCTCCACTGTGGACCGCCAACAAAAAGAAGGTGCTAAATGATTTAAAAAGTTTTTTAAGGCCAGCCCTTCTTTAAAACTTTCTTGTTTATCTGCCGATATACAAAAAGTATGAAAACCCTTGTTTCTGTTTATGCTGGCTCACCAAAAAAATATGCCTTTGAACCTCTTTTTAATGGTCAGTCTGCCTTTACTCGTGTTGTTGAATGGATTAATTATCTTTCCAGCCAACCTGAACTGCAGCTCCATGGTGGAGTGATTTTTACCACTCCTGAATATAAAGACCTGATGGAAGAAGGTGCAAGACAGTGCCAGGTACCCCTCACGGTGCTTGCAGGAGACTTTACCTCCGTGTCTTCATTTTTGGCGGCACTGGATTCCCACAAGGGGGACTGTACCACCATCATTCACAGCCGCTACAGCTGTCCCTTTTACGACGGCCAGCTCACCAAGGAGCTTTTCAATTTTCACCACAAGTATGCCGCAGAATACACCTTTGCCGAAGGCTGGCCAGAGGGCCTGGCTCCCGTGGTGGTAAACGGTAGCACTGTGTCTATTCTCAAGACACTTTCAGAAACAAAGGATTTTGGCTCCGTGGGACGAGATGTGTTCTTTGATGTGATTAAAAGCGATATTAATTCCTTCGAGGTGGAAACCTTGATGGCACCAGAGGACATGCGTCAGTATCGTTTGGATTTTTCCTGTCAGAGCAAGGAAGGTCAGGTGGCTTGTTCAAATCTTTTCAAAAGTATCCTCGCAGACTCTTGTTTCGCGGAAAGAGCTGAATTTGAGCAAGCCCTTTCTGCAAACAATCTCGCTTCCAAGGCAATTTTTATACCTTCTGTGCTGCGGACGGTGCCAGCCTTTTACAATGTGCAGATTTCCGCTGCCTGTCCTGGTACCTGTAGCTACTGCCCCTATCCCAGGGCCTACGAGACTGCCTTCCATCATTCTCCAGCGGAAGCACCAGAGAAAAATCCTCAGTGCTTTATGAAGCTAGAGCAATTCAAGGCTCTAGTACCAGATATGGCAGCGCTTTCTGGCGAGGCAGTGGTTTCTCTTTCCCTGTGGGGAGAGCCCTTGGCCCATCCAGATTTCCTTGGCTTTGTGGAGGCTGTCTTAGCTCATCCTGGCCTTTCCGTGTTGGTGGAAACTGACGGAAGCCTAGTAACGGAGGAGCTTTCCCAGAAAATCCGTTCCATGGTGGATTCAGCGCTGCCTCGTACCAATGGCCATCCACCTCTTGTGTGGATTGTGTCCTTGGACAGCCAGAACCAGCAGATGTATCAGGCTATGCGAGGAGCCGGTAACGAGAACTGGCCTATCTCTTATCAGCAGGCCCAAAATGCCTTCCAGATTCTCAGTAAGGATTTTCCCGGTGCCAGCTACGTGCAGTTTGTTCGCACCAAGACCAACGAGGAGCAGCTGGAGGATTTTTATCGCAGTCGCAAGGATTGTGGTGGCCTGATTATCCAGAAATACGACAATTTCCTGTATTGTATGCCAGATCAGCAGGTAACGGACTTGTCTCCCGTGGTGCGGAACCCCTGCTGGCACCAGCGACGTGATATGGTGATTTTAGTGGACGGAAGAGTGCCGCTGTGTCGGGAATTCCTCTTTACAGAATATTGTGGCAATGTGTTTAGCCAGAGTCTCAAGGAAATCTGGCAGAAGGGACAAGCCATGCCCTTTATGGACGAATGTGAGCAGTGCGATGAATACTATACCTTCAATTTTTAATGAGCATCAGGTACCCCTGACCATCCTCAACGGAAACGAACCCATTGCCAATCCTCGGCTTCCCATTGCAGTAATTCTGCTGAACGTGGGAGCTGGAGGGTTGTACCGTGGAAAGATTCTAGAAAACCTGATGAAAAGCGGTTTTTCTTCAATTGTATCTATCGATAAGGTGCAGGGAAAATACAACGTAGATGAAATGCTCCGTAATTATCCCAGCGTCAAGTTCATCATTCCTCGAGAAACTGTTTCCATTGGAGACATGATAAATATCGGCATGGGAGAAATTTCCGAAGACTATGCCCTTGTTATCAATGATTCCATCCACGTTACCTCAGCCCTGCTGTCTGCCAACGTTATCGAACGCTACATTATTCAGGATTACTTTTGCCTCGCTCCACGGTTGGTGGATTATCAGCGCCGACCTCTGCCAGTGCGTTTTTCTCCTGCAATTGAGCATCACAGTCTTAAGCCTGAGTTCTCCGATATTATTAGCGACAAGAGTCCCACCCTCTATCCCTTTGACTTTGTGGGAATTTACAACCGAGCTAAGTTCATCCGGCTGGGAGGCTACGATTATACCATTACCTCGCCCTACTGGCAGAACCTTGATTTTTCCCTGCGGGCTTGGCTTTGGGGTGAGGAAATCATCATGTCGCCTCTTTTTCAGCTGGCCTACGAGAATGAAATTCCTGTGCCAGATACCACGCCAGACCACACCCAGCTACGGTTTTATCTTAAAAACGGGGCACCCCGCTATGTGGAAAATCGTTGCTACATTCCCATTAGCCAGTTCGTGAACTATCGCCGTCGTTCAAAGCTACCCTTGGGCTTGGCGTACAAGGAATTTGTGGAGGCCCGCCGTTGGGTGGCCAAGCATAAATTTGCCTTCCAGCAAGATCTTTTCAAGCTCATAGATAACTGGGGAGATAAAATCCGATGACCATAATTATTGTTCAGTGCCGTCTCGATTCCACACGCCTTCCTCGCAAGGCCCTGTTGCCCCTTGGTGGTCGACCTTTGGTGGCCTGGACCCTGGCTGCCATGAAGCGAGTGCCAGCAGACCACTATATCTTGGCTGTAGATTATGATTCCTTCCAGGAGCTGGAGCCTGTGGCAAAGGACTGTGGCTGGGATATTTTTGCTGGCTCCAAGGAGGATGTACTGGAGCGGTTTTGTGCCTGTGCCACTACCTATGAATGTCTTGAGCCTTCAGACATCATCCTCAGAGCCACTGCCGACAATCCCTTTTTGTTTTACGAGGCAGCCACCTGTTTGCTACAGGAAATGCAGCGGCAGCCTGTGGACTATCTTACCTTTACCGGACTTCCCCACGGCAGTGGTGTAGAGGTTTTCAATGCTCGCTCCCTTATCGAAGCCTGTGGTATGACCGATGATGCCTATGACCACGAGCATGTGGGCCCAGCCTTCTACCGCCATCCTGAAGATTTTGCCTCCATCATGCTGCCTTCTCCCACTCGTTGGCACCATCCTGAGCTTCGAACCACTGTGGACACCTACAGCGACTATCGCCGTTGCCTGCGCATTGTAAGCCACCTGTCCAATTCTCGTGCTCCTGCCAAGCCTTTTACCTCGGAGGAAATCCTTTCGGCTTTTTCTGCCCCTGCCGTTATGAATCCCATGCTCTGTGTACCCTCTGTGGCCAAGGGACGGGGAACAGGTCATCTTCGCCGCTGTTTGGACATTGCCAAGAAAACTGGCTGCGATATTCTGGTGGAGGATTTGCCCGATTCCTATTTTTCCAATGAAAGTAAGGATGAAGCCACAGGAATTCCCATTCCTCAAGAGCTTTTGACCCTCATTGACGAGGCTCGGAATCAGGGACTGGAAGACTGGCAGTTCAGAAACAAGCTACCAGAGGAAGGGGAGTACAGTCTCATTATCAGCGACTATTTTTCTCTAGACAAGGGCTTGGCTCAAAAGCTTTCCTGTGCTGGTCCCATATTAGCCATTGATGAAGGCTCCTCCAACACCACCTATTGCGACTATCTTTTGGACATCATTCCCTCCTATAAGCTGGGGCGTGCTCCAAATCTTCGTAACAGTCATTTTATCCCCCTGCCTAAAAATCGACGGGAGCCAGTTTGGACTGCAGAAAAGATGAAGGTTCAAGGCCTGCAAGAGCCTTCCCCAGAATTTTCCCAGCTTTTTTCCAAGATTCTCGTTTCCACTGGTGGTGAGGATCCAGCTGGGCTCTCTATGCCTGCAGCCTTTGCCTTGGGAAGCTTGGAGAAGAATGTTACCGTCATTGTGTCCAATCCAGAAGCCTCCAAGAAAATGCTTCCCGCCACAATGCAAAAGTTCATCCGCATTGTTCCTCCTGTGGCAAACCTGCGGGAAAAGCTCCATCAATACGATTTAGTGGTAACCCACTACGGCTTTACCGCCTTCGAAGCTTTGGCTGCAGGCTGTGGCGTAATCCTTTTGGGAACAACAGCCCTTCATCAGTCTTTGGGACAAAAATATGGCTTTGCTTCCATTGCTCAAGAGGCAATCACCAAGGAAGCCTTTCAAGAGCTTTTGGAAAAACCTTGGCTTTTGTATCCCAAGGCAGAGGATGATGACCTTTCTTCAGGTGAGGAGGAAAAGCTAGAGGAATTTGTACTCCGTGCCGCTAAAGGCTCCCGAATCCTCTGTCCCGTTTGTGGCAAGCATCCAGTAGTGCCTCATCAGGTGGTGGCCCGCACCTCCCAGCGAACCTTCCGCCGTTGCTCTAGCTGTGGCATGATTTACATTGGCTGGACCTTTGAGGGAATTCAACCCTCCTATTCAGCAGATTATTTTTTCGATGATTATAAGAATCAGTACGGAAAGACCTATCTGGAGGATTTTGCCTCCATTAAAAATCATGGAGTGCGTCGCATGGCCATCATCGATGCCCTCTACCTGATGAAGAAGGGGAGCCACGGAAAATCCCGCCGAAACAATAGCTTTGTTCCCTCGGTGCTTGACGTGGGTTGTGCCTACGGGCCCTTCCTTTCAGCTGGTGCTGAGGCTGGCTGGCAGGTATTTGGTACCGACATTTCTTCTTCCGCCGTGGAATACGTACAGAATACCTTGAAATTTCCCGCCGTCTGTGCCGCCTTCCCAGACTTCAATCCCGTAACGGAATTTGGTGTGGGACAGTTCGAGGCGGTAACCATGTGGTACGTTATCGAGCATTTCCGACAGCTGGCGCCCGTTCTCAAGGCTGTATCACGAATCTTGAAAAAGGGCGGAGTTTTTGCCTTTTCCACCCCTTCTGCAGCTGGTGTGTCGGCTCGCTTCTCTCCAGAAAGCTTCTTTGCCAATAGCCCTGCAGACCACTACACCTTGTGGGAGCCCAAACGTACCAAGGACATTCTTCGTCAGTTTGGCTTTAAGGTGGAAAAAATCGTTTCTACTGGCCATCATCCAGAGCGGTTCCCTGCGCTCAAAGGCCAAAAACACTCCCAGGAAGAAGCTGGAAGCTCAGGAAAAAAGCCTAGTCAGGGCTCCCTGTCCTATTCCAGCCTCTATGGTTTAAGCCGATGCTTTAAGCTGGGAGACACCTTCGAGGTGTATTGCATTAAAACAGAGGACTTGGATTAACTATGACACATACTACATCTTCTTATAATTCAACATTTTCTCTAGACCCTACACAGCCCGCCCTCTTAATTTTGGGAGCTGGCCTTATGCAGCGTCCCGCCATTCAGGCAGCAAAATCCCTGGGCTGTCAGGTGGTGCTGGTGGATGGTAATCCCCAGGCCCTCTGTGTTCCCGAAGCAGATCTTTTTGTGCATCTTGACTTGAAGGACAAGGATGGTATCAAGGAGCTGGCGCTCCAGCTGCTTTCCCAAGGCTCCTTGCAGGGAGTCTTCACTGCCGGCACCGACTTTTCTGCCACGGTTTCCTACGTGGGGGAGGCCTGTGGCTTTTCCGTTCACTCCTACCAAGCAGCCTGCAATGCCAGCGACAAGGTGTTAATGCGTAGCTGCTTCCAAAAGGCTTCGGTACCGTCCCCTGCCTTTACTCAAGTGGCCTCCCTTGCAAGTCAAGGAGATCAGTCTGGAGCCCAAGTGCAAAGTCAGCCTGGAACTCACTTTCAAAGCCAGCCTGGAACTCACTTTCAAAACCAGCTTGGAACTCACTTTCAAAACCAACTAGAAGCCCTGCTGTCACAAAATACCTTGTTCGGCCACTATCCCTTGGTGGTAAAGCCCGTGGACAATATGGGAGGTCGTGGCTGTCGTTTGGCTGGCAGTCAGCAGGAGCTGGTGGCTGCCATTCAGGATGCCCAAGCTCATTCCCGCAGTGGTCGAGCCATTGTGGAGGAATACATGGATGGGCCAGAATTTTCCATCGATGCTCTGGTGTACAATGGCACCGTCACCATCTGTGGCTTTGCAGACCGCCACATTTTCTTTCCACCTTACTTTATCGAAATGGGCCACACCATTCCCACTGCCATTTGCCAAAAGGACAAGCTGGCTCTCATTGCCACCTTTGTGGAGGGAATCCATGCCCTGGGCCTTACCTGCGGGGCTGCCAAGGCAGACATAAAGCTTACTCCCAAGGGCCCCATGGTGGGAGAAATTGCCGCCCGCCTTTCTGGTGGCTACATGTCTGGCTGGACCTTTCCCTATTCCTCAGATTTTTTCCTTACTCAGCAGGCAGCAGCTCTCGCCCTAGGTCGTGAGCCTGAGCTTTTGCTGGAATGCCGTCGTCCTGTGGAGGGGCTGCCACAAAACCTTCCGTTCACCGTCTACGAGGTAGCTTCCCAGCGGTATTGCGGGGAACGAGCTTGGATTTCCATTCCCGGCAAGGTAAAGGCTGTTCATGGGCTGGAAAAAGCTGCTTCTTGTGCCGGTGTCCAAGATGTGCTTCCTCGCAGTAAGGCTGGTGATATGGTCACCTTCCCCAGAAACAATGTGGAAAAATGCGGTAACATTCTGGCTGTAGATACCACCTGGGAAGGAGCCGCTACCAAGGCTCAGCAGGCCGTAAAAACCATTATCCTGCAGCTAGAACCTCATCAGGCAGAAACAGACAGCTTTCTGTCCCGTCCGTTAGAACAAGAAAATTCCTTTCCCCCTGCAGCCTTTACCCTTTCCCAGCCACAGCGTCAGGAATTGATTTCCTATCTTTCCTCCCTCCAGAGTGATTTTGACCCAACAAAAACACTTTTGGAGCAGCTTCCTCCCTGTCTTTTGCCGCACCTCGATTCTCTGGTAGACTGGAACTATCGTAGCCTGCGAGAAACCGTGGTGATGGCTCAGGAATTTCTTTCCACCAGCATACAAGCCACTTTCCATGGTGGAAAGTCTTTCCACCATGGAAATACTCCTTCCTTAGCAGAATTGTGGCAGGCTTGTATCCTTGGTGGTGTACAGGGACTTTTATATGTACTTGAATCTTCCTGTTAGGAGCGCTGATTGAAAAGACTTGCCTGGTGTCTTGTCATTGTATTATTTTGCTTCTCTTTCTCCTTTGCCCAAAGCATTGATTTGGCCGAGGCTGCTCAACAAACGGGTGCAGACCTGTATTGGGATTCCCTGTCAGGGAGCGGAATCCTTGAAAAAAACGGCCATCAAATTTCCTTTCGCTCAGGAGATCCCCTCATTCTCATGGACTACACCAAGCTGGCCATTGTAGATGCCCCTGAAAATAAATCTGGTACCGTCTACGTTTCTCAAAAATTTATCGATGCTGCCAACAAGCTTTTCTCTCAAAATGCCCCGGAAACCTACTATAAAGTTGGAGCCATCCTAATTGACCCTGGCCATGGCGGACGTGATCCAGGTGCGGTAGGGAGCTACAAAAAGAATGGGAAAACTGTTTCATTGCAGGAAAAGGACTTAACTCTGTCTATTTCCAAGCTGCTTGCCCAGCAGTTACAGGTGGCCTATCCAGACAAGGAGGTGATTCTCACCCGTTCCGACGACACCTGGCTCACCTTGGAGCAGCGAGTGGATATTGCCAATTCTATCCGATTGGAGCCCCACGAAGCTATCCTCTATATTTCCATCCACATCAATGCCTCTTTGGATAAAAGTGCCTCTGGCTACGAGGTGTGGTATCTCAGTCCAGGCTTCCGCAGAAAGGTGCTGGAATCAACGGGAGAAAATCAGGAGCTGGAAAATATCCTTAATTCCATGCTGGAAGAAGAATATACCACGGAAAGTGTTCTTATCGCCAAGTTCATTATGGATGGACTGGAGGCTCAAATTGGAAAGGAAAGTAAATCCCGAGGAATCAAGGCCGAAGAATGGTTTGTGGTTCGGAATACCAACATGCCCAGCGTTCTCGTGGAGGCTGGCTTCATTACCAACGAAAAGGAAGCGGCACTGCTAGGGGATTCCCAGTACTTGCAAAAAATTACCCATGGAATATATAATGGCCTATCTTCATTTATAACCCATTTTGAGCTTTCAAGGGGATTTACTGGTACAGAATGAAAAGCAAAGCAATTTTCAAAGGGATAGGAGTTTGCATCTTCCTCCTGGTGATTTTGATTGTATCCATTTTTTTCTACAATTTTGAGAATTTGGGCAATAGAAGGGTGCTGTATTTCGAGGCCGTGGATGGAAGCGGTCTCTACATAGAAAGTCGTCGCATTACTGAATACTCCTCCACGCAAGGAAGGGATGTCCATGTACAGCAATTTGTACAGGAGCTGCTGCTGGGGCCTGTGACCAATGGATTTAAATCCTTGTTTCTGCAAGCTACCCAGCTGGAATCCTGCTTTCTGCAGGGGGATATTTTATACATCAACTTGTCAAAAGAGGCATTGTTCCCCGGTGTAACCACCTCTGCAACAAAGGATGCAGTTGATTTATTGGTTTACAACATCAAGAAAAATTTTTCATGGATAGAAGCTGTGGAAATTTACATTGACGGTAACAAAGTTTACGAGAATATTGTTTAGTGTGGATAAAAAAAATCATCTAAACTTCACGAAAGTCGTTGACAAAAGTATCAAGTTGATGGATACTGAATGAGTATACAAGGCTACATAAAAGTGTGTATAAAAGGAGCTTTGAATGAAGAAATCTTTTGTTCTAATTACAGCGGTGATGTTGCTTTTCGGAGCATTTGCATTTGGTGATGAGGCAACAATTATTGACTTTACATTGTTGGATGCCGACATCGTTGCAGATCAGGATGGAAATCCTACTGAAAACAGCCGCACCACTATGGACTACTCTGTAACTGCAGGTATGACTTTTACCGATGATCAGAAGTCCTTGATGAGATCTTCCCTGGCACTGCCCAACTGGGAAGTAGTTTTGAATTCTTCTGCACAGAGTGTACAGAGCCTGGCATTGTCCCAGGTTAAGGCTGCACCTGTTAAGGATTCTGCATCTGTTCCCTTTGCTGGTTCAAACGTAATGGGTGTACGCATTGAGTTCCCCTTGTGGGCAAACAATGCCAACGCTAAGATTGTACCTGCATTCGAGATTCCTGCTTATGAGCCTTTGGCTACTCGTGATGAGAATGGTGTTCCTCAGGAGCCCACAGCTGAAGAAGCAGCTAGCGGAAAGACACAGTTCGAAGATGGATACGGTGTAGTAAAGAACGTTGGAACAATCAAGGCTTTGTCTGTAACAACCCTTGGTATGAACTTCCCCCACAAGCTGTACGTACACCTGAAGGACAATGATGGTGTTGATCGTCGTTACCTGATGGGTGAGTTGAACTTCGATGGTTGGAAGGAACTCCGCTGGAACAATCCTTCTTACATCAGCGACATTCGCACTCGTGAAATCCGTGTATATCCCGTATATCCTCGTGGACTTCCTTATATCAAGTTCGTAGGATTCGAGATTGCTCGTGATGCAATGCACGATGGAGATACCTTCGTAGGTTACTTCAAGGATGTTAAGGTTATCTATGACAAGGCTGTTCTGAACACAGACCGTGACATCGCTGATGAAGACCTTTGGGGAATCATCACCACTAAGGAATCTGAAAAGCAGAATGCTGAGATGACTCGCTTCGGTGAGAAGCAGGTTAACCGCTTCTTGGAGAGAGAAAAGCAGGCTCAGGAAGAGGCTTTCACCTCTAGCTTGACAGTAGAAGCTGCAAACTAATTCAGCTACCTTTGGTAATGCTGGAAACATAAATTGACCTTTTAGGTTGATATGGTCGCCCTTCTGGGCGACCTTTTTTTATGGGTATGTAAAGTTTCAAACTATTTTCATGTAAAAAAAAAGTTTGCGTGAAGTATAATTCAATGGTAAAATTATACTATGAGCGATTCAAAGAATAATAAGCTACCAGCAAAGTATGAACTGCAAGAGCAGTACAAGATATACCGAAGCGGATTTGAGACAATACTGAGTACAATAGAGTATAAATTAAGAGATATAATAATTTTACCTTCTCGGCCAACCTTTAAGTCCCGAGTAAAAAGCTTTGATAGCTATTACCGAAAGGTTTTACGTATTAAACCACCTCTTAAAGAGGAATTTCCTCTGCCACTATTAACAGACATGATGGGAATCCGTATTATTTGTGCTTTCTTGGAAGACCTTGCAGTGGTGGAGCAGCAAATAAAGGATAATTTCGTTGTACGAGAGGTGGAACGAAAGGGTGCTTCCTTAAGCTTCAAAGAGTTTGGCTACGAGTCTATCCATGTGCTGGTGGAAATTCCCAAAGAATTGCTCGATGCCGCTGCTTGTACAGGATTTAATCTTCCCCATGATTGCGTATGTGAGATTCAAATTAGAACGATTCTTCAGGATGCATGGGCAGAGGTTGAACACGAGCTGATTTATAAGTCAGAATTTTCCCCATTTGATTTGCCTTTGAAAAGAAAGCTTGCCTCCATCAATGCAAGCTTAAGCTTGGCAGACATTATCTTCCAGGAAATTCGTGACTACCAGAATAAGCTCAATCGTGAGATTGATTTTAGACGAAATGCCTTCTACAGTAAGGCTGATTCCATGGCTCGTGATGCCCTTCCAAATCGATTGGATGCTCCAGATACAAGCCAACAAATCAGTTCGCCCTATGTGAGAGGCACCATTGATGATATGTTGCTGGCCGCAATCCAAGCCCACAATGCAGGAGAAATGGAAAAGGCAGTAAAGATTTACACCGATATTGTGGAATCTAAGCCTACCCCAAACAACATTATTTTGTCTGTAATTCTTAAGCATCGTGGAATGGCCTTTTTTGCCCAAAATAAATATGACGAGGCACTAAATGATTTCCAGCAAAGCGTGGTGTATCAGCCGGAAAATTTCCGTTCCCTGTACTACATTGGTATTGTTCATAGTGTTCTGGGGGATAACGAAAAGGCTATTGACTTCTTTAATCAATCATTGATTTACAACGAGCATCAATCTCATGTGTACTATCGACGAGCCTTGGCTCAGTACAATCTTGGTAATTACGTGGAAGCTTCTTCTGATTTAGCTATTGCTCATAGCATGGGACTGGATGATGAGGATTGTCGTCATTTGCAGGATTGCTTAATGAAAAAATTCGACATGAATATGTAATTTTTTTAGAAAGTTTGTATTTTTCTATTGACATTTTTTTTTGTCAATGGTAATATACTTTCACGTTGTAAATGTCTCCTTCGTCTAGTGGTTAGGACATCGGGTTTTCATCCCGACAACAGGGGTTCAATTCCCCTAGGAGATGAAGAAGGGCTGTTATACAGCCCTTTCTTTTTTTTAAAAGAGGTTAGTAATGGATGTGTCTCTACGGTTTACAGATGAAGTTCGTCTCCGTATGACAGAAGCCATTGCAGAGGCTGCTGGGAACGAGGTTTTCTTTGGTGGAAAAATTGATTCCCAGGGACGGGTGGTTTCTGTTCTTGTTGCCGCTCGTGGCAACCAAGATGCTGTTCCTGTTCAGTCTGAAGCAGCCTATGAATCCCACGTTTTAATCCACAACCATCCATCTGGAGTGCTTCAACCTTCATCAGCAGATATTTCTATTGCAGCTCAGGCGGCCCAGCGTTGTCAAGGCTTTTACATTATCAACAATGATGTCAGTCGCTGCTATGTGGTAGTGGAGCCTATTAAGCCAAAATCAAAGGAAAAGCTTAATCTTGATACGGTGGCGGCCTATATTTCAGCAGGTGGCCCCTTGGATACGGGCCATAATTATTTTGAAGAGCGTCCTGCACAAATTGAACTTTTGAAAAAAATCTGTACCTCCTTTAACGAGGATGGGGTAGGAGTCTTTGAGGCAGGTACCGGTGTTGGTAAATCTTATGCCTATCTGATTCCTAGTATTTTATGGGCGGCCACCAATAATGAGCGGGTGGTGCTTTCCACAGGGACAATAAACCTACAGCAACAGCTGGCAGAAAAGGACGTGCCTGCCGCCTTGAAAATTACAGGTAAAAAATTGAAGTTTATCTTGATGAAGGGCCGCCAAAATTATTTGTGTCTGAGGCGCTTCAATGACCTTTTAGCAGAACCAGATCTATTCGACAACGAAAACCAGGAGCTGGATATTTTGGCTGATTGGGCTAAAACTACAGAAACTGGGAGTCGTTCGGATTTAACTTTTCTCCCTTCCGAATATTTGTGGAGTCGTATTTGCTCTGAATCTGATGCTTGTATGGGCATGAAGTGCAAGTATCACAGTCAATGCTTTGTAATGAAGGTACGCAAAGAGGCTGCAGACGCTCAAATTCTCATTGTAAATCACCACCTTTTATTTGCCGACATAGAAGCACGGCTTTCAGGCATAGGTTTTAGCGATACAGCTGTGTTGCCGCCCTACACCCGTCTTGTATTTGATGAGGCTCATGGCATAGAAAATGCGGCCACCAGCTTCTTTTCTGAAACACTGACCCGTTTTAAGGTAAATCGTCAGCTGAATATTTTGTATCGTAAGCGACGTGGTGGTGCCATGGCTGGTCACCTTTATACGCTGGAGGTACTGGCTTCTGGGGAAAACTGGGTGGGACAGGTTTTGACCGCCATTGAATCGGTGCAATCCTGCCTTGAAAATCTGGATCAGGCGGGCTTGGAGCTGATGGATAATCAATATGCTCTGCGGCTCACTGCTGCCACCGAGCCTATTTTTGCCGTGGTTTTGGAAAGATTTGAGCAGCTAGGAATTGCTATAACTGAATGCACTACGGTTTTTCGTGAAATGATAGATAGCATTGATGAGGATTTGCGGGATGCCCCAGCGGTATGGGAAACAAAAACGGTGCTTAATCGGCTTGATGCTATGGCTCAGTTTTGCAAGGCTTCTGTTCAGTGGCAGGAGCATTCCCAGACGGTCTTTTTTGTGGAGCGTGTAAAGCTTCCGCCTATGCGTGGTGCAGGCAGTGATCAAGTGCAATGGTTCTGTCGTTTTGTGCAGGCTCCCTTGAATATTGCCCCTCGTATGAATGAAGGTGTGTTTGAGCCCTTGTCTACGGTGGTTTGTACCTCTGCCACAATTCGCAGCAGCAAAAACTTTAATTACTGGTTGGGAAGAAGTGGCGCTTGCTTTGTGGACCAGGAGCGACTTGCCACAGAAGAATTTCCTTCTCCTTTTCCGTATCATCGTAATGTTCTGCTGGCTATTCCTACTGATGCACCCTTGCCAGATAGCTCTTCCTTCCAGCCCTACGTGGAGCACGCTGTTTCACGGCTTATAGCTGCTGCTGGAGGCCGAACCTTGGTGCTTTTTACCTCCTACGATTCTCTGCGTAATTGCTGGGAAGCCTGTGGGAGAACTTTGGCAGGCAGCGGTATTGCCTTGTTCAAACAGGGGGATGAGGATAGATTTCGTCTGCTGGAAAAATTCAAGGAAGATGAAACCAGCGTCCTTTTTGCAACAGATTCCTTTTGGGAAGGTGTTGATGTACCAGGTTCCTCCTTATCTCAGGTTATTATCGTAAAATTACCATTTAGAGTGCCCGACGACCCTGTTTTTGCAGCCCGTTCTGAGGCTGTGGAGCAACGTGGTGGTAGTTCATTTATGGAGCTCAGTGTACCAGAGGCCGTTATTAAATTCCGTCAGGGAGTGGGGCGTCTGATGCGTCGTTCTACCGACCGAGGAACAGTGGTGGTGCTGGATAGGCGGCTGGTGGAAAAGCGCTACGGTAGAATCTTTTTGGAAGGAATACCAACTTGTCGCAGAACCCATGGCAATTTGGATGAATTGTGCTGCTCCATTGAACGATTCCTTGATTAGATTTCCCCTTGCGAATATGGGCTAAAATGTATAGAATAAAAGAAGCTTTCCAAAGGCTGAATCTACAAGAAAAGGTTGTTCAATGTCCAGTATTATCACTGTGTGCTGTCTTTTACTCGTTGTTAGTATTGCTGCAATTCTGAATGTTTTTTCATATCCAATCTCAAAAAAACTCTGTTATAAAATTTCTACAGGCATTGTTAAATATTGTGCCCCACTGATTTTTTCAATTCTTTCTGTTTATAAAAACTTTAAGTTCAAGGGTGACAGTCACCTAAAGAATGAACTTCCCCAGCAGTTTTTAATTATGTCAAATCATCAAAGTCTGTTGGATATTCCGGTATACATGAATTTCTTGCGAGACAGGGATTTGCGCTTTGTTGCCAAAGCTGAATTGGGACGCCACGTACCTATGGTTTCAGAAATGCTTCGTGTTCATGAGCATGCTCTTGTTCCTCGCACCGGTAGTCCCTCCGTTGCCATGAAAACCTTGGATGCCTTTGCCAGCAGAGTTGTGGCACGTGGACAGATTCCCGTTATCTTCCCAGAAGGCACCCGAAGCCGTGATGGTCAGCTCCGCACCTTTTATGCAGCTGGTTTTAGACGCCTGTTGGACAAGGCTCCCATGCCAGTAGCTGTATGTGCGTTAGACGGTGGGTATCAGATTTCCACCTTGGAAGGAATTATCAGAAATTTGAAAAATGGTGCATATCGGGTGAAGATTTTGAAAATCTATCCTGCCCCTACCAACAAGCAGGAGCAGATGCAGATTCTTGATGAAGGTAAGGCGTTGATTCAGGCTCAGCTTGACGAGTGGCACGCTGCAGAAAAAGCTGGAAAATAATTTTTCGTTTTAACAAGATTCAATACTGTTTAAAAATAAAAAAGGCTATCCAAGGAAAATCCTTGTGATAGCCCTTTCTATGTGAGAAGTTCAGCTGAAAATCAGATAGTACTGACAACCAGCTGCAAGGAACTAATTATTTGAAGTCCTTGGGGCGGCGTTCAACACGCTTGCACTGTGTGCACTCGGCGACGTTCTTCAGTCTGCCTTTCTCAAACAGAGTCTTCATTACAATTTCTCCACCGCAGTTGCAAATGAACTTATGGGTGGTAACTGTTGTACGAGAGTTCTTACTGGCTCCAGCCATGGCTTGCCTCCTATCTTAGGAATAATCGATTATTACAAGATAATAACTGAATGTGTCTCTGTTGTCAATATGCTTGGTGTAACAGCCCCGGTAAAATCCCTAGGGGCTACTATTTAAAGTCTCAGAGAGAATTGAAGTTCACTTGACTAAGTCACCTGTTTTTGGTAGCATTATGCAAGTTTGTGTTGTTTTTGACACAAGTGTAAGTATTTTTTTTGGGGGTTTCTTTTGGCCACAAAGCATTCGTCTGCAGAAAAGAGACACAAGCAGAGTGAAGTTCGCCGTTTACGCAACAAGTCAGCAAAGAGTTCCGTTCGAACAAGTGCTAGAAAATACGTAGAGGCTGTTCACGCTAAGGATTCTGAGCGTGCCGCCCAGTTGTTGAAGGCTCTGGTAAAGGAGTTGGATACTGCTGCTGGAAAGGGTATTTTGACAAAGAATTCTGCGTCTCGCAAAAAGTCACGGATGATGAAACTGTACAATGTTTCATTCGGCAGCGTCGCTGCAAACTAAGGAAACGGATGGGATATTGCAGTAATGCAGTGTCCCTCGTTTTATAATTAGAATTTCGTAAAAAAAATTTTGGAAGAGAATTATGCAATCAAAAAAGGTAACAAAGTACGATTTAGTGGATGGAATTCGTCAGGAAACTGGCTATGAAAAACGGGTTGTACAAGATGTTTTTGAATCAGCCCTCGAACAGTTAAAGTTCGCCCTCAAGGATGGAGCTACCATTGAGTTGCGTGGTTTTGGAACCTTTGAATTGCGTCTTCGCAAGGAGCGGAAAAAGGCTCGAAATCCTAAGACTGGGGATAACTTGTCTGTTCCACCTCACTACATTGTTGCATTTCGTTCAGGACAGGAATTAAAAAAGGCTGTTTGGAATTTATCTGTAGAGGAGTAGTGCAAATCCATGGTGGAGCGGTGCCCAAAAAAAGAGTCTTATTCTTTGCTTGCTCGGTGTGGCATTGCTTTTTCCCTTCTCGTTCTTGCTATATTATTTTTTGCCCTTCCACAACCAAATATTTTTTCTGTTAATGGTTTTCCCTTTCTTGCTTATTTTGCCCTTATACCAGTTTTTCTTTTAGTTCGTTTTGTATCTTGGAAGACAGTTTGGCTTTGGGGCATTGCCTACGGTGTTGGTGCCTATTGTCTTTTTACCTATTGGTTGGCTACCTTTCATCCTTTGGGAATTTTTGTAATATCCTTCATGTATGGGCTCTATCTTATGGTGGCCTTTCCCCTGCTAAAAGCTGCAGCAAGTCTTTTTCCAAAATGGGGCTGGCTTGTTCAGGGGTTGATATGGTGTGCCTACGATTATGTAAAAACCTTAGGTTTTTCTGGATTTCACTACGGTGTTTTAGCTTATTCTCATTGGAGAGTATTACCCCTCATTCAGATTGTTGATACCGTTGGACTTTGGGGTTTGGACGGACTGATAACCTTTACTTCAGCTTGGTTTACAGGTGTTATTGTAGATGCCTATCGAGCCATGAAGCTGGAAGGTATTGATAAGGGATTGAAGGCGCTGGTAAAAAAGCTGCCTCAAGCTTGTAAGAAGCACCTTGTTTCTGCCTGTTGCTGGCTAGTGGTTTTTACTGGTGTATTGATTTATGGATTTGTTTCTCCTGTGGACTATTCTGAAGCGCCTCAGGTGGACGTAGCCCTGATTCAGCAGAATTCAGACCCGTGGGTAGGTGGTGTGTCTGCTTATCAGCGGGACTTAAAAACCTTGATGCGTCTTTCAGATGCGGCTTTAAAAGAGAATCCTCAGGTGGATTTTGTGGTATGGCCGGAAACAGCCTTTGTGCCACGGATACAATGGCATTATCAGCACCGATACGAGCGGGATAAGTTCCAGCTGGTGGATGAGCTTTTGCACTTCCTTGATGCTGCTCCTGTTCCTTTTGTAATTGGCAATGACCACGGTGTTGATGGCCTTGGAAATACTGTTGTTGATTATAACGCTGTATTGCTTTTTACTCCGGGAGAAAATGCTCTGCCTCCCGTTCCAGATATTTATGGAAAGATGAAACTTGTTCCCTTTACGGAATATTTTCCCTTTGACAAGCAGTTTCCCAAACTGTACCAGATGTTGCTGAATGGTGATACCCACATGTGGGAGCCTGGAGTTGAGCCAGTGGTTTTTGAAGTGATGGGAAATGATGGAGCAACAAAAATCAATTTCAGTACACCCATTTGTTTTGAGGATACCTTCGGTTTTGTGGGACGGCGTTTTGTAAATGCTGGTGCCCAGGCTTTTGTAAATCTTTCCAATGATGCTTGGTCAAAAAGCTTGGCCTGTCAGTATCAGCATTTGTCCATGGCGGTTTTCCGTTCAGTGGAAAATCGGGTGCCAACAGTTCGTTCTACAACTACTGGTCAAACCTGTATCATTGATCCTAATGGAAAGATTTTAGCCATGGCAGAGCCCTTTGTGGAAACCTATTTGGTGGGTTCCATTCCGGTTCTGGATAAAACTGAAAAAACAGTATATACTCGTTTGGGAGATTACGTAGGCGACATTTTTGCAGTGGCCAGTGGACTGTTGTTGGTGATTGGTCTTGTGGTTCGTTGTGTCGCCAGAAAAAGAAAATAAGAGAGGGCTCGATGTACTCATTTAATATGAAAGAAGGTAATGTTACCGTTCTTGGTCAAAAAACTGAATTTATTGGTGATTTGGAGTTTAGCGATAACCTTGTTATCACTGGGAAGTTTGAAGGAAAGATTGAATCTTCTGGAAACTTGAAAATTGACAAGACGGCTCATTGTCAGGTTACAAAGATTGCTGCTGACTCAATTTTAGTGGCAGGAGAGGTTGTTGGCGATTTGCACGCTGCATCAAAAATAGAAATTGCTTCTGGAAGCCGTGTAGTGGGAGATATTTCTGCACTTCGTCTGAGAATCGACGACAATGTGGATTTCCACGGGCAGGTAACAATGCTTGACGCAGCTCCTGATGTGGATATTTTCTCATTAACAGCAGCTGAATATAAGAAAGCTTGTACAACATTTAGAGAGTAAAGAATCATGAAGTACTCATTTTCAGATTTTGGTAAAAAGCTTACTGGTCATTCCGGTATCTTGCAATTGATGGATGATTTGGGCCGTCCCTTGCCTGCTGGAGTGACTCCTTATCGTTTAGGGGGCGGAAATCCTGCCCGCGTTCCTGAGGCTGAGGCTATGTTCCGACGGGAAATGGAGCGGATTATGGCAGAGGAGGGCGGTTTTGAAAAGCTGATTTCCTTGTATGATCCTCCTCAGGGAAGAATTGGTTTTATTGATGCAATGGCAAAGTTTCTTTCTGAAACCTACGGTTGGAAGGTAGGCCCTGAAAATATTGCCATTACCAACGGAAGTCAGTCAGCCTTCTTCTATCTTTTTAACCTATTTTCAGGAACCTTTACTGGGGCCGATGGGGTGGAGCATAAAAAGAAGATTCTTTTCCCCTTGGTGCCAGAATATGTAGGCTATGCAGATCAGGGATTGGAGCCAAACTTGATGGTTTCTATTCCAGCTCGCTGTGAATATTACGATGACAGAAGCTTCAAGTATTTCATTGACTTTGAGCTTTTGGAGTCTTATCTTGCAAACCATGATGATGTTGGGGCAATGTGTGTTTCTCGTCCCACCAATCCAACAGGAAACGTGTTGACAGATACAGAGATTCACCGCTTAGCAGCCTTGGCCACCAAGTATGACATTCCCCTCTTTGTGGATAATGCCTATGGTTTGCCCTTCCCAGATATTGTGTTTATTGATGAGGCTGCTCCCTACTGGGATGAGTCTGTGGTGCTTTCCATGAGCTTGTCAAAGATTGGTTTGCCTTCCTTGAGAACAGGTATTATTGTGGCCACACCAGAAATTGCTTCTGCCATGGCAAATGTAAATGCCATTGCTGCCTTGGCATCTGGTTCCGGTGGACAGGCCATTGCCCAGAACTGTATTGCTTCTGGTGAGATTGTGGAAGTGGCAAAAAACTACGTGCAGCCCTTCTATCAGCGGAAATCTCAGCAGGCTGTAGCTTGGATTCGAGAGTTTTTTGATGGCGGGGATTTTTGGATTCACCGCAGCGAGGGAGCTATCTTCCTTTGGCTGTATCTTCGGGACTTGAAGATTACCACTTTGGAGTTGTACCGCAAGCTGAAGGAACGAGGCGTGGTAACAGTACCTGGTGAGTATTTCTTCTTTGGAGTTGAAGATCCAAAAACTACCTGTCATGGTCATTATGACAAGTGCTTGCGAGTAAACTATTCTGGACCAGAAGATGAGGTGCGGGAAGGTTTACGGTTGCTGGCCGAAATATACAAGGAAAATAGATAATTTTTTTATTGGGGCTATTTTATATGACTCAAAACGAGGGGCTGCTGAAAACAACTTTGGCGGCCTCAGTTTTTTTGCATCATGTTGGAGGTTTTTTATGAGTAAATATAATCGAGTTCTTATGGTTAGTGCTGTCTTTATGCTGATGGCAACTATCGTTTTTGCTGGTGGAAAGAAGGATGGGGGAGATGTTCCTAGTAGTGAGGCTCCTTCAGCTGGAAATCGCACCATCAATGTTGCTGCTTTGAACGGTCCTAGTGGCATTCCCATGGCCTATTTGTTTGAGAATCAGAGCCAGGTTTCTGGAGCTGATTTCCAGTTCCACGTGGTGGCGGGAGCTGATGTACTTTTGCCCAAGCTTTTGAAGGGTGAAATCGATGCGGGAATCCTTCCTCCAAACGTGGCTGCAAAGGTCTTTACCAAAAATAACGGAGCCCTTGTGGTGGCTGCAGTTATGGGACAGGGAATGCTGAATCTGATTACAAAGGATGACTCCATTGTTTCCTTGTCTGACTTGAAGGGAAAGACCGTCAATGTGGCAGGACAGGGAGCTACTCCTGAATACATGTTCCGCTATTTGCTAAAAGCTAACGGCATTACAATTGCTACTGATGGAACTGCTCCTGATGCCGACTCAGTTGCCTTGGATTTTTCTGTGCCTGCAGCTGAAATTGCAGCGGCTTTGTTGTCTGGCAAAATCCAATATGCTGTTGTTCCAGAGCCTTTTTCCACAGTGGCTACCACTAAGGATGCTTCTGTTCGCAGGGCAATCAACCTGCAACAGGAATATGCTGCTTTGAATAAGGCTGCTGGCAAAGATTCTGAAACCTTCCCCATGACAGTGCTGGTAGCACGAAAGGAGCTGGCAGAAAAATCTCCTGAGATTCTCCGTAGCTTGCTGGCAAGTGCAAAAAATGCTGTGGATTGGACCGCATCCAATCCTTCTGAGGCGGGAAAGCTGGTAGAGACCCACACCTTGGGCTTGCAGGCTCCCATCGCCACAAAGGTAATTCCCAATGGTGCTTATGTGTTCATCCCTGCTACAGAAGCTCGTCCTCAGCTGGAAGAACTTTTCTCCATTTTCTTGGACTTTGCCCCTGATGCAATCGGCGGTGTACTTCCCACCGACGGCTTTTATTTTGAATGATGGGTAAAAAATTTCTGCAGCGGCGAGACGTGGCCATTCTTTTGTCTATAGGTACCATTTTGGTAGTTTGGCAGATTTTGGCTATGGTAATAAATTCTCCCCTCATATTGCCATTACCGAAAGAAACACTGAAAGCTTTACTACAAGACATCGGTAAGCCTCTGTTTTGGCAACATGTGGGGGCTACCGCCTGCAGAAGCTTGGTGGCCTTTGGAATCTCTGTGGTGGTAGGTACGCTTTTAGGTGCTGCTGCTGGAGCAAGTGACAGTGTTCATAATCTTCTTGATTTTCCTTTGGCCATGATGCGGGCAACTCCCGTGGTGTCCTTTATTCTTCTGGCTCTCTTTTGGTTCGGTTCCTCCCTTGTTCCAATTTTTGTGGCCATGGTCATGAGCCTTCCAGTAATGATTAGTGCAGTAGAAACTGGAATCAAGAATACCAACAAGGATTTGATTGCCTGCTGCCGTGTCTATGGATTTTCCACAGGGAAAATGCTGCGTCATCTGTATTTTCCTTCCTGCAAGCCCTATTTTTTTTCAGGCAGCCTTGCAGCCTTTGGATTAAGCTGGAAGGTGGTGGCGGCAGCCGAGGTGATTAGTCTTCCTCACCGTTCAGCAGGAACGTTGCTGCAAAATGCCAAGGTTCATTTAGAAACAGCTCAGGTTTTTGCCATCACCTTGGTGCTGGTTATTTTGAGCTTTGTTTTAGAAAGTCTTTTTTCCGTTATTTTGCATCGGCGGGGACTTTTGACTGGAGGAAAGGCCACAAAATGAAGGATGTACATGAAACCCACGGTTTGGAAAATATTGAAGTAAAAAATCTTTGGCTCAAACGGGGAAATTACCAGATTTTCAAGGATTTTTCCTACAGCTTCCCTGCTGGAAAGGTTACGGCCTTGATGGCATCCTCAGGAGCAGGAAAAACGAGCCTCTTGGATTGCATTGCTGGTCTTTTGCAGCCAAATCAGGGAAGTATTTCTGGTGGTGGTTCTGTATCCTATCTTTTTCAAGAACCTCGGCTTTTGCCCTGGTATTCACTGGAAAAAAACGTGATGCTACCAGTGGAATCCTTGCTGGGACGAGAGACTGCAAAAGAAAGAAGTGATACTTTTTTGAAAGCAGTAAATCTGGAAGAAAAGATTGATGCATTGCCTACCCAATGTTCTGGTGGTCAGCGGCAACGTTGTGCCATTGCCAGAGCCTTTGCTTTTCCCTCCACCGTTTTGTTGATGGATGAGGCTTTTCAGGCTCAGGATATTAAGCTGAAGCTTCTGCTGATGGAGCTGACAGAACAGCTTCTGGAAAAGGAGGGAAGGACTGCCCTGCTAGTAACCCATGATGTGTCAGAAGCCTTGGCACTGGCTCACCATGTGGTAGTTCTTGCTGGCAGTCCTTTGCAGGTGGTGGGGGAGTTTGAGGGTGCCTCTAAAAGCCAGTCCATGAGCCAGCGATATATTCAGAGTGATTCCAATTCAGCAAAAAGCCGACAAGCAATCCTCAAACTCCTGTGTGAGTCCTAAAAAAAGGCTTTATGAATCAGCCTTTTCCAAAAGCTCTGTTTCCCAAGCCAGCAATGCTTTTTCCATCTGCTTGTTGCTACCACGAACATCGCAGAGAATACGGAATACTGGCTCTGTACCACTTCCACGCATCCAGATAAAACCTGCTCCCTTTCCTGCTGCATCTTTGAACAGAATTTTCAGTCCACCCTTGCCAGAAAGGCTATAATCGGTAAGATTTCGAGTTTCCTTGGTGCCGTTATTGCAGATGGCTTCGTAGGCTACAATGCCGTAGTCCTTTGCCAGAGCTTCTTTTTTTTGCTGCCAGCTCGCTTCAAACTCCTTCTGGAATCGAGCTTTCAGTTTACCGTGATCGGTAGTCTTGATTTTCAGCAGGGCTCGACTTTCTGAAACACCAGTAGTGGTGTACACAGGCAAGGTTGCAATGATATCTGCCAAGGTAAAATCTGCCTTGTAGGCTGCTTCCTGACCGGACTTGCAGCACCAGCGGTGGAACAATCCCTGCTTGACTGTGCCATCTGCCTGGGTGGTGTCTTGTATTGCCAAAAGCTTCACCAAAGCAAAGATAGTGTTAATGGGGTCACGAACAGCTGCTGGGTGGGTGATGTTTCCACCGTTGGAGCCTTCTCCCAAAATGGGAACGGTATAGCCTTTTTGTCGTGCTTCACGAGCCAGGTTTACTACATTTGCCTCTCCTACCTCTGCTCGGAAAACAGTGGCGTCAAAGGCAGTAGCAATTTCTTCGATTCGCATGGAGGTGGGATCGTTTACAGAAACTCCTGCCTTGGCCTTTTCGCCTGTTGATTCATTTCTGTAGTCAAGATAAGCCAATTCTGCCAACACAGAAAGGGCGAATACCTCCTGGGCCTTCAGTACCTGACTTTTTCCACTTGCATCATCCCAGTACACAATGTTTCCTCGGTCACCATCACAGTCTGGCATATAACCCAAGGTAACGGCGGGATTGGTGGGCTTTTGATCTTCCATGAAACGGGCACAGTGAACAAGATTTTCTGGTTCAGGAATGATGGCGTGGACAATGTTTCGAGGCTTGTTGTTGATGGCATCAAATCCAATGCCACATTCAGGAAGGAAGTCCTTGTCGATGGAAAGGGTTCTAGCAGAGCCGTTCATGTCGCAGGATACTGACAGGGGCTTTTTCTTTGTGGTTTGAGCAATAAGGTCAAAGAAGGCCTGTTGCTGCTGCTGGTCATCTGTTCCTGATACCACAAGGCGAGTAAAGTCACGGTAGCTGGCTACAGCACGAGCCTTGCAACTGGCGCTGTCTGCAAAGATTTTCTGGATAGCTTCTTCTGAACAAGCTGCCACCAGCTGGGAAGCCAGAGAAACGGATTCACTATTGTTACAAAGCTGGGTAAAGGCTGCGGTCAGCTTTGCTGTTTCTTCTCCAGGAAGCACGCCACCATCGTTCAAGCCGAATTTAATGCCGTTGTGTCCCACAGGGTTGTGGCTGGCAGAAACGTATACAAAACCGTCAAGCTGGCGACTATAGGCCATGATTTCGGGAGCGGCAGTGATAAAAAGATACTCTACCTGAATGCCACGGCCAGCCAAAACTCTGGCAATAATATCTCCAATCTGAGTTCCAGTAGGGCGGGCATCAAGTCCCAGAGCGATTTTACAGTTAGGGCCGCACCGCTGGATAATGTAATCTGCAAAGACCTGGGCAATGAGGGCAGAAAGCACGCCATTTGCAGCTCCAATCTCTGCTGTAGCATCTTCTTCATCTCCAGAAATGGCAAAAACCTTTCGCCATCCTGAGGCAGAAAGAATCATTGCACTGAACTCCTTCTGTAATTCTGCCAGTGTAGGCAGCTGACTCTGTTCTGATAAAGGAGTAACCTGGGGGTCTCCCAACTGAAATCCTGTCTGAGCGTCATACATCACCATAGTGAACCTCCAAATGATACTCTATTGTACATCATGGTAGACAATGAATCAAGGAAGGGCTGAGAAGGATGGGTGTTGCGGTTTTCCCGGGATAAGCAATTCTTTCAAAAAAATCGTAATTTTTTTCATTTTTTTGTAACCCTCTCATTCTTTAGTGGTTTGTTTTATAGATTGCAAAAGCAACAACAATCACCGCAGTTTCTACAGAAACGTGCAGCTGCACACACTGCATGTTCTGATTTCTGCATCCTCCTCTCCTTTTTTTTGTGAGGGCTTGGTAAGTTTTACCAGGCCCTCTTTTTTTATTTATTTTCCTTTATAACTTAGCAGTTTCTGCCGATATAATAATGAAGAATTATGGATTCATGGAGGATGCCTTTATGGACAAGAAGGCAGCTGCAGATTTGTTGGCTATCCTGACTTCCCAGAATGAGCTACTGGACACGATGATCCAAATGCAAAAGCTTGTTCGACAGGCAGTTACGGAAAAAAACTGGGTGGATTTGGACAATAGTCTTTTCAAGCTCAATGAGTTGACGGAAGGCTTCACTCAGCTAGAATCAAAGCGGGAAGAGCTTTGTTGCCAGATTTGCGGTGTCTCAGGTTCACAACAGGTGCCTGGTATGCATCAGGTCTCCACAATGCTTCCAGAGGATTTGCGTCCCGTGGTAAAGGATGTGCTTCATCAGGTGCGACGAAAATTGTCTGCTTCCAAGGTAGAGAATGATGCCTTGAACGATTACATACGGATTACAAAGGAATTTTTACAGGAAGTTTTTGATTCAGTAATCCCAAAGAATCGTAACACAGTGTATTCTAGTTCTGGCTCTGTCATTAAGCCAGTACCGGAAAATCTGTTGATTAACACCGTATTATAATTAAAGGAGTATAGGATGGCTTCTTCATTTGCAGGAATTGAATTAGGTAAGCGTAGTCTCATGGCACAGACCACTTCCATCGAGACTGCTGGTCACAACATTGCAAACGCCGACACCGAAGGCTATTCTCGCCAGCGGGTGCAGTTGCGTCAGTTTGACCCCTTGTATCGCCCAGATTTGACCCGTGCCGAGCGTCCCGGTCAGATTGGTCAGGGGGTAAGCGTAGAAAGCATTACCCGTGTTCGTGACGAGCTGCTGGAATCCCGCATTGTATCTCAGTCAAATCAGGAGTCCTACTGGTCTACCCGTGAAAAATACTACGTTATGCTGGAGCAGATTTACAATGAGCCCCAGGACGTATCCATCCGCTCCAATATGGACAGCTACTGGCAGTCTTGGCAGGAATTGTCCCTGTATCCTGAATCTCAGGCAGCTCGCCAAGCCATCGTTTCTCGTGGAGAAACCTTGGTGAATTCCATCCGTCAGCGAGAGAATAGTCTTGCAGGAATTGGAACCCTCTTGAACGGCGACATTGAAGCCACCGTACAGCAGGTAAACAACTACACCAAGCAGATTGCAGATTTGAACACAGAGATTGTTCGTGTTCGTGCCATGGGAGATAACCCCAACGACCTGCTAGACCGCCGTGACTTGATGGTGGAAAAGCTTTCCTCCTTGGTAAACATCACCACCGACCAGCGTGACAGCGACGAGTTTATGGTTCACTTGGACGGCCAGGTGCTGGTACAGGGCGGGGTAGCTCGTGGCTTTGACACTATTTCTCCCACCGATAATAATACCTATAGCCAAGTGGTATGGGCCGACACTGGTAACTTAGCTCAGATTTCTGGCGGTTCACTGGGAGCCTTGATTGAGCTTCGTGACGTGGATGTTCGTAACGAACTGCAGGAGCTGAACACCATGACCATGAACTTTGCTGACTTGGTCAATGATATTCATCGCAATGCGGTGGGTGCCAACAATACCACTGGCCTTGACTTCTTTGTTCAGCAGCCCTTTGTTACCGACGTAGCTGGTAACTTTGACCGTAACGGAGACGGCGTGGAAGACTCATCCTATATTTTCCGCCTCTCTGGTACCCATGAGCTGAATCCTCAAGAACAGGTTGGGTTTGAAGGAACCATCACTATTGCTGGTAAAACTGGTACCATTGATGTACCATACTATCCCACCGATACCGTAGAATCAGTAATTGCTCGCATCAATGACTCCGACGGTGAGGTAAAAGCCTACCTTGACCGCAACAATCATCTGGTGCTGAAGGCCACCACTGCTCAGGATCCTACAAATCCCGACTTTGTGATTCGTCACGTGGAGGATTCAGGTCACTTCTTGGCTGGTTATTCCGGTATTTTGGCTGGCTCTGGTGCCGCCAATGCCTACGATTATGCTCAGCCTAACGCGGTAAATGCATTGGCTGGAGCTGGTACTGGTAATGGAGCCCAGTATGCCGTTTCTCCCGTACATAATCCTTCTGCTTACATTGCCGTAAATCCTGCCATTGTCAGTGATGTGTTGTCTGTGGCTTCCTCCTTCCCCGCTGGTTCTGGCTATGGAGAAAACGGTGATAGCTCTGCCGCCACCGAGATTGCTTCAATCCGCAATTCTCAGGTGATGATTGGCCGTTACCGTACCTTGGACGACTACTTTGCTGAGTCCGTAACCAACGTAGGACTCAAGGGTGAGCAGGCTGAAATCAACCTGCTGAGCCAGCAAACTGTTATGGCAGACCTGCGAACATTGCGGGACTCCATTTCTGGCGTCAACATCGATGAAGAGTTGGCAGACATTATCAAGTTCCAGCATGGCTACAACGCCTCTGCTCGTTTCATCACCGTAATTGATGAGCTGCTGGATACCGTTATTAATAGACTCGGGGTATAACCCAAAGGAAATAGAATATGAGAAGAGTTAGTTCTGCAATGATGAATAATGACCTGCAGGGAAGCTTGCGATTGCAGGAGTCCCGACAGGCTCGAATCAATAACCAGCTCAGTAGCCAGCAGCGGCTTCAGTCTCTGCGGGAAGATCCCTTGGCAGCAGGCCACTTGGTTCGCTACCAGTCATATCTTGGACGTGTTCAGACCTTTGAGAAGAATGCCCAGGTGCTGACTGATCGTCTGGCCTTAACTGAAGGCTATATGGATCAGTCCTTGGAAATCATGCATCGTATCCGTGAGCTTGCCATTACTGGTGCTAACGGAACATATACCCCAGAGGATATGCAGAACATGGCTACCGAGGTGGACGAGTTGCTTAAAGAATTGGTTCAAAATGCCAATGCTACTGGTCCTGACGGAAACTCCTTGTTTGCCGGAACGAGAACAAACCGCACTGCCTTTGACGTTGAGATGGCCACCGTTCCTGGAGCCTCTGAGCCAAAGATAGCTGCAGTTCGTTACAACGGCAACGTAGCAGGAAACAAGATTGAAGTGGACGAAAACGCCTATCTTGAAACTTCTTCTGCAGGAAATAAGGTATTCTGGTCTCAGCCCCAGGAATTGTATTCCAACCGTGATGCCTCCGCCTTCCGTGTAAGTGCCGATGGAGTGATTTCTGTAGATGGACACGAAATTGCCTTGAACGCTGGCGACAACGTGTATGCCATCGTTGCCAAGATCAATGATTCTGGTGCAGCAGTAAAGGCTTCTATTGACCCTGTAACCTTTGGTTTGAATCTCCAGACCACCGATTCTCGCCAGCTGTGGTTGGAAGATCTGTCTGGAACAACTCTCAACGACCTTGGCCTTATCAAAGATGCAAGCCAGCAGCCTCCCTACAATTTGGGAGACAGCGTTCGTGTTTCTGGTGGTTCTCTCTTTGACAGCGTTATCGCCCTTCGTGATGCCCTGCTTACTGGAGACCAAGAAGCCATTGGTAGCCGGGTGCTGGGTGGCATTGACGGTTCTGTAAGCAACTTGGTTGCCCGCATTGCTCAGTCTGGCTCTGAGTATGAGCGTGCAATGCAGAATGTTTCTCGTAACTCTTTGACTGCTTTAAATGTTACTTCTATGATTAGCCGAGAAGGTGATTTGGACTTCACCAAGGCGGTAACTGATATGAAGATGATGGAGTATGTTCAACAGGCAACCTTGAGCAATGCTGCAAAGTTGTATTCTAGTACCCTGTTGAACTACCTCAAATAGGATGAGTAGATGCAAGTAGAAACAAAGGCCAAGGGTGTAATTACAGTAGACGATAGTCAGAAGCTTATTTTTCCAGAAGGTTTGTTCGGCTTTGAACAGTTTACGGAATACGTGTTGTTTGAGTCTGAATACGAGCCTTTCTTTTGGCTACAGTCAACGGAAAAGAAAGCCTTGGCCTTTCTCGTTGTGGATCCCTTCTTGATTTGCAACGACTACGAGCTAGATGTGGACGACAAAGTTCTTTCCTGGATTGATGTTTCATCTCCAGCAGATGTCTTTGTTCTTTCCATTGTTACTGTTCCAGCGGCTGGTTCCCCAGTCACAATCAACCTGCAAGGACCAATTATTGTTAACAAGAAGAACAATAATTGTATGCAGGTGGTGATTTCTGACTCACGATGGGGAACTAAGCACGATATTTTGGAAGAAATGAAAAAACGGGGGAATCTATGCTGATACTCTCCCGTAAGATGAACCAGAAAATCAAGATTGGTGAAGAAATTACTGTTACCATTATTGAGATTCGTGGTGATCAGGTCAAAATTGGAGTAGAAGCTCCCAAAAACGTGAAGGTATTCCGGCAGGAAATCTTCAACGCTATTCAGATAGAAAACCAAGCGGCAGTATCTCCAGAGAATATTGGAGCCTTGTCCCATCTGTTTGGCTAATTTTTATCAATTTTAATTTTTAGTAGAATTTATTCTAAAAATTAAGGCTTACCTTCTGGAAAGGTAAGCCCTTTTTTATAAGATTATTCGCTATCAGCTACAATACCGTGACGTCTTTGCTGGAATTTTTTCAACATGGCAACACAGTTGCGCTTTCCATTGTATACAAAACCACCGTTCCAATATTCCAATGCAGCGAACAAGGCATTTCCTCCATCTTGGTCGTCACTGCGGTTGGTTCTAAAAGAAACAAAGTTTGCTAATTCTTCAAAATTCTGGTTATGGAGACAATCCAGACGCTTTCTGTTGAATTCGTTCCACTTTTCCAGATCCTTAAAGCCTTCTCCCTCATCTTCTACAATCAAGTGAGCATGGGTTGGACTGAAGGAGTACCAAACACGAACCTTTTTGTTGATGTCACAATCATTGCCGTGTTTAACGGCATTCTTGATAACCTCACTAATCTGCTGCTCCAACAGGTTGATTTCCTTGATTTCAAGGGGTGCAGACTGAACAATCAAAAGTGTAAAGTATCTAATTTGACGGAAATCTGAAGGGAACTCCTTGAAAAACATATTTGTTTTGTCAAATAGAGCATCATTTTCGTCAGAGCGCAGTTCCTTAATCTGTTCCATTTGAATCCCTTCCTTATTCGCTTAATGCCAAAATGGCTTCTTCTACGCTGTTGGAAATGGGGAAATAACCCATCAGCTTGGTCAACTCAATAACCTTCTTTACTGAACCATGAATATTAGAAATAGAAAGCTTCAGGTTCATTTTCTTGATGGTGGAACAAATAAAAATCAAAGCTCCAATTCCAGATGAGTCGATGTAGTCAACCTGCTCAAGATTTATGATGAAGTTTTTAACATTTTTTTCCAGCATCTTCATTACAAGCTCCTTCAGCTTGTAAGAATTGTACAAATCCATTTCGCCGTTTACATCGATGATGTAAATCTCACCATTTTTTCGTATTTTTAGTTCCATAGATTCCTCCTTGCTTATTGAACCTTGATAACCAGCAGTGTTTGGTCGTCATGCTGAGCATCAACTCCGGTAAATTTTAGAATATCTGTTTTGACGTGTTCTGCAATTTCTTTTCCAGACAAATGCTTGTTATTGACAATTACTTCCAGCAATCGTTCCTTGGAATATTGCAAACCACGGCTATTTGGGGCCTCAATAACACCGTCTGTGTAGGTGATAATTATATCATCGGTTTGAACAGAAAAATCCTTATCTTGGTATTCTGTCTTTTTTTCTACACCTACAGGGTCGCTCATCTGAGAAATCTTTTCTATTTCTCCTGTAGCCGCATGATACAGAAGAATGGGAGTAGCACCAGCTGTGGCAATTTGAATCTTCTTCTGTTCGCCATCGTAGTTGATGAGAGCCACGCTGGCAAAGTGGTCAATGGTCGTTTCGCTGGCAATTCCCCGGTTTGCCCAAGAAAGAATTGTGGCGGCACTTTGAGTGGTGTTCACCGTAAGCCTCAGCATTGCCCGTAGCATCACCATAACCATCAAGGAGGTCATTCCCTTTCCGGCAACATCAGCTAAAACGAAGGAAATTCTATCCCTGCGAGCAGGAATAATATCGTAGTAGTCACCACAAATACCGTCAGCAATACGTTGGAAGGAACCTAAAGAAAGACCTGGAATAGTAGGCAAAAGCTTTGGTGGCAGGGTTGCTTGCAGTTTACAGGCAATGTCACCTTCCTTAGTAAGCTCTGCGTGCTCCATAACCTCTTGGTAGGAGTATACAATCTTAATAGCTGCACTGGCATAATCTGCTAAGATAGCTGCAATGTCGTATTCCCGTTCTGTAAAGGCTGCTTCTCCGTAACGGCGAGCCAATGCTATCACACCGATAACGGTTTCCTTTATTTTAAGTGGAATAAAGATATAGCTTCCGCATTTCAAGAAGTCTTCTGGACCGTTCTGAATAATACGAATGTCTGAAAGAGGTTCGGTAATTAACTCTCCACGTCCACTACAAGCCACCGCTCCAAAAATTGTTTCGGTAAGGGGGAATTGGGAGAAACGGAAATTTGTTTCTACACGAATTACCTTGTGGGGTAGATCTTCTGGAAGACGATAGGGTGGAGGAAAGTCTCCAGCCAAGGATTTTACTGCAAGAACATCCTCAAAGCCGTCCACCAGAAGGATTGCTCCACCATGAGCTTGAGTTTCAAAAATAAGACTTGCGTTTATGCTGTCTAGCAATGGTCCTAAATCCGCATTTTTTGCTAGAGCTTCAGATGCAATGAGGGTGAAGTTCTTTCCAGCCTCCAGCAAGGAGACTGAACCTGCTACAACCTGAGGTGTTTCTGTAGCGGTGGCTTCCACCACTTCTTCTGTTTGCACCACCTTCTTTTCTTTGGGTTCCCGTGGTCGTGTAACTCGGTTTGTAACTGCTGCAGCCAGCATTAGGATGGTAGCACATGCCAATGCCACCGCAATGGGGAAAATCAGTGGATTGATTACTGTATAAACAGCTACAATTCCCACTAGGATTGCGCAGAGGATGTGAAGTGTTATTACTACTGGATGATACCGTTCCCTGTTTGCTGCAAGAATAATGATTGTAATAAAAGCAGTCCCAGTTGCTACCAACAAGGGAAGGTATGCGAAACTGTCATTCATTATGAACTCCGAGAAATACCATAATTATATAGTTTACCATTGAAATCTTGTGTCGTCAAGGAGACTTTTTTTTCAAATAAAAATGAATTTTTTTGAAAAGTCCCTTGAAAAATCCAGTTCCATATTCCTTGGTAAAGCTATAGGCTGCCACGTCTAGGCTGTAGTCATTGCCGAATTTTTGCTTCAGCTCGTCCCAATATTTTATCAGCCAAACGTACATGTCGGCAGGAGTTCTTCCCTCAAATTTTTTCAATATTTTTTGCTGTTTGATGACATTGATAACTGGCAGATACACGTTTTCGTACCAGGAGGTTATGGCCTCTGTCATGGGGATTTCTTCAGTCTTATTCTGATTGATGTAATATTTGTGAATCAGTAGATGGTGAAAAATAACGTCATACTGACCTGTGGCGGTAAAATCTAGATTCCAGTCTTCGGTAATGTCTCCGAAATTAGTTTCGCCGTAGAACACTCGCTTTTCATACTGGATAACTTGACGAATCATCTGCTTGGGAGTGGAGCCTGGTTTAAGCTTGATTTCGCTTTGCAGACTTATTACCTCTGCATCTAAATCGGTGATTCCTTGGGATTTAGCTACGGAAACACGGTGGTTCCCATCTCGCACAAAATACAGTCCTCCCAGCTCGTAGAGGTTAATGGGAGGAAGGATGATGTCCTCCAGATGAGCTCGGTCAATATTTTCCCACCGTTGCTTTAGGTGAAGATTCTTGGGAAAAAAATGGTTGTCAAAATCGTGGTATCGTCCTTCGCTCCCCACAATAAGCTCCACGGGAACAGTCCGCATTCCCTGATACACCTCTCCTGTAGGCTTAAGCATTTTTTTTACGTCTTCCAGCGAAAGGAGCTGGGTTTCCTCGGGATTGAGGAAGTGCTGGAGCTCGTTAAATAGGGCTTTGTTTCTGGCTTTGGCAAAATCTTCCTGGGATTGTGATCGATAAGACATGTTACGTGGTACTCCAAGGAATATCAAGGATATAGTGACTGAAAACATTGATGATTTCAGTTTGATGGTACTGAGTGATTCGTGATTCCTGCAGGTCATACAGGTGAATGTGTCCATGGACCATGTATTTGGGCTTGAATCGCTCCAAGAACCAGCGGTAGCAGGTAAAGCCTCTGTGACAGGGATCCTCTCGGTCCTGCAGATGGCGGGGCGGAGAATGGGTTAAGAAAATGTCCAGATAGCGCCCATACCGTAGCTTATTGTACAACAGCTTAGGCAAGAGCTTTAAAAGCTTGAACTTCATGGCACCATCGGTGTATTGGGATAAGCCCTTGTTGTATTTAATGGAGCCAGAGGCACCCACCACCAGCAAGGGACGCCCAGCAACGGAAGTAGGGATTCTCAAAGCCTTAAATCCTGCATAGCTTGCCCCGCCGGAAACGGAATCTAAACCTAGCAAGTCGTTGGCATTGGTGTTTGTGGCACCAAAGGATTTGTGGAACAGATGGAATTCGTTGAGGTTATGATTGCCAAACACAAAGAAGGTAGGCAGATTTAAAGATGAAACAATGAAATCAATGTATTCCATGGGTAAATCCCCTGCACAGAATACCAGCTCTACGTCGGAAAACCGTTCCTTTACTGAATTACTGTAGACTAAAGGATCAATTTGATCCGACACGCAGAGTATTTTCATAGCTTCTCGGCTTTATATTCCAGTTTTTTCCAAAAGCATTTCTAGCTTTTGCTTGTTAATAAGCTCGATGGGACGGCTTTCGGCAAAATTGGAGGCTGCCCGGCTGAACCCAGAGCTGGTACAAACAAAGGCCTTGGTATAGTTTTGTTTTTTCACCTCGTCTGCAATTTGTCGAATAACGGTATCTTCCAGAGGATCTGGCTCTCGAAAGAAGTGAATGCAGTACAGCTGCTGACGCATGTTCATCCAGTTGTCGTTCTTTGCCTCTGTGGCTACGATTCGGCAGCCGTATTTGGTGGCCTCTACGTTTTGGGAAGCAAAGCCCATGCCATTGAGGGCAATCTTCTTGCACAATTCAATGAAGAACTCAGTGGAGCTGGTAAGGTATTCCTTCATGCTGTCATTGTTCTGCAGGTCTCGGTACTCAGAAAGCTTGGTGGCTGTATCCAAGAAGCTCTTATTTCTGGCACAAATTTTTTCCCACTGCTCAATAGCCAGCTCAATTTTATGCATTTTTTCGTAGCAGGCTGCCAAAAAGTACCGTGAGTACAGAGTTTCTTGGCTGGATTCATTTTTAGAGGCCTTTACTGCTCGGTCAAATTCGATAAAGGCCTTGTCGGGATTGTCCACGGCCATAAAGCATGAACCTCGCTCCAAAAGGGCACGCTGCTTAAACTCTGGGTCACGCATAGCCTTTTCAAAAGCATCCACGGCTCCAGGATAATCCTTTGCTTCCTTGAGAATTTTTCCCAAATAAAAATATGAGGAGAATTCGTTGGGATTTAAGGAAATAGCCAAAGAAATTTCCCGCTTTGCAGATTCCAGCTGCTTCGTCTTGTACAGCATCATTCCCAAGGAGGCATGAGCCTTAACGTGCTTTTTGTTCAAGCCAATAGCCTGCTGATAAAAGGAGACAGCCTGGTCTGTTTTGTTGCCCTGCTCAAAAAGCTTTCCTGCATTGTAAAAATGCTCCGCATTCCGTGGCTCCAGCTTGGTCAACAGGAGGAATTCCCGCAGGGCCTCGCTGGGCTGGTTGAATTTAAGATAGAGCTGTGAAATCTGCTTTCGGAAATCCACCTCGGGCATATCTGCATCAAAAAGAGCATTTTGGTTTACAACCTTGAACTCCATCAATGCCAGCTCAGGCTTGTTGTCTGCCAAATATGCCTTACCAAGATAATAGTGGGCCTTGTAATCCCGTTGATTTCGGGCAATAATCGACTTTGCTAGCTTTACCGCAGCAGCAGTCTTTCCTTGCTTAATGAGTTTGTTTATTCCCTCAACTCTTTTGGGAGCAATCATGGACTTTATAAGAAAATATGCCAGGAAACCGACTACAACTGCTGACACTGCGATAATAATTATCTGAACAGCTTCCATTAGAACTCCGATACTATAGTTATACTTCTTATTCTTGAAAGAGTAACTTTTTTATGCGAATATGTCAAATGGGTTACTTTGATAAATGTAATAACTTTGGAGGTGATTATGGTGAAGCGGAAACTTTTTCTCATTATAACTGTTATTACCATGTCAGTCTTTTCTTCATTTGCATCTGATGCCTATGAAACAGGATACAATTTATTTACCACAAATAAGCCTGCTGAAGCGATTCCGTATCTGGAAACAGCACTAAATGATGTGGCTGTGTCTCCGTCGGTATATGTGTATCTTGGAATTGCTTACTATCAGACAGGAAAATATCCTGAGTCTCTTGATGTTTTTAAACGGGGCTTGTCCGCTTCTGGTACCAACAAGCGAATTATTGCCTTTAATGCAGGGAATTCTGCCTATGCCATGAGGGATTATGCCACCGCTGAGGAAATGTTTTCTCTGGCCTCTGTGGCAGATCCCGCCTATGCTGCTCCTGTTTTGAATCGAGCCAATGCCCGGCTTTCCCAGGACAAGCTGCAGGGGGCTTTGGAAGATTACCAGCGGTATCTGGTGCTTGATCCCTATAGCAGTCAGCGTGCGGAGGTTGAGGCAATCATCCAAGCGCTACAGGGTGAAATGGTGTATCGTGAGCAGGAAAAAGAGCGACTTGTTCAGGAAGAACAGCGAATGAAGGAAGAAGAAGCTCGCATACAGGCTGAAAATCAGCGTATTGCTGAAGAAAAGGCTGAGGCGGCTCGTAAGGAAGCGGAACGGCTGGCTGCAGAGCGAGCGGCAGAAGAAGCTCGGCTTGCGGCACAACGAGAGGCTGAAGCGGAACGACGGCGACGGCTACTGGAAGAGGTGGCTGCCTCCTTGCAGGAGACAGAGACCACAGGAATGAATGCAGGTTCAGAAGGAGTTATTGAATATGAGTATGAATCAGAATTGGACTAATAATACGGAGGACAAGAAGGTGGAGGCCGAAAAACCAAGTACTTCTTCAATGACTTCTCGTCTTGGTTCTTCAATTGCTGGGCAAACAAGCTCTAATACAACCAAGGAAACAGGAACTAATACAGCTAAGCAAACAGGTTCTGCTACAACAAAACAAACAGGATCTGAAGTGACTAAGGAAACTGATTCCTCCCAAGAAGAGGATAAAAAGAAGAAAAAGGGTGTTTTCATTGCTATCGCTGCCGCTGCTGCCTTGTTGCTGCTGGGGATTGGTGGATTTGGCGTGTACTCCATGGTAAAAAAGAACAATGCCGCTGCAGTGGAGCGAGACAATACCATGTCCTTGATTCAGCGATATCTTGATAGGGGCGAGTACGACCGTGCCCTTGATTTGCTGGAGGATTTGCTGATTAAAAACGCCAACGATGCTGAAGCACTTGCTTTACTGGAAGATGCCATGGCACTTATGGCCTTAAAAAATGGTTCTGATAATAGCTCCATTGAAGAAATTATACGTAAATTAACAGAAAGTGGCGCTCTTGGAGGAGTCGAAGGGTTAGAGGGCATTCAGGGACTGGAGGATTTGCGTGCCTTGATTGAAGCTGCCAACAGAAATAACGCCACCATGAATGAGATTTTACGACAACAACAGTCTCAAGGAAAGGCTGGAGCTGGGGCAGCAGGGAATGCTGGAAACGGAGCTTCTTCTGGTTCTGGTGCAGGTGGCTTAAAAAATATGAGTCAGGATGAGGTTGCCAATCGAGTTGATCAGATGCTAAAAAATGGCAACTACAAGGGACTTGAAAAAATGGACAGCGATGAATGTGCCCGATTGATGCAAGAGCTTGCTGCCGACGGAAGCTTGGAAGGATTGAGTCAGGAAGAAATTGCCAAGCGAATTGAAAAGCTGATTCAAGAAGGTGGCTACGAAGGACTTAAAGGCTTAGATAGCGGTGAGCTTGCCAAGCTTGCAAAAAATCTTTCTAAGGATGCCTCTGCAGATAGTATAGAAGATATGAGTCAGGATGAGGTTGCCAATCGAGTTGATCAGATGTTAAAAAATGGCAGCTACAAGGGACTTGAAAAAATGGACAGCGATGAATTTGCCCGATTGATGCAAGAGCTTGCTGCCGACGGAAGCTTGGAAGGATTGAGTCAAGAAGAAATTGCCAAGCGAATTGAAAAACTGATTCAAGAAGGTGGCTACGAAGGCCTTAAAGGTTTGGATAGCGGTGAGCTTGCTAAGCTTGCAAAAAATCTTTCCGATGATGTGGCTTCTGGTGTTGGTGGTTCTAGTGCAAGCATTGCCAAGGCAGAGGCTGAACGTAAGGCTGAAGCTGCCGCTGAACAGAAACGCCAAGAACAAATTGCCCAGCAAAAGGCGGAAGCTGAGCGAAAGGCTGCTGAAGAAAAGGCTTTGGCAGAAAAGAACAAGCGTATTCAAGAGCAGATGAATAAAGTTCGAGATGAAATTTCTCTTGGTAAGGCTGCTACAAATTCTGGGGATTACGACACAGCCATCAAGCATTTTGATGCTGCAAAGGAGAATTTGCCCGAAGGACAACGAGCTTTTGCAGCAGAGCAAATGGCGGAGGCTGCTTTGGCTATGAGAAATGCTTCCGATGAAATTGTTTCATCCAGTGGTACTTCTGGGAATGGGACAAATTCTAGTATGCTTGAAAAGAAAGAAAAAACTTCTACTGCTGCTCACAATTATGCTGATGAAGCCCTTATCAATGATCCCAAAAACGCTATTGCCCACTATGTTTTTGGAAAAGAGGCTGCTGATGCAAAAAATTGGACAACAGCCCTAGATGAGTACACTCAAGCTGTTCAATCAGATAGCAACAATTACTTGTATTATTATGAATTAGGTAAGACTCAGTACATGCTGAAAAAATACAGTGAAGCCCGAGCATCATTTGAAACCTGTGGACGGTTAAATGCTCGTTTTGAAAATGCTCAATACAATCTGGGACTTACGCTGAAAAACTTAGGTCGTCGGGATGATGCCATTGCTGCCTTCCGTAAGGCGTATTCAATCAATCCCCAATACGATAAGGCCTATCTTGAAGCTGCTCGTTTGTTAGTAGATAAGAACGACACCAGCGGTGCTATCACCGCCTATCAGCAGGTAATCCGTATTGATTCAGCTAATACGAATGCATTGCGGGAGTTGGGAGCGGTGTATGCTTCTGTTGGACGATACAGTGAAGCAGAGGAGCAGTTCCGTAAGGCGCTGGCTCTTTCTTCTGAGGATGCATTGACCAACTATAATCTATCCACCGCCTTGTACGGACAGGGTAAGCTAAAGGATTCTCTGACCTATGCACAAAAGGCTTACACTGCTGCCAAAAAAGATAGCAAGATGGATACAAAGAACATGGTTTCCATTGTCTATAACTATGCTCTGCTATTGGATGAAAGTGGCAAGATTGATGATTCAATTCCTGTGTACCAAGAAGCACTTAAGCTGGATGCTCGCCACGTGCGTTCTCTCATCAACCTAGGAAATATTTTCTTGGAGTCTGGAGATGGTTCTTCAGCTCTTACCTTCTTGATGAAGGCCGTAGCTCTTGATCCGTCAAACTTTGAGGCAAACAACAACATGGGTAAGGCCTATTTGCAGCAGAAGGATTATCGATTGGCAGTGGATTATTTCCAAACAGCACTAAAATTGGACTCTTCTAACAATGAAGTGCGGGCAAACTTGGCCCGTGCCTATGCCAGTGCTGAGGATTATGAAAATGCCAAGGTTATGTATATGGATGTAATCAAGGCGGACAACAAGAACTGGGACGCATATATTGAGCTGGGGAAGGTGTGCATATCCTTGAATGATTCAGAAAATGCAGAA
>JAFYWB010000003.1 GCA_017549025.1 Treponema sp.
AAAGATAATCTTTTGTGCTTTTATTTTATTTTCACTTTTATTTACTAGTTGTGAACCCTTAGAAAATTTTGTTAACAACACATTGGAAACTCTACCAACAGCAGAGTTATCGGTTTTGGGTTTTAGCAAAGAAAGCGTTGTTCTCACTTGGACTACAGAGTATAGTAATGCTAGATTCAATATCTACGTAAAAGATAAAGATGGAAAGATTACTTGCGTAGAAAATAATTACGGACACTCAAATTATTTTGTTTCAAGTGATGATAAATCCTCTTATGCAATTGGTATTCTTTCAAATGATAGAGAAGTTTACAAAACTCCATTTAAATACCCAAGCTTAGCGGAAAACAAAGGATTTCCTGCCTCTATAGAAATAGCTGATGATTCATACCTTGGAGTTGAATGTTTCTACCCAAGCAACGTGGATTTATTTTCTTTACAAGGGACTAAAGATGATGGTGAAACTTATCATACAAACAAATACCCTGCAGCAGAATTAAATAGTTTTTTGCTACCAATTCGATATGAAAAAGGTAGTCATAACAATTCATTCAATTTAGTTTTTACTATTGGTGAAGTTGAATACCTTTCTGCAAAATATTATTTTGACTATGAGCATCATGAACAAGCACAAAAATTATTAGATGAAGCTGAAAATGATGATGCCAATAAAAGCATAACTTTGTATCCAACTTTGTAAAGATATTTAACAGAAGTCTTTATGAATTTCATAAATTTGACTTCTGCTATTATTAGTAGACAGAATACACATTATAGGAAGTTGTATATATAAAATAATGGGAGGGAAGAAACTTAAGGAGAATCTTCCCTCCTCTATTAGCTACATTTACTTATTCTTGATAACAGCCTGAGCTGCAGCCAGTCGAGCGGCTGGTACTCGGTATGGAGAGCAGGATACGTAGTTCAATCCAGCTCTGTAGCAGAAGTCGATGGTGTCAGGATCTCCACCATGCTCACCGCAGATACCCAGCTTGATGTCACTCTTTACAGAGCGGGAACGCTCACGAGCAATATTTACCAATTCGCCAACGCCAGTTTCGTCCAGTGTCTTGAAAGGGTCTGTTTCAAAAACCTCTGTATCCAAGTAAGTGGGCAGGAACTTAACAGCATCGTCACGGCTAAAGGCAAAGGTCATCTGGGTAAGGTCGTTGGTACCAAAGCTGAAGAAGTCGGCATACTCAGCAAGCTTTGCAGCCTGGAGAGCGGCACGAGGAACTTCAATCATGGATCCGATGAGGATGTCCTTTGCAGCTTCAGGATTGTCCTCGAAAACCTTAGCAATAACAGCCTCTGCACGGCCACGGAGAATGGACAATTCCTTTACGTCACAAACGATAGGAATCATGATTTCTGGCTTAACAGGAATCTTTCGAGCGATACAATCGGCAGCGGCACGAGCAATGGCTTCTACCTGCATGTCGTAAATCTCTGGATAAGTGATTCCCAAGCGGCAACCACGGTGACCCAACATGGGGTTCATTTCGTGGAGCTTATCCAGCTTTACGGTAAGCTGGTCGGCGTTCAGCTTCATGAAGTCTGCCAACTCGTCCTTTTCAGCACGTGTATGAGGAATGAACTCGTGCAAAGGTGGATCCAACAGACGAATTGTTACAGGACGACCATTCATGGCCTCAAGGATTCCAGTAAAGTCCTTCTGCTGCAATGGCAGGATGTTGTCCAATGCACGCTTGCGCTGGGCTTCTGTGTCGGAAACAATCATGGCACGGAAGTGGATGAGCTTGTCTCGGTCAAAGAACATGTGCTCTGTGCGGCACAAACCGATTCCCTTGGCGCCAAAGATAAAGGCCTGGGCTGCATCCTGGGGCTGGTCGGCATTGGCTCGTACGTTAAAGCCCTTGATGGAGCCACGCTGAGAAGCCTCACAAATCTCATCACACCATCCCAAGAAGGTGTTCAATTCAGGTGAAATAGAAGCTTCCTTCAGTGGCAGCTCACCTTCGTATACGCAACCAGTAGTTCCGTCGATGGTGATGAAGTCACCTTCAGTAAAGGTCTTTTCTCCGATGGTTACATTCTTGCCGTTTACCACAACTTCCTGGGCTCCACAAACACAGGGAGTACCCATACCACGAGCAACTACGGCAGCGTGGCTTGTCATACCACCAGTTGAGGTCAGGATACCTTCTGAACAGGCCATTCCGGAAATATCCTCTGGGCTTGTTTCCTTACGAACAAGAACAACCTTCTTTCCTTCACGTACCCAAGCTTCTGCGTCATCGGCAGTATATACAATGTGACCACAGGCAGCTCCAGGAGAAGCATTCAAGCCCTTGGTAAGCTGCTTTGCTGTCTTGAGGGCATCGGCATCAATCATGGGGTGCAACAGCTGGTCGATGTGGGCAGCAGAAACACGCTTAACGGCTTCTTCACGGGTGATAAGGCCCTCGCCTACCATATCTACAGCACATTTTACTGCAGACTGACCAGTTCGCTTTCCGCTACGAGTTTGCAGAATGTAAAGCTTGCCCTGCTGCACAGTGAATTCCATGTCCTGCATGTCACGATAGTGCTTTTCAAGGCGCTCACGAATGGCGATAAGCTGTCCGTAAACCTCTGCGTTTTCTTCTTCCAGCTTGCTGATTTTTTCGGGAGTACGGATACCAGCTACAACGTCTTCTCCCTGGGCGTTCATCAGGTATTCACCGTAGAACTTGTTTTCTCCAGTGGAGGGGTTACGGCTAAAGCATACACCAGTTCCAGAATCCATTCCGAAGTTACCGAATACCATGGACTGAATGTTTACAGCTGTTCCTGCCAAGCCCTTGATGTTGTTCATGGCACGGTATTTGATGGCTCGCTCGTTCATCCAAGAACCGAAAACTGCATCGATGGAGCCCCACAACTGCTCAACGGGATCCTGGGGGAAGTCCTTACCGATGGCATTCTTGTAGATAACCTTGTAGGTGGCAACAAGCTCTTCAAGGTCAGCGGCAGTAAGGTCAGTGTCCAAGGTAACGCCACGCTTTGCCTTCAGCTCGGAAATGGCATCTTCAAAGTGGTCGGCGGGAACACCCATGGCAACGTCACCGTACATCTGGATAAAGCGGCGGTAGGCGTCCCAAGCAAAACGTGGGTTTCCAGTGCGGTCAGCAAGTCCCTTGGCGGCCTTGTCGTTCATACCCAGGTTCAAGATGGTGTCCATCATTCCGGGCATGGAAATGGCAGCACCAGAACGAACGGATACCAGCAGTGGATCGTCAGCATCACCCAGCTTCTTGCCCATAAGCTCTTCCAAAGCCTTCAGGTTTGCAGCAACCTCTTCCTTCAACCCTGCAGGATAGGATTTGTTGTTTTCGTAGAAAAGTTTACAGACCTCTGTGGAAATGGTGAATCCAGGGGGAACAGGAATTCCTAGGCTTGTCATTTCTGCCAAGTTAGCTCCCTTGCCTCCCAGCTCCATTTTCATGGATGCGTCTCCGTCAGCCTTGCCGGCGCCAAAGAAATATACAAATTTCTGGTTTGCCATTAAAAATTACTCCTTTAATATTTGTCTTAATAACTCCCCTATTCTACCTTGAAGAATTCCTACTGTCAATGTTATAATTGAATGATTGCTATGAGATTACGTCAATTTTTCGTTTATTCTTTGTGTTTTGCAAGTCTTTTCTTTTTTCTTGCTTGTTCCAGTATTCCTCGTGAAAATACCGATTCTAGAATGGATGAAATTGATTCACCCTTCCTTGTAACTGGTACCAATGACTCCCCTATTCTCCCCCTTCCATCTGAGGAAGCTGTCCCTTCTGCCAGCCGACTGGTGCTGACCTTTGGGGGTGACATTATGGCTCACACACCAAATTTCAGGATGGCTGACTACAGCATGATTTATGAGGACATAGAGGAAATCATTCAGAATGATGATTTGACCTTTGCTAATTTGGAGACTCCTGTTCACGATGGAAGACCCTACGAAAGCTACCCTACTTTTAACGTGCAACCAGATTATGCACAGGCTGCCATTGATGCAGGCTTTGATGTGTTTTCTCTTGCCAATAACCACACCAACGATCAGGGCCTGCAGGGAATGGAAAGAACTCTGGCCTTTTTCCTCTCAAAAGAGGCTGAGGGAGTGTATGCTGCAGGAATCAAACCTGCTGGTTACCAAGGCCTTACCTATCAGCTGATTGAAAAGGATGACTGGAAAATTTTGTTTGTGGCGGTGACGGAAATCTTAAACAGCTTTACCGACTACCAAAAGCTTGACTATGTGGCTCCTTCTGCCAGCAGACGAAAGACGCTGTTTCAGGAATTGGCTCAGTTGCGGCAGGAAAATCCCTGTGACGTGTTTGTGCTATCTCTCCACACTTGTGAGGATGAGTATGTTCATGAAATTACCCAAGTTCGGCGGGATTTTTACCGTTCTTTGCTAGATAGTGGTGTTGACTTTGTGTGGGCAAATCACCCTCATTTGGCAAAGGAGTGGGAGGTGTTTACCGCTCAGGAAGAAGCATTTCCCCATGCCATGGCCATGTATGCCTTGGGAAACACCATTTCTGGTCAGAGGACAAATCCCCAATTCACCAAACCTGAAACAAATCGGGACTACACAGGAGACGGCTACTTGATTCAAGTGGAGCTAGAAAAGGCTACTGGCGATTCAGACTTTAAAATTACAGCTATTACGCCCCACCTTATTACCACCTACATTGACGAAAGCAAAAATTATCTTATCCGCCGCTTAAACGAGGGTTTTATCCAAGAGCTACGGAATGAAGGCAACGAAAAATGGGCCACCTACCTTGCTGCACGTAAAGCCCTGATGGAAAAAATTGGCCGAAAGGATGTGGTGCGGTAAAAAAAACTCCCAGAGAAAGCCTTAGGTGCAATCTCTGGGAGGTGGGGGATATTTTAAGAGAAAAAAATCACATTATTTTACTGAATTTTCAATTTCTGTCCAAATTTCAGGGAGAATATTATCTTGGATATTTGGCAAGGGATACCGTCCTGAAGCAAAGCTCCAGTTTGTACTCCAAGAGGAATCCAAAGAACTTGCACTGGCTACTTTGAGAGCTGAGGTTGTTTTGCCTGTTCCACCTGTAGTTGTTGCTCCTGTAATTTTACTAGAGTCGTAGTAGTTTTTAGTCTGTGTACCACTTGTGCTTGAAGTAATGGTATATATTTTTGTAGCATTAATTTCTCCAGCACTCAAACAATATTGGATGGTAAGATAGTTGTCTGTATTAGTTATTCCTGCTCCAGAACCGCTGCTAGAGGAAGTTATTGTACCGAAATTTGCACAATTAGTGATATTATCGGAGGTTTTAACAGAAAATCCATAGATTCCACTTGCTTTTGAAGAACTGTCTGTAGTTTTAACTGAACCAAAATTTATACAGTGAGCAATTTGGGGACTGGTAGTACTATTACTATAAGAACTACCAGCAATTCCTCCTGTATAGTTATTTCCTTGAACTGCACCAAAGTTAACACAACCAGTTATTGTTGCACCAGAACCAGCTATGTAACCAGCTATACCACCAGTACCTGTTGTAGTTGTACTGGTTACATTAATTTTATTGACACAGTATTCGATAGTACCGCCATCAACATATCCTGCAATACCTCCTGCATAGTAACTAACATCAACTGTTCCTTCTACAGTGAGGTTCTTTATAATTGCCTTATTTGTACCAATTGAACCAAAAAATCCTTTAGGATTACCACCACCTGTAACATTTATTCCAGAAACAGTATGTCCTGCTCCATCAAAGGTACCAGCATAAGGATATGTGCTATTATTTGCTATTGGTGTCCAGTCTTCCGTTAATTCAATGTCAGCTGCAAGGCGTGCATTTACTGTACGGTCTTGCCCACTAAATGTTTTATCTCCAACGGTAATAGGAGCGGAAGTAGAAACATCTCCATTTACAATTTTTCTAAAATTTATTAATCCTGTTTCATTGTAAATGGTAAGAGTTGAATCTGCCCAAGATAAGCCCACAGCAGGATCATATAGCACAATAGTAACTACATTCACACCTTCTTTGATGGTAGTCCAACCACTTTCTCCAGTGAATTTTGTCTGGGTGTCATCAATTTTTGTAAGCTCAAGGTGGATGTTGATTTGGGAGCCTATTACTAGGTCATCAAAGGTGATGGAAACCTTTGATCCACTGGCGGAGGTTACGTTTTGGTGATGGGATTCCGTACCGTTCTGATTTTCTATCCAAGCAGAGATTTGCCATTCCCCTGTTGTGGTGGCATTTCTTGCTCCTGTGCTATTTACTATTCGTACAAGAAGATGTGGTTCATCCTGTTGTGGTTTAAGCAAGTGATTGTTGCAGCCAAGAATAAACAGTGCTGCAATAAAAATACAGAATAAAGTTGAAAATACGGCTTTCTTGTTGTTCATCATATCCTCATCATAAAATATACCCCTCCCCCTATCTGTAAAAAATAGAAGGTGAAATACTATTACTATAAGATTGTAACGTAGGAAGGTATTTTATACAATTATTTTTTTCTTGGAATTCTTAAATAAAATATTTTTTTATACATTAGTGGGGTAAAAATAGATGTTTTTGATTTTTCATGGTAAGAATGGGAAAAATCCTTGAGAAAGGCTCTTTTCTTTATTATAATTGATAGTGGAATTTTCTCAAAATTATATAAAGGGGCATATACATGAAAAATAATTACACCGACCTGCCTGTTTACCAGCAAAAGGAGCGGATTCTAGAAACCTTAGCCACAAATCAGGTGGTGGTGGTGCAAAGTCCCACTGGTTCAGGAAAAACTACCCAGCTGCCAGTAATCCTCCATGAAGCAGGCTATTCCCAATCTGGCATGATTGCCGTTACCCAGCCCCGCCGTATTGCAGCCCTTAGTGTCAGTGAGTTTATTGCCAAGCAGCTGAAAACCTCCTATCCCGGTTTGGTGGGCTACAAGATGCGGTTTGAAGACAAGACCGACGCCACCACTAAAATCAAAATCATGACTGACGGTATTTTATTGCAGGAAATGAAGCTGGATCCTTGGCTTTCCCGTTATTCTGTGGTGATGGTAGATGAAGCCCATGAACGGAGCTTGAACATAGACTTTGTGCTGGGGCTGCTGAAGCGGGTACTGGCGGCACGAAAGGATTTTAAGGTTATCGTTTCTTCTGCTACCATGAACACGGAGGTGTTTTCCAATTACTTTGACGGTTGCCCCATTGTTACCATAGACACTATCACTTATCCAGTAACGGTGGTGTATGACCCACCAGAGGTGGCAGCCAGCACCAATAGCACCATTGCAGCCCAAGCTCTGTTGTCCAAGATAGAAGACACCATTGGCCGAGTGCTGGATAATCGGGAGCCGGGAGACATTCTGTGCTTTTTGCCGGGAGCAAAAATCATCAAGGACTGTATGCGTAAATTGGCCAACGCATCCTTTGGTCGTAAGCTCCATTTGGTGCCTTTGTATGGTCGCCTTGCAAAGGAGGAGCAGGAGCGAGTCTTTGATTCCCCGCCCTTTGGCAAGAAAAAGGTGGTGATTTCTACCAATATTGCAGAAACTAGCGTAACCATTGCAGGCATTACCACGGTAATTGACTCTGGACTTGCAAAATTAAATCATTACAACCCAAGAACTTATACTTCAAGCCTGGTAGAAAGCTCTGTTTCCAAGGCCTCCTGCAACCAGCGGAAGGGACGAGCGGGACGAACTCAGCCGGGCACCTGCTATCGTCTCTACCCTGCCCAGGACTTTAACCAACGGCAAATGTACACCACCGAGGAGATTTATCGTACCGACTTGTCGGAGGTGGTGCTGCGTATGTCCGAGCTGGGAATTACTGACTTCCAGCGCTTTGATTTTATCTCTCCTCCTAGCTACGAAGGCATGGCTGGTGCCGTGGAAACACTGCGAATGCTGGGAGCTTTGGAGGAGGACAATACCCTTTCTTCCATCGGAAAGCTTATGGTGGAATTCCCCCTAATGCCCAGAATCAGTCGCATTATTGTGGAAGCCATCTTAAAATATCCCGATGTGCTGGAAGAAGCCTTGATTGCAGCTTCCTTCCTTTCTACCACCTCACCCTTTGTGCTGCCTCCCGGAGAAGAAACTGATGCCCGCAAGGCTCACCACTCCTTCCGAGATGTACAGGGTGACTTTGTATCCTACGTAAAGCTATTCCGTACCTATGTTTCCATAAAGAACAAGCAAAAATTCTGCAAAAATAGCTATCTTGACGAGCGGGTTATGGCAGAAATCTTGAACATCAAGGAGCAGCTGGAGCAAATTGTAACGGACATGGGAATTCCTCTGGGAGGCGGCGGTTCTGCAGACGATTATTTGTGCTGTATTGCCTGTGGAATGGTGCAGTTTGTTTGTGTCCGTTCAGGGCGTGAAAATTATCGTACCCTCACGGCAGACAATATCCAGATTCATCCTGGATCAAATATGTTCCGCTCAGATCCCTTGTACATGGTGGCTGGTGAAATTGTCCGAACTTCCCGCATGTTCGCCATGTCCGTGTCGCCTCTGACGAGAAATATTCTTTCCCGTATTCCTTCTCAGGACGGAAAAGGTACCTTAGAGGCACGGCTTTTAGAATTGCAAGGAAAAAGCCAGAAAGGAAAGGGCCCACGAGACGGTTCAGGCCGAGAAAAAGAGAGCCTAAAAAACAGGCGAGACTCAGATTTTCTTTCTCGCAAGGAAAAATTTTCCCAAGAAAAGGCCAGTGGCAAGAAGGCAAGCCAAAAAAACAGCGGTTCTGAGGAAGAAACCTTGAGCCTGGGAGGACAGGTCTTTGAAATAGAGCGAGTCAAGGGAAAGAAGTCTTTGATTTTGCCCCTATCACAGTTAAAGGAAGCCCTGCAGGCACTGGAAAATTCTGGGGAAGAAGGAAAGCTTGCTCAAGCTGGTGGCTTAAAGGCCAGGGTAAAGATTGGGGGGAGCTGGCTTTTAACTGGTGAGCGAGCAGACTTGATCTTTAATCTTGCCCGCCGTCTGAACCTAACTCCCTTGAAGGAGGACCAGTGGAACCGTCGAGCAAACCTTTCGGTTAACAGTCCAGAGGAAACAAGTCAGCTGATTCATAGTCTTGATTTGATTCTGCGGGTGGCTGAGGCAAAGTCTAAGTCAAAAGAATTAGGATTTATTTGTCTTTTTTGTGACGGAAGAGGTTCTTATTGGTTTAAGGTAAGTAGAGGTTTTGCCACTGCCTTAAACGAAAGCCTTTCCAGCTTGGAAACCCTGATTGACGAAACATCTGGTTCCCTTACCGAAGAAGAAAAGGCTCATTTGAGCACCGTGTATCGGAAAGTAGCTGACTTATATAATCAGTAGAAATAGTCGGATTGATGAAGGAGTATCTCATGAGAAAAAATATTTTTTTAGTTTCAATGATTTTTATGGTGCAGCTGCTGTTTTTCTCCTGTTCCCAGCAGGAAAAAATTACGGTGGACTACCGCCAAAATCTTCCCAGTATGGATTACCAGCTCTCGGCTCCAGACCAGCTTTCCGTAAGCTTTAATGGCTCTGTAGCACGACTGGAGGACATGGAGCGAGAAGCCCTCGCAGAAGGACTTATTTCTATAGAGCCAGCCATAAAAGGAAGCTGGCACTGGGATACAGACACTGACTTGGTGTTCATTCCTGTGGAGGACTGGCAGCTTGCCACAAAATACAAGGTAAAGTTTTCCCCAGAGCTTTTTCCAGAGCACATAAGTGTAAAAAATGAGTTCTCCTTTACCACCACCGACTTTACCCTCTCCATTGATGAGCCTGAATTCTTTATCGATACGGAAAATCCATCCATAAAGCGAGTTACCTGTAGCATCACTGGCTCCCATCCCTTAGTGACAGAAACGGTAGCCAAGGCTGTATCCATGAAGCTGGAGCTTTTGAACGAAAAGGGGGCGGTTGTTTCCACTAAAGACTATGGTGTTGAAATCTCCTATAACGAAGCAGGAACTGTTGCCTATGTGGTAAGCCAGCCAGTGGAAATGCCTATTCGAACCTCCACCATGCACATTACCGTTGCCAGTGGCATTAAGTCCCAGCGAGGTGGAACCACCAGCAAGAAGAAAACTGCCTCCGTGGACATTCCCGGCATGAGTGATTATGTGAAGATTACCAGTGTTGGTCATGCCTTGGTGCAGAATCAGCAGCAAAATTACGACCAGGTGCTGACAGTGGAGACAAAGGGCTCCATTGCTGGGGAGGAAATTGCAGACAATATTACGGTGTGGCAGCTTCCAGTAAATCGGGCCGCTGAACCGGGCTGGAAGGAAAGCAAGAATCACCACTGGAATGTACAGGAGGTAACTGATTTAGCCCTGTCCCAGTCCCAAAAGGTACCAGTTCAGCTGATTCCCACAGAAGAAAAATACAGTACTTTGAATAGCTTTACCTTTAAGGCAGAGCCAAATCGCTATCTTTATGTAAAGATTTCAGGAGATTTGGACTTTTTGGGAGGCTACAAGTATGCCGACACCTATGAAACTATAATTTGGGTAAAAGAATATCCCACAGAGCTAGGAATTCTTTCTGAGGGAACCATTCTTTCCCTGTCTGGTAGCAAGAAGATGGCTCTTTTTTCCCGCGGTGTAAACGAGGTGGAATACTCTCTGTCTCGCATTATGCCCAAGGATGTGAACCATTTGGTGGCTATGTCCAACCAGAACATGAAAAACTTTGAGTTTTCTAGTTACAATTTTGATGAAGACAATATTTCAGAAAAAATTACTAGTCGATATGTGGTTCCCAATGCCAGCAAGGAGGAAATCTCTTATTTCTCCTATGATTTTTCCAATCAGCTGAAAAA
>JAFYWB010000046.1 GCA_017549025.1 Treponema sp.
AGACGGTTCTCTCCGCATCTTTTTGAACACCAAAGCCACAAAGCTTTCAGCCCTTGACCAGAAACTTCAAGCATTTTATCATTATTTACAGGATGGTGTTGCTGATTCCACCTTAACACAGGAGATTTTCAACAAAATTACAACACTGAAAAATAATTCTATTGAAAGGAGGTCATTCATGACGCTGGCACTAAAAATGGCTGATATAGAATACGATGCTTACGAAAATGGTTTCGATAGAGGCCAAGAAGCCGGATTTCAAGCTGGCATCCAACAAGGACTGGAACAAGGAGCCCACAAAACCAAACTAGAAACAGCAAAAAAACTCCTTTCCATGGGACTTTCTCCTGAGCAAGCAGCCCAAGGGACATTGCTTCCGCTAGATGTAGTACTGGAATTGTTGTAACAAGAGGTCTTAAGAAGGACCAGGGACAAGACACCATAGCCCCTTGTCCCGCTTCTGAGTAGAGGGAGTGTCCCCTCCTAAATTTACTGTATCACCACCACCGCTCCTTGTGTGCGACCAAAAATCTCTGGCTCGTACATACATTCTGCTGTGGCAGAAGGCACGGTGAAGGAGCCTGAACGAACAGGTCGGAACAAGAATTCCACCTGCTGGCGGCCACGTCGGAAGGCATCCCAGAAATATCGAACCTCGTTGTCGTAAATCTCTCGACTAGAAAGCCCAAAGTTGGAGCCTAGTGTAAACCAGTTGCCCCATTCATCAAGGATGCCTTCTGTAGAAGTAGCTTCTTCCTTGGTGGCGGTTCCTGCCAGCTGGGGCATGGTGGCAAAATCTGCATTCAGCACTTCGGCACCAGAGGGAATGGGAACACGGAGAGCCACAAAGGTTCTATTTTTTGTGGAAGAAAGGGTGACGTGAGCCTTGTAAATTGTTCCCGCCTGCAAGACAGTATCCGTAACAACCTTGCCAGTATCCAGCTCAGAAATCTCCACGTAGACACTCAGCCCTTCGTCACGAGCAATCTGTTCTTCCACAGGCAGAGCATACTTCATGGAAAGACTGTAAAACAAGGTTCCCCTGCCCAGCTTGGAAATTTCCACTGGCAAGGTTTTCCCCGATTCCAGTCCTAACTCAGCAAGCTCACCAAAGGACAAGGACTTTTCCACAGGCTTTGCTCCAGCACCTTGGAAGGAGCCTGTTACAAGAGTTTTTCCTTCAACAGAGAATGAACCGTCAATATTCAAATTTTCCAGATCATTTGCTTCGATATAGCAAGCGATAGCTTCAAGCACACGGGCAGTGCTGGCAGTATTTTTCCAATACCCCTTTCCTGCACGCTGAATTTCCAGCAAATTGAACAAGAGTCGTCCGTTCATGTCATCAGTAGCATCCAGCTGGGTAAAGAACTGGAGCAACAAGGCGTTTTCTTCAGACTCTCCGTTAAAATACATCCATCCAGTGGAGGCTCCATCGGTAATATCCACGCCCCGCACTGTAGGCCGACTATGACGCCGAACATCGGCAGCAATTTCCAAAGCCCTATCGCTAGCTCCATTGTTCAAGGATACAATGCCGCACATGGCCTTTTCTGCAAAGCCAAGGTTTTCCATAGACAGCACTTGGTCTACCTGAGTCTGGGACACGTTACCAGTCAATTTATCTAAAACAAAAAGACTATAGGCTTGCACATAGCCGTTGTGCTTGTACCAGCTGGAAGCAGCCTCCTTTGTGATATAACTTGCAAGCTTTTCAAGATTGATTTCCTGAGGAATCGTGATTTTATGAGCTCGTGCTGCAGCCAGCAATTCTGCAATCCGCAGGGAAGCTGCCAGGGATGAGGAAGTATTGCTCCGCCAGTAAGGGAAGCCACCGTCGGCCTTTTGCAAGGTAGCCCAATCAGCGATTTCCGCTTCCACCACCTTGAAAGGATTTTCCACCTCACTTTCCAGTCCGAACACATCAATGTAATCACCAAAATACACTAAGGGCAGCATGGCAGCAGTTCTCTGCTCAAGACAGCCGTAGGGATAGCGGAACACGTAGGTAATGGCCTCTGTCAACGTTCCCAAACGAGTGGGATCCAGCACCACCTGAAGGCCACCGCTTTTCTCATCCTCCATGCCCAAGGGCAAGACAATAGCCTCTTGCACCGTAGCTGAATCTTCCGCCGTATCAGCAGAAACCTCTCCCACAGTGGTTACGGTTTCGTAAATGTAAGGACGGTCAATTTCCAAGGACTTTACAATTTTTTCCTGCACCACAGCAGAATCCACCGTAAATACCACGGACACAAAGCCTTCCTGCAGGGCTTCCATGTCAAAAAGAATGGGCAGCGTTCTTTCTGCTGGAACGGAAACAGTCTTTGTGGTAGAACCAATCACCTTGGCTGCACCTTCCTGACGGCGAATTCCCCCCACTTCAGCAGGAAGCCCTGCAGCCTCCAAGCCCGAAATCACTTCTAGCGTAACCGTAACCTCATGGGCTTGACCGTCCAAGTTAGACACCACCACGCCCAAGTCAGAAACATCCTGCTCCCGAAGCCGCCGTGGCAGAACATCTCGCACACTCACAGGATTATTGACCGAAAGAGAGCCTTCTTCCAAGGCAAAATGTGTAGTCCCCAGCATTCCCACGGCTGTAAGACGATATTCCGTGAGACTATCAGGCAAGGTAAAGCTATGAGTAACCGTTCCGTCAGCACCAGTAACCAGAGCTGGTGCAAAGACGGCAGTTGGGTCAAAGTTGCTGCGAATCTGAGGGCCAGAACCAGCGGCTGCGGAAGTATTCATGGCTCGCATCATGTCCATAGCAGCAGACTCTTGCACCAGCATAGCTTTTTCCAGAGCCTCATCACCGCCAAAAATATTTTCCGTTTCGTAGGTTACTGGATCAAGCAGCAGGGAACGAGAATCACCACCACGGACACCGCTGGGGAAAAGGCTTTCGTTGTAAAAATGAGCCAAGGGATCTGGTACCTGATAACCAATTAAATCGATAACGCCACGATCTACCGCCATCAAGGTCAGCTCAGCCCCAGCCAAGGGCTGTCCGTCTTGAGAAGTAGCTTTTAAGGTGACGGTGGCCTCCTGTCCAGGCTGATACAAGGTTTTATCTAGCTGAATCTCTACGTTAAATTCCCGCACCTTTGGACTGACATGAAGAGCTGTTGCACCAAAATATCCCGTGGGCTTTTCAGTATCACGAGTGGTAAAATCATGGTCTGGCTCATTTTCCCGCACAGAATAGGATGACAGGGTAACATATACCACTGGCAAATACCGATCGGAAATGGGAATGTCCAGCACCGTGGTGGGCTCCTGCAAGGTAATTACTTCTTCAGAGAAAATTCCTTCTCGCTCAATGGTCACAAGATACTGACCTTTTGGCAAAGGACTTTGCACCATGATTTGGGCGGTGTCCTCCACCTGATACAGTTCCTTGTCTGGAATGAGATTTATCTGCTGTGAATCATCATGGTAAAAGCTCCAATCAGAGCCGCTAACGTAAAAGCTCCGCTCCGTTACAATTACACGACCTTGGCTATCCTGACTGGTGAGCCGCAGCAGATACACACCGCCCTTTGGTGGCGTTACCGTGATGGAGCCTGTTGGCTGCAGCTTTACCGTTCCAGTGTATTCACTCACCAGCTCCTTGGTGTAGCGGCTCACAACCTGTCCACGAGAGCCCATTTCCCGCACCTGCTTCCAGTTTTCACGAAGGAGCTCCACAGAAATCACTGCATCCTTGGAGCTTTTTGGAAAGAGGCTTTCTTCTGCCAGCTGATTTTCTGGGGTAACAAGGGCAAAATCAAAGGTAAGGGGAAGGTCTTTTTTAGGAAAGCCCTTTACGTCTTTAGGCTGAGAAATACCGATATAAAAGCTTGCTGGGTGAACCACCACCTTTCCTGAAGAAGAAATTGACTGTCCACCAGCATCAGTTACTGTGGTTTCCACCTGATACAGGTAGGGCTTTCCTTGAATAGCTTCTTCTCCAGAAAATTGAGCTGTAGAACCAAGTCCAGAACCATCCAGCAGACCCCTTTCTGATGACAGGTGACGTCGTCCCTCAAAGCCTTCTCTTGGGCCAAAGCTATAGTCCTGAAAATCCTTACCTTCTGCCATAAAATAGGTTGGCTCACGATACCAGTCACTTCTCCAGCTGGAACCAGCCAAGCTGCCACCCCCAAGGTAGGAGGCAGAAAGCTCAGCAGAAAGACGATCTCCACTGATAAAGGTTCCTTCTGTCATGGCCACGGAGGATTCAAAGCGAAGCCGCTCAAAGTAGGCCACCGTAAACTGCAAGGTTTCAGAAGCAGTACTTCCGCCAGGCAGCTTTCGCTCATACACCAGCTGATAAGAGCCAGGAGTTATATCTTCCTTTAACTGGAAGGTGGCCCAAAATCCACCAGAAGGAGAAATCTCCAGCTGCTGTGTTTCTATGGCTTCGGCACGCCAATGACCTTGCTTCAAAGTAATGGAAGCCTTGCCGGTGTAGGCATCGTATTCTCCCAAGGTCAAGTTGCGGTCAATACCCCGCACTGTCACCTTCTCCCCAGGCTTGTACAAACCACGGTCGCTAAACATAAAGGTAACCATCTTGGTATTCTGGACAGAAGCGGGAGAATAAGAACCATATCGCCACAGTTCATTATCGTCTGGAGCAAATACCGCCTTGTCTGCACCCTTTTCCGCAGAAATGAAAACCTGAGCCACATCTTCGTTCAAAAGATTTTCGTCAAGATGCAACACTACCAAGCCGTCTTTGTCGGTTGTGCCAGAAACCTGACTTTTGCCCAGACTGGTAAGAATATCCTCATCATCCAAGTATTCGTCTTTTGCATACAGCGCCACGGTCGCACCCGCCACAGGTTTTCCCGAAGAAAGCTGACTCACCAGCACCACTGCACGATTAAATCCATAGCGAACCGTCAGCCCCAAGTCAGTAACTTGAATCACCTGCTGGTTCCTTGTGTGGGAAATCTCTGTTTTACCCTGCCAATTTGTCCACTGGTACTCCATGTTCGCCGTAAACTTGGCCGCACCAAAGCCCTCCTGCAAGGTGGGAGACAAATCCACCGCCTCCACCAGCTGCTGGTTCTTTGGCACATCCTTTGGCTCAAACTCCACCCGCTGGATCTGCTTCCACTGGCCGCCAGCAAGGGCTTCTACCACATAGCTTGATTTTGGCAAAAGATTTTGATAGGCAAAGGCCAACTGAGGCGGAAAGCTCGCTTCCAGCATACTAAAGCCATAGTTTTTGAATCGAGCAAAGCTGGCGGCAGCTGGTACCGTAATTTTTTCTGGGCCAATGGCTTTTTCGTACACACGGCCATGCACATCACGGATAACCCTTGGATTCACAGAAAGGCTGTAGCTTTCCTCGTAGGTTACCGGCAAACTGTGAACTCTCAGCTGATTTCCCACAATGCTGATATTTTCCGCTTCCACCGCCATGGGAAAAGCTGCTTCAGAGCCAGCTCCATCACCAAGCTTTGTAGCAGTAATCGCCTGTGCAATGGTAGCTATATCTTGATTTTCATCCAGCTGATGGGAAAACTGCAAGCTCACAGGATGAGACTGACTTCCAGAGCTAGACCTGTCGTAATACAAACTTTCTAGCTCCAAGGGACGCAAGGTGTGGTAGCTGTGACTTCTGTATTCTTCCACCGTGCCAATGGACTTGGAATCAGAGCGAGCACCAGCTTGAACCACCACCGTCATGGAAGTATTGTCAGGTGGCGTTTCCTTCAAAAAAAGCTCCACTAGCTTTTCATTTTTTTTGTCTGGACGACTGATATCGAATTTATAGGATTTTCCTGAGCCATCCACAATCTTCAGGTGCTTGGCAATTTCCTTGGGCTCCACTGGATAAGAAAAATACAGTGCCACAGAACGAGCAGCCTCCACGGGCAAATCGTTTCTGTTCAGATACAGCCCTTCCAAGGCAGCCTTGTAGCCTGGGGTAATGCTTTCTAATTTGAGGGGCTCCGTGCGAAAGGTAAAAGCTCGCTGGCCAGAAATACGGCTGCCATCCACAGCGGTAATATCATCAGATAAAGTTACCTTGTATTCCCGCTGGGGAATAACCGCTTCCTCAGCATCAAAGCACAAAAGACTAGTGCCATACCAGCGGAACACACCCTTCAGCGGAGGCTCAATCTTCATCAAGTCAGACTTGTCGGAAGGCTCACCCAGCTTTGCCACAGGCACCACTGCCTTGGAAAACTGCACGTAAATTGAAGGATACTTTACCGCAGTAGGCAACTCCCCCGCTGGCTGAAAATCCATTACAAACAAACCATCTTTATCCACAGGCTGCTCCACTACATTATCAGATTTACAAGAAAGCACTGTCATAGCCAATGCAACAACAAAGCAACAAGTCCACAGAATATTCCATCTATTAAGGATTGATTTCATACCATCAGCCTCCAGATACTAGCCTACCAGCAAGCATTCTTTTCAAAATCGACTTTAATCGATACATGATAAACAGATTTAATAGAGAGAAGTTAAATTCTTTACAAAGAATTCATATTCAAAAAGATTTTGCGTCTACCCAAAAAAAAGATTTATAGATACAATCAAACCATGACTATCCTTGTAGTTGACGATGAGCTTCCCATCATTGAATTGATTCAGTATAACCTAAAAAAAGAAGGCTTTGACGTTCTCACCGCAGAAAATGGAGCTCAAGCATTGGAGCTGGCTCGCTCAGAAACGCCCGACCTCATTATTCTTGACTTAATGCTGCCAGACATGGGCGGATTTGACATTTGCCGCATTCTCCGCAATGACACCAGCACTGCCCGCATTCCCATCATCATGGCCACAGCAAAAACCTCCGACTCTGATATCGTTTCTGGGCTGGAACTGGGAGCCGACGACTACATCACCAAGCCCTTTTCCCCAAAAGTACTGGTAGCCAGAGTAAAAAGTGTTCTCCGCCGCTTCCAGGAACCACAAGAGCCAGGAGCTTCTGCTGCGAGAAACGACGGTATAGTCTTTATTCATGGCCTACAAATTATTCCCCATAAATTTGAAGTGAGCCTCAATGGCTGTCCCATCATTTTTTCTGCCACAGAATTTTCTATCTTATATCATCTAGCTCGCCACCCTGGGCAGGTTTTTTCCCGCATTCAGATTATTAACGATATAAAAGGCTCTTCATATCCTGTTACAGAACGCTCCATCGATGTGCAGATTCTCAGCATCAGAAAAAAATTGGCAGAAGCAGCTAACGCTCCCGCCTTTGCCAATATGATTGAAACTGTTCGTGGTGTAGGTTATCGATTTGTGGAGACCTTTGAATACGGTGAAAAATAAAAAGAAACCTTTATCCACCCCTTTTTATCTCTTTCTCATCAACGGACTCACCCTCTGCGGTGGCTTTGTGTTCTTTATCATCATCAGCCTCCACACCTTGGAGCAAACGGCCATCACCCAGACAAAAGAAAATCTTCGGACCTTTGCCTACGCCATTAAGCAGGTGATTCAAAATGACCAGCTGATTCAGTCTCTCAATCAAGTAGATTTTTTTCAGGCTATAGACCAGCTGGTTCGAGAAACTGCATCTCACGATACAGGCTTTCGCATTACAGTAATTGACCAAAACGGAATTGTTGTGGGAGACTCCGACGCCCAGCTCCATTCCTTGGAAAACCATCTAGACCGCCACGAAATACAGGAAGCCTTAGCAGGACGAGAAGCTTCTGATATACGAACGAGTACTGTATACAAGGAATTGCAAATCTACTACGCCATCCCGTTACATCTACAGGGCAGAAATCTGGTGTTGCGACTTTCCATTCCCATGCAACGGAACGTGTTCTTTTCCTCCAACGTGCGCCAAGACAGCATTTTTTCCATGGTGCTGGTGCTTTCGGCCATTCTCATCGTTACCTTTATAATTGCCGCAAAGATTCTTCATCCCTTGAACGAGCTCAAAGAAACAGCACACCATTACGAGGAGGGCAACTTTGACTACAAGCCAGAAGTTCATTCTCCACGAGAGTTTATGGAGCTGGCCGAAAATCTTGAGTCCATGGGAAAAACCATCCAACAAAACATCCTGGATCTGTCCCAAAGCCGAGACGAGCTCAAGCGATTGGAGCGGGTACGCAAGGACTTTGTAGCAAATGTTTCCCACGAGCTCAAAACTCCCGTTACCGCCATTGCTGGCTTTATTGAAACACTGCAGGATGGAGCCATACAAGACAAGGAGACAGCCAGCTACTTTTTGGAAATTATGGCTCAGCAATCCTATCGGCTCAACAACATTATAGACGATTTGCTGGCTCTTTCCCGACTGGAACAGGCTGGTGCAAAAATCGAAACACAACCGGTGAATCTGGGAGACATTATTACCGACGTGCTGGCTGGACAAAGCTTTTTGGCTCAATCTAACTCCATTTCCATGACCTACGCCATTCTGCCCCCCAACGAAGTAATCTACCTCAAGGCAAATCCCGGCCTCATGAGCCAAGCCTTGGGCAACATCGTAAACAATTCCGTAAAATATTGTCCCCTTGGCTCCCAGCTCCACATCCAAGTGCAACGACTCCCCTCAGAGGATGGCCTTTCTTTGATACAAATTGCAATCGAAGATACGGGCAACGGAATCCCAGAACAATACCAACAGCGCATCTTTGAACGATTTTTCCGAGTAGACAAGGGCCGCAGCCGAGACACTGGTGGCACAGGACTTGGACTTTCCATCGTTCACCACATCATCCAGCTGCACGGCGGAAAAATCAAAGCCTGCAATCGCCTGGACGGCAAACCCGGTGCCCGCTTTGAAATAGAACTCCCTGGGATTGAACACAAAAATTACTCGTCGTAATGCCCACGACAAGCTTTCATCCTAAAACATGGAAAATTCCTTTCCAAAGCACTATCATTTAAAACATGAATAAGATTCTCGTTATCAACCCAGATAAATACCAGGGAGATTCCTTGGCAGACAAATTACGGATAGCAGGCTATGAGGTTTCTGTTGTGGCAAACGAAGATGAGGCATTACAAATGCTACAGGTTCCAACAAAGGAAATAACAACGGATTTTGTCCATCATCCCGACTTTGACTTTGGACCTTTCAAGCTGGTGTTTGCAAAGGTACAACTCCTCAAAGACGGAATCCCCATTCCCCTATCCTACATGGAATGCAAGCTGCTGATGTATCTGGTGCTTCATCGGGAACAAATCGTTTCTACGTATGATTTAATGCGGATGGTTTGGGGATACGGAGAAACAGTTTCTTCAGGAACCATCTATACCCATGTTTCTTGGCTTAGGAAAAAACTAAAAACGCCCCAGCACCCAGGAGGCTATATCAATACGGTGCGAAACATGGGCTACATCTTTTCTGAATCACCTTGATGTACAATCCCACCCCTCAACACAAAGAAAAAGCCCTTCCACAGCGGGAGGGCTTTTCCTTTGTACTACCAGTCGTCTGAAAAACGATCGTGCTCGTGGGGAGCCACCATCTTTTCCCCATCCTCGTTGTTATACGATACGGTCCAGGTAAAAGGCCCGTAGGTGGTGGTTACCGTCTCAATAATGCCGGGTGTCAGATAGGGCTTCAATGCCTCCACTGCCAACTCCCGCAGCTCCTTGGAGTATTTGTTGTCTGCATAGAGCTTTCTCAGCTCATTGCGGTACCCCACTGGCATGGAAACAAGGCTCGTTCCCACCGTATCCACGGCCATACCGTGATCTTCAAACCAGTTCAAGATTGATTCAGGAGTATCCACCGTAATAACCAATATCGGTGTTCCCAGCCCTTTTACCGAACTCGTTACATACACAGGAGCAGAAGTTGCAGCCTTTGGTGCCTTTGCACTTTCTGCAGTTACCGTTCCCAAAGACAGGGCCATTACCAAGCCCAGAACAAAATAGGTTTTTATGGATTTCATAAACCCTCCTAGAAGATTTCTACAATCAAAACATAAGTCATTGACAAAGAAGAAAACTTTAAAAGGGTCTAAAATATGTAGCTGATTTTCTGGAGAAGCTTTCCTGATTTATTCATCCTTCCCATGAGAAATACGATTCATAGAATACACGCAACCACAATAATCCTGACGATACAAATCAAATTCACGAGAAAGCTCCAAGGAACGCTTAAAGCCATTCTTTTTCTTAAAATCTGCTACTAAAAATCGTGGCCCATGACCTTCTATACGATATTTTTTCTGAAGCTGAATGCCAAAAACATTAATTGCATTAGAATCCTTGTGGGGACTAATAGACAAAGCGGTGGTAATGTAGTCAAAGTTATGGTCTGTAGCATATTGATAGGATTTTTCCATTCGTAGCAAATAACAGCGACGGCAGCGCTCCTGTTTTTCTGGCTGACTTTTCAATTCAGGAGAATGCTCCACGTCTATGGCCTTATAGTATTCAGCTGCATCGTAGGGAGGCACCACAAGGTCTATTTCCAGAGCGGCAGGAAAACTTGAAATAAAGACTTTTAACTCGTCTCTTCGCCGCTCATATTCAGCTTGGGGATAAATATTAGGATTATAATAGTACAAGGTTATCTGAAACACCTCAGACAACTGCTCAATAACGGCAGAGCTACAAGGTCCACAGCAAACATGCAGCAACAGCGTGGGCTTTGGCCTTCCATCTGCAATCTCCTGACGAATATGCTGAATCTCTGCATCAAACTGTTGAATAACACTACGAATTGCTGACATAAAACCATTCCTTTATAATTGATTCTTCCTTGTTGAAGGATAATAAAAATTAAATCCCTAGTCAAACTAACAAAAAGAAATAGTTTTATCTTCTTTGTCTTATAGAAGCTTTTCCCCATTGTATTAACTGTATTGATTTCAACTCTATTTGACGGTTTTTTGAAAAGTCACAAAAAAAAGATTATAGTTATATATATGACACACCACCTCATGCAGGGACAAATTTTTTTTGATAGACACTGTCTCTTTCTCTTGGTATAATAGTAAGATGTCATTATAGAAGGGGATTAGGATGCCTAAGATTGAAGTAAACGAGAAGCTATTTTTTAATTTGCTTGGAAAGAAATATGATTATGATATGCTGGAAGACCGGCTCACCTGTGGAAAAGCCGAATTGGACGAAAAGCCAGATGCCAGCCTACCAGAAGATCAGCGTGTCATCAAGATTGAATTGAACGACACAAACCGTCCCGACCTGTGGTCTACCGCTGGTGTTGCTCGCCAGCTTCGGGTTCACGGCGGAGGAAAAGCTTCCGATTACAGTACCTTTATGTCCTCCAAGGACAAGATTGTTGACTACGGAAACCGTGTTGTTACTGTAGACCCCCAGCTCAAGGACATTCGTCCCTACATGATTGCTTTCGTCATTTCTGGAAAACCCATCGACGAGCCCATGCTGCTGGACATTATCCAGACTCAGGAAAAGCTGTGCTGGAACTTTGGTCGCAAGCGTCGCACTGTTTCCATGGGTGTATACCGCTCCTCTATGATTCAGTGGCCTGTTCACTACAAGGCTGTAGATCCAGACAACACAAGCTTTGTTCCCCTTCAGTTTGAACAGCCCATGACCTGTCGCCAAATCCTTACCGACCATCCCAAGGGAAAGGACTACGGCTGGATTCTTAAAGACGCTCCTCTGTTCCCCCTCCTTACCGATGACAAGGGCGAGATTATGTCCATGGCTCCCATCATCAACAGTGCCACCTTGGGTGCAGTACAAGTGGGAGACTCAGACCTCTTAGTAGAAATGACTGGTTCCGACATGACTTCCTTGCTCCTTTCTGCCAACATCGTTGCCTGCGACTTTGCCGATGCTGGATACACCATTCTGCCCTGTAAGGTAGAGCATCCCTACGACACAGGCTTTGGAAAGGATATTGTAGCCCCCTTCTACTTCCAGGAGCCAGCCGTTGCTTCCCTGTCAGAAATCAATCGGCTTTTGGGAAGTCAGCTTACACCAGAACAGGCTACAGCTGCCTTGGAAAAAATGGGCAATACCGTTACCGTAGCTGGAGATAAGGTCACCGTTCAGATTCCACCCTACCGCAACGACTTCCTCCACGAGGTTGATATTATTGAAGACGTAATGATGGGTATGGAGCTTTCCTTCTTCCCACCAGAAAAGCCTAGAGACTTTACTATTGGTCGCCTTTCCCCTGTTACTCTGTTCAGCCGCAAGGCAAAATCCTTGATGGTGGGCTTGGGCTATCAGGAAATGATTTTCAACTACCTTGGTTCCAAGAAGGATTACATCCAGAAGATGAATATCGAAGGAGAAAAGGTTATCGAGATTTCCAATCCCATGAGCGAAAACTATCAGTTTGTTCGCCCCTCCATCATTCCTTCTTTGCTGGGTGCAGAAACTGGTAGCGGAAATGCCGTATATCCCCACAAGATTTTCGAGATTGGAAAAATTGCCTTCCTGTGTGACGAAGAAGTAACAGGTACTCGCACCCGCCAGAGCATTGGCTTTTTGACTGCTGCTGGAGATGCTAACTTCAACACTGCAGCTAGCGAGGTAGCTACCCTGCTTCACTTCTTGGACCATCAATATACCGTAACTGAATCAAATGATCCTCGCTTTATTCTTGGACGCCAGGCAAACATCATGGTAAAGGATAAGGTAGTGGGAATTTTTGGTGAGGTGCATCCTGCTGTATTGGAGAACTGGGCCATTACCGTGCCCTGTGTTGCTGGCGAGTTGGACATCGAAGAATTAATGTAGACAAAACATTTTTTGTTCGATAAACTTAGTAGAAATAGAAATTTTTGGAGTTTTGTATGATAGACATCAAGAAAGCTCAATCATTACCTAAGAAGGTAATTTTTCAGAATGTTCTGGTGTACGTTCTGCCAGTAATTGTTTTCATCACCCAGATTCTGATAACAGGAACTGTAGCTCCAGAGAAAAGACTTGCTTATTTCTTTTCTCCATTTTTTACTCTGTACACAGTGTTATCTATTGTAACACCCTTGGTAATTATTGCCTTTTGTGGGTATAAGATTAAGAAAAACATCGAAAAAGACGATGCAGTAGAAGTAATTAACAAGATTTCTATACTCTTCTTGCGACTCACTATTATTGCACCAGCCATTCTCAGTTTTACCTTGCCCGTTCTTGCTTACGACCATCAGGGAGAAAGTGCCTCCCATGCAATTGCAGGTTTTATGCAGGTTTTTGGTTCTGTTGGATTAGGCGGACTTCTCGGTTATGTATTTTTTCAGCCTGCCTTTGAAAAATTCATAAGCTTTGTGCCCTTCCAGAAGAAGTATATGGTAATGCCCCTGAGAGTAAACATGTTCCTGTTGGGACTACTTACCATTCTTGGAACTGTTTGTATGATTCTTGGTCCAATCCTTTTGGCAGCAGAAACTATCGGTGATTTGAATCTCACCACCTATACCCTCACAAGGATTTTTCCTGTCGTTATTTTAGCTATTATTATGGCATCTATTTCCTATAATACCCTTATGGGACAGGTAACTGCTCATATCAAGGAAATTACCGAAACAACCTATGTGCTTTCACAGGGTGACTACAGCATAGAAAAGCTGAAGGTTACCAACCGTAACGAGCTGGGACTTTTGGTAAACGACATGAACCTGCTGATAGACGGAATGCGGGATATCATCAAGAATATTGATATTAGTGTTAAAGAAACACAAAACACAGCTTCTGTCATGATTACCAATATCGAAGCATCAGAAAGTCACGTGCAGTCCGTTGTTGACAACGTATCCGATGTTAAGAATGAGATGATTAATCAGGCTGCCGGTGTAGAAGAAACCCAGGCCACCATCAATACTATTGCACGCACCATGGATCAGCTGAACAGAAATATTGAAAATCAGGCTGCCAGCGTGGTGGAATCCTCCGCCGCCATTGAGCAGATGGTTGCAAATATCCGTTCAGTAACTTCAATTCTGGAAAAGAATAAGGACGCTGTAAACAAGCTATTTAAGGCAGCCATGGATGGACAGCAGAGTATTGAAAGTGCCGTTTCCACTTCACGACAGATTTATCAGGAATCCGAGGGACTTTTGGAGACAAACGATGTTATCAAGCACATCGCCGAGCAGACCAATATGTTAGCTATGAACGCTGCTATTGAAGCTGCCCACGCTGGTGATGCTGGACGTGGATTTGCCGTTGTTGCAGACGAAATCCGAAAGCTAGCAGAGGATTCCAGTGCCCAGAGCCTTCTTATCAGCACTCGATTGCAGGAGTTGGGAGAATCAATCAACAATGTTTCTAACAATACCTTGGAAATCGAAAAGATTTTTACCTCCATCTACGAGCTGGCAGAATCTGTTCAGAATCAGGAAACAGTTATTCTTCAGGCTATGGAGGAGCAGTCTGCTGGTAGTGACCAGATTTTGATTGCTATGCATGCCATCAACGAAGTAACTTCATCTGTAAAGAATGGCTCAAGCTCCATGATGCAGGGAACAAAGGAAATTTCCATCGAAATGAACAAGCTTTCCGACATCACACAACAAATTACAGACTCAATGAACAGGGTTTACGACAGTACCACAAATATTGCACAATCCCTGCGTGTTGTAGATGATTCTACAGCACAAAATGAGACTGTTCTTGAAAACCTTTCCGACAAGGTGGCTGTATTTAAGATATAGTCACATATATTATTGTTGCTACTCTGGCTTGGAGTTAGGAAACTGACTCCAAGTCTTTTTTTGTCCTTAAATCTATTTAATAAAACACCTTCACCGTCTAAATTCTACCAATTTAATTTGAAGATAAAACAGCCCTCTCCTATGCTTTAAGTAAACTAGGTGGAAAATCTTTTCCACTAAATCTACATGTATCCCTAGGAGGTACTATGGCTTTACATATTTTACAAAGCAAGTCCGTAAATGATGACTTGTTCGACAAGACTGCTGCAGGAAGTCCCCTCAGCAAGTTCAAGATTCCTGACCACGAGGCAGATCCCAATACAATGTATCGCCTCATCAAGGACGAGCTGATGCTGGATGGAAACTCCCGCCAGAATCTTGCCACCTTCTGCCAAACCTATGCCGAGGACCAAGTACACCGCCTCATGGATGACTGCTTGGACAAAAACATGATTGACAAGGATGAGTATCCACAAACAGCAGAAATTGAATCACGCTGTGTGAACATTATCGCCAGTTTGTGGAATGCAAATCCCAAGGATGCCATTGGAACTTCGACTACAGGTTCTTCTGAAGCTTGTATGCTGGGCGGTATGGCCATGAAGTGGCGTTGGCGAGCTGCCATGAAAGCAAAAGGCAAAAGCTGCGACAAACCCAACCTGATTTGTGGCCCTGTTCAGGTTTGCTGGCACAAGTTTGCTCGCTACTGGGACGTGGAGCTACGTGAAATTCCCATGGAAGGAACACGCTACGTCTCCAACGCCAAGGAAGTTATCAAGCTCTGCGACGAAAACACCATCGGTGTGGTACAGACCTTGGGAATTACTTTTACTGGTCAGTTTGAGCCTGTCCGAGAGGTAGCAGACGCCCTAGATGAATTGCAGCGAACTAAGGGCTGGGATATTCCCATCCACGTGGACGGTGCTTCTGGTGGCTTCTTGGCTCCCTTCTGTGCCCCCGACTTGGTGTGGGACTTCCGCATTCCTCGAGTCCGCTCCATCAGCACCTCTGGCCATAAATTCGGTCTTGCACCTTTGGGATGTGGCTGGGTTGTTTGGGGCAACAAAAAGGATTTGCCAGAAGATTTGATTTTCAAGGTAAATTATCTTGGTGGCGACATGCCTACCTTTGCCATCAACTTTTCTCGACCCGGTGGCCAGATTGTGTGCCAGTACTACAATCTCCTTCGCCTTGGAAAAGAAGGCTACTTTAAGGTACAGCAGGGTTGCTACGATGTGGGAAAATTCCTTGCCAAGGGCTTGGAACGATTCGGTATCTTTGAGTTTGTCTACAACAGCGATCCCCACAAGGGAATTCCCGCCGTTACCTGGAAGCTGAAGGATGGTGTAAAGGTGCCCTTTACTCTGTACCAGCTTTCCGACGTGCTACGAGAACGAGGCTGGCTTGTTCCCGCCTACACCCTGCCAGCTCATTGCGAAAACATTGCCGTTCAGCGTGTATTGATTCGCCATGGCTGCAGCTACGACTTGATGGAGCTCTTGCTGGAAGACATGGACAGAGCCATTAAGCGGCTTTCTGCTCAGTCCACCAACATAACAGCAAGTCCCAGAGGAAGCTTTAACCACGGTCGCTAAACAGGAGGTTATATGTCAGATCAAAGTGCTACAAAAAAATCATCCATTTCCACCTGGGGCATGGCCTTCATGACCGCAGCTGCCATCATCAGTCTGCGAGGATTGCCATTGATGGCCGCCGAGGAAATGACCATGTTCTTTTACATTGCCTTTGCAACGATTCTCTTCTTGATTCCCGCCGCCTTGGTGTCTGCTGAATTAGGAAGCGCTTTTGCTGGACAAGAAGGTGGTGTGTACCGCTGGGTAGGTGCCGCCTTTGGCAAGAAGTGGGGCTTTACCGCCATCTGGCTCCAGTGGATTCAGAATGTAGTGTGGTATCCCACCGTCTTGGCCTTTGCCGCCGCCGCCATCGCCTACGGAATCGGAAAGCCAGAGCTGGCCAACAACGGCAAGTTCACCGGCTTTTTCATCATCGTGTTCTACTGGATTGCCACCATCATTGCCTTTGGCGGAACAAAGCTTTTGTCCAAGGTAACAAGCTGGGGCTTTATTGTGGGAACCGTGCTTCCCGGCCTTGTGGTAATTGCCTTGGGCTTGGTATGGTTCTTGATGAAAAAGCCCTTGGGATTTGAGGAATTAACAGCCGCAGAAACTACCGTAGCCACCGTAGTGGACGGAAAGGTAGATCCCCGCTGGTTCCCCAACCTAGCAAACCCCAGCAACTTGGCCTATCTTTCTGGAATCATCCTGCTGTTTGCTGGTGTAGAGGTTCAGGCCGTTCACGCTGCAGAAATGGATAACCCCAAGAAGCAGTATCCTGCTGCAATCTTTATTTCATCCATCATCGTGTTCGTGCTGTTTACCTTTGGTTCACTGGCTATTGCAGCTGTAGTGCCAAACTCCAAGCTTCAGATTGAGTCTGGATTGATGCAGGCTCTCACCATCATGCTGGAATCTGTAAACATGAAATGGGCCTTGTACGTACTGGCCTTCTGCGTGGCATTTGGTTCCTTGGGTGGCGTTTTGTCTTGGGTTTCTGGCCCCAGCAAGGGACTTTTGACCACCGCAAAGGACGGACTTTTGCCTGAATCCCTGGCCAAGACCACCAAGGCTGGAGCCCCAAAAAACATGATGCTGATTCAGGGTATCATCGTAACGGTTTTAGCAAGCCTGTACTTTGTGATGAAGGACGTAAGCGTGGCCTTCTTCCTGCTTTCAGCCTTGACTGTAGCAGTGTACATTATCATGTACTTGCTGATGTACATGGCCGCCATCAAGCTCCGCAAAAGCCAGCCCGACATGGAGCGCCCCTACAAGGTGCCTGGAGGTACAGCTGGAATGTGGATTGTGGCAGGAGTTGGAATCATCGCTGCAATTTTGGGATTGATTCTCGCCTTCTTCCCACCAGCCCAGTTGCCCATCGGTAGCCCAAAATCCTACGTGGCAGTTGTTGCAGTGGGAACCATCGGCTTCTTTATCATCCCCCTGATTATTGCAGGACGCCACAAAACAACCCCCAAAACAGGCAAACCCCTGCAACCCGCAGTAAAGTAAGCTTGTATAACAAGATTCCCTCCATGGAATCCTAAAAAATAAGCCTGAGTAGCAGTCGTTCCCAAGACCACTACTCAGGCTTTTTTTGTTACTTTAAAATTGATAAGGAAGCATTGCCGTGCTATAATACTTAGCATGAAACGATTTACATTTTTAGCAGTATTTTTCATTTTAGGCACCCTTGCATTTTCAGCAGAACTCGGAGAAAAAACCTACAAAGAAGTAACTGTAAACGGCAAAACCCTTTCAAAATGGGTGGAAGTTTTTTTTATTGAGGAATACGACAGCAATGGGAACTTGATTCATTCCAAAACCAGTAACGGCTGGGAAGAATGGTATGAATACGACAGCAATGGGAACTTGATTCATTACAAAAACAGTTACGCCGATGAATACTGGAATGAATACAACAGCAACGGGAACTTGATTCATTCCAAAGACAGTGACGGCGATGAATCCTGGAAAGAATACGACAGCAATGAGAACTTGATTCATTACAAAGACAGCCACGGTAAGGAAGAATGGTATGAATACGACAGCAACAGGAACTCGATTCATTACAAAAATAGTTACGGCTATGAATCCTGGGAAGAATACGACAGCAACGGGAACTTGATTCATTCCAAATCCAGTGACGGCTATGAATACTGGTATGAATACGACAGCAACGGGAACTGGATTCATTACAAAGACAGTAACGGCGTTGAATACTGGAATGAATACGACAGCAACGGGAACTTGATTCATTACAAAGAAGGCGTTGAAAGATGGAATGAATTCGACAACAATGGGAACATAATTCATTCCAAATCCAGTGACGGCTGGGAAGAATGGAATGAATATGACAGCAATGGGAACTTGATTCATTACAAAACCAGTAACGGCTGGGAAAAATGGTATGAATACGACAGCAATGGGAACTTGATTCATTACAAAGACCATGACGGTTGGGAAGAATGGTATGAATATACCTATTGGAAAAATGGAAAGGTAAAAATTAAAACAGTATACCGTACATTCTAAAATAAGCCTGGGTAGCAAGTCTTTTCCAAGACCACTACTCAGGCTTCTTATTATTTCTAACCTTTTTGGAATAATTTTCCTAATTTTGACAAATTTCTTCTCCACGAAACCTATAATAATTATAGACGTAGAGCTTTATATGTTATTGACATACGTATAATACACGTATAAAGTAAAAGCGGCAGGGCTTTTGTAAAACAAGGAGGAAACATGAAGTATTTATATCCAGCGATTTTTGAAAATGCGGAGGAAGGTGGGTATATTGTTAATTTTCCAGACATTCCCAATTGCTTTACCTGTGGAGACACTATGATAGAGGCTATAGAAATGGCTCAGGACGTGCTTGCCATGATGTTGGCAGATTATGAGGATTGCGGAAAAGAAGTGCCAATCCCCTCTGATACAAAAAAAATAGAAACAAAAGGCATTGTCAATCTTGTTTTTACAGATACAGAAACCTGGAGAAGAACAATAGACAATAAGGCGGTAAAGAAAACGCTGACACTCCCATCCTGGTTAAATAAAAAAGCAGAAAAATTGGGTATTAATTTCAGTCAAACGCTGCAAGAAGCACTTTGCAACAAAATGGGGATTACACTGTAAACGAGAGCAATGGACTGATAAAAAGCCTAAAGTAGCAGTCGTTTCCGAACCACTACTTTAGGCTTTTGTCGTTAGAATAAATCTGAATGAGTTCCAGCTCTATATAAAATAAGTTCCAATCTATTTTCTACAATCTTGTAGACGAGGAGAAAATCTGGCCTCACATGGCACTCTCGGTATCCTGAATATTTTCCAGAAAGTGCGTGGTCCTTCTTTTCATGTGGAAGCGGTATTCGCTGACAAAGCATATCAATGACTCGAAATAATTCTTCCACATCTTCCTTCCGCTTTACAGCTAACTTATAATCTTTTTTAAACTGATTTGTATAAACAATCTCAAGTATCTAGAGATTTCCTCAAGTCTGCAACAGATGAAAATGGGCCGTTTAGCTCCTTGCCAGCTTCTGCCAACTCAATAACTCGTTGTGTTTCAGAATTAGGAACATCAGCTCGAATTTCAAAAGGAATACGATGTTCCCGAACAACAGCCTTTGCAAATAGATTTATAGCCGTTGAAACTGGCATTCCAAAGGCTTCACACATGGCAGAAAATTCTTCTTTTAAACCTGCATCCATCCGTACACTAAAAGCAATTTGAGACATAAAACCACCTCTTATATACTCATTTTATACTAATTTGGTTCAAAATACAACTCAAGCAACTTTCACACATCCACAGAGACAGCAGTCTTTTCCAATACCACTACTCAGGCTTTTTTATGAATTAGTACGTTTCAACCGTACAAGTTGCATTATTTTCAATATTAATCCATTATAACAGTATGATTATCAGAAAAACATGGCTAAAAAAAATAAGACCCTTTTATGAAAATGAGTTGATTAAGGTACTCCAAAGAATCACTTTATAATTACCTTACTTTTATCACAAACTCTTGTATTGTGAATAAAATTTCTCGATACGACATTCAAGGCAAGAGGATTTTATCCACTCTTGAAAAATATTATCTGACAGACGTGGGGCTGGCAAGAATCCATTCCACAAAAATTCATCTTGGGGCTAGTTTGGAAAATATCATTTACAATGAATTAATAAGCCGAGGTTATGAGGTACATATTGGTATTTTACGAAATGCGGAAATTGACTTTATTGCCCAACGAGGGAACCAAAAGGAGTATTTTCAAGTTTGTTATATGCTTGCCAGTGAAGAAACGATAAAACGTGAATTTGGAGCTTTTAATTCAGTAAAAGACAACTATCCAAAATATGTTTTATCCTTAGACAAGTTTGATTTTTCCCAAGACGGAATCATTCACAAGAATATTATTGATTGGCTTTTAGAAACATAAAATGGGATTCCCATCCATCTCACACATCAGGATGGTCCGAGATAAATTTTTCTGTGGAAATGCAGTGAATTCCCACAGGAAATTCCCCAAGAATTCAGTGGCTTTTGAAGGAATTTCCACTGGAAATTGGGGGAAAATCCAGTGGAAAATTTTAAGATGAAATGGATTATCAGAAAGGAAAACCCTCCTCACTCCAATTTTATCTATAACATTACTGCTGAAACAAATCTATCGACAAACGGCAATTTTCTTTGTCCCAAAGCTCCACAATATATTCACCCTGCTTGATGGAAGAAGCTGGAACTTCAAAAGAAAATACTCCACTTGGCGTGGTGACTTTCACCTGACAAATACTCTGAAGTAAGGAAGAATCTCTATCATTAGTAACTTCTGTTATAGCCTTTTCTGTATCACTTGCAGATTCTTGGATTAAATCTTCCTCGGGGGAAGGCACTACAACGGAAGATACAGCAGGAGCCACTACAGGCTGATCAACTGAAGATACAGTAACAGGTACGGCAACAGCTGTACCACAGCCACCACAAAACTTAGTATTTGGCTTCAGTACCTTACCACAAGATGTACACAGCATAACTGGTTCCACCTTTGTCCCACAACTTGTACAGAACTTAAGTCCATCTGCCAAGCTAATTCCACAAGTAGTACAATTCATTTATAAAACCTCCTAAAAAATGCATTGAGTTATACCCATCAAATTAAGATACAGCCTCAACAACAAAACTAATTATTCTGCAAAAAAATAGAACAAATAATGCAACCATCCTGCAGACTGAGAATAATGCGAGAATACTATCCATCCGTCAGCGTAGGAATAGCTATATCCTCTCACAACAAAATGGAGAAAGGTATCCTGATTTCTGACATAGCAGTTTCCATTAATATGAGCAACAACATCATTGAGAAGAGCTACATCCTCCTCATCTACACTGTCTTCATCTATCTGAAAGAACCTAGTAATCTCAAGTCCAGAATTTGCCTCAAATTCTGAGATGAATTCGTCAAAACCACCAGAAGCTACAACTGCTTGTGCCTCCCGGATGAACTCATACCGAGATAAAGATCCTATGTAGTACCACTCGCTTGTACCATCATAGGCACACAGGGGAAATAATGCTAGCACCATCATTCCAAACACAAGTAACAATCTTTTCATTATACCTCCTTATAAATCATCATTACATAAGATTAAACAATACCTTAATAATGAGATACAATATGGGTTCTTCATTGATAAGGTATACCTCCACAGTCCAAATTAAATACATTACATATATAATTATTGCTATAACGAATAAAACCCAAAAGCCCACTATAAAGCCAGGAACAGAACGATTCACTCCTCCTTTATTGGATAAGTAGGAAATCTGATTGTTAGAGTTTCTAGGGAAAAGCTTGATAGCCTCCTGTTCCTCTTTTAAGAACCTGCCATATATTAACCTGTCCACTAGCCCTGCAAGGACTATATGAGCTACAAAAACCATCACCAAGGTAATACCAAGTTGTCGAGACAGGATTCCTAGCCACAAAGCTAAAGCAAATCCTACCGTAAATAGGAAGGCTGTACCATAGTTCTTACGGTAGGCAAGATATACACCTATACCAGTCCAGAAAGCAGCGTTGTTCCACAAGAACACCCCACCTCCAGCCATAAAGTGACGGAATGCTGCCTGTAAATGGGCAAAGGAAGAAGAAAAAGTGTCTACCATACCACCACCGCTGATATATGAGTAAATCAACTGCTCCCTGCAAAACGTAGTTTGACTACTTCCAGAAACAGAATCTGTCAGTGGAGCGGGAGAAATAAATCCTTCTATCTCCCACCCACACTGGGGACAAAACCTGTTCTGGGCCTGTACGACATGACCACAGGCCCCACAGAACATAACAACCTCCTAGTAGTAGTAGTACCCCATCATTGATGTTCCTACAATGGCGGCCACACCTATAACGGCAAGGAGAGTCATTATAACTAAGAAAACAACCACACCCTTGCTAACTCCACCAGCATTCGCCATAAATTGTTCCTGTTGAACTAGATTATTCGGGAAGGATTGCTGGGCAGCAGCTAATTTTTCACGATAACGCCGATAACATAAATAGTCAGAAAACATTCCGAATACTAATGCATAAAGTAAAAACACAAAGAACTGAAATGCCTGACCTCCAACCAAGGTAAAAATTACATACACAATATAACCAACAAAGGCAATAAGGAAATTTTTGCGGTAAGCTACCGTATACACACTCAAGAAAAAAGCAGCCCAGTGCCAGTTGACTTTGCTCCCAGCAGAAGTAAATTTACGGAAAGCACCCAGATAATGCTGGCAAGCCTTTGAGTACCGGTTCATACCTCCAACCTTACCAGTAATATAAGCCACCTGCAATGTTTCCTCGTCAACAGAAGTAGCTGTATTTGTCCCTGATGCAGCTGACGGAGACTGCTGGGTGAAATTCGTACTTCCACTAGAACCTCCAGCTGTAGTTGCATTGGTTGATGCTGTTACTGCTGCCCCACAATTCCCACAGAAGGCAGCTCCATCTGCAACCTGTGATCCACATTTTCCACAAAACATTTGTATTCCTCCTAAAATTATTTCATGCAACTTGCATGGTTTTACCTAATAAACAAGACTCCCTATTCAAAAGAGAATCTAACTACCAAACCTTCCTGTTACGCAAGGCTCTTTTTAACTTTATGAGCTTGTCGAATCCAGCACCAAGAACATCGACCAGTATTCGGTGTTTAATGGTCTGGCCAATATTCAACGCACCGCTCTTTTTATAACACGTTATCCGACGTTTATAGCGCAAACCCCCGGACGGACAAATATAGGTCCACTCATAAATGGCAACACCTAATAGATCCTCTGTTAAATTTCCGTTTCCATCATAATATTTTATCCGTGCCGTGTTACGATCTGATTCACATTCCAGTTGTGGAGTCAAGCCTTCCGTAGAATAATCCTTGAATGAAAGTATAGGGGGGGTGATCGAGAATTTTTTTTGGGTGCATCCCTTATGTACAGACTCGTATTCACTGTAATCCTTTTCCTGTGCATGTCTAAGAGCACGGGAATAATCTCTGAGTCCCACCTCTGTTTGTACCAGATGACCCTTTTTATCATAGGCTTTTTCCTGTACCAAATTTCCCTTGTGGTCATACTTGTACTCGGAGAAACCAATTCCACATATACTCTTATTCTCTGTTGCCTCATAACGTCTTTCTAACACTACATTGCCAGCACTGTCATATTGCCACTCAAGAACTGCTGTCCCACCATAGTTTTGTGGAAATCTTCTTTTGTTAAAATACCTAGCCTGCACCAGATTTCCACTACCATCATATCCCCACTCATAGATGGCAATTCCGATAGAATCCTCCATTAAGCGACCGTCACCCCCATAGAACGATTCCCGAGTCTTCTTACCAGCACTGTCATATTCCCACTTTACAATGGCAATTCCTTTACTATCACTGGCCGATCCCAAGCGACCGTCCCAAAGGTCATAATACAAAATTTGTGTCACGTTTCCTGCACGGTCAACCTCCACACGCTTCTGTAGGCTCCCCATGGGAGCCTGTATAGAGGAACCACAATAAGTACAAAATGACTTTCCCTCCAATGCCTGCTGCAAACACATCTCGCAAAACATCTTTTCCTCCTAAAATCTCTCCCTTAACAACAGTGACAAAGCTCCTTAGTCTCAAAAAATATACAAAATTTTATAGTCAGCATCATAACAACGTGTAACAACCACGTTACCAGCACTGTCATATTCTCTCTCATAAATAGCAACTCCTAAGTTATCTCCTTTTAGGCGGCCGTCAGCCCCGTAGTTCGCCTTTCTGGTTCTGTTGCCAGCACTATCATATTCATACTCATAGATAGCAAAACCATCGCTGTCTTCTTTCAAGTGGCCGTCAGCCCCGTAGGTCGCCCATCGGGTTCTGTTACCAGCACTGTCATATTCACTCTCAATAATAGCAAAACCATTACTGTCTTCTTTCAAGCGGCCGTCAGCCCCGTAGGTCGCCTTTCTGGTTTTATTGCCAGCACTATCATGTTCCCACTCAAAAATAGCAAAACCATCACTGTTTTCTTTCAAGCGGCCGTCAGCCCCGTAGCCCGCCTCTCGGGTCATGTTGCCAGCACTGTCATATTCTCCCTCATAGATAGCAAAACCATCACTGTCTTCTTTCAAGCGGCCATCAGCCCCGTAGGTCGCCCTTCTGGTTACATTGCCAGCACTATCATGTTCCCACTCAAAAATAGCAAAACCATCACTGTCTTCTTTCAAGCGGCCATCAGCCCCGTAGGTCGCTACTCGGGTTCTGTTACCAGCACTGTCATATTCATACTCATAAATAGCAAAACCAACACTGTCTTCTTTCAAGCGGCCATCAGCTTCATAACACTCCACTCGGGTCAGGTTACAGTTACTATCATATTTCCGCTTAATAGCATGAACACCCTCTTTACGACATAATTCAGTATTCTCTCCGTAATCTCCTATGATATTTCCTTCACTGCCAATCTCCCAGTTGATTTTCTCACTCCCCTGTTGCCAGTGGATACGGCTAAGTTTAAACAGCTTGTACTCTGCCTCGTAGGTACCTACAGACTTTACTTTTTGTGCCAGTACAGGGATATTCTCATGTACTCCTCCCCAAGTTAGCTCATTGTAGTATTCCGTCCTGTTACCGTACATCAGGACAACAATACCTGCCACCACTAGCAGTACAACTGCCACTATCCAACCTACCGGGCTCTTCCTTGCTACAGCTGAACGAGCCCCTAGTGTGGTGCTTGTATCTTGGCTCACCGTTGTGCTTCCACTCACTGGCAGTACTGGTGTAGCAGGGCTTTCCTGGGTGGACTGTACTAGCTCCTGTCTCGCTCCACAGTGCACACAGAACATATCCCTTGACTCCAGTTCCTTTCCGCAATTATTGCAAAACATCTTTTCCTCCTAAAATTACATGAATAATAAACAGGTTCCTAATACAATCCTTAGGATTATAGAATAAACTTTTGATTCTTGCCCCTATGGCAACCTTTCACTACAACTCTTCCCTGGACATCGCGGCCAAAAACGGGAAGAATACTAGTAGTATAAAGGTATTTAATGGACCCATGATATTGGGAATAAAATCAGCATGAATTACAAGAATAGAAATAGGATAAAAAAAATCCGTCAGCTGACATATAGAAGTAACCCGGGAAAAAATACGAGGCGAAAGCAAAGGACGAAACGGAAATGATAAAATTAAAGCACCCAAAAGAATGACCATAATAAACAAATTTCCACCAACATCAATGGCAGCTGTCAATAACATACTCAGACCCACCATCGGAGAAGGTTCACTTGGCAGATCTTCAAGCCCCCCAACAAAGTTCACAAGGGGTTGAAAAACACCCAAAAGCCATAGTATGAAAATTCCCATCACAATCAAATTACGAATTCCTTTATTATGCTTCCAGTTGTCTGCCCATGTAGGAGCAGTCACCACCATAGAAGTACTAAATCCCTCTCCAGCCGTTGAGTTTCCTCTTACTGGTGGGACTAGTGTAACAGGCCTTTCCTGTGTGGGCTGTACTGGTTCTAGCCTAGCCCCGCAGTGTACACAGAACACATCTCCAGTCTCTAGCTCTTTTCCGCAATTTGTACAAAACATCTTTTCCTCCTAAAATATATCTCTTGGGCCGTGCCTAAAATTTAATTGCCCATTATACACTACAAGTGGTATCAACTAATGATAGGATAAGAAAATAAATTGATTTTTTTTTCTGCTTCTTGCTGAGTAAGGGATGCTTTGTACGATAAAATCCCTGCCATAAAACGTATTTTCCTATCCATTTCTAGGATTTTATAGAAATATAAGATACAGTTCAATAACTATTTATAGGAAAAGATAAAAAATAGACGGTTATATGTCCTGCAAGATTTATTAAAATTAAGGTATGACATCTATAGAAGAAACTATCAGAATCTGTGCCAGAAATGTAAAGAGACTACGCACCAGTCGTCATGTAACCCAAGCCCACGTTGCAGAAAAAGTGGGAATCACAGAGAAATATCTCAGTGACATTGAAACGGGTCGCAAATTCTGTTCCCTAGACACACTGGTAGCAATCGCAAACTGCCTTGAGGTAGAACCTTACGAACTTCTCCTACCAGAAAACCGTGGCATTAGTTACGATAGCCACCGTACCCAAGTAATGATGGAGCAACTCAAGTCCGACTTTACCCGAATGGTAGACACCATCGGCACCTTCCTAGAAGAAGGCAAGCCTAGAAATTAAATTCTGAAGTCATTATACACTATAAGTGGTATCAACTAATGATAGTCTGAGAAAAAAATGATTTTTTTACTTGAATATTTCTTAGAATCGTTATGGATTTTAATTAACTTTCCAGCCAGCCCACACCTCAGGGCAATAGCCCACAGTGGCAGCTGTTTTTCCGTTGCGAACGATGGGCTGCTTCAACAGCATGGGATTGTCCAAAAGCTTTTGAGCCTTGGCGCTATCTTCAAGATACGCAATGGAAGCATAATCCCTGGCGTTTTTGTCTATCAGCTCCTCGATGGCATCCATTCGTGAGCCACAGGCTTTTGCAAGACAGCTGATAACACTGTCCAGTTCCCCGTTGCTTATGCCCTTTTCCTTCAGATTCACCATTTGCACAGGAATTCGCCGCTCGGCAAACCACCGTTCAGCCTTCTTTGTGTCAAAGCTCTTTGAATTACCAAATATCTGTATTGCCATAACTTCTCCTTAATTTTACAAGCCAGCCAGCTGCTTTACAATGTGGGATGCAATCAAAAGGCCTGCAGCAGAAGGCACAAATGAAATGCTGGCTGGAGTTTGACTAGGAATTTCTGCGTGAGGCAACTCCTCAGAATACACCACCGTGTAGCCCGAGGTAATGCCCCGCTGCCGCAATTCCCGCCGCATAACACGGGCAAGGGGACACACGGAGGTTTTAGAAATATCTGCAATCCGAAAGCCTGTGGGATCAAGCTTGTTCCCCGTCCCCATAGAACTGATAATGGGAATGTTCTTTTCAAAGGCAGCTTCTGCCAGCAAAAGCTTTCCCGTCACATTATCTATAGCGTCCGCAATAAAATCACAGCCAGAAAAATCCACCTGAGCCGCCGTTTCCTTACCATAAAACAGGGGAAGACAGGTAACCTGAGCCTGAGGATTGATAGAACGAATTCGTTCTGCAGCTACATCTGTTTTCAGCTGGCCCAAGGTGTGGTAGCTTGCCACCAGCTGACGATTGATGTTGCTTTCCATCACTCGATCCTTATCCAGCAGCACAAAGCTTCCCACACCAGAGCGAGCTAGAGCTTCCACCACGTAAGAACCAACGCCCCCAAGGCCAGCCACAAAAATCTTGCTTTTCCACAATCTTTCCACAGCTTCTTCCCCCACCAACCGAATGGTGCGAGAATGACGGCCATCAAGAAAGTTTTCCTCCGCAGTTTTAGCTTCTTCCACCAGCTACCGCCTTTTCATAAGCCTTTAGTTCTTCCAGCTCTGGCAAAAAGGTCTTGATTCCTGCAGCCCAGAATTCCTTAGATTCAATATCAAAGCCTGCACGTCGGCACACTTCCTCGCAGGAATAACTTCCCGTATCACGCAGCAATTTTTGATACACTTCAGCAAATTCTGCCCCCTGCTGCTGGTACTGAGCGTGCAAGCCCAAGGCAAAGAGCAAACCGAAGGCATAGGGGAAATTGTAAAAGTCCAAGTCGGGGCTGTAATAATGTGTCTTTACGGCCCACATATATTCGTGGCGTTCTGCAGAAAGGCCATTACCATAGGATTTTTCCTGAGCCTGTGCCATCAAGCGACAAAAATCTGCTGCAGAAAGCTCACCGTCCTTCCGCTCCGCAAAAACGGACTGTTCAAAATAGAAGCGACTCAAAATATCCACCAGCACCTGGCAGCTATCCTGAAGATGGAGCTCCAACAGCTGCAATTTATCAAAGCCCTGGCACCGAGAAATCGCATCCTTCATGATGATGTTTTCTGCAAAGATACTGGCGGTTTCTGCCAGAGTCATGGGATAGTGAATCAGCTCGTAGTCCAAGCCAGCAATACAGTGATGATGATACGCATGTCCCAGCTCGTGAGCCAAGGTTGTTACGTCGGAAAAGCTTCCCGTAAAGTTGGAAAGTACTCGAGAAACTCCCTTAGAAGGAAAATCGATGCAATAGGCTCCACCAACCTTTCCCTTGCGAACCTCTGCGTCAATCCAGTTATTTGCAAAAGCATTGGCTACAAAGTCTCCCAAATCCTTGGAAAAACCATAAAACTTTTCTGTGATATAAGAACGAGCCTCATCAAAGGTCCAGCCCTCCATCTTAACGCCGCTTTCACCCTCTGTAGACTGAGCTTGGGATGCACTAGAAAGCTGGGGCAATGGAGCAAACAAATCGTAAAAGGCACAGCCCCCAGAAGCAGCCTCAGATGTAGCTCTAGAATCAGCTTTTCCAGCTTCAGTGGCACCGGCTGCCTGTAGCAATCGCCCCTTCAGCTGCAAGTACTCCCGCCAAAATGGAAGTGAATCTTCTATGGCACCAATCAAGGCAGCCAAGGTTTTTTCTCCCATGTTGGCAGAAGACAAGGCTCTATCAATGGCCTCATTCCAGCCACGGCGACGATTCAGCGTAACGGTAGCTCCCTTTAGGTTATTCAAGGCAGCAGCAATAGGAATCTCAGCAGACTTTAGCAAGGAAATCTCTGTTTCCCACGCCTTTTTCCGCACCGCTGGGTCTGGACTATAAGCCTCATTACGAATCTCGTTAAAGGTTTTTCCCGTGGTTGTATCCGTCAAGTTAGAAATCACCTGCTCATGAAGACGGCTCCAGGCTGCCCCACCTGTTCGGCACAAATCAGCGGCAAGTTTTTCCTCATCTGAGCTCATTCGATGTTTTCCATCTTCAATCACCTGTTCTAGTACATATTTGTACTGGCCAAATTGTGGAAAACTTGTGTAAAACGTGGATAACTCCTGTGCATATTCAGTTAAAATCCCTTGGAAAACAAGCACCTGAGCCTTTGACTGCAAAGCCATTTCTTCCAGCTTAGAAAGATTGTTCAAATAATCGGTGTTGGTGGTGTCTGTAGAATAGGATGAATAGGCATAAGCATTCAAGCTTTCTTCCAAAGCCCCAACTCTATTGCTAGCAACAAGATAGTTTGCCAACCACTGACCAAAATCAGCCTTACGAGCAGCCTCATCAGCCAATTTCTTGTCAAGGTCATTCATTCCGTCAGCATATTCAACAAGAGCCTGCTTGTAATCAGCTCCATTAAAATCAGAAAAAATGCTAGTTAAATCCCAACGTGGTACCATTCCGCTCATAAAAAAATCTCCTTTATACCCTATTTTTCCACAAAGTTTTCCTTGCTTTTCCACAACTTTTCAACAAGAAATATACCGCAAGACTGCAACTGGGGCAACAACCCAAAATAAGAGAAGCTCGTTATGAATACAAAATCTACTGATTTACAGCTGGATGTTGGAGATGGAATCTTTAATAGCAGTAGAGGTATTTCGCAGCTGCTCCACCGCCATCACCACATTGTCTGTGTTATCCTTCATTACCTTCAAGGAATTCAAAAGAATTTTTCCACTGTCCGTTTGCTCAGATATGGCATTTTTCACCACATCCTCTTGTTTTTTCACATCATCAGAAAGGGAAACAATCTTTTGCATTTCATTCTTAACAAGATCCATCTTGGAGAAGGTTGAGTCAATCAATTTCTTAATATTCAACAGAACAACAGAAATCATCTTTGCTTCTTTTCCAGAGCTTTCTGCCAACTTACGGATTTCATCGGCTACAACGGCAAAGCCCATTCCTGATTCTCCAGCATGAGCAGCTTCTATGGCAGCGTTCATGGCCAACAAGTTTGTCTGATTTGCTACCTGCTGAATCACCTTGCTCATTTCCGTCAAGCCCTTTGATTCCATTTCAATGTTATTCACCAATGCAGAAATTTCAGCAATCTCGCTATAACCAAGATTTGTCTCCTGCACCAAGGAATTCATGGCTTGCTGCTTATCATGAAGAATACTATTGATGGATTCAATATTTTCAATCATCTGCTCTACGGCTGCGGCAGAAGTGCTTACACAAGAAGCCATCTTATCAGAAACCTGCTTTACACTATCAATCTCGTTATTATTTTCCACGATATGTTTAATAGTGGTGCTTTTTACGCTATCAACCGCAGTATGAATTTGAGAAACATGCTCTTTCTGCATATATTCAATCTGCTTTGTCTTGTAGGTATGACAATTTTCCAATTTATTCAAGTTATTATAAATCGCCATTGCCATTAATTCACATTTTTCATACCCACAGGCACCGCAGTCTAGAATGTCAGCGGGAGAAGTTTTGTGCATCTTTTCAAAGATTTTCTGAATTTCGGCCTTACTAGGAGTTTTTATCCTTGAAGTAAGGAGATTGCTTTTATTGGTGTACTTTCTTGTGTATAAATCCGGTGTCCAATATTTACTAATCACCTTATCAAGCTTTTTCAGCGAGCTCTTTTTATTGCCAGTAGTTTTATAAAAGGATTTTTGCAAAGCCTTTCGCTGTTCTACATAGCCTTCCATTTCATCAAGGCCCATGTGCTTTGTATCAGTTCCAGCTCCACCGTTACAGCCAGCCTTACAATTCAAGCAGTCAATAAGCATGTACAGCGGCTTTTTCTGCTGCTTCATGTTTTCTGACAATTCATCAAAATACTCGTACACCTCAGGAGAGCCTTCTATCTTTCTGATTGACGATGAAATTGAAGGAACAAAGCGTTCGGCAGTCTGCATAAGTCCACCAGGAGAAGAATACATAACTGCTCGCTCAGCTTCGGGATTATCATAGGGTACCTTTGGATATCGTGAAAGGTTAATATTATTTTCCCGCAGATAATCTGCAATAGATTTCATGGAAATATTGTAGTCACCTAATTTAATATCATCATATTCCCGCTGTTTAGCATAACAGGGAGAAATAACAGCGATTTTATGGTTCTTGTATTTGGGATAAAACTTTTTAATCATCTTCATGGTGTGAGCCATAGGACTATCGCAAGGTGCAAGGTATTTTAATAAATCTGGCTTATAAATCTCACAATAAGAAACAATAGCAGGACAAGGCTGAGCAATCATCAGCTGGGGCTTATTTGATTTGATATGCTCCACGTAGGATTTTGTGGTTAATTCTGCTCCAAAGCTTACATCAAAAACAGCCTCCACTCCAAGAGACTTCAAAAAGCCGTTAAATTCTTTATCCATGCCTCTAAAAGAAACAATTACCGCAGGAGCAACAATGGCAATCATCTTTTCTTTCTTTACATCATTCATGAATCGGGCAAAACTATCCACACCTGTTCTGGCTCCATGCTCACAGGATTCAATGCATTTTCCACAACCAAGACACAAATCATGGTTAATGGAAACATAAGATCCAGACCCATCATTACAGATTTTTACTGGGCAAACAGCAATACAGCGATGGCAATTTACACATTTTTCTTGGTCAACATAAATGACGGGAGTTAAAGACATAGAGTACCTACAGAAAATATTTGGTTGGAATATATAAATTTATTGTAAGATTGCCCACCAGCTTTTGTCAAGGAAAATATAATATTGAAGGAAATGAGCTTTTAATCACGCTTATTTGATGAAAATATTGTAAAAATAAAATAAGGAAAATGAGTTGAAGTGTACTAAAAATCTAAAAGCAATTTTTAGTACACTTCCGATTTTTTAACCAGTCTAGTTACGACGATTTCGGGAAATCAGCAACAAACGAACAAAGTTTCCAATAGCAGACAAGGCAGATGCAACATAGGTCATAGCAGCAGCACTTAAAACCTTTTTTACACCCTTTAGTTCATTCTGATTCATAGCACCAGACTTACCCAAAATAGCAATGGCACGACGAGAAGCATTGAATTCCACAGGAAGTGTAACTACATAAAAGAGCACTGATCCAGCAAACAGCAGCAATCCCAAATTTACCAAAAAGCCAAAGCTTAATACAAGACCAAGAATTGCCAAGGTAGGCCCAATAGCAGAACCAATATTTGCCACAGGCACCAATGTACTTCTCAGTACCAATGGTCCATATTTTGTCGCATGCTGAATTGCATGGCCTGTTTCGTGGGCAGCAACACCAACTGCAGCAATAGAAGCCTTTCCGTACACTGGCTCAGACAGACGTAGCACCTTATGAGAAGGATCATAATGATCAGTAAGATTTCCCGCAACCTTTTCAATCTTCACATCAGTAATGTTATTTGCCTTCAGCAAATATGCTGCAGCCTGTGCTCCAGTTATTCCACGGGCAACAGCTTCTTTGGAAAATTCTTCAAAGGTAGTTTTTACCTTTACCTGAGCCCACATAGATAGCAACAGGGCAGGTACCACTAAAAAAAGATAATACGAATCAAAAAACATATTCAGCACCTCAATAAGATTTACTATAAATAAAATACTATTTTTTTACTAGCAGGGAAAATTTTATTCAAAAAGGAATACTTAATGCAAATCAGAGGGATTTAAATCACTAGAAACTTATATAAGTTACCGATTATAATAGAAGTTATGGGAAAACCATTTAAACGTAAAAAAACCGCACCGCTAAAGGAGGAAGAAAACGCGGTACGGCTTTTATTATTGCTACTTGATTAGAGTATAATTTATCGGTAAAAAAATGTCAATAGATTCTTTCGCATTCCTTGCTTTTTTTTACGGTATTTTGCAGAATATAAGGTAAGAGGAGAAAAAAAATGATACGTGTAGGAATTATTGGTGCCATGGACGTGGAGGTAGAACGGATTTGCCAGAATATTTCTGGGCCCATACTCCACCAGCTTTGTGGCTTGGACTTTTTAGAGGGATTTTTAGCTGAAACTCCCGTAATCGTCGTGAGATCTGGTGTGGGAAAGGTAAATGCAGCCCTCTGTGCTCAGCTGTTGATTACAAAATTCAAGATTACTCACCTAATAAATACAGGTGTAGCAGGAGCCTTGGCTTCTGGCTTAAATGTACTTGATTTGGTCATCTCCACAGAAGTCATGTATCACGATGTGGACGCAACAAACTGGGGCTACGAAAGCTGCACCGTTCCTGGCATGACAAGAACCTTTACTGCTAATCAAGAGCTGGTAAACATTGCATCCCTTGCTTGCAAAAAATTATTCCCAGAAAAAACCATCATTCAAGGAACCATTGCTTCTGGAGATCAGTTTATTGGCTCCAATGAAATGAAAAACAAGATAAAAGAGCTGTGCAATCCAGCCTGTGTAGAAATGGAAGGTGCAGCCATTGGTCATGTGGCAACTATAAATAAGATTCCCTTTGTGGTGATTCGTTGTATGTCAGATATGGCAGATGACAATGGAGAAGCCACCGCTCGATTCAACGAAAAAGAAGGTGGAGACATTAGCGCTCAAGTTGTTTGTACCATCGTTCAAGCTTTAGGAACTCTTTAATCTATGGAAAAGCTTTCCTCTGTAATGGATATTGCCTCTTTGGCAGATGAGTTTGCCTCAAAAATACAAAATTCTGCTATTCTGGAAAAATGTTTTCCTAACAACAAGTGCAATCTCTTACATTCAGCCTTTGCTTGGAAGGATAAAATTCATTTGTATCAGGAGGTGGAATCCACCAATATCCTTGCACGGGAAGCTTTAGAAAAAGCCATACAAGCAGCACCCCTTCACCATCACAACGGAAGCCTTACCAAACAAGGCAAGCTAATTCACAGCTCCATTTATTTGGCTGAACAGCAAACTGGTGGAAAAGGGCGCCAAGGAAGAAGCTTTTTCTCTCCCCAAGCTACAGGTTTATACCTAAGCTTGATTATTGTTCCACCAGAGGGAGTTTCCGATCCTTCCAGCCTTACGGCAACCACAGCAGTGGCTGTTTCCAAGGCACTGGAACAGGTGTATAAAATTCAACCTGCCATTAAATGGGTTAACGACATATTTTACCAAGGAAAAAAAATTGGTGGTATTCTTGCAGAAGGTGTCATTGATTCAGAACGGAGAATAATTCCCGGAGCTGTAATTGGCATTGGGCTGAACATTATGCCACCAGAACAAGGCTTTCCCCCAGAAATTGATTCCATTGCGGGAGCTGTATTTCCCACCTACGAACCAGAAAAACAACTGAACAAAAAGGATTTAGTAGTAGCTATTGTCAGCAATCTTTTGCACGCACTGGAAATTCTTTGGAGCCAAGACTCAAAGCCCCACACAAATAAACACATCATGGAAGAATACCGAAAACGATGCCTCATTAAACCAGGCTCCAAGATAAAGGTTTTTCCCGTGGCTGGATCCACAGAACAATTCTACATGGCGACCTGCTTGGGAATCGATCATCAAGCACGATTACAAGTACAAACAGAAGATGGTCAGCAAAAGCTCTTAGGCTCAGGAGAAGTGAGTTTGCAAAGCTTGAACTTCACAAACTCACTGTAACGCTATTTTACAATTAAATTGTCACCAATTCATAGGAGCCTGAACCAAGCCCAATCTTTTCTGCATGGGTAATTTGGCCTCTCCAGTCGGTGGATGGATGGGTATCGCAGAAGTGATCTCCGTGAGTATGTTCCTTTTCATCCAAACAAGAACCAGCACTCACAGGCTGCTTATTCACTGCATCTGCACAGGCAATATCAATGGCCACAGGGTCAAAGGAAGCAAACATTCCCACATCAGGAACAATGGGAGCATCATTTTCTGCATGGCAATCACAGTAGGGAGAAATATCCATAGCTAGACTCACATGGAAATGAGGCCTTCCGTGAAGGACTGCAGCTGCATATTCTACCATCTTATAATTGAGCACATCGTTGGAGTTATCTGCACCAGGTCGGATAGCATCTGTAGGACATACACCAATACAACGACCACAGCCAGTACAAGCAGACTCATCAATAAAGGCTTTTTTATCAGTAATGGTGATACAATTATGGGCACAGTTGTTTTTGCACTGAGAACAACCAATACATTTCTTTGTATACACATAGGGCTTTCCTGCAGCATGCATTTCCATCTTTCCAGCTCTGGAACCACAACCCATTCCTAGGTTCTTAATGGCACCACCAAAACCAGTTGCTTCGTGAGCCTTAAAATGATTCAAAGAAATAACAATGTCTGCATCCATTACTGCACGACCAATCTTTGCTTCCTTTACATACTCTCCATTAGGAACAGGAACATAGGCTTCATCAGTACCCTTTAATCCGTCTCCAATCAGCACGTGACACCCAGTAGACAAGGGGGAAAATCCATTCAAATAGGCTGCATCAAGATGATCCAGAGCATTCTTTCTGCTTCCTACATACAGGGTATTACAGTCCACCAAAAATGGCTTACCTCCCAGCTCCTTCACCAAATCCACCACTACCTTGGCATAATTAGGCCGCAAAAAAGCCAAATTGCCCAGTTCACCAAAATGCATTTTAATAGCTACATATTTTCCAGCAAAATCAATGTTTTCAATGCCAGCAGTCACCAAGAGACGGCGCATTTTAGGCAACAAACCTTCTCGAAAGGTTGTACGGAAATTGGTAAAATACACTTTTGAAATTGTAGATTCTGAGCTACCCATAAAATCCTCCATATATTAAGGCAGATATTTTCTGAATGGCATATACATACCTTTCTATATTCTATCCCTTTTAATAAGATTTGAATATTACTTTGACTGTCATTTACATGCTTTTTATTCTTTTCCCGCTGAAAATAACTCCTTGTCCTAGCGAAATCAATTTGATATACTAAAAATATCTACCACCAAAGGGGCAATACATGGAAAAATCCAAGGTCAAGCGTTTCGGAATCCTGACTTCAGGCGGAGATGCTCCTGGACTAAACACAGCCATCAGAGGAGTTGCCCGGGCGGCAATTGAACAGTATGGAATGGAAGTTGTTGGCATTCAAAACGGTTACCGAGGATTAATTCAAGGCAATGCACGGCAAATGTTTTCCGCCGATTTTTCTGGAATCCTTACACGAGGTGGAACCATCCTAGGAACTTCTCGAGAAAAACCCTTTAAACATCCCCTGCCAGATAGAGACGGTAAGCTTCCAATCGACCACATCAAGGAAAATTATGAAAAATGGGGCTTGGATGCCCTTGTAGTGCTGGGTGGAAATGGAACCAATACCACAGGAAGTCTCCTTGCACAAGAAGGATTGAATGTGATTGGCCTGCCTAAAACCATCGACAATGACCTACTTCACACAGACATTACCTTTGGATTTCACAGTGCAGTTTCCATCGCCACAGAAGCAATAGACCGCATTCATACCACCGCCCACAGTCACAATCGCATTATGGTCATTGAGGTTATGGGACATAAAGCTGGTTGGTTGGGACTTTATTCAGGAGTTGCTGGTGGTGGAGACGTTATTCTCTTACCAGAAATTCCCTATAACATTGACTCCATTGCCCATCACCTAAAAAAAAGATGTGATGCTGGCAAGGAATTTTCCATCGTGGTGGTAGCCGAAGGAGCCCTTTCAGAAACAGAAGCCCTCATGGACAAGAAAACCTTCAAAAAAAGCCGCCAAGCCATGCAATATTCCATCGGGTACCGTGTTGCCCATGAATTGGAGTCTGCTACAGGAATTGAATCACGAGTAACCGTTTTAGGCTACGTTCAGCGTGGTGGAACCCCCGTTCCCTACGACAGAGCCTTGGCTACAATGTTAGGCACAGAAGCCGTTCACATGATGGCTCGTGGTGAATTTGGCAAGATGGTTGCACTGCAAAATGGACAGGCTGTGGGAGTTCCTTTGGAGGATATAGCCGGAAAAATAAAGAAGGTACCACTGGATAGCCAAATGATTCAAGCGGGACGGGAGGTTGGAACATGCTTCGGAGACTAGATTATAAATGCCACTTTTGTGCCTCTTGTGAAGGAATGGGTTGTGTAGGAGAAATGCCTGGCATGGGTGGAGCCTTCAACAGTGCCAACTTTATAGAAAATGTTGCTGGCTGGAAAAAGCTGGCAGCACAGCTCCTTCAGGATAAAGCATCCCTTCCAGCCCAAGAACAGGCTCTTTTGCAGCAGCTCCAAGAAGAAGGTTTTACCCTTCCCACCATTCGATTGGCTCCAATGACTGGTGCTGTGGAAAACGTTGGTTATCAGGATGAACGAAGCTTCTATTTTGACTTGATTATTGCCTCTTGTGCCGCAGGCATTGAACTAGCCCTTGGAGATGGATGCCCCGACGAAAAGCTCCTTTTCGGCATAGAAGCAGTTAAGGCTGCCAGTCAATTTTTTCCTCAGGCAAAGTCAGCCGTTTTTATCAAGCCCTACGAAAACAAACGGATTCTAGAGCGGATGGAATGGAGCAAGGACGTGGCAGAAATCTACGGTGTGGATATTGACTCCTACAACATCATCACCATGCGGAACAAGGTAAACCTAGAAAAAAAGACTGCCACCACCTTAAAAGAGCTGCAATCTGCCTCTCACCTTCCCTTTGCCATAAAAGGTGTGTTTACTAAGGAAGATGTAGAAATGGTCACTGAGTTAAAGCCAGACATTGTAGTTGTGTCAAACCATGGTGGCCGCATTGAAACACGGAAAGGAAGCACTGCAGAATTTTTACAGGAATATGGTAGCATACTAAAATCTAACTGCAAAGAATTGTGGGTAGATAGTGGAATCAGAAACTTTATGGACTTAGTAGTGGCAGCAAAGCTTGGTGCTACCCAGGTAATGATTGGTCGGCCCATTGTCACCGCCCTGTGCCGAGATGGCGTAAAAGGCGTTATTCATGCAATGGACCGACTCAGAACTTCACCAGTAAATTAATTTACTCCATACTGGGAACGATATGCCTTCATGGCATCAAGGTGTTCCTTGCCTTCAATTACGCCATCCTCAATAGCCTTGATAATGTCGTTGATAGTTACAATGGAGTGAACGGTAATTCCAAAATCCTTGTATGCCTGCTGAACTGCAGAAAGCTCACTATCCAAGGCTTTTTCCATTCTATCCACGGTAATAATCATGGCAGTAACTTTTATGTCTCCTGCTGCCTGCAGCTTAGGTAACACTTCTCTTAAAGCCTTTCCACTAGTCATTACATCTTCAATAATAATGACACGGCTTCCAGATTGAGGCTGCTGACCTACAAAGAGTCCGCCTTCTCCGTGGTCCTTTGCTTCCTTGCGGTCAAAGCAGTAGCCCATGTCTATTCCGTACTTATTGTACAATGCTACTGCAGCACTTACCGCCAAAGGAACACCCTTGTAGGCTGGTCCAAAAAGAATATCAGATTCAAGATTGTGCTCCTTTATGCAGTCTGCATAAAAACCACCCAACCGTGCCAGATGAGCACCAGTCTTATAGTTACCAGTATTGATAAAATAAGGTGCCTTTCTACCACTCTTCAAAGTGAAGTCTCCAAAGGTTAAAACTCCACTGTCACTCATAAATTTGATGAATTCTTCCTTGTACGTCATAGTTCCATTCTATCAGATTTGACATAAATCTTGAATAGTGATGTAATGGAATATAACCTTATTTATCTAAATAATCTATCTTATTAAGACAGGATACAGACATGAAAATCAGAATCATAGAAATGCCACTAGATTTTGGGGGAAACAGACATGGCTCCGACATGGGACCTTCTGCCATCCGTTTAGCAGGACTAAAGCAACGACTAGCTACCTTGGAGCATGAAATCATCACCTCATTTTCTCCCATCGATATTCATCCTCAGGAATATGAATCTCCCGGAAGAAGCGATGCAAAATATTTGAACCAGATTGTAGAAGCCTGCCAAGTGCTGGCAACCCAAGCAGAATGCTCCATTAATCAAGGAGAATTCCCACTGGTACTGGGTGGTGACCATTCAATTGCGCTGGGAACCATTGCTGGAGTTTCCACTGCTTGTAAAAAGCAAAACAAGGAGTTGGGTATTTTGTACGTAGATGCCCACGGAGATTTTAACACCCACGAAACCTCCCCTTCTGGCAACATCCACGGTATGTGTTTGGCAGCTTCCTGCGGCTATGGTTTACCTCAGCTTACTCAGCTGTACACCACCAACAGAAAAATTGATCCAAAGAATATTTGCTACGTGGGATTGCGAGACATAGACCCAAAGGAAAAGCTTTTGATGAAGGAAGCTGGAGTTACCGCATTTACCATGAGCGACATTGATCGCCAAGGTTTTGCTTCAGTACTGCAACAGGTAACCTCCTTCTTTAAATCAAAGGTAGATGCTGTTCACGTGAGCTTTGACATGGATGTTATTGATCCCATGTTTGCTCCTGGTGTTGGAATTCCCCTTCCTGGTGGACTAAACTATAGAGAGGCACTGCTACTTATGGAAGAAATGGCCGCTACCCAAATGGTGGTTTCTGCCGAATTTGTGGAAGTGAACCCAGTTCTTGATGTACGTAGTCAAACAGCACGTATGGCAGTAGAGCTTATGGCACGACTTTTAGGAGATACCATTTTTTAATGAGAAAAATTTTTTTTCTTATTTTATTCCTTTCTTTCTCTCTGGAAATTTATGGTGAGCAACCAGAACCAGTTCCTTTGCCCACTTTCCCAGAAAGAAAGGAAGCGATTCTCCTCCAAAAACAAAAAACAGAAAATCAAAAAAAAATTGATTCCGTTATTTGGAGTTTAAACTGGCATACAGGAATCCAACAAATAAACATTAAAAAACTTTCTCCTGCAGAAGATGTAGAAATGAATATGTCAGAAATTATGCTGACATCTAACAAATATAAAAGTGTTGTTATCACTGTAGATATGGCATCACTATTTACCATTTATTCAGATGTTTTCGTCGGTTTTACAAAGGAAGCCTTTCCAAAAGATTTTTTTATAAATACCATTCCCTATCGCTATCCTCATCTGAGTTCCATAGAATCAGATTCGTATATAGCAAAGAAATTCCATCTCGAAACAGGCTTATCCACAGCTCCATATATTGGCTATTCCTTTGCTAAATATAGACTTATACCACTTCAGAAAACTATAGAAATAAGCAATAAAATTTATCACTCTATCGTTCTGGGTAATAAATTCATATTTCAACCACATCGGACATTTTTCATTGAGACAAGTATTTCCATTTCTCCCTTAACATCTATAGATAAAAATTTATTGTCTATGTTTCAAATCAATTATGACAGTAAATTTACCTTTAAAACAAATTTCTTTACTTTTTCTTTACTTTTAGCAAACAAAAATAATATCGAATATAAAACTGTTCACCAAGAATCAAGTACAATTTCTATTTCTAAAATTGGATTCCGAATCAAATTCACCCTCTAATTATTTTTAATTATATTTAATTTATTAAGTATTTATTAAAATTATCATTCCAACTCATTGCATTTACTCAAGTGATTATATACAATAGTTTCATGAGCATTCAGTCAATTTCTTCAAAGGCAGAAGACATTCGGGACGTACTTCGGTACATCAAAAAATTCAAGGCAGCTTCCGTAGTCATTTATATTGATGATAGGCTTATTGATCAGCCTCTTTTTACCAGCCACATTCGAGACATTGCCATGATTCACGAAGCAGGAATCCAAGTGGTGATTGTTCCTGGAGCCCGTAAACGAATTGATGAGGTTCTCGAAACAAACAACATCCAGTGGAGGATGAAAAACGGAGTTCGTCTCACAAAAGAAGACGCCCTCCCACTGATAAAAATGGCTGCATTTGATGTGGCAAACCGTATTATGACAAGTCTTGCTGGTGAAGGAAAAACTGCCGTTATAGGAAACTGGGTTCGAGCCAGAAGCATGGGAATCCTTGATGGTATTGATTTTTCTGCAGCAGGAGATATAGATAAAATACAGGTTGATGCTGTCAAAACAATTTTGGAAGATAGATTTATTCCCATTTTCCCCTGTATTGGATGGAGTTTAGCTGGAAAACCCTACAATATTTCTTCTGTGGAATTAGCAGCAGAAATTGCTCAACGTCTCCAGGCCGACAAGCTTTTCTTTCTGCTTCCCAACGGAAATATTAGTGAAGAAAACTTTTTCATTCCCCAGCATATTTCCCGTTCACCAGAAAATAAAATTCCTGCTTTGAATATTTCAGAAGCACAAGAATTGCTTGAAAAAAACAGTTTCCATCACGAAAATAATGTTCCTCTGGATGAAAATCTATCACAGAAAGAAAAGATTCTTAAGTTAATTCGTATTGGTATCAAAGCCTGTACAAATGGTGTTTCTCGTGTCCACATCCTAGATGGTCTCATTGATGGAACAATTCCCTGCGAAATTTTCTCCAACCTGGGCTGTGGCACCATGATTTACGAAAGCGATTATGGTCGTATTCGAGAAATGACTACCGAAGATATTCCCGCCATACTGAACCTTATTCGCCCCTTTGTAGAAGAAGGAATCCTTTTACCACGAACAGAACAAAGTCTTGCGGCCACCTTTACTGATTATATTGTGTACGAACTGGATAATGGAATTAAAGGTTGCGCTGCACTCCATCTCTATAATGATTTTCAAGCCGAAATTGCTGCTGTGGCGGTGGATCCCGTTTGTTCGCACCTAGGAATTGGTCCAAAAATGATGGAATATCTGTTGAATAAAGCCCAATCACAGCAAGCTACAAGTGTATTTATTCTTACCACACGAACTGCTGACTGGTTTGAAATGCAAGGATTTATTCCCGATGATATTTCTACCCTTCCTACCAAGCGAAAGGAAAAATGGTCTCCTTCCCGTGGCTCAAAACTTTTTAGAAAAAAATTGTAGCAGTATTTTTTTAGTTTGAAAATTAATTCTTTTTTGGAATGTTTCACGTGAAACAGTTTTTATAGGATTTCTAACCTAATAAATTGTTTCACGTGAAACTTTTTTTTTAAAAAAAAGAATAGGTCAATTATTTTATAAACTTGAATGTTTCACGTGAAACAAAAAAATAGGGGCAAGTTCCAATGACACCTATGGAACCTGCCCCAGCCTGATGTAAAAGAATGAAGTCTATCCCCTCATAGACTGCACTCTTACTTAATCTTCACTATCGTCACTAGCCACTCTATCAAGGCCAATAACAATATCTGGCGGATCGATATTAAATACCTTTACACCAGAAGCTGCTCTTCCCTGCTTTGCAACAGAATTTGCTGTAACACGAAGAGACTTTCCTTGACTAGTGATACAAACAATTTCATCAGAATCAGCCACATTAATGGCACCAATAATTTCACCAGTCTTTTCTGAAATACCATAAACTCTCTGGCCTCCAGTAGCTCTACCGTGGATGGAGAATTCCTCAAAGGCAACTCGCTTTCCAGAACCTTTTTCTGTCAAAAGCATCATATTCTCATTTTCCACAACACGGAGAGCAGCAGCAAGCTCATCACCTTGAGACAACTTCAAGCCAGTTACGCCACGACCAGCACGACCCATAGGCCGCACAGAAGTTTCATTCATACGCAAAGCCTGTCCCTGACGAGAAATCAAAACAAGCTCATCATTACCAGTGGAAAGCAAGGCTGTTACCAGCTTATCACCTTCATCAAGCTTGATGGCAATAATTCCTCTCGTTTTTGCATTGCTGAACTGGCTAGTTTGTACCTTCTTTACAACACCTGCAGCAGTGGCCATAAATACATATTGATCGTCACTAAATTCTTTCAAGCCTACAACAGCCGTAATTTCCTCGTTGGGAGAAACTGTTAGTAAACCCTTAATATGGGCACCACGAGAAGCTCGGCCAGATTCTGGAATCTCGTGAACCTTGAGCCAGTAGCCCTTTCCCTCGTTAGTAATGAACATAATATAATCATGGGTAGAAGCAATAAAAATCTGATTGATAAAATCATCTTCCACCAGTTTGGCACTGTTACTTCCCTTTCCACCCTTACCCTGAGTTTTGTAGGCTGTAACAGGAAGCCGCTTGATATAACCAAGATTTGAGATGAGAATTACCATCTCTTCTTCTTTTATCAAGTCTTCAATATTGATTTGCTCAACTTCGTCTGCCACAATGTCGGTACGTCGTTCATCGCCATACTTTTCTGCAAGCTCACGAGTTTCATCCTTGATGAGAGCCAAAATCTTTTCAGGATGAGCCAACAAGTCCTTAAGATGAAGGATAAGAGATTCTATTTCCTCCAATTCCTTCCGTAAGTCTTGAATCTCCAAATTTGTAAGACGCTTAAGCTGCATGTCTACAATAGCCTGAGCTTGTACATCATCAAATTCAAATCGTGCCATCAAGGCATTTTTTGCAGACTGAGTATCCCGTGAACCACGAATAATCTGAATTACTTCATCAATATTATCAATGGCTACAATCAAGGCACGCAGAATATGAGCTCGTTCTTCAGCCTTTCTCAAATCAAAGCGAGTACGTCGCGTAACTACATCCTGACGATGCTCCACAAAATACTGAATTAAGCTTTTGAGAGTAAGAACTTCGGGACGACCCTTTACCAAAGCAAGATTTATTACACCAAAGGAAGACTGCAATGCTGTCTTGGAAAAAAGCTGGTTCAAAACAACCTTTGCAATGGCCCCTCGTTTTAAGCCAATTACAATTCGGACATCATCACCAGCAGAACCATCGTTTACAGAATCGATTCCTTCGATAACTTTATCACGAGCAAGCTCACCAATGCGCTTACACAAATCATCGGTACGAACCTGATAAGGAATCTCCGTAAACACGATAGTTTCCTTACCCTTCTTGTCCACCTCAATAGTAAAGCGACCACGGATAAGAACCTTTCCCCTACCCGTTTTGTAAGCCTGACGAATTCCTTTTTTACCAAAGATAATTCCACCAGTGGGAAAGTCAGGGCCTTTTACAATGCCACAAAGTTCATCTATGGAAATGTCAGTGTTATCAATGTAAGCACAGATTGCAGAACAAACTTCCCGCAAATTGTGAGGAGGCATATTTGTTGCCATACCAACGGCAATACCACTAGATCCATTTGTCAAAAGGAAGGGAAACTTTCCTGGAAGAACAGTGGGTTCTTGACGAGTGTCATCAAAGTTGGGAACAAAGTCTACAGTATCTTTCTTGATGTCGGCAACCATTTCTTCTGCAATGGTAGACATCTTAGACTCAGTATATCGGTAGGCAGCAGCGGGACTTCCGTCTATGCCACCAAAGTTTCCCTGCTTGTGAATGGGCATATATCGAATGGAAAAATACTGTCCCAAACGAACCAAGGCATCATACACAGAAGCATCTCCGTGAGGATGATACCGTCCCAACACATCACCAACAACAGTGGCACATTTACGAGTTTTTCCATTGTAGTGCAAGCCTTCCTCATTCATAGCGTAGAGAATACGCCGGTGAACAGGCTTAAGACCATCCCGAACATCAGGCAAGGCTCGGCTTACAATTACGGACATGGAATAGTCAATGTATGACTTTTTCATCTCCGATTCTATGGAAACTGGAATCAGGGTTCCACCTTCTGGTGTCTGTATTTCTTCCATACTTATTCCTTACAACAACTTACTTGGACTTATACATCCAAGGTGGCATAAATAGCATTTTCTTCTATAAACCTACGACGTGGTTCAACCTCTTCACCCATCAAGGTGCTAAAGATATGGTCAGCCTCTACAGCATCTGTGAGCTGAACCTTTTTCATTTTACGATTGGCTGGATCCATGGTGGTTTCCTTCAATTCCTTCCATTCCATTTCACCAAGACCCTTGTATCGCTGAACATCGGCCTTACCTTCAATTCCAGCAAGGATTGCATCACGCTCCTCATCAGAGAAAACGTAATGTTCTTTTTTTCCATGCTTAATTTTATACAAGGGAGGCATAGCGATATACACATGACCGTGTTCAATGAGCTGGGGCATGTAGCGGAAGAAGAAGGTCAACAACAAGGTTGAAATATGAGAACCGTCAACGTCAGCATCAGCCATGATAATGATTTTATGGTATCGCAGCTTTTCAATATTAAAGTCTTTTCCAATACCTGTTCCCAAAGAAGCAATTACTGGCTGTAGCTTTTCGTTATTGATAACCTTATCAATACGAGTGCGTTCTACGTTCAGCATCTTTCCCCACAAGGGAAGAATAGCCTGAATCTTTGGATTTCGTCCCTGCTTGGCAGAACCACCTGCAGAGTCACCCTCTACAATGTAAACCTCACATTCAGCAGGATTTTTGGAAGAACAATCTGCCAGCTTTCCAGGAAGCCCAAAGCTATCCATACCAGTTTTACGGCGAGTGGCTTCTTTGGCCTTACGTGCAGCAATACGAGCAGCTGCTTCTGCCACAGCCTTTTCTAGGATTTGCTCTATCACCCGTGGATTTTGTTCAAAGAACAAGGTTAATTGTTCATTTACCATGGACTGAATAATTCCACGAACTTCAGTATTTCCTAGCTTTGTCTTTGTCTGTCCTTCAAACTGAGGCTCTGGAACCTTCACCGAAATTACAGCTGTTAAACCGGCACGAACATCTTCACCAGTAAGCTTTTCTTCCTTCTCCATCTTTTTCAGGAGCTTAGCATTGTTCTTGAGGAAGTCGTTCATCACCACAGTAAGGGCTGTTTTAAAGCCTTCTAGGTGAGTTCCACCTTCCTTGGTGTTAATGTCGTTTACAAAGGTAAGAATGTTTTCGTTATAACCGTCATTATATTGAAGGGAAACTTCTGTTTGTACATCATCCCGTTCACCAGAAATATAAACTGGTTCTTCTGGGATAACTTTTCTTCCCTCATTTAAGTAGGTAACAAACTGTCTTATGCCACCTTCAAACTGAAAGAGAATTTCCTTTGGATTGGTAAGTCGTTCGTCACGAAAATAAATCTTTATACCGCTATTCAAAAAAGCAAGCTCTCGTAAGCGGCTACATAATACTTCAAAATTATAAGTTGTAGTTTCTGTAAAAATTGTGGGGTCAGCTTTCCATCGAATAGTTGTTCCACGGCGGGTAGAAGTTCCTACCTCTTTTACTGGGGCAACAGACTCACCCACTCTAAATTCCATGAAGTGCTTTTTTCCATCTTTTTCTACAATAGCTTCCAGCCATGTAGAAAGAGCGTTTACACAGGAAACACCAACACCATGAAGACCACCAGAAACCTTGTAAGAGCCCTTATCAAACTTACCACCAGCATGAAGCCGAGTAAGAACAAGCTCAAGAGCACTAATACCTTCTCCAGGGTGAATATCTACAGGAATACCACGTCCATTGTCGTCTACTCGAACAATATCGTCTTTTTCCAATACAACATAGATGGTATCACAGAAACCTGCCATGGCTTCATCGATACAGTTATCCACAACTTCATACACCAAGTGATGTAATCCATCAGGACCTGTAGATCCGATGTACATACCAGGGCGTTTTCTTACAGCCTCCAATCCCTTTAAAACAGTAATATTGGAAGCGGAATAATTCCCATTCATTTCTTTTCCTTAAAAGCAAATAGCCATGAAATAATTAAAGATTTCTATAGAGAAGTGTCGTTTTCTATGAATAGTATTATATCTATATTGCAGAAAAAAGTAAAGGTAGGTTATAATATCGGCATGAATTCACCAGACTATACACCTTTTTGGGAAGAAACTTTACGACAAATCAAACAAAATTTAACAGAAAATGGAAGAGCAAACGATTTCGTCCTTTGGTTCAATATTAACTATGTTGATTCTCAAGAAGGTAAAATTATAGCTTCTGTGGCTTCTAATTATATTCGCAATGAGATGAAAAACAGAGGCTATCTGGCCATGATTCAAGACACCTTCTATGAAATTTCTGGTCTAGATATGCAATTGGAAGTAACCATAAGAGACCGCAATGCAGAAAAACCACGTGATTCAATCACTTCCCACGATGCTGCCCAAGATGTTCCTCTGAAAAGATTATTTCAGCAGAATACCCAAACTATGCCTCAACAGCATGATTTTAAACCTAAAGCTTCATTTACAGAGACAAGTTCTCAATATGAATATGGTGAAAAAATATTACAGGAAGAAATAGTACCTGCAAAGAAAATTCATCCAGAATTGTCAGAGCAATATTCATTTGAAAACTTTATTTCTAGCGATGAAAATGCTTATGTCTATAACGCAGCTCTTGCTGTTTCAAAAAATCCTGGAACAGCCTACAATCCCCTGTTGATTTATGGTGGAGTTGGACTTGGTAAAACCCACTTGATGAAGGCTATTGGTTACTCAATTTTTCAGTCTACAAACTTCAAGAACATAATCTACATCAGTGCAGAAAATTTCACCAATGAATTTACCCAGTCTATTCGTGACCGTTCCGAGAAAAAATTCAAAGATAAATATCGTAACGCAGATGTTCTTCTTATTGACGACATCCACTTTTTTGAAGACAAGGATAAAACTCAAGAGGAACTTTTTCATACCTTTAATGCACTCTACGACAAGCAAAAGCAAATGGTCTTTACCTGTGACCGTCCCGTTTCTGAGTTAAAGCAAATTACAGAGCGACTAAAATCTCGCTTTACCCGTGGAGTTAGTGCAGACATCCACATGCCCAAATATGAGGTTCGTTCTGCCATTATTCAGCACAAGCTTGAAAAACAAGATAAAAAGCTTTCTCCAGAAGTAATCGATTTGATTGCAAAAAGCATTCAATCAAATGTTCGTGACTTGGAAGCATGTTTGAACAGTATCATTCTTTACTCCGACATCACTGGTGGAAATCTTTCCCTTTCCCAAGCAAAAGATATTATTTCAAAGATGTTTGCCCAAGATACAACACAAATTACTGCTGAAATAATCCAGCGTGTTGTAGCAGATTACTTTAACGTTTCTTACACTGATATAAAAGGAAAGAAACGTCACAAAAATATAGCTTTTGCCCGTCACATTGCAGTGTATCTTATTCACGAACTAACGGAGCTTTCTTCTACAGAAATTGGACACGAATTTAGCGGACGAGATCACACCACTATAATGCATTCCTGTGAAGTCATTACCAAGCAGCTTCAGATTGATGAGAGTCTTAACGATACCCTTTCAATAATTAAAAAAGACATAAGGGAATATAAAAAGAATAGTTAGACAAACTTGTTAATAATATGCTAGTATACTGTGGAAAACTTGAGAGCCTTCTTTTATTTGTGGAAACTGTGGAAAATAAATAAAAAGAAGCGCTCAGTTATTATAATTCTATCTTGTTATATTATTATGACTTAGATAGTTTATTCTGTTTTCCACAAGCCTTATTATTACTATTATGAATTTATATAAATTTATAATAATACAAAAGAGGAGAACTATATGAGATTTACCTTTGATAGAGATGCAATGATTAAGGAAATTGCCATTGCACAAGAAATCATCTCCACAAAGAATGCCATGTCCATTCTTTCAAATATCCTTTTGATTGCAGAAAATAATACCTTGTACATCAAGGCAACTGACATAAAAGTAAATTTTGAAACAAAGCTTCCAGTTGTGATTGATGAAGAAGGAAGCACTACAATCTTTTGTGATAAATTCATGAGTATTTTGTCCAGCCTTCCTTCTGGTGAAATTGAATTCATCCAGAACGATATCAAGGTTACAATTAAGCCCATGACAAAGAAGGTTAAGTTTGAGCTTAAAAGCATGGCCAGCGATAAATTCCCAGAATTTACTTCCACAGAAAATGTGCCCTTCTTTGAAGTACCTGCAGATCAGCTGAAGCAGATGATTGAACAGACAATTTTTGCTATTTCTGATGATGAAACACGCTATTTCTTGACTGGTGTTCTCTTTGAAAAGAAAGGTGATAATTTAAACATGGTTGCTACTGATGGCCCACGTTTGGCCTTTGTTTCAAAGCCTATTTGTCAGGGAGTTGCAGACTTTGATTCAGTAATTGTTCCACCAAAAATTCTTACTATGATTTTGAAACGAGCTCCATCCGAAGGTATGATTTCCATGGCCATTGTAGAACGAACAATCTACGTTAAGTTTGGAAACTATAACTTCTCCTCGGTTTTGATTGACGGACAGTATCCAAACTACAGCCGTGTAATTCCAGAAAATCAGAAGTTCAACTTTGAACTGGAAAAATCAGACTTCATGGAAGCAATTAAACGTGTTACCTTGCTGGTTGACCAAAAGATTCGTCGTATTTATCTTGAAATTTCACCTGGTATGCTGGTGATTACTTCACAAGAATCTAATATTGGTGTGGCTCGTGAAGAAGTTCCTTGTCGCTATGATGGTGATACCGTAACTATTGCCATGGATTATACTCGTATTGAGGAACCATTGAAGGTAATGGACGCAGATAGAGTTCGGTTTGAGTTTACTGAGGTAATGAGACCTGTAACAGTAAAGCCTGCTACAGAAGCGGATTACTTCCACGTTATCATGCCCATGCAGATGATGGGGTAAGGATAGGTGCCTTTCCTAAACCTGTCTTGCACTAATTTTAGAAATCTTCAGAATACAACAATAGACCTTCTGGCAAAGGAGGTCTATTTTGTTGGTGAAAATGGTCAAGGCAAGACAAATCTTTTAGAATCATTATATTATTCAGCCTATGGTTCCTCCTTTAGAACACATACAGAGCAAGAAATTGTAAAAGAAGGTGAAACAGCTTTTAGTGTTCGAACCATGTTCAAGGATGATAATGATTCCGTCACTTCAATTCACTCAGAATTTCAAAAAGGACGAAAAAAAATCCTCAAAAACCATAAAAAGATTGCAGATAGAAAAGAACTGGTAAATACTATTCCCTGCGTGTTATTTTGTCATGATGACTTGGATTTTGCCGTGGGAGAGCCTGAACGACGAAGATTTTTTATAGACCAGTCTCTTTCTATGTATGATGTTCTTTACATTGATGAAATGCGAGCCTATAAAAAAATTCTCAAGAACAGAAATTTGGTCATAAAAAATAAGGATTATCAAATGCTGGATATGTATGACCAACAGCTGGCACAAAGAGGAATTTTCATTCAGGACAAACGAAAAAAAATGATTTTTAAGTTCAACACTATTTTTACTCGTTTGTATCAACAGGTTTCTGGTATTGAAAATGTTTCCATTTTGTATGAACCCTCTTGGAAGGAAGTTGATAACATGACTCCATCTTATGAGCAGGTTATGGAAATTCTTCTTTCAAAGAGAAACGTAGATTTTGTTATGGAAACTACCATGTCTGGTCCCCATCGTGATAGAATTCGTTTTATGAAGGATGGAAAACCTTTTATACCAACTGCATCTACAGGTCAACGGCGACTTATTTCTTTGTTGCTGCGGGCGGCTCAAGCAGTTCATTATTCAGAAGTTACGGGAAGAAAACCAGTTTTACTTATGGACGATGTGCTTTTGGAACTGGATCCAGACAAACGACAGAAATTTACCTCCGTCTTGCCGCCCTATAATCAACTTTTTTGTACCTTTCTCCCAGGAGAACCCTATGAACGATACAAAACTCCCAACACAAAGGTGTATTTTGTAGAGGCAGGTTCTGTCCATGGATAAGATTTATTCCAATTCAGATATTATAACGTCAGTGTTGGAAGGAATTCTTTCTGATGCTAATAAAAAAAAGATGGAAGAAAGTTCACTTTTCATTTCCAAGTGGAAAAAAGTTGTTACTTCGGTAAAAAGTGTTGTAAATCCTGATTGTGGAAATACCATGTATGCTCACAGTCAGATTATAGACGTTAAGGACGGAACTATTCTTCTGCAGGTGGATCATCCAGGGTTTATCCAGCTTTTTGAAACCCACAAAAAATATATTTTGCGGGGACTTGAAATGCATGTTCCTCAGATAAAAATCAAAAATATGTCCTACGTTTTGAATAAGAAAAACGACTACAATACCCAGCGGGAAATGACAAAGGAAGAAGTAAGAAAAAAACTTGAAGAACAGTATCCAGAAGAAAAAATGTCAGAAATCAATAGTGAACAGCAAAATTTTAGTCAGCACAGGAATTTTCCTCCAGAATTGGAAGCTATCTTTTCCAGAATGAGAGAATCAATATTGACTAATGATAAAAAAATATGATATTGTTCTTAAACTTATCGTGTATATCCAAGGGTTTATTATATTTTAGCCCTTACCAATAAAGGAGACGTGTTCAATGAAACGGACATACCAGCCCAGTAGAGTAAAGAGAAACAGAAAATTCGGTTTCCGTGCCCGCATGAAGACCCGTGGTGGTCGTTTGGTTCTCAAGCGCCGCCGAGCAAAGGGACGCTACAAGCTTACTGTTTCTGATGAGAAGAAGCCTTACTAAGAATTAGTTAGGTTATGGGAACAGACTTGATGAGGACGGGAACTTTTACCCGCCATGAGCGTGTTAAAAAGTACTCAGACATTCAAAATCTGTTTAAAAAGGGGAAACGGGTAAGTGTTCATGGGGCAAAGCTATTTTATTTGCCCAATGATGCAAATATAAATCGTATTGCATTTACCCTACCCCGTGGTTATGGTAACGCTGTGGAAAGAAACCGTTCCAAGCGCCTTAGCCGCGAAGCCTATCGTTATTTCAAAGCATTCCTGAACACTGGATATGATATGGTTCTCTTAGTATATCCAGGAAATGATACGTTCCCTACACGGTGTGCACAAATCCGCAATTTATGCCTCAAAGCTGGAATAATTTCGGTATGAAAAAACTTCTGGTTCGATTTTTGTGTGTACTCATTCGTTTTTATCAAATCTGTATTTCACCACTTTTTCCTCCAAGCTGTAGATTCTATCCTACCTGTTCGTCTTATGCCTTGGAGGCAATTCAAAGACATGGCCCTTTTAAAGGGTTTTATCTGGCAGTTAAACGTATATTAAGGTGTAACCCTTTCTGCAAGGGAGGATACGATCCTGTTCCATAGGTTTATACTGCCCTAGGAGTTTTATCTTTATGGAAAAAAACACATTGATTGCAATAGTTCTTTCCACTATTGTACTAATTACCTTTACCGTATTGCAAACGGTAGTGTTCCCTCCTCCAGCTGCTGAAGAAGTTGTAATTGAACAAGAAATTCCTCTGATTGCAGAGCCTGTTGAAAAGCAGGAGGTTTCTTCTAGTAGTTTGGCCGTTGCCTATCCTGATGAAGAAGAATCACTGAAAGAAGAAGAGATTGTAATTCTTACCAGCAAGGCAAAGATTACACTTTCCAATCGTGGTGGAGACGTAATTGGCTATGAATTGCTAGAGCATCGTGATGGAGACTCTGGCGTAGAAATGGCTGACAATATTTCTGCCAACAATAGAGCCTTTTCTATTGCCTTGGGTGGAGCTGAAAATGGCATTATTCAGGACTTATTCCACGTAAAAAAGATTGATGATTACACTGTAGGTTTTTACAAAACATTCCAGGATTCAAGAAGTGGCGGAAAATATATTCTTGCAAAGCAGTATACCTTTAAGCCAGATGATTATTTGTTCCGTTTGGACGTATCTGTAGAAGGCTCCGATGGAATGAACAGACTTTCCTTTGGAGATGCAGCTTATACCATTAGAACAGCACCACAGATTGGTCCTTACTACAATGCTAAGTCCAACAGATATGAAAACAGAACCTTCATGTCTTTTGATGGAAACAAGAAGAAGACCCAGATTATTGGTGAAGGAAAAACAGAGGTTTACGAAAAGGATTTTACTTGGACAGGTGTTGGTGGTAAATACTTTGAGATTCTTGGTGTTCCTGTACAGCCTAATACAATGCTGGATGTAGTATTTTCTACCGAGGTTGAGGTGAACGACTACGCCAATGCTCAGGTAATGCTTACAAGAAAGGCCATCATGGAGTCTTCTACCAAGGATTCCTATTACTTCTATGTTGGTCCTCGTACAGAAAAGGATTTGAAGATTTACAATAACTCTCAGGACAATCCTTGGGGCTTGTCCAATATGAAGCTAAACGAAAGCCTTCAATCCACTGGAATTCTGTCTTGGCTTGAAACAATCCTGAAATTCTGTATGGAGCTGATTTATAAGATTATTCCTAACTGGGGTGTATCTATCATCATCCTTACTATCATTATCAAGTTCCTTTTGTTCCCCCTGACAAAGAAGAGTTCTATGGGAACTTTGAAGATGCAAGAGCTTCAGCCTCAGATTAAGGAAATTCAGGATAAGTATAAGGATCAGCCAGACAAGCTGAATATGGAAATGTCTAAGCTATACAAGGAATCTGGCTATAATCCTCTTTCTGGATGCTTGCCCTTGTTGCTGCAGTTCCCCTTGATTTTTGCAATGTACAACTTGTTCAACAACTACTTTGAGTTCCGTGGAGCAATGTTTATTCCTGGCTGGATTCCTGACCTGTCTATTGGAGATATTGTTCCTCTTCCAGGTAATATTCCTGTTCTTGGTAGCCAAATCCATCTTTTGCCTGTTATCTATTTGGCTTCACAGTTAATCTTTGGAAAGGTTACTCAGTCAAGTGCTGCTGCTGGCGGAAATAATACTCAGATGAAGATTATGATGTACGGTATGCCTATTATGTTCTTCTTTATCTTCTACAATGCTCCAGCAGGACTTCTTTTGTACTGGACCGTAAGTAACGTTTTGCAGCTTTTCCAGCAGATGTTTATTAACAAAATGATGCAGGCAAAGCGTGCAGAAATGGCACTGAACAAAGCCGCTGAAAAGAAGGTTTTTGTTCCCAGAAAGAAGAAGTAATTTGACTGTACTAGAATAAAGGAGATATACAATGGTATACGAATATGAAGGAAAAACTGAAAAAGAAGCCATTGAACTGGCTGCAAATGAACTGGGCTTGGAAAGAGACCAGTTTGACGTAGAAATTATTGAGTCTCAGAAAACTGGATTTTTTAAGAAGGGATATGTAAAGATTCGAGTTCATACAGTAGATGCAGTTGAAAACGAGAATCCAGAATTTGATGGTGGAATGCCTAAGGCTTCCAGAACAATCTTTGCAGATCCCCTTCCCCAGGATGATTTTGAGAAGAAGCTTATTGATTTTACTGCTTCCATGATTCGCAAGATGGGTTATGACGTTACTGTAGAAATTATGTTCCGGGAGGATCATAAGCTGGGAATTCGGTTGAATTCTTCTAAGTCTTCCATCTTGATTGGTCGTAAGGGAAAAAATCTTGATGCCTTGCAGCTGCTGGTAAATGTATATGCTGGTCGTCTTGGTCGGGAAGATATTCGGGTAATTCTTGATACAGAAAATTATCGTATTCGCCGGGAAGAGTCCTTGGTACGGTTGGCATACAACACTGCAGATAAGGTTCGCATGAGTCGCAAGTCTGTTTTGCTGGAGCCTATGAATCCCTTTGAGCGAAGACTCATTCACACTACTTTGAATGATATCAGTGATGTGGAAACAAAAAGTGAGGGAGACGGACTGTACAAGCAGGTACGTATCATCTACAAAGGATTAAGATAATTTTCTACATGACTGTAACAATATCTACTTTAGGTTTTTTAATGATAAAACTTAAAGTAGATAAGGTGGTTATTTTATGAAAATTAAGATGATAAACTTGTTGGGCCATAGAACCTTTATATTCTGTCTTTGTCTGGTAGTATTGTTGAGTGAAGGGCTTTTTGCTCAAGCTGCTGAAAATATTCCTTCTGAAATTGATGGAGCAATTTTTCAGCAGCTGTTGGAAAAGGGTGAATACCGTGTTCAGTATTTTAAGGAAAGCGGTAGAGAGTTTACCCTGTATCCACAAACTGAGTTAGGTTCCCTTTTAACAAAAACCTGGACAGAGACAAAAGATCCTGTTTTTGTAGCTGAATCCCTTTTTTTGATTGAAAAACCAGAAGGTTCAAATCAATTGGATACAGCACTTATTTCTCGGATTATGAGGTCAGTTTCTTCCATGGAAGGAATTGAATATTATTCTAATAGTGAAAAAAAGATGAAGACCTTATATTCCCAGTCCTACACTATAGACAATCTTGAGGATAAAAATAGGATTCCTGATAACGTAGATGGTTCAGCTGAAAATCTTTCAGTCTATGCATTCCAGGAAGATGGTTCCTTTGGGGATAATTATTATCAAATTGATTATCGTCAGCGGGAAAACGAAGTTTCCATGGTGATTAGATTGATGGAGCCTTTGAAATATGGCTTGGTTACTGCAGTAAAGGCAAATAATCTTGTGTTTAACATTGATGTTCTGGATAAGGGTTCTTATCTTGTGATGTATGTTGGTGCAAAGGTTAAATTCCCAGCCATAAGCTTGTTAGAGAACAAATTGAACAAGTCTTTTGGTTCACGAATAACGGCTTTACATGACTGGTTTAAAAGCAGTTATATTTCAGCAAAAGAAGCTGAATTGAGATAGCAGAGAGGTATAAAATGACGAAAAATTTTGTGGCATTGATAAGTGCTTGTATGATTTTAATAGGAGGATGTTCATCCATGGAAAAAAAATCAAAGGTGATTGAAGGAAAGGATGGGGTTTTTGCAATTATGGAAACCTCAAAGGGTGAGATTGTTTTGGAGCTGCACTACAAGGAAACTCCCCTTACTGTAACCAACTTTGTTGGTTTGGCAGAGGGAACCTTGGATGCTACCAAGGGAAAGCCCTTTTATGATGGACTGAAATTCCATCGTGTTATCAGTGACTTTATGATTCAGGGTGGTGATCCCAAGGGTAACGGAACAGGTGGCCCTGGATATCGTTTTGAAGATGAGATTGTAGAAAGCTTAAAGCACGATGGACCTGGTGTTCTTTCTATGGCAAATGCAGGTGCAGGAACAAACGGAAGCCAGTTCTTCATTACTCACGTGGAAACTCCTTGGTTGGATGGAAAGCACACTGTATTTGGTCGTGTTCTTGAAGGACAGGATGTTGTAAACAAGATTGTTCAAGGCGACAAAATCAACAAGGTGACTATTGTTCGCCAGGGTGATGAGGCAAGTAAATTTACTGCAACTCAGGCTGATTTTGATGGACTGAGAGCAAAGGTTGCCAAGGAAAATGCCGAAAAGAAGGCTAAGGAGCAGGAAGCAATTATTGCATCAATCGAGGCTTCTTTCCCTGATGCAACAAAGACAGCTGACGGCATCTACTACAAGGTAACAAAAGAAGGTAGCGGAATCACCTGTGGAACAGGTAAGAACGTTGCTGTTCACTATACTGGTTATTTCTTGGATGGACAGGTTTTTGATTCTTCTCAGGGGCGTGGAACCTTGGACTTCAAGACTGGTGCTCATCAGATGATTCCTGGATTTGATGTAATGGTTCAGGAGATGAAGGTTGGAGAAAAGAGAACTGTTGTTCTGCCTCCTTCCATGGCTTACGGTGATGCAGGTGCTGGCGGAGTTATTCCCGGCGGTGCATATATTGCCTTTGACATTGAACTTGTAAAGATTAAATAAATTTAATTTGGAGGCTCTATGAGAAGGAGCAAGGGATTTGTATTTAAACGTATTGCGTTTGTGCTCTTAGTTTCTTCTCTTGGAGCCTCAATTATTTATGCGCAGAATTCCAGTGGTAATTCTGTAGTAACAACTCCCTCTATGGGAGGAAGCATTCAGCTGGCTCATAGCTTTTCTGGAACCTATACCTTGGTGGAACGTTCTAACTGGAGCCAGTACATAAATGGTCGTTATATTGGTTTGACTAGCCGTGAAGTTCATGGATTTATGAATCCCATGGGAACTGGCTTTTGGCGAGGACAATCTGGTACCGAATACACTGGCGACTTTTACATTTTTCAGCAAACAAAGCGAAACGCTAGTACTGCAGCAGCAGGAATAGATGATATTGTTCCTTCTACCTTTGTGATGCTGCAGGATGGAAGTATTCAATTTACAGAAATGTGCTTTTATCCGCAGCTACGGAACTTTCCTGTTTTTCCACAGGATAAGGTAAAGAAAGGCAGCCGTTGGCAGGGAACGGCGGAGCGAGTTATTGATCCTCGAAACAACAATCAATACACGGTTTTAGAAGTTCCTGTTGAATATGAATTTATCGGGGAAGAGCTTTACGAAGGTGCCCCAGTTTATAGAATTAAGGCAAAATTTGCCACTCGATTTAATCGGTATAATCCACCTAGAATAATCGATAGTGAGCTGACTCAAGCTACTGGTACCCACGATGTGGATATTCTTGTAGACAAGGAAACTTGTGCGGTACTGATGATTCTTGACCGCTTGGACGAGACCTTTACCTATCGCAATGGAGAAACAATTCGATACAAGGGAACAACTTCACTTTTTACAAAAATTCCTGTTCAAGTGGACAAACGAGAATTGTACGAGCGGGCAGTTTATATTGCTCGTGGAGAGGAAGTGCCAGCCAGTTCTAGTCTTGCAAAAATAGATAATGCTGGTAAAAGTTCTGGTTCTGAAAAAACTAGTTCCTCTGAAATCGCTTCTAATGAGACAGGTTCTAGCGGTGGAAAAACTTCCGCTTCAACTGTTACTTCCAAGGAAGCTGGTGTGGTAGAGAAAAATCCTACTACAGGTAGCGTTATAGATGATGGCACAGGACTTTTCCAAGTGGAAGATACAGACAAGGGCGTGCGACTTTCCGTGCGAGACTTAAAGTTTGTGGCAGATAGTTCTCAGCTTTTGCCTCAGGAAAAGGAGCGACTTGACGCTGTAGCTGAAGTACTGAAATCTGTTCCAGGTGGAACCTTCTTGATAGAGGGACATACTGCAGCAGTAGGACTTGCAGCTGGTGAGCAGCAGCTTTCTGAGGAACGAGCTCAGTCGGTAATCAAGGAAATGGTAAAACGTGGTCTTAAAGAGGAACAATTTATGTTCAAGGGCTATGGTGGAACACGTTCAGTAGGAGACAATAATACAGATGCAGGGCGGGCTGCAAACCGCCGTGTAGAAATTACAATCTTGCAGTAATAGGTGATGAGGTATGAAGAACAAGAAGAACAATGAATTGGCAGTGTGTGGTTTTGCAGCAGTAAAGGCTTTGGGAAAAGAGCATCCCGAAAGTATTCGTCGTTTTTATTATTCAGAGGAAAATTCGAAGAAATTTGGTGATTTATGCCGCTTCCTTGCCCAAAATAAGATTCCTTACAACATGGTGGAATCCAAGGACTTGGAAAAATTGTGCGGTAGCGTTCATCATCAGGGTGTAGTGGCCATGATCGAAGAAAAAACTCCTGTTCCCCTTACTGCTTCCATTACAACGAGCTGGATTGAGTCTGGAGAATCTGCTTTGCTGCTGGATAGAGTTGGTAATGCAAACAATCTGGGAGCAATAGCCCGTAGTGCAGCTTTCTTTGGCATAAAGAATATTATTCTGCCCATAAATGAATCCCAAAGCCTTATTACAACTAGCACCTACCGTGTGGCTCAAGGTGGTATGGAATATGTGAATATGTATTCCGTTCGTTCCGTTGTGCGACTTTTGCAGGATATGAAGGATAAAATGTATCGAATTGGTACAGATGTTCGAGCCTCCACTCCCCTTTCCAAGGTGAACAAGGGACGGAACAACAAGCCTGTTTTGGTGGTGCTGGGAAATGAGGAGCATGGAATTTCTCAGGTAGTAAAGGATAACTGCGATTGCTTGGTGGTCATTCCCTCTGCTTTCAGCATGAGTCAGGCTCAAGGAAAGGGTGCTTCCAATCCAGATTCATGGCCAGTGGAAAGTCTGAATGTTGCTCAGGCTTCAGCTATTATTCTGTACGAAATTACAAAGGACTAAGAGGATTATATGAGCTGCTCGGGTAAAATCAAAGTTAAGGCTGTAATTTTTTTGATGCTCCTTTGTGGTGCCAATGCTACTTTTGCGGGAATCGGTGATTTTTTTGAGGGAAAATCTGGTATATTCACACTTGACCCTGTGTACGATGGAATTATTGGCGGTGGTGGTCTTGCTTTAACTGGAGGTTTATTTGTCTACGATTTTTTTGCACCAGTTCCTGAGTTTGATGGAGCTGTGCTGAATAAGGATGATGTCAATTCCTTTGACCGCTGGGCAATGCAGCCTTATTCAAAGTCTCTGCATATGACAGGAACCGTAACGGAAATGTTATCCATGGCAGCTCCTCTTGCCTTGATTGCTACGGACAAAAGTGAGTGGGGAATTTGGGCGGTAATGTATGCTGAATCTGTTTTATGGGCCAATGGATTGAAGGAAGCCTTAAAATTCAGTGTAAGCCGAGCACGTCCTTATATGTATTTTGATGGAGCTCCCGAAGATAAAATTAAAGATGGGGACTACATGAAATCCTTTCCTTCTGGTCACACCACCATGGCCTTTAACGGTGCAGTATTTGCAAGCTACACTTTTTCCAAATATTTTCCCGAATCTAAGTGGAAGATTCCCGTTATTGCAGGAAGTCTTACCTTAGCCACCGCAACTGCCGTGCAGCGAGTTCTTAGTGGAAATCACTTTGTAACAGATGTACTTGCAGGAGCAGCTATCGGTAGCTTTACTGGCTTTATAGTTCCCTTCCTTCACACATTACCTAAACGAGAAAATCTGGAAGTTGCTGTTGCTCCAACGGGCTTTTATCTTCAATATCGATACTAAAAAATTGTGGGGAGGCATCAATACGGAGGAGTTCTTGTAAAATACTCCTCCCCTCCCCTACTCCACTACGGGTTCTTGATTTACCAAGTCCTCCAAGGTGTAGTTGTCTACATATTCTTCAATTACTTTGTACAATCCTCTCCAAAATGGCAAGGTTTTACAAACGGCTAATCGTTCACAGGGCATGTCGGGATTTTCTAAACAGGCAACGGGAGCAAGAGGCCCTTCAGTAAGACGTAGTATTTCTCCCACAGAATATTTTGCTGGTGAACGTGAAAGCTTGTATCCACCTTGCTGCCCACGAATGCTCATAAGCAAACCGTGTTTACTCAAAAGTGAAGCGATTTGTTCCAAGTATTTTACAGAGATTTCCTGACGTGCAGAAATATCCTTTAGTGCTATATATTGATTTTCGCTGTGCATTGCCAAATCTATCATAAATCGAAGGGCATAACGGCCTCTTGTTGATATTTTCATAGTATTCCTCTAGGAAAATATACCAAAGAAGAATCTTCTCGTCAATCTTTTAGAAACAAAGAATAAAGTGGAAAAAATAAAAAAGCTGTGGAAAACTAGTAGTTTTTCCACAGCTTTTTTCGTGTTATGTACAAGTTTTACCTATTTATCAACAAGTTTTCCACAAGAAAAACTTGAAAACAGGAAAAACTTTGCATTAAACTAAAAGTTATACCCTGTCAGCCAAGGATTGAATCAAATCAAGCATTCCGTCAAGCTTTTCGTAGGTGATGCGGGGATTTAAAAGTGTGAACTTAAGGTAAACCTTTCCGTCAAACACAGTCTGTCCAATAACAACCCCTTCCTGATGAATCAATGCACGACGAACCTTTTTGTTCAACTCGTCAATTTCTTCGTTGGAAGCAGCTTTTCCTTCTGCAGGAAGCACTCGGAACACCACAGAGCTGATTTCTGGCTCTGTTACGGCTTCAAACCGCTGAGAGCTGGAAATAGCATTGTACAAGTGGGTTGCATTCTGAATGCAGGTGGAAATAATCTGAGACCAACCATCCTGTCCACGAGTCTGGAAAGAAAGCCATACCTTCAAAGCATCAAATCTGCGGGTTGTCTGCATAGACTTACCCACAAGGTTTGTATATCCGTCTTCCTCATCCTCTTCTCGGTTCAAGTAGTCAGCATGGAGGGTCAGAGTTTCAAAATTCTTTCCGTCTTTTACCAGATATGCACCGCAGCTTATAGGCATCAGGAACATCTTGTGGAAATCCACGGTAATGGAGTCGCACAAGTGCAGTGGTCCAATTCTATCCTTATAGCCTAAGGACATGATAACACCACTACCATAAGCAGCATCTGCGTGGAGCCACATTCCGTGTTCCTGACAGATTTTATGCATTTCTACTACATCATCGATGCTTCCGTAGTCAGTAGTACCGATGGTAGCAACTGCACAGAAGGGAATATTTCCCTGAGCCACATCCTGTTCCACCAGCTTGCGGAAGGCGTCCATATCCATCTTCTGGCGTCTATCTACAGGCACCTTTACCACGGCATCGTAGCCTAAGCCCAAAAGATGGGAGCCTTTTTCCATGGAAAAGTGAGAGATAGCAGAAGTATAAATTCGGAACTTGCGGTAATTTTCTGGCAATCCCAGCTTTTTCACGTCGTAGTTCAACTTGGTGTTGCAGAACCAGTCACGAGCAAGCATAAGCCCCATCAAATTAGACTGAGAACCACCAGAAGTGAAAACTCCATCAGAACCAGCACCGTAGCCATACAGCTGGCACAAGGTATTGATAACTTCCACCTCAATTTCTGTGGCTACGGGAGACTGGTCCCAAGAATCCATAGACTGATTGAAGGTGGAAAGCACCAATTCTCCTGCCAAGGTTTCCAGCAAGGAGGGACCATGAAGATGTGCCATATAATCGGTGGAAGGTGTCCGCAAGAAGTAAGGCAATATCTTCTCTGAAAGAAGACCTGAAACTGACTCTAAGCCCTTTCCTCTTTCGGGAAGAATTTGCCCTACCTGAATCTTTTCCTTCAGCTCCTGGGGAGAAAGCCCCACGTAGGCCTTTGTAGAATCAATAGAAGCAGCAATATCTGCAGCTGTCTTACTGATAAGGTCTACGTAGGTCTTCTTTGCGTCATCTTCTTCTGTTAAAAAAAGATATTCTCCACAAACCTGATTATTTTGCACTGGCGTCAATCTCCATTACAACCTTTTCAAAGATGGAAAGGAATGTATTGATTTCTTCCTTTGTAATGGAAAGGGCACAAAGACAGCGCATTACAGAACCAAAACGTCCACCCTTCTCCATTACCAGCTTGTTTTCAAAGCATTTCTGCTGTACCTTCAGCGCAATGTCTCCAGAAGCGGGCAATGAACCGATTGCGTCAGGTTTTCCCTTGGGGTCTACAAATTCGCAACCAATCATCAAGCCTACACCACGAACATCACCGATGATAGAAACCTTTTCCTTCAGCTTCAAAAGTCCAGCCTTAAGGATTTCACCCTTCTCCTGAACGTCCTTCAAGAACTGAGGATTAGAAACTCTGTTAATAACGATGGTGCCAGCCTTCATTGCCAGCTGATTTCCACGGAAGGTTCCAGCGTGGGCACCTGCTGTCCATGCGTCCAGCTTCTTGTTGTAGATTACTACGGAAAGGGGCTGTGAACCACCAATTCCCTTGGAGCAAAGGATTACATCAGGAACGATTCCAGCCTGCTCAAAAGCAAAGAAGGTACCAGAGCGACCAACTCCGCACTGAATCTCATCCACAATCATGGGGATATCCAGTTCCTGGGTAACTCTGCGAATAGTCTGAAGGAACTCAACTGGAGCAGGAATTACTCCACCTTCACCCTGAATTGGCTCAAGGATAACGGCTGCAGGCTTGGTGATTCCGCTTTCAGGATCCTTCATCAAGCGCTCGAAATAGGCACAAGCAGCCTTTACACCAGCTTCACCACCCAGCCCAAAGGGACAGCGGTAGGAATAGGGATAAGGCATAAAATGTACATCGGGAATAAGTCCAGTAATTTTATTTTTTGCGTTCAAATTTCCTGTAAGAGCCAAAGGTCCCTGTCCCATTCCGTGGTAGCCACCACTGAATGCGATAATAGCATTACGACCTGTAGCTGTCTTACAGAGCTTTAATGCAGCATCAACAGCATCTGTTCCAGAAGGACTGCAGAACTGAATCTTTGCATTATTCTTCAACTCTTCTGGTAAGACATTGAAAAGCGTGTGAACGAATTCATCTTTTACGGGGGTTGTTAAGTCGAGAGTGTGCAAGGGGGCATTTTCAGAAATCATATCAATCATAGCCTGATTGATTTCTGGATCGTTATGGCCCAAAACCAAGGTTCCTGCACCACAGAGACAGTCGAGGTATTTATTTCCTTCGACATCCTCCATCCAAACTCCCTGTGCCTTCTTTAGGGCAAAGGGGAATTTTCGAGGGTAACTTCTCGCATTGGACTCAGTTGTTTCCTGGCGAGACACATAAAATTGGTTGGTAGCTTTTGACTCGTTTTGTACCATACTACAATCTCCATTACCGGTGGGGTTTACCGCTAAGCGGCAGTTTATCCTTTAACCTCTCTTGCTTTCCAAGCAGAATAAGTAATGCAGTATAGGCATTTTTACCATATAAAGTCCAGTACTTTTAGGTAAAATATGGCAATAAACTGCAATTTGTGAACCGTTTTAGTGTACAAATATACATACAATTTATCAAAAAACACTAATTTTAAAAATGAAAACCCCGGCCGTACCGGGGCCTTGATTATTTTACTACGGCAGCTTTCAGGGCTACAATTTCTTCAGTAGAGAACACCTTATCGATGTCCAAAATGATGATAAACTTGTTGTCCTTCTTGCCAATTCCTCTGATATATTCTCCAGAAATATTGTTTCCGAACTTTGGAGCTGGTTCAATAGTATCTTCTTCCAAGTCGATTACTTCTTCTACACTATCTGCAATAGCACCAAAGGTTACCACTGAAGTAACATCGTTTTCGGTGTGGGCAATTTCGATAATGATGATACGAGTCTTTTTTGTTGGCTCTACCGTCTTCAGCTCAAACTTCTTGCGGAGATTTACCACAGAAATTCCCTGCTCACGAGAACTAATAAGTCCTTCTACATAATCGATGGTACAGGGCAACCGAACAGGCTGTGTATATTCCAGAACCTCTTGAACCTGGGCAACTTCAACGGCATACAAAGCTCCGTCAAGGACAAATGATAAAAACTGGCGACTCATTCTTCCTCCCTAGCAAGATTTCCATCTGTTGGTGCAATTTTTTCTTGTTCTTCAAAACTTAGAACCTTGTCCATATCCAGAATAATGATGAATTTGCCATCAACACTACCAATTCCGCTGATAAACTCGGCAGCAAGGCTGTGTCCAACTTCTGGTGTGTGTTCTTCAGAATTGGCATCAAGATCCAAAACTTCATTTACAGAGTCTGCAATGGCGCCAAAAACCATCTGGCCTTTTTCATTGCAGAAAGCTGAATCACTGGGAACTTCAAGTACGATAATTCTGGTGTCGCTTGAAGGTGGTACGTCTTCAAAACCAAATTTATGACGTAGATTGATTACGGAAATGCTTTGTCCACGAGAACGAATCAGTCCAGCAATAACAGGGTCTGGACAAGGCAATTCCTGTGGAGGGGTATACTCGAGAACCTCTCGTACTTGAAGGACCTCTACGGCATACAAAGATTCATTCAATGTAAAAGTCAAGTATTGTGTTCCCATGGTAATTCCTCCTTAACCAATAATTTTTTTCACAACAGCTATAAGCTTTTCTGATGAGAAGGGCTTTACAATCCAGCCAGTTGCACCAGCATCTCGTCCTTCCTGCATTTTTGATTCCTGGTTTTCAGTTGTCAAAACAATAATAGGTGTAAACTTATGCTCAGCAGTGTTTCTCAGTTCCTTGATAAACTGAATTCCATCCATGATTGGCATGTTAATATCAGTAATAATCAGGCCGAATTTGTCTGCAGTTGCTTTTGCCAGTCCGTCAGCACCGTTTTCTGCTTCTACAACCTCAAAATCTTCCTGTCCCAAAATAAAAGAAATACTTTTTCTAATGGATACTGAATCATCAACTGCAAGAATTTTTCTTGAAGCCATAAATCCTCCTAATCTATTCTAGTATATCACGGATTCGATTGAAAAACAACCGAATGAGTATTTTTTTCTTCAATTATGCTATTTTCTTTGTCCTGTAGCCTTCAAAACGGCTTCCGCAATGTTTTTGAGGGAAACACTTTCATCAACGCCACCCAATTTCACTGCTTCACAAGGCATTCCGTATACGATACAGCTGGCTTCGTCCTGAGCAATAGTCCAAGAACCAGTGTCGTGCATTTCCTTCATTCCTTTTGCACCGTCGTCACCCATTCCAGTCATGATGACACCAACGCAGTTCTTTCCCGCATACCGAGAGGCAGAACGGAACAATACGTCTACGGAAGGGCGATGGCGAGAAACCAAGGGACCGTCCTTTACTTCTACGTAATAACGGGCTCCACTTCGTTTAATAAGTGTATGCTTGTTACCAGGAGCAATCAGAACACGACCACGAACGATGGTGTCGTTATCTTCTGCTTCTTTTACGGTAACCTGACAAATGCGGTCCAATCGTTCTGCAAAGGATTTTGTAAAATGCTCTGGCATGTGCTGAACAATTACCATTCCAGGTGAGTCTATGGGAAGCATTTTCAGGAATGTTGCTAAGGCTTCTGTTCCACCAGTACTTGCACCAACTGCAACAATTTTTTCTGTTGTTTCTAGTGACATATGGGGAGAAGCCTTGTCCAAAATTGCATCGGCAGTGAGCTTAGGCTGAATCTCAGAAGAAAAAGGTGTTCTAGAGCTTATAAGCTTACGAATCTTGTTCTTACTGCAATAGGCTGACTTAACCGCATCACAGATACGAATCTGGGATTCTTGCAAAAAGACCTTTGTTCCCATTTTGGGCTTTAGAATAAGTTCTGCTGCACCATATTCCAATGCCTTGAAGGCATTTTCGCTTCCTGCTTCTACCTTTGAGGAACAAATAACTACAGGAATTGGTTGTGCAAGACTATTTATCTTTTTCAGGAAGGACAATCCATCCATACGAGGCATTTCTACGTCCAAGGTGATAACGTCTGGGCGTTCAGCCTGAATCTTTTTAATGGCAAATACAGGGTCAGAAGCAGTTCCCATAACTTCGATATCTGGATCTGAGCTCAAAATCTGAGTCATTGTTTCTCGAACAACGGCTGAGTCATCAATAACTAAAACCTTAATTTTCATACAATCCTCCTGGCTGCAAAGACTAAATCCGTTGGAATACTGTTGGTGCTACGGTTCTGAATGGTAGCGTCATACCGAAAATTGTTTCGGAATGTCCTAAAAACAGATATCCTCCGGGCTCCAAATAACGCAAGAATTGATTGATAACCCTTTCTTGGTTTGTTTTGTCAAAGTAAATAAGCACATTTCTACAGAAAATAATCTGTAGAGTGTCTCTAAATCCATAGTCATCATCCATGAAGTTAAGGCGCATGAAATTCACTCGATCTCGGATTTCTTGCTTAAGGCGAACTGATGGATTATGGGGATCCTTTCCCTTGAGAAAGTACTGGTGCATGGTTTGCTTGGGAATTCCCTTTACGGCATCCATAGGATAAATGGCAGAAGCGGCCTTGTCCAGTACCTTTGTGGAAATATCTGTGGCAAGCACGGAATAGTCTCGAATGGATGAGGTAGGATTTTGTCTGATGAACTCGGACATTACCATGGACAAGGTATAGGGTTCCTGTCCAGTGGAACAGCCCGCAGACCAAATCTTGATTTTTCCCCTTCCTTGAGCGGCATATTCAGGCAATACCACAGAACGCATATAGTCAAAATGCTGTGGCTCACGGAAAAATTCCGTAAGGTTGGTGGTCATGGCATCAATCATCATGATGATTTCATGATTGTCTGTATCCTTGCCCGAAAACACATAATCAATGTATTGCTTGAAGGAATCTAAATTCAACGCCTTTAATCGGGAGGTAAGGCGAGACTGCATCATAAGACGCTTTTCTGGTGGCATCTTGATTCCCACATTCTTCTCTATGTAAGAGGCAATTTTCTTGAATTCAGCCTCGGACAAGGTCTTTTGATTGAATGATATAGGGTCCATAGTCGCTTCTTCAAACAGTCATCTCTGTTCTTTTTACCACATTGGACAGCTTGAATACATCCAAAATCAATGCGACAGATCCATCTCCCAAAACTGTGGCTCCAGAAAGGCCTTCCACGTTCTTATACAGATCTCCCAATGGCTTGATTACGGTCTGGTTGTTACCAATAACCTTGTCTACTACCAAGCCTAAGCTGGAATCCTGGTCGTTTACGATAACAACCTGCTGGGTTGCTGGCATGGGATCAGTAATTTCAAACCATTCACGAAGGTTGATGTATGGAAGGAATTCGCCACGAGCGGTAATGTGGGAACAAACCTTTCCGTCGTCTCCATGCTCTGGCTTGAATTCCATACACTCCTGGATGTTGGACAAGGGAATAACGAAGGTGTTTGAACCAATCTGAACAAGCATTCCTTCGATGATGGCCAATGTTAGCGGAATCTTCAGGATAAAGTCTGTTCCTTCTCCTGGGCGGGATTCAATGGAAACGGTTCCGTTCAAGGCGGTAATGTCTTTCTTTACTACGTCCATTCCAACGCCACGTCCAGAAACGGCAGAAACCTTGTCTGCAGTAGAGAAGCCTGGCAGGAAGATCATGTTGTAAATCTCGTTGTCGGAAACATCGGTGCCAGGAGCAACCAAGCCTTTGTCTACAGCCTTCTTGTAAATCTTGTCCTTGTTCAAACCAGCACCATCGTCGGAAATGATGATGAGTACAAAGGCACCCGCATGCTGGGCAATAAGCTTAACGGTTCCCTGGGGATTTTTTCCCTTGGCAATACGCTCTTCTCGTGTTTCGATTCCGTGGTCTACGGAGTTACGAATCATGTGGATAAGTGGATCGTTGAGCTTTTCGATAACGGTTTTATCCAGCTCGGTCTCGGCACCTTCTGTAACCAGCTCAATATTCTTGTGCATATCGGCAGACAAATCGTGTACCAAGCGGCGGAATCGAGTAAAGATGGTTCCAATGGGAAGCATGCGCATGTCCATGGCGTTGTTCCGCAAGGCAATAATCAGGCGCTCACTCTGCTCACTAAGCATAAGGAGGGTGGGATTGTTAGCCATTTGTGCATGCTGACCAAGGCGTGCATTAAAGGTAACCAATTCTCCTACCAAGTCAATTAGCTGGTCCAGCTTGTCGGAGCTTACACGAATACTCTGCTGTGTTGTGGCCTGGGGAGTATTTGCTTGGGCATTTTCCTTTTGCTTGGAAACGTGCTTAATGTGTTCCTGCTCTGCCAAGGCTGAATGCAATGATTCGGAGGAGATAAGGTTCTTGTCTACCAGCTGCTGTCCAATAGGCTTTCGTTCGGAAAGGAAGTCCTCCAAAGCTTCTTGGGAAATATGCTTTCGGTTAACAAGAATTTCTCCCAGCTTATGGGTAACATCATCTGCTACATTGATGGCATCAATCTTGATGATGGAGGTTTCATCCAAGAAGATGAATACATCCTGAATATCCTGCTGGCTTTGGGAGGTGGTAAGAATGATATCCCAAGCAAGATAACAAGTGGTGGGTTCAATTTGAGACAAAACGGGGATGTTCTTGGTGAACAGGATTACCGTTGCGTCACCCATCTCTGTAAGCTCCTTAATCATCAATGAAGGACGAGTGCCGTTACAAAGGATTGAAGGAGATGGAGTAAAAGAAATTCGCCAGGTGGTAAGAGACTCTGAAGGTATCGAAGTCTTTTGAGAAGCAATAGTTGTCTTCTTAATAGGCACAGAATCATCTTTTTCTACTTTTGTTTCCTTAACAGGTTCAGCCTTGGGAACCTCTGGTGCAGGAGCTGGCTTGCTGCCATTCTTGTAGGGTGCCATCAGCTGCTTGAAATCATTAATCAAGCGGGATGATTCGTCTTCGGAAATATTGCCTCCCAGCATATCCAAGATATGATCTCGTGATTGCAGGGTAAGCTTAATCAGCTCTGGAGTAACCGGTGCAACTCCATTGCGAACGGAATCAAAGGCACTTTCCACCTCGTGGGTAAAGCTGGAAATGGCATCAAAGCCAAACATACCAGAAGAACCCTTGATGGTATGCATGATACGGAAAACTGCGGAGATAATCTCTTTGTCTGTGGGATTTTCTTCCAGAGAAAGGAGGTATCCTTCCAATGACTCCAGAAGCTCGTTTGCTTCTTCAAAAAATACTTCGTTGATTTGGTCAAGCATCTTCATCTCCTGTTACAGTCTCAAGAATTTCTGTTGTAAGTTCTTCGCTAGTTGTTAAGTCATCCAGAGGAATTCCTATGCGGCAAAAGAAGTCTACGAAATTTTGGGGAACTTCTCCTACAATCTTGAATTTCTTCTTTCGCATAAGGGCTTCTTTCTCAGATGCGAGGATAAGCTGCACTGCAGAAATGTCTAGATCCTCCAACTTGGAGATATCTAGAAGAATCACCTCGCTGGAGTTAAAGGCCTTCAGTAATTCCTGCTTCTTCTTCTGAGCATTCTCAATGGAAACGGTGTCGTCCCATACCACTGTTGTTGCGGATTTCTTTGTTTGTCCTGCCATCTGTACCTCCAGTAAACTTATATATGTTGAGGGTTTTCTTCTTTACTATCATCGGAAAGATGATGTATAATTGTAAGCATGGAAAACCAACTTATATCTGACGAGCAATACTTTACTTTTATGCTGGCTGGTGGCAAATATGCCATTGAAGTAACGAAAGTTCGGGAAATCCTTGAGTATGAATCTATTACCAAGGTTCCTAAAGCCCTGCCTTACATGAAGGGGGTTATGAACAATCGTGGTTCTGTTATCACCGTAATTGATTTGAGAATCCTCTTTGGATTTGAGGTTTCCAACGATTTGTCTGATACAGAAATAGTTATTACGGAGATTTCTGAAAACCGTGATCAGGCTATGACTGTGGGCGTTATTGCTGATAGCGTTGACGTTGTTACCAAGCTTGAGCTTGTTCACAGTGACAGTGTTTCCTTTGGTGCAACTCCTGCCCATGAAGACTTTGTTAAGGCTGTTGGAAAGATGGACAACACTTTCGTTCTGATTTTGGATTTGGAAAAGATTTTCCATGCCATTGAAGCGGAAGTTTCTGTTTAATCGATTCAGCCGATAGCAGCTACCGGCGGTGTTATTAGAACCATACAATATCGCCGGCATGCTCTTTCTTCTCCTGAACCTTGTGAATATACTCGGATTCCTTCTTCTTGATGAATTCTTCTTCTGTAATTGTCTTACGAATATACTTGAGCCAGATTTTTGATGATTTTGGGTCGTAAAAAATCTTTCGTGGCCTGTCTCCACCTGTGTTGGAGGAAATAACAGGGATTTGTTCCTGCTCAAGGTAATCGAATACAAAATTAATATTTGCAGTTCCTACCAAGGGAGTTTTTGTTGATTCATCTGCACCAAGAACATTACTTCCACCAAAAACCTTTGCAGTAAGATTACGTTTTGAAGCGCCGTGCTTGAGCATGGTGTTGATGAGAAGCTCCATGGCGTACTCGCCGAATCGTCCTGCAAGGGTATCGTTTTCTTTGGAGCTGGTTTGGTCGTAGGCCAGCATGAAGTGGTTTAAGCCTCCATACTGAATTACCTTGTCGTACAAGGCCACGCTGATGCAGGAGCCAAGTACTGTGGAAATGTACTCCTCTCCCCCACCGCAGTGATATTCTCCGGGATAAATTGTGACAATATGTTTGTTGAACTGTGAATCAAAATATCTGTTCATAAAACTCTTCTAAAAAAAGGTTATGTCTCCCGGTGCAGAGCCAGATTCGACCTCGAATCCACCAATCTTACCAGCAGCCTCCTTGTGGGCTGTAATGGTAAATTTCTTAATCAACTCCTTGAACTTATGATCTTTTATTTCATAGTTATGAAGATTCATTGCATGCATAAAATCTGTTTTTTTGTTAGAAAGACGCTGAACCTCATTGGTAATTTGTCCATTCATTCTGTTAAAATCTAGCTGAATGGACTGTAGCTGTCCTAACATGGCATTTACGTGATCACACTGCTGCTTAAACTCAGGAGGATAGACGGTAAAATGCTGCATCAAGGAATAGATTCTATCCTGGAGGCTCTGCATGGAATTGAAGAAGGCTACCTTTTCGGTGCGTACCTCTGACATTTTTGCATTGTCGTCGGCCATGGTTTTGGTGAATACGGAAATCATTTCACCAATTTCTGAGATGAAGGTTTCGATGGTAACCTGCATGGTGTCCAAGGAATTGGATGAATCCATAATCAGGTTGTCCATGTCGGTAACCAAATCTTTAACGGCCATAACGGCATCGTTTTTAGACACTTCGATTTGCTGGAGAATACGAACGTGCTGGAGTCTGCTGATAACAGGTCGCAGGCTACCGAATACGTCGTACATTCCGTGGGCTCTGTCGATGATGTTGCGACAAACAGTAACAACCTTTTTCTGAATGCCTTGGAACTGAGAGAAATATTTAAGCAGCTCCTGGAAGCCTTCCGTTGCAGACTCTAGCTGGGCTACAATGGACAATTCTCCTGAGGAGGTGGCGCTGTGGGAGAAGTTGTGAACGTAATCGTTGCGCTTCTCTTCCGTTTGGTTCAAGATATTTTCCACAACGTCCCATTTTTGGCTGAAAATGTCGGAAGCTCTTTTAAGATGGTCGCCAATGTCCTTAAGCACGTCCTGTGCGATTTCTGACAAGGAGATGTTAAAGGCAATGGTATCAAGCTTTTCTTCGTTATGTTCTACAGAGTCGTCATCTACAAACTGGTCAAAGCACATGATAACGTGATCAAAGGCCTGTTTGATGATGTCCTGAAGCTGCAAGCCTTCCATGGCAGCCTGAATTTGTGGATATACCGACTGAGAAAGCTGCTTCATTTCCTGCAAAGGCAGTGAAGACCGTACAATGCAGTCGGAAATCTTTTTCATCTCCTTGGAGCTAATGACAGAAATATTGTGCTGGCAAGAAGTGATTTCTTGAAAAAGATCCTTGAGGGTGTTTACATTGTTGATGAGGGAGGATTCCTCGCTGGAAAGTCGTGCAGAAAGAGCAATCATGCTGGATGAAAGCTGCTGAAGGTTTTCCGTAATTTTAGAGAAGGCCCGTCCTTTGTCGCCAGATTTGATGGAAACAACCATGGCGTTTAGGGCAATCAGCTCCATTTCCTCACTGTCGTTTTTGATGTGAGAAATGTCGGTGTTAATCAGGCTCAGGTTTTGAATCTTTTCGTTCAATTCTTTGAAAAGACCGGCATATTTTTCCTCGTAGTTGGTGAAGTGAGCGGTTTCAGTACGGCCGGAGAGATTGTTTTCGTTTTCCAGTGTTTGAAGGGTTTCCAAAAGGGCATCCAAGGTGGAACTTTTTCCTGAGCCAAGAAGCTGAGGAAATTCCCTTGAGAAGTTCATGAAAACGTCTTCGATGGTTCTACTTTGATTATGTATTTCTGTTGAAAGGTTCTGCAAATTCATACTGATTCCTGTTCTTGTTCTCCAGCGGTGTATTCTGATTTTAGAAGCTCTAAGTCAGCATCATCAATAGAGAGATTATCGTTCAAATCGTACTCATGGGCAAGGATTCTGTCTGCTGTTTTGTGGATTGCAGTGGCAAAATTACTTACTGGTTCCAAGATAAGAGCCGGTGCTCTCCGAGCTACAGCCATGGGAACTATAGGATCTGATGGTATAAAGCCTATGAAATCCATGGGAATGCTGAGCTTGGAATTAACCAAGGAACGGAGTCGCCGTCCCATTTCCAAATCTTGGATGGTTGAGCCCATATTGAGGACAACTTGAGGTCTCAGCTTTGCCAATTCTTGGCAAGCGGGAATACCTGTTTCTGGGAATTGTTGGCAAAGGGTTTCCATCAGGGCGATGAAGGAGCTTTCGGTACCAGTAGCTACTGACTTGATGAAATCGTGGATATAAGCTCGTTCTTGGCTTTTGTTGGGGAACTGATGGGTAAAAAATCTGAAAATAGCACCCTTTAGGAATGAGTATGCATTCATAATGGAGGTGATTTCAGGAGAAGTTACTAACAATGAATTATAGGTGAGCAGGAAAAAGTCCAAGATGTTGTAGTTGCTTCCGCCACCGAGGTCTAGGATAACGTAATCGGCAGGAAGTGTGGTTAAATCCTTCATGATTTTTTTCTTCATGAAAAAATCCATGTTGGCGGTACCAGGGAAGAGACAATCTCCCGCAATGAACTGAAGATTTTCAATACCAGTTTCTTGTAAGATTGAACCCAAGTCTGCTATTTGACGATAAATGAAGTTACCCATACCAGCTTGATTATTTTTTAATCCAAGCAAGGTATGGAGATTTGCACCTCCAAAGTCGAAGTCGCAGAGTATGACCTTTTTTCCTTTTTGGGCAAGACTGACGGCTACATTAACCGATACAGCACTTTTTCCCACGCCACCCTTTCCGCTGGCAATCGGTAGAATATTAACCATAGTGATTATTTTAGTATAATACGGTTTAGTGAATAAAGCAAGTAAAGGATTTGAATATTCCCAGCCCATTGTAGAAGCATGAGCTGGGAAAAATGATGGATGTATTAGAATTGAGAAATCATGTCTTTTGTAATTTCTGCAATGCTGTGGGCACCGCACATGGCCATGGTATCTTCTAGCTCGGCCTTGAGCTTATCTACATATACCTGAACACCTTCGGCTCCAGCTCCGTAGATGACGTTTACAAAGTTGCGGCCAATGAGAACTCCGTGGGCACCCATGGCCAAAGCCTTGAATACGTCAATACCAGTTCTGATTCCACCGTCTACCAAGATGGTCATTTTGTCGCCCACAGCCTCTGCAATGGCAGGAAGTACTTCTGCTGTGGCGGGGCAATGGTCCTGAACACGACCACCGTGGTTTGATACAACGATGGCAGAAGCTCCTGCTTCTAATGCCTTCTTTGCACCAGCTACAGTCATGATTCCCTTGAGGATAAAGGGCTTGTCTGAAAGGGCTGCAATTTCCTTCAGCTCCTGTACGGTTTTGCTTCCTGCAGGAGGAGTCAGGTTCTTGAGGAAGGGCAAGCCTGCTGCGTCAATGTCCATGGCAATGGCAATGGGATTGGAGGGCTGTACCAGTCCAAACTTCTGCTTGATTACTTCGATGTTCCAGGGCTTGATGGTGGGAATACCACAGCCGTTGTTCTTCTTGAGGGCTTCTGCAGCAGCTTCCATAACGGCAGGGTTTGTACCGTCGCCAGTAAAGGCTGCAATTCCAGCCTGCTCACAAGCTGAAACAAGGATATCGTTGTACTGCAAGTCGGTGTACTTGTCTCCATAGTGGAGCTGCATGGCGCCTACTGGAGCAGCCATAACGGGAATAACCAGCTTTTTGCCAAAAAGTGTGGTGCTGGTGTCTACAGGCTTGTTTTCGCAGATGGTGTCCATGTTAACGCACCACTCCTGCCACTTCTGGTAGTTGCGGATAAAGCCTGTTCCAGAGCCCTTGGCACCAGGGCCAGGCATGGTGTTTTTGCAGACAACTCCGTTACATACGTTGCAGGCTTTGCAGTGAGGCCCCATTTGGGTGCGGGCTGATTCAATGATTTCTTGATACGTCATGTTTGCTCCTTCAATAGCATTTTGATGGTAGTGTTACACCACAGTAAACTTACAGAATTTAGATAAATATGATTTTAGAATTATTAGGGTAGATTGGTCAAGGGCGGAGTGGTAGGTGCGGGCGTGTGCGACAAAGGTGAGATATAAAATGAAAAAAAATAACAAAAATGTAAAAAAAGTTTGACAAATTGGAAATTCCGTGCAAGAATGTTTCTTGTATACAAGCATTTGTATACAAGAAATAGGAGGCTAGGGATGATAAAAAAAATCCTTGTAATGGTTGTGTTGGCTTGTTTTAGTCTAACAAGTATGTTTGGTCAAAATGCAGATGAGACATGGGGGGGGGGATATTTTTCCACATCATTTGATGTAAATACAGGAACCTTGGCTGATGATACCGATGGGGGCCCTTTCAGCGGAAATGCATTTGACCTTGGTTTAGAATACACTAAAAATTTTTCAAAAGTACCAATTGTTGATTTTTTTGCAAAAGTAAATCTGACTTCTTCTATTGCTGTAACAAATACCAATATCCGTGATACATATCCTATAGAAGGAGAACCTGCACGTGTTTATCCAAAATATGAGATGAATGGTGCTACTGGGACTAGTTTCGGATTGGGGTATATGGAAGCTGGTCTTCGTGTGGGAAGCTGGGGCTTTTTTGCTGTTCAAAATAGCCTGTTGTTGAAAAGTGAAATCCGTGTGCCACTGTCTTTACAGTTTTTTGGTGATTCTGACAATGATGGTTTTTTCATTGATAAATCTGGTTTAAATCTTGCCTTTGCTTCTAAAGAAAATGGGAATGAACCATTAAATGTTTCATTTACTCTGTATGGAGGTATAAATTATCTTCCCTACCGTATTGGTCTGTGGTGGAATACTTTCCCTGGAACAAATGCTGATGGTACAGAAAATAAAGGAGAAGAAGGTCGTGCATCTGAGCCTTCTGTAAAAGATCTGTATGGAGGTTTGAGCCTTGCTATTGGAATGAATTGGACTGGACTCCCCGTACTTCGTGACATGGGCCTCACTTTTGATGCAAGCTGGAGAACAAATGGTACTGGTACAGGAACAAATGCAGGTGGATCTATTTGGTTGTTAGATAGTTCTGATGCACTTTTCTATAACGGAAAATTGCGTGTTCAAAGTACTCTTTCATATACACCTTCTAAGAGTCTATCTACATATGTGCGCTTTAGATATGAATATAGAAATATTTTGCCTATGCCAGAAGGAACCTTTACTCGGCGTGACCGCCCAGCTCATGACTTCTATGTACAAGGTGGCTTAACCTATCGCTTTGGAGGTGAGAAATGAAAAATTCTAAGAATAAAAAATATTTTGTGAATTGCACAAAAGGAATTCGTTCAACACTATTTGTCTGTATAATCGGACTTATAGCATTGGCAACTATCGGTTGTTATAATGTTACTTACCAGATGTTGGAAACTAATGAAACCAGTGTTGGGGAAACTGTAAAGCGATTTTTGGCATTTGGTGAAGTAACAAAATATGCCAATAATGGTGGACAGATTGTAGTGCCTGTTGATGAGGATACTACACCTGACAAGTCTGATTCTATTGAGAATAACTATAAGTATCGTATTCCGACTTCTGTATTTTTGCAGCCAGGAGCTGTATTGCCAAGTGGCCAGATTATTGGTCCTCAGGGGCGACTCGTTATTTCAGGAGATGCTCGTTGGGGAAAGACCAACTATGGTGGCGGTGGTGACCTTGCACAGAAGACAAGTACATGGACACGGTTCAGTGATGATGGAGGCAAGACTTGGAGCCGCATGAAACTTGCAGTCCATTACGATGATTGTGATATGTCTACATTTCCTACCTCAAATCTTGCCTGGGGAGTTGTAAATGCTGACCCAACCATTGGAAAAACTGCCAATAACCGATTGATTATGCTGAGTACTTTTGCTCCTCCAAAGGTTGGATTGCACCTCAATTCAAGTGCTGGTTTGGGTAAAATGGGGGATGCATATTTTCAAAATGATAATAATTCAGGAAGTTGGGATCCAAACAAGGATTGGTACCTTCGATTGAGAATTAATAAGAAGAACTATAACTTTACTGATATTTCTGGATTAGAATATATGGCTAATGGTGTACGCAAAACACCTACTCCCGCTGACTTTAGTATGAGTGACTGGTCTGTAGAACAATACAATGCTGATTCTGAAGAATACATCTATTACGTAAATGTTAAAGGTGGAGAGATTAAGAAGGGTACAGCAAATGGTGTTGCTAAAGAGAATGACCAAGGAACTGGTTTTTATGTAGATGAAAACTATTTTGTATACTTGGATAAAGACCATAAATATCCTCTCTATGTTACTCAGCTTGTACAGGATGTAGGAGACGGTGGTGTAAAAAATCAGAGCGGAAATGGAGCTTCTGTTAAACTCGGTACAAAAGATGTTCATTGTCACCTGTTTATGGCAATGAGTCCCTTTATTGCATGGCGAGGATGTACCTATATCGGTATGGCTTATTCTGATGATGGTGGTGTTACTTGGAGTGAAAATAAGGATATTACTTATATGGTGCGTCCCAAAGAAAAAAGCGGTGCAAATACACAGTTTTATTTTGTAAGCCCCTGTGGTGGCTACCTGCATGATAATCTTGACCCAGCCATGTCTGATGAAGACAGGCAAAAGTATGGTGATAATAAGCGACTGTTATTCAGTGCCTATTCAGCTAAAAATGGACAAGAATCATGTGTATTCTGGACTGATGATGAGGGTGAAACATGGTCTCACGCCACTAGTGGAGGTGGTGGTTCCGAATATATTTCTTGTGGTGGAGATATGTTTAGCGAAACTACTATTGTAGGACATCCCTCTGGAGCCTTGGTTGCCATAGCACGTGGAAATCCTGTTGATTACGCTATTTCATTGGATGGTGGAAAAACTTGGAAGGATAACGGACGGCCTCCTGTGGAAGGATTAACAACAAATAGTTTGATGAGTGCTACTGTATTGCGTTACTCATCTTCTCCTTCTGGAGATCCTATTGTTGCTCTGTCTTCTGGAACTTCTGGTTCAGGTACTCGAGCAAATGGTAAAGTACATCTTCTCACCATGAAAGCTGATGGAACTTTGGAACAAGGGTTAGGTCCTGTTTCTGCAAGTATTAATGCTGGTGCCTATCTCTATTCCAGTGTTTGTGAATTGGGAGATGGTAGTCTTGCTGTAATTTGGGAAACAAATGACTGTGATGATTTGATGTTGTCTTTTGTGGAAATGCTGAGAGAATAACAATCAGTATTCATAATTGGGAGGTTGTAAAGCGTTTTTATGCAACCTCTCAATTTGAAAAAACGAGAGGAGAATAACATGAAGACAATAATAAATAAAACTTCATTTATAGTGATTGTATTATGTATTTGTTTGTTCGGCTGTAAGGATATCGTTCGTACGAGATATGTACCGCCTGCACCAGTTCCTCCGAAGTCTGTGACGCTGAAACCTTCTTCAGATATTCTTGCTGATGGTATTGCTCTTGGATTGCGGAATATTACTAAAGATGATTTGGTGCTAGAGGTATCTAAAGGTAGTCCTTTTACTGCTACTTTAGAGGATGGTAGTAATGCAAGTGAAGCTAAAGTAATTATTGTTCCTACGGTAACAAAAGGAGATTTGACTCCAAACTTTGATGCTTCTGTAAAGGTCTGTGATAAAGAGGGTACTGTCTATGCAGAATGGAAGTGTACTCCTGATATCATTTATGATGATTGGCGTAAATTTAAGGTGGGAGATACATCTTACGAATTTGATCTAGTGAAAATGTATCACTTTGAAAATACTTTTGGTTCTGCAAAAGATTTGGGAAATATAACCTTATTCACAAGTAGTGATGCAAGCGATATTTCTGTAGAGAAGTCTGTTGTTTCTGTTACAGAAAAAAGTCCCAATGTAAAGGGAACTAAATTCACTATTTGGTTTGATTCAAGTAATTCATTTACAGGATCATCATTTGATTATGTGGAAGTGAAGTTTCGATCAGATTCAGAGAAAGCATCAGAATGGGCATTTATTGGACAGAATGGAATGTGTTGTTATTATGATGACGGAAAAATGGGAATAGGCGTTGATGATACTGCTTCAAGTGGTTCTGTTGATTTTTCAAAGTTTTTCAATAACGCAGATGCTATTTCTACTCAATATTCTGATAAAAAATCAGATTGGGTAACGATGGGATTGTGGAATAACACTGCTGGAGCTGGATGTTTGTTTGTTGAGGACTATGCTGCAAAGGCAGGTTCCTATGCTGGTACTGAAAATTTCAAATTCCATGCAGGTGACTATTCTGTGTTTTACATTGACTCAGAAGCTGATTTTGCCACAGAAATTGAATATATCGCTTTATTCAAAAAGAAGTAAGTGTTAACGGTGAATAATATTTTTTATAATCATTTTGGAGGCCATTAAATGATAAAGATAAAGAAACTTGCAGTTGTTGCTGCCTGTGTTCTTGCTGGTACGCTGGCACTTGTTGGTTGTTCTCAGGATGTAGAACTTGATAATGGGGATACTCAAGATAAGGATTACCCTGTGGTAGAGGCTCCAAAGCCTCTTCCTTTGGTAGTGGGATATGATAAATTGACCCTGCACGGAAAGTATCGTCAATATAAGGTAGATACCAGTAAGGGTGACAGCTTGACTGAGTATAGTGATGGTAATACTGGAAAATATCCTATTCCAGAGGGAGCCATTAAAAATGGAGTGGAATATCCTACTTTCTGGAGTCGTCTTCCCCTGTCAATTCAGCCAAACAATACTGACCAGACAAAAGGGCTTTATTCCATTCATAGTAAGGGAACATCTGCGATTTTCCCCAAGAGTTTGAATGGTGATACATCTCGTGAGAAAGATGCAAACGTTCGGCAAGCAACTGCTGGTGTGTATATTGCTTTGAGTACAACCAGCCCAAAGATTCAATTCCGTTATAGATATATTATGAAGACTGCTGCAGGTACTCGTGCTTTTTCTGGAATTGACATTTATCAAGTAACTGATGGTGCTCCTGTTTTTAAGCAAAACCTACGTGGTACAGCAGAAGAAGGAATTTTTGAGTATGAAACAGGTGCCAGTGATACTGCTGCTGCTGATTTAATTGTTATGTTGCCTACTTACAATGGATTTGAGGTGAAAGAAGATGACGCAGACAATCCCAGTGGACTGACCTTGGTTTTTGAGGAAGGTTCAGAGACCTATGAGTTTGAACCCTTTAGTGAAAGTACTCAAAAGCCTATTCTGATTTATGGAACAAGTATTACTCAGGGTGATGGTGCTAGTGGATTGCGTCCTGGTGCTGCTTATGCTGCACAGATTATGTGGGCTACTGGCCGAGAGGTTATTAACCTGGGTGTGGCTGGCTCCGCACAGATGGAATACAAGATGGCAGATTTCTTGTCTAACATAGAATCCTCTGTATTCATTATGGATCCAGGTTGGAATTTGACATCAGGAGCAGTTTCCGATACATATTGTACTGCAAATGGTTCTCCTGCTGACATCTCAAACAAAGAAATTATAGCTCGGGCAAAGTATATGGTTACAACCTATCGGGCTAAGCATCCTAACACTCCTATTATTATGTGTCCTCAATACTTAAAGTCTGGAGACGCTAAGACAAAAGAATGGCAAACAGCTTGGACAGATATTACACGGCCTGAAGCTTTTACTAATACAGAAGGATATTACTATGGTCGCCCTGGCTTGCTCTTGTATACTGCTTACTTAGAGTTAAAGGCAGAGGGAGTGAAAAATCTGTATTGGGCAGAGCAGGGATTGACAGATGCAAATGCATCAACAACATATCTTTCAGCAGGAGCTCCAAATAATACTACTAATTTGCATCCACCTATGATGGGTATGACTGATATTGCTAGCTGGATTTTGAAATGTATGAAAGAGAACAATGTTGGTGTAGAAGTTAAAGCTACTTTGCCTTTGGCTGATTTAACAGAATAACCTAAGAGTATCGGGTGGCAGGGCAAATTGCTTTGCCACCTTTTTTATTGGAATTGGAAAATATACTTATTATTCTTTAAAGAAAATCGTAATCCTACTTATATAAAATCTGAAAAATATGTATAATACGGCTTTAGTATGAATACTAAAGCATATATCGTGCTTGCCAACGGGCAGGTTTTTGAGGGCAAAAGCTTCGGTGCCACTGGTTGCGTTACCGGTGAGGTTGTCTTTACCACAGGGATGACAGGGTACTTAGAAACTCTGACTGACCCCAGCAATTATGGACAAATCATTTTACAGACCTTTCCTCTCGCAGGAGATTACGGAATTATCCGAAAGGATGCGGAAAGCAGCAAGGCTCATGCAGTGGGCTTTGTGGTGCGTGAATGGTGTGTTACACCTTCCAACTTCCGCTGTGAGGAAACTCTAGATCAGTATCTGAAGGAACAGGGCGTAATCGGTGTTTACGATGTGGACACACGAGCCTTAACAAAGATTCTCCGTGACAATGGAACCATGAACGCACGGATTGTTTCTCTCAGTGGTGATGCTGAAAAGGACAAAGAAGTAACCCACATACTCAATTCTGTCAAACATGATTTAGTATCCAATCCAAGTCTTGGAAATCATGCTGGAAAGATTCGGCTTGTAGAAGAAATCAAAGAATATAAACTAGAAAATCCTGTGGAAAAGGTTTCCCGCAGTGCTGCAGCTCTCCAGTTGGAGAATAAGGCTGTATTTGATGCAGCTCTGGAATACGGTGCTGTTCCTGTGGACTGTAGTGGCAATAAGTTTACCTCCTACCAAGAGGCTACTGCAAAGGCTTGTGGTACAAAGGTTGTGCTGTGGGACTTTGGTGCTAGAGCCAGCCTTACTCAAGAGCTGCAGAAGCGAGGCGTAGAGGTTGTGGCTGTGGATGCCGCTACCACTTGCCAAGAAATCCTGAACATGAAGCCCGACGGTGTAGTGCTTTCTACTGGCCCTGGTAATCCTGCTGATTATGAGGCTATTGTGGCTGAAATTAGCCAGCTGTGCGGTCACTTTATTCCTGTGTTGGGAATTGGTTTGGGGCACCAGCTGCTGGCACTGTCTCAGGGAGCAAAGACTGAAAAGCTGCCCTACGGACACCGTGGTGAGAACCAGCCAGTAAAAAATCTTGGTACAGGAAAGGTGCTGATTACCAGCCAGAATTGTGGCTATACCGTAGTAAAGGATTCACTCCCAGCCACTGCATTCCAAACCTTTGAAAGCGTAAACGACAAGACCTGTGAAGGTATTCAATACCGAGGCTTCCTTGGTTTTTCCGTTCAGTTCTATCCAAAAACCTCTGGTGGCCGTCAGGATACCGGCTTTGTATACAACCAGTTTGTAGACATGGTGGTAATGCGTCATCAGAGCCAGCTGGCAGAAAATCAGGACTAAGGGGAGGAAGAAGACATGCCATTGAATCAGAATATACGTAAGGTTATGGTAATTGGTTCCGGCCCCATCGTTATTGGTCAGGCCGCTGAATTCGATTATGCAGGAACCCAGGCTTGTAAGGCCTTGAAGGAACAGGGACTAGAGGTTGTTCTGGTAAACTCCAATCCCGCTACCTTGATGACAGACGGCCACATGGCAGATGCCATCTACATTGAGCCACTGAACACAGACACCATCAAAAGAATCATCGAAAAAGAAAAGCCCGACAGCTTGCTTTCTACCTTGGGTGGCCAGACCGGCTTGACTCTTTCCATGCAGCTGGCAAAGGAAGGCTTTTTGGCTCAGCATGGCGTGAAGCTGCTGGGTGCTCGCCCTGAAACCATTGACCGAGCAGAAGACCGCCAGATGTTCAAGGATACCATGGAGGCCATTGGTGAGCCCTGTATTCCTTCCAAGGTTGTAACGGATTTGCATTCTGCCTTGGATTTTGCAGAAGAGATTGGCTATCCTGTTATTGTTCGTCCAGCCTTTACCCTAGGTGGAACTGGTGGTGGAATTGCTGCCAACGAAGCTGAATTGCGGGAAATTGGTCAAAATGGACTGCACCGCTCCCCTATTCACCAGATTCTTGTAGAAAAATGTATTTCTGGCTGGAAGGAAATTGAGTTTGAAGTAATTCGTGATAGTGCGGGAAATGCAATTACCGTCTGTTCCATGGAAAACTTTGACCCCGTTGGAGTGCATACTGGTGACAGTATCGTTGTGGCTCCTGCAGTTACCCTTTCTGACAAGGAATACCAAATGCTGCGGACCGCGGCTTTGAACATCGTTTCTGCCCTGGAGGTAGAAGGTGGCTGTAACTGTCAGTTTGCATTGCATCCCACCAGCTTTGAGTATGCGGTAATCGAGGTAAACCCTCGTGTTTCCCGTTCTTCCGCTTTGGCTTCCAAGGCTACAGGATATCCCATTGCAAAGGTTGCTTCTCTCATCGCTATTGGGTATCACCTGGATGAGATTCCTAATGCCGTTACCAAGACAACTATGGCCTGCTTTGAGCCTGCCATTGACTATGTGGTTGTAAAATTCCCTAAGTGGCCCTTTGACAAGTTTGTATACGCCAAGCGAACCTTGGGTACCCAGATGAAGGCTACTGGTGAGGTAATGTCCATCGGTATTTCCTTTGAGCAGGCTTTGATGAAGGCGGTGCGTGGTGCAGAGATTTCTGTTAACACCTGCAGATTGCCTGTATTTATGGAAGAAAGCAATGAAGCTATTATTCGCCGTGTAGGTGAATGTACCGACCAGCGTTTGTTTGCTATCTATGAAGCTATTTCTCGTGGCATCCTTTCTCTGGAAAAGATTCACGAAATCACCATGATTGACATGTGGTTCTTGAACAAGCTGCAGAATCTGGTGAATGCAGAAAAGACCATGGCTGAGTTGAAGGACAGCGGTGCCCAGCTGACCACGGAATTCTATCGTGAGCTGAAGGTGCTGGGTTATCCCGACAAGGTTATCCAGAGTATGACTGGTGCTACCATTCCTGGTGCTGGCGGTGTGCTGGCTCAGGCTCAAGAAGCAGAAAACTTGCGGAAGGAAGGAAAGCTTGCTCACCTGCCCGCTTCCTACAAGATGGTTGACACTTGTGCTGGTGAGTTTAAGGCGCTGACTCCCTATTTCTACGGTAGCTACGACAAGGCCAATGAAGCGGAGGAATTCCTTGCTGCTCAGGATTCCCAGAATTGCGTGATGGGACGGCAGACCAAGGGACGGATTCTGGTACTTGGTTCTGGCCCAATCAGAATTGGACAGGGAATTGAGTTTGACTATGCTTCCGTTCAGTGTGTGTGGGCCTTGAAAAAACTGGGCTATGAGGTTGCCATCGTTAACAACAACCCAGAAACTGTTTCTACAGACTTTGACACTGCAGACCGCCTGTACTTTGAGCCTTTGACCCCAGAAGATGTTATGAGCATCATTCGGACCGAAAAGCCTCTGGGAGTTGTGGTGGCCTTTGGTGGTCAAACTGCCATCAAGCTGACAAAGTTCTTGCATGAGCAGGGCATTCAGATTTTGGGAACAAGTGCTGACTCCATTGACATGGCAGAAGACCGAGAACGGTTTGACGAACTTTTGGAGCGGCTGGACATTAAGCGGCCCAAGGGATTCTCCGTGCTTACCATGGAAGAAGCCTTGAAGGCTGCCGAAAAGCTGAATTATCCTGTACTGCTGCGTCCTTCCTACGTGTTGGGTGGCCAGAACATGATTATCGCCTTTACCGAGGATGATATTCGTGAGTACATGAAGATTATTCTTGCTCAGAACATTGAAAATCCTGTATTGATTGACAAATACCTGATGGGAATTGAGCTGGAGGTTGACGCCATTTGTGACGGCCAAGACATCCTGATTCCTGGTATTATGGAGCATATTGAGCGAACTGGTATTCACTCAGGAGACAGTATTGCTGTGTATCCGGCATGGAACGTAAACGATATCATGACGGAAAAGATTATCAATCAGTCTCGTGAGCTGGCACTGGCACTGGGTACCAAGGGCTTGGTAAACATTCAGTATCTTGTGTACGACAACGACCTGTATATTATCGAGGTAAACCCACGTTCCAGCCGAACTATTCCCTATATCAGTAAGGTAACGGGTGTGCCCATGGTAGAGCTGGCAGTGCGAGCTATGCTGGGTGAACGGCTGCAGGATATGGGCTTTGGAACTGGCTTGTACAAGATTCCTCCCTATGTGGCAGTAAAGGTTCCTGTCTTTAGCTTTGAAAAATTGATTGACGTTGACACCCACTTGGGCCCTGAGATGAAGTCTACTGGTGAGGTTTTGGGCTTGGCTCGCACCTTGGATGAGGCTTTGTACAAGGGCTTGGTGGCAGCAGGCTACCGCATGAAGAAGAAGGGCGGCGTGCTGATTACTGTGCGGAAAAGCGATCAGTTTGAGATTGTGGACACCGCCCGAAGATTCTATGACTTGGGCTTTAAGCTTTATGCCACCGAAGGAACTGCCAAGGTGATTAGCGGCTTTGGTATGGAGGTGGAGGTGGTGAACAAGATTCACGAGAATCTTGAGGACAACATCCTGACCCTGCTGGACACTGGTAAAATTGACTATGTAATTTCTACCTCTGCCAAGGGACGTATTCCCACCTACGACAGCGTTAAGCTGCGCCGAAAGACTGTGGAGCGAGACATTCCTTGTCTTACCTCCATCGATACGGCTAACGCTATTGCCAGCAGCTTGCAGAGCCGCTACTCCATCGAAAGTCTTGAGCTGGTAAACATCAATGACTTGAGCGAGAGCAAGACTCGGCTGCGGTTTGCAAAGATGCATAGCTCTGGCAACGACTTTGTTGTGTTCAATGCCATGTATCAGGATATTATCAATCCAGCGGGCTTGAGCGTGCGGCTCTGTGACCGACGAACTGGAATTGGTGCTGACTCTCTGGTGCTGATTACCAAGTCCGACGTGGCAGATGCTGGAATGCGGTTCTTTAATCAGGATGGTTCTGAGGGCATGATGGCAGGAAATGCTATCTGCTGTGTGGCCAAATATCTGTACGACAACAATATTGGTGGTTTGCAGGAGCGTTGTGCTGCTTCTCCCGACCACACTGCGGAAATTACCGTGGAAACAGCAGCTGGTGTAAAGCGTCTTTTGGCTTATACTCAAAGTGGTGTTGTTTCTTCTGTGCGGGTAGACATGGGAGCCCCAGAGTTTGAAGCTGAATCACTGCCCACCTTAGCTGAGGCTGTTGCTGTAACAGGAACTCCTGATGGCATGAAGATTATTGGTGGAGAGGGAGAGCTACCCGATAGCTCTGCTACCGACTGGAATGTGGTAAGCGGACGGCTACCCTGTAAGGCTGTAGTGAACGCTCCCATTACTGTGGATGGCCAGGAATATACAGGAACCATGCTGTCTGTGGGAACACCTCACTGCGTTGTGTTCAGTAGCTTTGTGGATAAGATTGACGTGGCAGCTATTGGTCCGCTGTTTGAGAACCATCAGCTGTTCCCCAAGCGGGTAAACACTGAGTTTGTTCGAGTGGTGGGACGAAATTGCCTGAAGATGCGAGTTTGGGAGCGTGGTAACGGCGAAACTCCTGCTTGTGGAACTGGTGCTTGTGCTGCTGCTATTGCCGCTGTACTGAACGGATTCTGTCCTATTGGGCAGGATATTACGGTGAAGGTGCGAGGCGGAGAGCTTACGGTTCGGTATACTGGAGAAACCGTATACTTAACTGGTGCTGCTCGGCTGGTATACAGCGGTGAAATTGAGATTTAATCTTAAATCAATATGAATGAAAAGGCCACGGCGAGTCCGTGGCCTTTTCTTTTGGTGGTGAGATTTTTTACTTGACTCATACTATAGAATAGTATAGATTAAAAAATCTAAAAATTAATTGTTTTTTTGGAGAAATAAATTGTTGAAGATAAAGACGTTGTTTGCCTTAGGAAAAGGAATTTCTACCTTTGCTAGTATTTTGTTGGTGAGTTTTTTATTATTAGCTTGTAATAATTTGACTATAGGGGGTGGTAGTTTGATTATTTCCACCCCTGGAGCACGTGCAGCTACAGCTTCTAGCTTTACCATTGAGTTTACTGGTTCCAATGGCACCACTCAAAATAAAACTGTTTCTGGTGGCTCCACCGTTCAGTTTGATGACCTTGCTCCTGATACCTACACCATTAGCGTAAAAGGCATGGATGATGCTGGTACTGTAGTGTTTTCTGGTAGTGCAAAAGCTACTGTTGTAGCTGGTAAAACTGCCACTGTTACGGTGGATTTGCAAGAACTGTTAGGAAGCTTGACTGTTGAATTTACACCGGCTGAATCCACTGCTACCAGTTTTACTGTTGAAGTATCTGATTCAAAAGATTTTAGCGAAAGTAAAACTGTTTCTGCTGGCTCCACCGTGCAGTTTCACGCTCTTGCCCCTGATACTTATACCATTGCGGTAGAGGGGAAAGATGCAGATGGTGCAGTTGTACTGGGAGGAGCTTCTCATGCCACTGTTACTGCTGGTGTGACTGCTTCTGCTACGGTGAATTTGGTGGAAGGTGTTGGTGATTATGATAGTTTACAAAAGGCTGTTGGAAAGGGTGGTACTGTACATATTTTAAAAAGTATAGATGTGCCAAGTAGTTTGACTGTAGGGACTAATGTTACAATTCAAGCTGCTTATCAGGATGTTGTGTTGAAGAATACTAGTTCTGGGAACTTGTTTACTGTAACTAATGGAAATTTAACTGTTGGTGGTGGGGAGCATACTATTACCTTGGATGGTAATGAAGTTGCAGAAAAATCAGTCATCTCGATATCTGGTGGTACTGTGACTTTAGCTAGTGGAATTATCTCAAAGGCTGCTGCTTCTGGGGTACAAATTACTTCTGGAACATTCAACATGAATGGTGGAACTATTACAGGCAATAAGGGACGTAATGGCGGAGCTGTATTCATGAATGAAGGAAAGTTCAACATGAATGGAGGAATCATTACAGGTAACACCGCTGAAGATACAGGTGGTGGTATACAACTATCAGGAGGTACATTCATTTTATCTGGAGGTTATATCGATAATAATAGAGCCTCTAATGGTAGCGGTATTTATATGTTTGGTGGTTCTTTTATTATGGGTGGAAGTGCCGTTATAAACAAAAATAATGATGTATTCTTAAGCAGTGGTAAAATGATTACCATTACAGAAACTCTTACTGGAGCTACTCCAGTAGCAACAATCACTCCCGCTGTATACGAAGTACGCCAGATATTATCGTTTGGAACAAATGGTAATTTTGATGAAGAGTCAACAAAATTTGCTGTAACACCCACTGATGAGGGTGAATGGACTATTTCATCAGGATTCTTGTCGCAAGTCAATAATGAATCATAAAAGAAAAGGCCACGGTGAGTCCGTGGCTTTTTTTTGTGGGATGTTAGATAGTAAAAATAAAGAAATCTATAAAAGAATATTGACTTGACAGGTATTGCTGGCTCGTATAAACTAGAATAATAGAGATTTAAGAGTTTTGATTCGGGGGGGGGTATGAGTAAATTACGAGACCACAAGAAGCTATTTGTTTTTGGAAAAAGATTTGCCGGTTTTGCAGGTATGTTACTGATACTGCTTTGTACATTTTCCTGTAGCAACTTGATGGTGAACGATGGTGGCAGTTTGGTTATTGCCGTTCCTGGAGCACGTGCAGCTACAGCATCTAGCTTTACCATTGAGCTTACTGGTTCCAATGGCACCACTCAAAATAAAACTGTTTCTGGCGGCTCCACCGTTCAGTTTGACGACCTTGCTCCTGATACCTACCATATTGTGGTAGAAGGTATAAATGATTCTGGTTCTGTAGTGCTTTACGGTACATCAGATGCTACTGTTACCGCTGGTGCAACTGTTTCTGCTAGAGTGGAGTTGGGAGAAGTTGTACACGACTTCAATTCATTAAAAAATGCTGTTACTGTTGGTGGAACTATTTTCATTGGAAGTGATATTGAATTTACGGAAACAATAAATATTGTAGTCAATGCCGTAAATATAATGGCCATGAACGATGTTACATTGACATCGAGTCAAAAGATGTTCCAAATCGAAAAAGGCGGAAAGCTAACCCTTGCTAGTGAATCTAAAGCTTTAACTCTGCAAACTACTGGCAGTGTCCCTAACATTTCATTGAATGGAGGAGAATTTGTTTTAGAGGATAATGTTACCATTACTGGTAGTTATAATGATGGATGTGTGAATTTTGGTTATGATTCCTCTGTAATTGGAACCTTTATTATGAATGGTGGGTCTATTACTGGTAGTGGAAACTATAAAGGGGTATACATATATCAAGCAGGAACATTTATCATGAATGGTGGTACAATTTCTAATTTTGACACTGGTGTAACTTTGAATAATAAGGCTAATTTTACAATGACAGGTGGACGTATTAGTGATAATTCTTCAGGTGCGTCCATAAGTAATGATTCTACTTTTACTATAAGTGGTGATGCTGTAGTCAATTCTATTAACTTAACCAATACAGCAGCCATTACTGTTGGAGGAGTCTTGACTGGTTCTACTCCAGTAGCAACAATTACAATGGCTAGTTATACATCCAGAACAGCTCCAGTTCTTAAAGATGCAGAAGGAATGAATTTTGTTAGTACGGAATATCAAAAGTTTGCCGTAGGGGATAAGTCTTACACTATTGATTCAAGTGGAAAATTGCAGCAAGTTCAATAATCCCACTCACGTTTCAGCATAATTTCTGGTGAATGAAAAGGCCACGGTGAGTCCGTGGCTTTTTGTTTTAGGAGACAAATAAAATCTTGACTGGTTTTTCTGGTAAGTGTAGAATATATAAAAATGGAGATTTAGTGAGGTTATTTAAGGGTAAGAATATGAAAAATTTATTGAACGATAAAAGATTTTTTGTTTTTAAGGCAGGGATTTTAAGCTTAACTGTTATAGTGCTGGTACTGCTTTGTGTTTTTTCCTGTAATAATTTGCTTGTCCTCAGCAGCGGAGGTGCATTAATTGTGTCTGTGCCTGGAGGCCGAGCTATCAGTGATGCGACAATCTACACTATTGAGCTTAAAGGAACAAATGGTTCTGTTTACAGTAAAACTGTTAATGCTGGTCAGGTAGCGGCATTCGAGGAGCTTGTTCCTGATACCTACTCTATTTTAGTGAAAGGCTCAAATGTAGAAGATATTGTAGTATATTATGGTTCTGCCACTGCCATCGTGGAAGCTGGAAAGACAGCGTCTGCTATGGTGGAGTTGATGTCGCTCCTTGGTGGATTGAATGTTGAGTTTTCTGGAACCGCTGCAACTAGTAATGGTAAGAGCTTTCTCGTTGACCTGAGAGGTTCCAGCGGTTCACTCTATACTAAAACTGTTCCAGCAGGTGAAACAGCCCAGTTTGAGCGGCTTGTTCCCGATCTTTACACTATAGATGTTCACGGTACAAATGCAAATAATGCCGTTTTGTATCATGGTATCAATACCGCTACTGTTGAAGTAGGAAAGAAAACCTCTACCACGGTGGATTTGGTAGTGGAGGCAACTGATTTTGCAAGCCTTAAAGAAGCCATTCAATCGGGTGGTACTGTGTATGTTGTAAATGATATAGCTATAACAGAAAGCTTTACAGTAAAAGAGGATGTTGTAATTCAAGCTCTGGATAAGGATGTTACATTAACGTATACAGGTTCAGGAATCTTGTTTACTGTACAGGAGTCTGCCAACCTAAGGATTGGTGGTGGTGAGTATATGCTTACTTTGGATGGAAATGGACAGACTCGGGCAAGCCCCTTGTTACAAATTGCTAGTGGCACGGTAGATCTGTATGGTACCATTACTAATAGTACTAACAATGACAGTGCTGCAGGTATAAAAGTAAATGGAGCAACTTCTACTTTGAATATGTATGATGGTGCCATTGTGAGCAATTGTCGATGTTCAAATACGTGGGGAATTGGTGGAGCAATTGGTCTTGAATCAGGTAAAATGAATATGTACGGTGGTTCTATTACTGGAAACTCTGCACAAGATGCTTCTGCTGTTTACGTAAATAACAATTCAGTTTTTACTATGAGCGGTGGAACTATCAGTGGTAATAGTAATGATATTGCTATAAATGTTTCATCATCTACTTTTCAAATTGGTGGTGATGCTCTGATTAGCTCTGACGATAAAGTATCCTTAAAAAACAGCCCTGCTATTACCATTATCAGTCCGCTTACTGGAGGAGATTCTGTGGCAACCCTAACTCTTAAAGATGGTTTTTCATCTGGTGATGCTGTGTTAATTGCAGGAGATAGTGTTGATATTGCAACTGAATTTGGAAAATTTGCTTTATCAAGTGGGACTATTAAGGCAGACGGTACGTTGCAGTAATTGAAATAAACCCAATCAAAGCCACGGCCAGTCCGTGGCTTTTTGTTTTAGGAGGTGGGGATGAAGATACGAAAGACTCAAGCTGGAGACTTGGAGACGGTGCTGGGGATTTATGCTCAGGCACGGGATTTTATGCGGGAAACGGGGAATCCTGGTCAGTGGGGAGATGTTTGGCCGCCAAAAGATTTGATTCAAGCTGACATTCAGCAGCAAAAAAGCTATGTGTGTGTACAAGAGGCTGAAGAAAAAGCTGAGCAGACAGAAGAAATCCTAGCGGTGTTTTTCTTGGAGGTGGCGGAGGATCCTACCTACGCAGAGATTTACGAAGGAAGCTGGCTAGAAGAACATCGTCCCTACGGTGTGGTGCATCGGATTGCAAGTGTTGGAAAAGGCGCCGGTGGATTTTGTTTGGAGTGGGCCTTGGCGGAATGTGGCAATATCAGGATTGATACCCACGAGGCAAACCTACCTATGCGGTCATTGTTAAAAAAATTGGGGTACCAGTACTGTGGCATGATTTACACCCACGACGGTACCCCACGATTGGCTTACCAAAAACTGGTAAGTTCGGAATAAAATTTATTATCTGCGGTTTAAGGTAAAGAAGGCGTAGTCAATAACTGGCCCACCGTGTTCTCCTCCTGTTCCTGCCCAAGCACTTCCTTCGTAAGCAGAGAACAGCTGGCCGTCAAAAGTTTCTGCCAGAGAACTGTAGTGAAAGGATGAAGAACCACCAGAAGGATATCCATACTCCATTCCAATGGAACCTTCACTAAGATTACAGTTAAACTCAAACTTCCAGCTGTCACCATCAGGAATAAGAGAGGCAATCCATAAGCGGCCATCCTTTCGACCCTTATCATCATTTCCACCACCACTATCTGTACTGAAAGCTACAAGGGGATTGCCCAGAATATCTGTGGTGAACCGCAGATTGATGGCACTGATAAGATTTCCGCAGGAATACAAAGGATTATTAGGACTGTCATCGCCAGTCCAAACTTTTCCCTTGTGTACCCAAGAAGAACCAAAGTTATTGGTAACAGAATAGGTTGGTCTATATGAACCCTCTCGAACATTTCGAGATATCAATATAATATCTCCATCAGGAGCCTCTACAATAGCGGTCTCTCCCTTATGTTGACTCTTCGTACCGCCAGTAAAACTGGTTGCTGCCTTCCATGTTTCACCCTTGTCTGCTGTCCAGACAAATGATGCAGCCTCTCCATCAGTAGTGGATTCTGTTCCTACCATGTAAATTGCAAAGACAACCTTTCCTTTATTAGAACCATTCTCCAGTTCAACGCCTCTGGTTGGACATACATACTGACGAGTCAACCTGTTGGGCAAATCCTGATTATTGGTGTTTGCTGCAATGAACTTGTTGGTCATGTAGGTGATATCCTTAGTTTTTTCCCATGTTTGTCCACCATCAGTGGAACGAGTCATACCTAAGAACACACCTCCTCGCCATACTTGATAGGGACTCATGGGCATGAATAGGTGCTGGTGAATCTTCTTTGAGCTATTTATACTAATGTTAGTATAATTATTTCCCCAAGCATCAGGATCTGTACTAGTAGACACAGCTTTGAGTTGACTTGCCTCCAACTTCTTTCCTGAACCACCCTCAGGATTGCTGGTATAGAGATAATAGTACTCATCAATCCAAACAGGGATAGATTCCCCTAGAGTTGGATTGTCGGATCCATTATTAATGAGCTTTCTCAACTGGCCACCTTTTACTGGTGCGGCATAAACGTATACACTACTTCTACCATTATTTGACTCCGCAACATAGTCGGTCCATGTTGACTTTTCTGTAAAGGTTCCTGAATCCCAATTGGAAGAAGACTCGTACAAACTATCGTTTTTTCTCAGCCTCAGGTACCATTCACCATCAATATACACATATGGAGAACCTGCAACGTTATCAGCCTTTCCACCAAAGAAATTTCCAGTCATAGGAGCTACAAAGCTACTAATGGCATACACATATCCATTGCTATCAGCTCCAATAGCAGAATCTCCTGTGGAAACACTCATTCTGTTCATACCAGCACGAGCTTGGCTCATGTCAGTGTCATCAAAATCGCTTACTGTCGCAATGTTGGACCAATTTTTTCCATGGTCATCACTATATCTCACCCAAGTACTGGCTTTGGCAGGCAAATCTGCTCTGGAACCAAAACGGGAGTCGCTAATAACCAAAAGCCGTCCTGCATACTTACCACCAGGGATGACCGTAGCAGAGGGAATACGATAACGGTTTGTGTCGTGGAAAGAATCTACCCCTACAGTACCGGTACCAGTACCTTTGGATAAACTGTCATCTACAGCCTTTACAAGATACTTTTCATTATCATCACCACGAGTTATGCTACTGATACCATAGAGCTTCTTTGTAGCGGGGCGAGACCACAGTGGGCTTTCTTCTGTTCCTGCACCTTGAATTCCACTTCCACCTTGGCTTTCATCTCCATTCGTGGGGTTGTCAATAAGTCCAGAATCACAACCTATAAAAGCTACTGTACCAAGAAATCCTACAATTATAATGAAAGACAAATCTCTCAGCACCTTTCTAAAATGATTTCTAATCATTGTATCCACCTTTAAGATATTGAATTTTCTAGTTTCCAAGTTGATATGTAAATCCAGCTCGAATCTTTACGTCATGCATGGGTTTTCCCCACCGATAGTTTGTAATAGGAGTGGGGGTAGCAATTACATACTGCCCATCATAACGCAACTGTAAGTAAGGAGCAAAAGCCTTTGTCACCTGATAGGATGCCGTGGCGTTCAATCTGAAGGCAGTGTTGTATTTCAGAGCTGCTAGGCTATCTATCTTCCAAAGACTCATGTTACCCTGAACATCTGCAAGACCCGTGCTAGGAGCTCCATTAGTACGCCAACTAAAGTCGATTCCGAGGTTTAATCTTTCTTCTAAAGCAATCTGCCATTTTAAACCTACATATAAATCCTGAATGGATGCAGATTTTGCTTGACCTTCAACAGCCTTAATTCCATAGTCATTCTCAGGTACTGTCCAGAAGGAACCTATACGATAGGGATAGGCATTGATGCCAACGTAGGGGATAATAGTATTTTCAAAAGGTAATTTTACAGGATACTGTCCTTCTGCAAGAATGCGAAAACCGTTTCGTAAAGCTATAGACCCATAGTTTCCAAAACGAACTCCCCCTTCCAAATAGTTCAAGCTAAAGGAAGGATTATCCATTCCTGTCAACTTGTACTCTGGATATAGTACTTTATCTGCATCGGTAGCATTTTGATCAAGATTTTTTAAGTTGTAGTTGATGGGATTTAGTGCTGTTTTTACAGAAATCTTTCCATAAAAAGACAACCAAGAAACGGTTGACAGGGTCCGTTGATACTCGATAGCTGCTTCCAAACCATTGCCAGAAAGAATTCCTGTAGTGTTATCTACTAGAGTTCCTGAATTTAAATCGAGAGAAATGGTAAGCTTATTTGAAAAATCCTTATATACCCCCCCCCCTATACTATCTGACGTATTTACATCTTCATTTGTTTGGCTAAATGCTGCAGCTACACAGCAAACTGACATAATCAGTAAAAGCAATTTTTGCTTTACATTCATTTCTACATCCTCCTTAATTGTTGACTGTACACGAATATACAATCTTACATACAAGCAAGTTTCTCATGGAATTGAGTTTTTGTCAAATTTTTTTTTTTTTTTTTGTGTTTTTTTTTATTTTTTTTGTTTATAGAATTAGTATTCTTTCTTTATCTTGTATTTTTTTGTATAATCAAAAGACATTTTTTGGGGGGATTGTACGTGAATACGAAGTTACGAAAAGACAATAATTATTTGGGAAGAAAAACTGCTTGGAGCTTGATTCTCACTTTGATTTTTATTTTTTTCACATCCTGTTCTAATGTTGGATTAGTTCAAAATGGTGGACTTGTGATTGGAGTACCGGGAAGTCGTTCTGTTTCTGATACAACGAATTTTACGATAACCCTTATTGATGCTGCGGGAAATCAGCAAAGCAAAACCGTTGGTGCGGGAGAACGTGCCCAGTTTGAAAACTTATTGCCAGGTTTATATTCAATCAGTGTTGAAGGAAAAGAAGCAGATGTAAGCACCATGTACGGAACTACAGCGGTTTCTGTCTCTGCAGGAAAAACTGCTACTGCTTCAGTAGCACTTTCTACTGTGGCGCATACCTTTGATGCATTGAAGACACTGATTGCAAAGGGTGGTTTTGTGTATGTTGGAAGCGATATTAAATTAGATGAGGGACTACAGGTTGTAGATAATGAGGTTCACCTTATTGCATTACAAGATGTGGTTTTAACGAATAATGCAGATGCAGCTGTGCTTACCGCTCAAGATAGCAAAGTTACCCTTGGTGGTGGTAAATATACCTTGACGTTAGATGGAAATGATAAGGGGCAGTATGGCGTTAGTGTTACCGATGGCTCTTTAATCTTAGAAAAAAATGCTATCATCACAAATTGTAGCAACAGCGGAGTGTATTTATCAAAGGCCGACTTTACCATGAATGGTGGTATCATTAGTAAAAACGCTGCTACCTTAGGTGGTGGCGTATACCTTAAAGAAGGGGCTTTTATAATGAATGATGGTTCTATTACGGAAAATGAGCTTTCTGCTAGTGGGACAGGTGATGGTGGCGGGGTTTACCTTGAAAATGGTAGCTTTACTATGAATGATGGCTCCATTACCAACAACACCGATGGAATTAAAAGAGGTGGAGCCATAGCTGTTAAAGAAACTGCTCTATTTACCATGAATGCTGGAACTATTTCTGGAAACAGTGCTAGTAGTGATGGCGGTGGCATCTATCTGTTTGGTGACTCTTGGGGTAATAAGGGTCGTTGCATCATAAATGGTGGAACTATTACAAAAAATCATTGTGAGAGTAATGGTGGTGGTATATCTGTTTCCGGAGATTGTACGGTAAATGCAGGTGCGGTAATAACAGGGAATACTTGTGACAACAACGGTGGTGACATTTATGTACATGCGAATTATATCTATGTAAATAACGATGGAACTGTAGGAGATGTTTTCACTCAAGTGTAATTTTTCTGAAGTAACTACACCCAAGAATTGCAATTAAAAATGGAGTGGAGAAAGGAGTTTGTATGGAAATGCTGATTCAGCTGGCACTTTTGGCTGTGGGCTTTGTGCTTTTGGTAAAGGGTGCTGATTGGTTTGTTGATGGAGCTGCTAGTGTGGCGGCAAAGCTTGGAATTCCCCAGCTGGTAATTGGTCTTACCATTGTGGCCATGGGAACAAGTGCCCCAGAAGCCGCCGTTAGCTTGACTGCGGCCTTCCACGGTAATGCAGATATTACCATCGGCAATGTGGTGGGAAGTAACATCTTGAATGTGCTGATTATTCTGGGGTTGGCGGCAGTGATTTGTCCCATGGCGGTGGCAAAGCTTACTACCTTTGTGGATATTCCCGTAACCTTTGGAATCAGTCTCCTGCTTTTGGTGTTGGGACTTGATGGAAGCATTAGCCGCCTAGATGCAGCTGTTTTGCTGACAGTGTTCGTCGGATATTTGAGCTACCTGTTTTTCATGACAAAGAAAGGCTTGATTTCGGGAGAAAGCGAGGATGAGGTGGCCCAAATTCAGTCGGTACCCAAGGCTCTGTTGTTCACGGCTATTGGTCTTGCTTTGATTATTGTGGGAAGTAGCTTTGCGGTGGATGCTGCTAGTGCCATTGCAAAGATGCTAGGCTTAAGCGAGCGGTTCATCGGCTTGACCATTGTGGCTCTGGGAACATCTTTGCCAGAATTATTCACCTCAGTGGCTGCTGCTATGAAGAAGAATCCAGATATGGCCATTGGTAACATTGTTGGAAGCAACATCTTTAATATTTTGTTTATTGTAGGCTTGTCTGGTATGGTAATTCCCGTTCCCTTTGCCTCTGCCTTCCGCTTTGATACGTTAGTGGCTGCTGCAACTATGCTCTTGTTGTTCCTGCTGTCTTTACCTAAGCGTCGTCTGGGAAGAATTGCCGGCGTGATTTTGCTGGCTGGCTACGGAGCCTATTTCCTTCAGATTTTGTAAATAAAAAAACGCCACTAGTAGACATTTCACTGTCTGCTGGTGGCCTTTGTGTTTATTAAAATCCGTTATTTAGGCTGCTGTCTTGTAGTCTATAACGGAGATTTCAGTTACTGTGTTTTTGAGCGTGTCCACAATCTTTTCCAATCTTTTTGCTACCTCATTTGAATAAGAAATTTCTCCACATTGAGAACATTGGGAACAAGGTACATTCTTCACGATGATGATGCAGTTGCCAAGATCAACCATAAAGGTTGTAGTACTGGAA
>JAFYWB010000047.1 GCA_017549025.1 Treponema sp.
AGATGTACTGGAAGGTGTAACGGGGAAAATTCCTGTCGAAGGGGTCAAAGGTACAGATGAAGATGAGGATATTTTCCGGTAAATCTCGGTATTTTGTTCCTGTTGAGGTTGTGGACACATCTGCCACGCTTTGATAGTAACGGCTTCGTTTGGGTAGCTCCTTCTTGTGCCCAGTTTGCATTTCTACGTTGATGATGCGGTTTTCATCTCGTAAGAATACATCCATGATAATTCATTCTTTAGGGGAAGGACAACCCTCTACTCGGAAGCGGGGTTTTCCTTCCCCTAAAACCCCATCCTTTCCCAGCACCGCTTAGGGGCTCCTGCCCCTAAGAACCCTGGGAGAAATTTTTTCTCCAATCCGTATCCCAAGAATCAGCTCCACCACCTGACGACAAATATTTTCGTCGTGCATGACACGGGAAAAAATAAAGTTGTCAGTAAAGATGAGGCTTTCCCACTTTTTTTGCAGTTCTGTTTCTGTTAGCAATCTTTTCCTCCAAATTTTTTTCTTTACATATAGATTATAGGTTTGAACGTGCAAAAAAATGCGTTTTTGCCAAAAAAACTCCATCTTTTTTTGATTTTTTTTCAGCTCCTAGTACCAGTAGTATAGCCCACTGGAGGATGCCAGCGGGCGCCTGTCATCGTTCTTTTAGCACTTTTACAGGGGCAAGGCGTGTAAGCGCGCAGTGAGACTCGCTAAAATCGCTCAATATATCGCGATTTTCCCAGCCTATTGGCTGGTCGCTCCCTATTTTTCCTTTTCAAATTGCTGATTTTCTGGTAATATAATTAAATATAGTACACAGAAAGTCGTTATATTTTGCAAGCGTTACAATTCAGCAGAATCGGAGGACAAGATGAAAAAGACTGCCGCCGTAATCACTCCCCGCTGTCCCTACAGTGCTGAGCGTCTTTATGGTATCCGCATAGAAAAGCGGGGAAACACTTGGGTCAAAACCTGGAGTTTTTCCCTTAAGGAAGAAGTTGCTCAGCGGGAGCATTTTTCCTCCCAGATAGAAATAGAGAATTTTGTGGATGACCAAGAATATCCCGGTTGTCCCTTTTGCTCTTCCCATGAGCTGGCCCAATGTGGCAACTGTCAGAAAATCTACTGTTACAAGGATGAGGCCCAGGTGCGTTGTCCCTGGTGTGGCAGCGAGAGCGAGGTGGTCTTTGGCCAGTGGGAACGAGTTTCTGGAGGTGGTTACTAATGCCCAGCCTAAAACGGGGTGCCACCCTAAAAACCTTGGAGGGAGAAAGCCTTCAGGTGGTGGACATACTGGGAGAAGGTGGCCAGGGCATTATCTACCGGGTTCGGTTCAGGAAGGAATACTACGCCCTCAAGTGGTACAAAAAGATTGAATCCCAGCGTTTTTACGACAACTTAAAAGAAAATGTGGCTCGTGGCTCTCCCGCCCCTACCTTTTTGTGGCCCTTGGCGGTAACAGAAAAGGACGAGAAGGGTGGCTTTGGCTATGTAATGCAGGTAAAGCCCGACTGCTACAAGGATTTTTCCCTTTTTATCCTGAATCGAGTGAAATTTTCCAGCTTTGCTGCAGTCATCAATGCGGCACTGCAAATCACCGCCAGCTTCAAGACCTTGCACAACAAAGGCTTAAGCTATCAGGATTTGAACGATGGCAATTTTTTCATCAATCCAGAGACAGGGGATGTGCTGATTGGAGACAACGACAATGTGGCCCACGATGGGGAAAACCTTGGCATTCAGGGAAAGCCCCGCTACGTGGCGCCAGAAGTGGTAATGAGTCAGCACAAGCCCGACACCTTCAGTGACCGCTTTTCTTTGGCGGTTATCCTGTTCATGCTTTTGTTCCGCAATCATCCCTTGGCTGGTGTGCGGGATCAGGATGGAGACGACCCCGACGAGAACGAGCTGAATCTGTATTGCAAAAATCCAGTGTTTATCTTTGACCCAGAGGACGAGTCCAATCGGCCCAAGGTGGGAATCCACGTAAACGCCCTCAAGTTTTGGCCTGTGTTTCCAGCCTATATCCAAGAGCTTTTTCAGCGGGCCTTTCACAAGGAACTGATGCGGAGCGATGGAGCTCATCGTGAGGATAGAATCATTGAGCGGGAATGGCTCAAGGCTCTGGTGCGGCTCCGTCGTGATTTGTTCTTTTGTGCCAACTGCGGCAACCTTACCTTTTATCCCAAGGAAGGTGAGCAGATTGTGTGCATGAACTGCAATAAGCCTGCTGAGCAGCCCGCCTTTCTTGACATTGGTGGTCAGCGGATTCCCCTGCAGCCAGGTTTGAGCATTTATCGTTACGACATTGACGCCAACAGCGATTTTACTGTGGAAATTATTCGGGAAGAAATTGGCCTTGTGGTGCAAAACCAGAAGGATTCTCGGATTTGGGGCTTGAAAAATCTTTCCAATCTGCCCTGGTATCGTCGCAGTCCTGGTGGCAAGGAGGAAGTTCGCATGACAGGAGAGGTAATTCCTGTGATTAGAAATAATAGCATTAAGTTCGGCACCTTGAGCGAGGGTACGATAAAATAATTTGGAGGATAGGCTATGGGATTGTTAGATGAAGCTGTGGAAATTCCCCGAAAAACAATGGCACTCTTTTTTCTGATTGATACATCAGGAAGCATGAGCGGTTCCAATATTGGCCAGGTGAATGACGCCATGCGGGAGGTATTGCCGGACCTCAAGGAAATTTCGGACACCAATGCAGATGCCAAAATCAAGATTGCGGTCATGAGCTTTGCCTCTGGCTGCGAGTGGCTTACTCCCGTGCCCGAGGATTTGGACAAGTACAAGTGGAGCAATCTGGCAGCAGATGGGGTTACCGACTTAGGTGAAGCCTGTCTTGAGCTGGAGTCCAAGCTGAATCGATCTGCCTTTTTGGAGGATGCAGTGGGAAATTACGCCCCGGTTATCATCCTCATTAGCGATGGAGAGCCTACAGACAACTTTAAAGCTGGTATCCAGAAGCTGCGAGAAAACAAGTGGTTTAACTCTGCTATCAAAATTGCCTTGGGTGTAGAGGGTGCGGATTTAAGTGTGCTGAAGGAGTTTACTGGTAGCACAGAAACTGCCATCTACCTTGCAGACAAGAGCATGCTGAAAAAATTGATTCGCTTTGTGTCTGTTACCTCCTCAAAAATCGGAAGTAAGCGCACTGGTGCCGATGCAGCCCAGACACGGCAGGAGGAAGTTGCCGCTGCCATTCAGGAAAAGATGGCAGAGCTGGATGCAGAAGACAGCGTTGATGAGGGCTGGTAAGCCCATGGAAACTGGATTTCCGCAGATGGAATTTGCGGTGGCGGTGCAGGGAGAAAGTCACCGCAAGCGGGAGCTGCAGCGGGAGCATTTGCTGGCAGGAAGACGATTTCCTTGTCAGGATAGAGCCACCGCCACTGGTTCCTTGGTAGCCGCCGACGGTACTGCCTTTAGCTTTATGGGAATCAGCGATGGTCACGGTGGTTCCCCCTATTTTCGCAGTCACAAGGGAGCTGAATTCGCCCTGCAGGTGGTACAGGATATTGTTTCTCGTCGCATGGACAGGATTCGGGAATTGGTGGTGGCACAAGATTTTGACACCATTCGTTCCCAGTTGGCCTTGGCCATTGTAAAGGACTGGCACAAGCTCATTGATCAGGATTTGGCTGAAAATCCCATTACCGAGACAGAGCTGGATTTTTTGGAGGCTGATAAGCCTTCTGTTGCAGCTTTGTATCGCCAAGGCCATGATCTTTACTCCATCTACGGCTGTACTTTGGTGAGCTACTTTGCCACCAAGGATTTTTGGTTTGCCATTCAGATTGGCGACGGAGATTTTGCCCTTTCTCTTGACGGGCAGGAATTTGTGCTTCCCATGCCCAAGGACGAGGGCTGCTTTTTGAATCAGACTACCTCTTTGTGCGATGCAGCTGCCACCAAGGAATTCCGCTCTGTGGCTGGCACCCAGATTCCCAAGGTGGTGCTGTGTACCTCCGACGGTGTGGCCAATTCCTTTAAATCAGAAGATCAGGTAACAGGATTTTATCGTTCTTTATTCAATCTTTTTGTGCAGTCAGAATTTCCCCAATGTCAGGAGCTTCGCTGCAAAAATCAAAATCAATGCGATTTGCTGTGTAAGGATGCCTTGGTAAAAGAGGAAATCTGCCGTTATTTGCCCAAGCTTTCTAAAAATGGAAGTGGTGACGATATTGCTCTGGCTGCCATCGTGAATTTTTCTCCTGCTGACCTGAAGGAAATGCAGGCTTTGCAGGATTATCTTCACGGCTGCCACATTAAGCATCATCCTGGTGTAGTGGCTGATTCAAAGGAGCCTCCTGAACAGCTGATGTACAAGTACTTTACCAAGGCGGAGCGGGGCAAAAATGCCAAGGCCAAGTTTGAGCTGGCTCTGTACCATTACAACAAGGCCGACAGTCAGATGGCACTGAAAAAGATGAAAAGTGCAGCCACTGCAGGCTATGTGGAGGCCATGGTGCAGCTGGCAGACTGGTATCTGGAAGGTTATGGCGGTGACAGTGACCCCAAGAAAGCCCGCAGGCTCTACGAAAAGGCTGCTGCTTTGGGAAACAAGGATGCGGAGCAACGATTGGCTGGACTGTAGTTGCTTGAGATACAGGTTTTAATAGTGGTTAATTAAATTGACTTTTGCAAATTTAATTGATATATTGAAGGCGTAGACGAAGGAGGTATTGTATGGCAACTTCAAGTATTTCTAAGTCATTCATAATAAAAGAAAAAAAAGAAGCTCAGAATTTTGTACAGCTTCTTTCAAATGAAGATAAAAAGCATCCTTTAAATAAAACAAATGTAATGATTTTATCAAAAAACATGCTACAAGCGATAGTTGATGATCAGAGGAAATGATTTTCAGATTATACGATTGATTGACCTTTTGTCTGTGGATGGAGGTGAAGATTTCTTTGCTTCCATCTCGGATTCTTTTTCTTCAAAAAACAAAGATGTTGAATTTTTCTTGAAAAACAAGGCTGTACAATCTACAAAATTAAAAACCTCATCTACCCATCTCATTGTTTCTTTAGAAGACTCTTTTGATATTTTGGGATATTTTACCTTGGCAATTAAAATGCTCACCATAAAAGCTGATATTTTGTCTCAATCTGAGAAAAAATCTATTAGTCGATTTGGGTATTTTGACGAAGAATTTTCTTCATATCTCATTCCTGCAATTTTAATTGCACAACTTGGTAAGAATTTTTCTCCCAATTCGAGAGCAATACAAGGTTGTAGCTTGATGGATATTGCTCTGGAACAGGTTCAAGACGTATTTAACATGACAAGTGGAAAAACTGTGTTTTTAGAATGCGAGAAAAATACCTCTTTAATAAGATTTTATGAAAACAATGGTTTTCGTTCACTTAATACGAGTATTATTTCTAAAAATAATTACGAATTAATGCAAATGTATAGAATTTTATAAGCGACTTACGGAAAGGAGATATATCCATGAAGCTCTTGTTTGTAAACGGTTGTGTGCGGGAGAATTCCAGAACCTTGGAGTTGGCTCGTCATCTTTTAACTTTGCTTTCCGCCGATCTTGCAGGTTCGGGTGATTTTATTGAGTCTAGTCCGCTTGTGGTAGAAGAATTAGATCTTGCTACACTGAATTTAACTGGCCACAGCAGAAAAAGCCTGGTGGAGCGGGATAAGCTTTTGCAGAATCGGGATTTTCATCATGAAATGTTTGACTATGCCCATCAGTTTGCATCAGCGGATGTGATTGTGGTGGCCGCCCCCTACTGGGACTTGTCCTTTCCTGCCATTGTTAAAACATATATAGAAAATATCTGCGTTTCTGGCATTACCTTTGATTATGAGGGGGCAGCCCCTGTGGGAATGTGCCGGGCAAAAAAGCTCTACTACGTAACCTCTGCTGGCGGACCCATCTTTTGTGACTACGGCTACAGCTACTGGGAAGGGCTATGCAAGAGCTTTTTCGGCATAGAAGAAACCTGCTGCATCAAGGCTGAACGACTGGACATGATGGCTCCCGAACAGGTGGCTCAGGAGCTGCGGCGGGTAAAGGATGAAATGAAGCTCTAGGCCTTGGGCTGTATCAGCATGAAAATGAAGGTGCCAGTGGCAACTACCTTGTGGTTTTGATTCGTGAGTTCCACCTGCATGGTACAGATGGTGCTTCCTAGCTTTTTGGCAGAAGCTTCACAGTGGATGGTGGCTCCTGTGGCTGGGCGAAGGAATTCCAAGGTACCACTGACAGTAACGCAGGGGCCACCACAGCTTGCAGCAACGGCGGAACCAGCTACCGTATCTGCCAGTGTGTACAGGCAGCCACCGTGAACCATACCGTGGGGATTCATGCTGCTGGGGCTTACCTCCAGCACCCCCTGTGCCTTGCCATCACCTGCGGCAGTGACGGTAATGCCGTTCTGTTTATTAAAAAGATTGGGATTATTCACTCGTTCAAGCACTTGGGCTTCTCTGTTCATGGCATCTCTCCTTGTAGGGAAAGAGGGTATCACCTTTTGGGGTAAATGGCAAGGTGGGAGGGGGGAAGCCCCAGCTTCAGTCAATAGAAATGACTGGAACTGGGGCTGGATTTTTAATTGATAGTTATAGCTTTGTCATGAACAAGTTTTCGGATGGTCTTGTTGACGGCTTTTCCTCGGCCAGAGGCTGTCTTGATGACTAGGCTGTAGCTGGTGTCTGCACTCAGTGTCTGGGGTAAGATGAATTCCAAGAAGGTATTAGTGTTCTTGAAAAACGCATCGTCCTCTATCCTGATCCAG
>JAFYWB010000048.1 GCA_017549025.1 Treponema sp.
ATTAGTTATTAATTCTGGACATCTTAAATCTTTCTTATTAGTTGAAAAATACTTACGATTTTGCTTTGAAATAAGAGATTGATTTCTTGCTAATGTATCAAATTTCTCAGTATTCTGACTTGAGAGGTGTTTACAAAATTGGATATATAAATCTTTCCAAGTTTCAAAACCAGAATATGCACAGCCATCTACAATGAACCCATGAGGATGCTTATAAGTAAAATCTTCATCTAGACTATGTGCTTCTTCCTTATTTAATTCTTTAATAAGCCTTTCATTCTCTGAGTCATTAACATCCATTATTATAGGAACATGCTCTTCCTTTATTCCAGCAAATTGAGAAACAAGAGCTGTAATTTCTTCAGAATTTTGGGCGAACTGATCCAGAAGTTTTATATATTGGATTTGAAATGAGGTAGCAGCTTGTACTTCCTCAATACTTGAATGATCTAAGTTATGCCAAATGTCATCATTTAATGCACATAAATCTTCACGTACATTTGTAAGTGCTTTTAATATCTTATTAATTTTTTCTACCGTAATTTCCATACCATAAAAGATTATAGCACGATTTTGAGATTTTGTGGGAGAAATTATCACCGTTTTAGAGTAATATCCAAGAAAAATTCATACTAGAACTTGGAACTAATACTAATTTGAACTTAAAACTAATACTAGTTTGAACTTAAAACCAGTACTATCTAGAACTTAAAACTAATAAGAAGATTTTCCCTTTTCAATTCATAAATATGAATTAAAATTCATAAAATACTTGATTAAATTCACAAAGTGGATTATAGTAGGAATCACGGATGGTGATTCGGGCTCTGGCATTTGAGTCTGACACCAGAAAAAGAACAAGAGACGGTACTTGGCCGTCCAGACAGTGGTTTGTTGACCATCCCTGTCAATTTTGGAGGAAAAAATGCCTAGGACTACAGAAAAAGAAGAATTTGTAAGGAGGATGAAAGAGTTGATGAAGCAGCACAATTGTAACCAGAAAACACTGTGCATGGCTTGCAACATCAAGGAGTCTACCTTCTCCTACTACATGAAGGAGAGTGACCCACGGATGCCTAAGGGAGGAGCATTGGCAAACATTGCCACAGAGCTTCATACCACGGTAGATTATTTGCTTGGAGCCCAGCCCCGCAAGATGCAGTTCAACGAACTGAAAGTCTTGCTGGCAGACAGTTCCATGGATATGACCAGAGCTCAGATTACGGAACTGTCTCGTATGCTGATGCTGGCCTATGCAAGACAGGAGGCCACCGCAAATGTTGGCAGCACAGAAATGCAATGAGATCAAACAACAAGTAACTCACTTATTGGATGAAGCAGGATGTTCAACCATGAACCCCCTCTCCATTCGGGATATGGTACGCAGCCTCAGTTTACAGCTGATACCCTATTCTACCCTTACAGAACAGGAAGTACAACAACTCTCTCAAGCCTTCGGAGGTGCCTTACCTCCGGGGCTTTTACTGCATGAACCAGAAGGTCCCACCCTCATCTGGTATGATGACACACTGACTCCTTGGCAGCAAGACAGAGCCATAGCCCATGAACTAGGACACTGGAAACGGCAACACTGCCAAGCATCCGCTTTAGCAGAAGAAGAAGCAGAATACTTTGGCCAGCTGCTGATAGAACAGCTACAACATATGCCAAAGGGAACCAGAAGTAAAACACTTTATCCAAGGCAAACTACCATTAATACTCATGCCACTACTAAGGGCATGAACACTTTGATAGCTAGTATACTACTGCTTGCAGGAATGAAAGCGGTATACGATATAACAAAAACACTGACAAGGGAGAGTAGCTAATGAAAACACGACAAAAAAGCTCCCTGTGAACATTGGCGTGTTCATGGGGAGCCTAAACAGCATGGTATCTTAAAAGGAGATACAACTGTAGAACGATGCATAATTGTATCTCCTACCAACTATTCCCGTCAATAGGAATTTTGGAATAATCCGTAACTTTTTGCCTGATACCACAAAAAAGACTGTTGCGGAAATTCGTAATAGCCCATCTAACAGGGCAGAGGAGAAAATTATGTTAGAAATTAGAACATATAAGAATTTCCTTGTCAAGGATGCAGACAAGGACGGCTATTGCTTTAAGAGCAATTGTAACCAAATCCTTTCCCAGGAACAGCTGGTAAAGGAATTCAGCGACTACAACTCCACCATTACGGAGCCAGATGCCCTCAGTATGTTGAGCATCCTGAACACCTTGGTGTGTAAGTATGTAGCTCGTGGCTATGTGGTGGAACTGCCCTTCTGCAGAATCTATGCAAAGGCCGTTGGAACCACTGGTAGCATCAAGAATTCCTTCCAGCCAGGATTTGGAAATAACCGATTCGAAGTGGTGGTGGAAATGACCGACGGGGCAGCCCTGGCCATGACCACGGCAGTTGAATACAAACTGCTACCCCCCGAAAAGGTGACAGCCCCCAGGATTGTAGAAGTCTGCCTACTAGACGCAAATGCCCAGGAAAGCACAGACCTTTCTGCCAGTCCCGGAGGTGCCGTACGCATCCATGGTAACAACATCAAGGCTGACTTAAGCGACAGTACCCAAGGGGTATTTTTAGTGGCACAGGACAAAAGTCAAACACGCATGGCAAAATACACCAGAAATGGTACCAACGTGATTGACTTTATGCTCCCAGCAGACCTTGGAACAGGAACCTATACAGTCCTCTTCGTAAACAAGAGCGACAACGGCACCCTTCAAGAATCTAAATATGCCGAGGCCATCACTGTGGCCTAATACAAAATTTGCCCCACCTACCAGCAATAAACTGATAGGTGGGGCTTCTTTCATATTGTAATATGGTACAGGCTGATACTAGATATTCCTCCCAAAGATAGCGTCCCATCTGTACCTGCCACGATCACCTGTCTAGCTAGACAGCTTCTAGGAATTGAAATATAATATTGTAAACAGAGTTTGGAGGCAAAATGAGAAGAAGTTTTTGGGGAGTTTTGCTTATTGCAACCTCATTAATTACATCAGCATATTCAAGTGAAAATGTGTTGTCGGTGTTTGAGAATGCACACACAAACACTAATTTAACAGAACATTTGCAGAATGGCCTTACAGAATTGGGAATAAATTTCGACAGCAAAATTCCTGAAAACAGACTGGCTGCAATTAATTTTATCCTGAGAAATACCTACGAAAATAATATCCACAAAATGAGAGGAGAAGAGGATAATCAGGTTTACACAAAAGATACTGGTGAAGAGGCTGTTTTTGATGGAAAGGGAAATCTCGTAACAAACGAATGGAACAAGGGTTCTTTCAATTATGGCAGCTATGATGAACCCATTGACAAATTTGCACTAGATATATGGCCATGGTTGATTTTGGGCAACAGTCGAAAGGATCCCACAACCTTTGACGAACGGTTTTATCACTACTTATGGGATTTAGACTATGGAATACAAGAATACCTCTTTTTGCAAAACAAGAAGGAGCTGAAAAAAATCGTCTTTTCTGAATTAGATGAGATGGAAATATTAATTTACCATTTTTTCAACTACCTTCTGTTTAACGATGACTATGAATTTGATTTATCAGAACATAACCTACAACAATATAGACAAAGCTCTGACAATTATTGGAAATATTTGTCACAATTATTTGTAGTGTCTGGCTGGGAAACCCCATAGCCCATCGCATACAATCCACCTCACCCCACCGAATTAATGTGGGTGATGGCAGCTGCAAGGGCATCGGCAGCGTGGTCGGGCTTGGGAACTACATCCATGCCCAGTAAGAGCCGTACAAATTCCTGAACTCCAGCCTTACCAGAAGAACCTGCTCCTGTTACCGACTGCTTGATGATGTTGGGGGTGTATTCCCCTAAGGGAACGCAATGCTGGGCAAGACAGAGGGTTACTACCCCACGAGCCTCCGCCACAGACATGGCACTAGAAACATTCTTGGCAAAGTACAAGGTTTCCATGGAAGCCTCTGTAGGCTGAAACTCCTGCACCAAAGCCACAAGGCGGGAATAAATCTTTAGAAGACGTTGACCATGGGGCTCCCCTGCTTCGGTGGAAATAACACCATAGGTTACAAGATGATAGCGATTGTTATAAAAGTCAATGATACCATACCCAGTGGAAGCAAGGCCGGGATCAATGCCCAGTACACGGCGAACTTTCTTTTTGGACATAAAAAAACCGGAGCCATCGGCTCCGGCCTTGCAAGCTGAATTACTCAGCACCGAATCCCTCAGGGAAGTCAGCGTTGGTGTATACGTTCTGAACGTCGTCGTCCTCTTCCAGACGATCGATGAGCTTCTGCAACTTGGTGGCAGTCTCATTGTCAACAGCAGAATACATATCGGGAACCATTGCTACCTCAGCAGATACGGACTCATAGCCCTTACCCTGCAGTACTTCCAAAACGCTTTCAAAGGAAGCAGGATCAGTAGTAACAGTGATAATTCCTTCTTCAGTAACGATGTCGTCGGCACCAGCTTCCAAAGCGGCATCCATTACCTCATCTTCGTTTACCACTTCTGCATCGTACTCGATAACACCCTTGCGGTTAAACATATAAGCAACAGAACCTGTAGCACCCAAGTTTCCGCCGCTCTTGGAGAAGATATTGCGAACGTTGGCAGCTGCACGGTTGTTATTGTCGGTAAGAACCTCAACCAAGATGGCAACTCCACCTGGTCCGTATCCTTCATACAACTTTTCTTCGTAAGTGGCACCGCCCAATTCTCCGGTACCCTTCTTGATAGCACGCTCAATATTGTCCTTGGGCATGTTTGCAGCACGAGCCTTGAGGATGGCGGTGCGCAACCGAGGATTGGAAGCAGGATCTCCACCACCCATACGTGCAGCAATAGAGATTTCCTTGATGAATTTTGTAAACAACTGACCACGCTTAGCGTCTGCAGCGCCCTTTGCGTGTTTGATTGTAGCCCATTTACTATGTCCTGACATGGGAACTCCTTATTCGTAGATGCTTTTTCAAAAAAATTTACGTATCTATTATACTTATAGGAAGAAACATGTCAAGGGATAGTGAATTTTTCAACTGTTTTCAAAGTTCCTTCCCTTTCTTGCATAAAGCACCTCTTTGGTATATCATCAAAAGAATGACTGCCGCTGAAAAAAATCAACTGTATTCCCATCTGCGCACCATTTCCGCTTGGGCACAAGGCTACCCTTCAGCCAGCTTTGAGGGGGAAGTTCCTGCTTTTACAGATGACCAAGAAGCTCCCCAAGAACAAGTGGAATTGAACCAGGTGGAAGCTACAACAGTTTTTTCAGCACCACAGACTCCAAGCCGACAGCATCAAGTGGCATCACTGGAGGAGCTTTCTCGCAGGCAGGAAGCCATAGCAAAGCTAGAAGCCCAAATCAAGCAATGCCAACGATGCAAGCTGTGCAAAGGGCGGACTCAGGCGGTACCGGGAACAGGAGTGCTGAATCCAGCAGTTTTAGTGATTGGCGAGGGGCCAGGAGCCGACGAAGATGCTCAGGGCTTACCCTTTGTAGGGCCTGCAGGTCAGCTTTTGGACAAAATGCTGGCGGCCATCAATCTTTCCCGCAGTACCAACTGTTATATTGCCAACATCGTCAAATGTCGTCCCCCAAGAAATCGTGATCCAGAACCAGAAGAAAGCGATGCTTGTCGCTCCTATCTTGAGGCTCAGATTGCCATCCTAAAGCCTGCCATGATTCTTGCGGTAGGACGAATTGCCATACAAAACCTGCTGCAAACAAGCCAGGGAATCGGGCAGCTACGAGGACAGATGCTCAGCTACAACAACATCCCGCTGATGGCTACCTATCATCCTAGTGCCCTGCTACGAAATCAGGATCTAAAACGGCCAGCTTGGGAGGACTTAAAGGTTTTTAGAACCCACCTGACCCAGCTTTCCCCCGACTACGACAGAGCCTTTCTGCAATAGGAAAACACCATGACACCTCAGTGCGAAAACCAGCTGTATCTGGAAACCTTGGTAAACGTGCCTCTTTCCCAAAGCTTTACCTATAGCTGCCCTCCAGAGCTAGCGGCAGATATTGCAGTGGGAAAGCGAGTGGAGGTGCGCTTTGGAAACCGCAGAATGACAGCCTTTGTGGTGGCCCTCCATCAAACGCTGCCAGAAAACTTTCCCCTTCCTGCAGAAAAGATAAAACCTATTCTAAAAATCCTCGATTCACAGCCTGTGTTTTCTCAGGAGCACTTGAACCTTGCTCGTTGGATGGCTCACTATTATTTTTGCACCCAGGGAGAAGCCCTTGCCACCATGATTCCCTCTGGCAAGCGGGAAACTGAAGGGCCAGGTCTTTCCTTAAGCGAGGGAGGCTTGGAATTTGAGCCCTTCACTCTTTCCCAAGAGCAGCAGTCGGCGGTGGATGCCATCCTTTCTGCAAGCCAACCACAGGAAACGTCATCAGCTTCCCCCATTCACTATCTGTATGGTCCCACTGGCACAGGAAAGACTGAAGTTTTTCTTTCTGTGGCGCAAAAAATTCTTGCACAGGGAAAGGGAATTATTTACTTGGTGCCAGAAATTAGCCTTACCCATCAGGTGGTGGAATCGGTGGTGCGTCGATTTGGCGACACGGTGGCCATTCTTCATTCAAACTTAAGTCCAAGTCAGCGGCTCAAGGAATGGACACGAATTATTCGACAGGAAGCCACCGTGGTAATTGGGGTGCGTAGTGCTGTTTTTGCTCCAGTGCCGAATCTGGGATTGATTATCATTGACGAGGAGCATGATGGCTCCTACAAGTCTGGTTCCACGCCCCGCTACCACGCTCGGCAGGTGGCCATGTATCGCTGTAGTCAGGCTGGCATTCCCTTGGTCATGGGAAGTGCCACTCCCTCTGTGGAAGCTTGGCATTTGATGGAAACAGGAAGATTCCAAAAGCATAGCCTCACTACACGGCTGGCAGGCGGCAAGGTGCCAGACATCACCTGTGTGGACTTAAGTCGCAACAAGGATGGTGGCTGTCTTTCTCCCCAGCTGTGCCAAGAAATTAGGGAAACTTTAAAAGAGGGCCGACAAACCATTCTCTTTTTGAACCGACGAGGCTTTACCCACTTTTTCCGCTGCAATAGCTGTAACTACGAGCTTACATGCAAGAACTGTTCCGTGGCCCTCACCTACCACAAGTCCCAGGGGCGACTGCGCTGCCATTATTGCGGCTGGAGCATGGAGCCCCCAAAGCTTTGTCCCCAATGTGGCTCTCTAGACGTGGGATATTCTGGCTTTGGCACGGAATTCATCGAAGCTGAAACACGGGCAAAATTTCCCCAGGCTCGAATCAGCCGCATCGACACCGACAGCATCACTAAAAAAGGTGAGCTTCAGGAAAAAATCAAGGATTTCCGTCAGGGTAACATCGATGTATTGCTGGGAACCCAGATGGTGGCCAAGGGATTGAATTTCCCCAACTTAAAGCTGGTGGGTGTGGTTATGGCAGATACGGGCCTCCACATGCCAGACTTTCGGGCGGCAGAACGAACCTTTTCCCTGATTACCCAAGTAGCTGGGCGGGCAGGACGATTTTTTCCCGACGGTAAGGTTATTGTGCAAAGTTTTAGCCCTCAGAGAGAAGCCATTTCCTATGCCTGCAAGGGTGATACCAAGGGATTTTATCAGCAGGAAATCCAGCAGCGGGAGATTCTTGGTTTTCCACCCTTTGCCCGCCTGGTACGGCTAGTGTTCCGCTCGGCAAATCAAGATGAAGCGCAAAAGGCTGCTTTTGGTGCCGCCCATATTTTTTCCACAGAAATCGAAAAAAATAGCTTATTGGTGGATGTCATGGGGCCTTCCGAGTGTCCCCTAGCCATGGTGGCGGCAAATTACCGCTGGCAGGTGCTTTTGCGTGCCCGAGATATGGCTCCCCTGCACCGTTTATGCCACAGCTTTATCCAAGGATACAAGAGCCCCCAGAAGGTGTACATAGAAGTAGATGTGGATCCTGTAAATCTTTTGTAAACAAAAAGTTAATGGCGACGCTGGCCAGAAAAGCTCACATTCCACAGGAAAAGTCCCTGGGGAGGAGCCGTGGGCCCCGCAAGGCTTCGGTCTTTTTTTTCCAAGATTTCCTTAAAAAATGCAGCATCCTTTCCCTGGGCTTCATAATAAATCAGGGAACCTACAATGGAGCGAACCATCTTCCACAAAAAGGCATTGGCAGAAATCTCAAACACCAGCTGCTGACCTTCTGGATAAAAAACTGCTGACTCAAGGTAGCGGAACTTGGATGGACTTACATCCCCAGCTGCAGCAAAGGTGGTGCAGTCCAGCTCACCTTGAAGGCAGGCTGCCATTTGATTTAAGGTTTTTAGATTAGGGCGGCGACGCAGGGACCACACATAGGGCATTAGGTGGGCTGGTGGGGTGGCTTCTGGATACAGGAAATAGCGGTAGGTTCGTGAAATGGCTGAAAACCGTGAGTGAAAGTCTGGTTCTGCCAATCGGGCTTCCCGCACTCGAATATCCTTGGGCAATATGCTGTTTAAGGCGGGAATATAGCTTTCCACTGGCATGGAAGCTATGGGGGAATAAAAGTTAGCAGCCTGACCGTAGGCGTGCACTCCAGAATCGGTGCGACCAGAGCCAATAAGTTGCACTGGTTCCTTGGCAAGCTTTTCTAGTGCCTTTTCCAGCTCCCCCTGCACGGTACGCACAGGTTTACCAGCAGCAGCCTTGTCCTGTCGTTGCCAGCCACAAAAATCGGTACCATCGTAGGAAATGGTAAGATGGATATTCTTGCCAGAAGGAGCTTGATTTTTTTGTTCCTGCTCACAGGGCTGGGGCTCCTGAGATACAGAAGTGCAGGATGTAGCTTCAACAGATACTAGTGGCTGGCAGGTCATGTTTTCTTCAGATACTGGCTGCTGACTCATGCTGCTTACTCGTCGTCGTCAATAAAGTCGATTTCAGAAGCATCTTTCAGCTCCTTGGTCAAATTATCGTAGAGGTTTCGAGAATGCTCCAACAAAGGACCAGGCTTTTCCTTAGAAGATCTACCTAAACCAAAGATTCGAGCAATGGCACGCTTGTTTTCATCCAGCTTTTTCAGACGAGCAGGAATGTTTTCCCGCTGGCCATACTTATATTCCAGCAAGCCAGAAAGATAGATTACCCCATCGTAGCCATAGTTTTTGTCGATGTCGGGACCAAAATTAGCCACACCAGCAATGCTTTCCACACGGCCAGTTTCATATTCCAAGGCCAAGGGATAGAAGAACAGGGCCTTTCGGTAAAACACCTGCTGAACATAGTCGTAATTTCTGTCGGGCATCAGCTTGTGGAGGTAGCCACACAACCAAGCTAATCGCAGACTAATGATTCCCTTTTTGATGGTGGGAGAATAGCTTTTCGGCATAGCTTCATAGGTTAGCAGGGCAAGATAATACATGGCAGCCCCATCAAAAACCGTCCGTTCTCGATTCAAGTTGTAGTGAGGGAAAATTCGCTCCACCTTTTTTCGACGATCCTCTTCTCCTTCCAACACCACCTCCGCCTCGGCAGCAGAAAGGGGCTTAAAATCGTTCCAGAGCAGGGCTGTGTGGCAATTAGGACAGGCCCCCACAGAATAAATCAAAGGATAAATCTGGCCATATTTTGCAGAAGGCTCAAAAACACGATGGAGCTCGTCGGTCAATTCTCCAGCAATCATACGACCACTTCCGCTAAGCATTTCTTCCCGAGGGAAGGGCTTGCGACAAACAGTACAGGTCATTTTTTCCTTTGTGTAAAAGGAAATAGCAGGCTTTTTTCCAGTAGTAACATTTTTTTTGCTTGTTCTCAGCATATTTTTTCCTCCGAAGCATGCCCTTCCAACACCACATAGGCAATGCCGTAATTTCCATCATGACTTAAAGATATATGGGCAACCGTGGCACCCGATTCTTGAAAGCATTTTTTTGCAGAACCACAAAGGTGCAAAAAGGGCCTTCCCAGTTCATCCTGTTGTACTTGAATGTCCTTCAGCACCATATTCCGCAGTCCCGTTCCTAGGGCCTTTCCAAAGGCTTCCTTAGCAGCAAAACGTACTGCCAGGGCTTGAGCCATGTCCTCTCTTTTTTCAAGGTGCTCCAATTCCTGCTCCGAAAAAAAGCGCTGAACAAGGGCCTTGTTCTCTGTCCAAGGAAGAAACCGATCTATTTGGACTATATCTACTCCAATTCCCACAATCATAATTCTTGTTTAAATATCGGCAAAATAAAAGAGAAAATCAGTCAAGTTGTAGAACACCGGAGGTGTTCCCAGCACCAGTGGTGGCGGTGAAATCAGCAGAATCAGTCTGGGAGAGGGACTCTGCTGATAGATGCTGACTTTCCCCTGCCCCTTCACTTGAACCAGCAGCCTTCTGTGAATCCTCTAGCTCATCTTCTGCTTCATTTTCAGCTGTTTCTTTGGATGAATCACTTGAGAAGGGAGCCAGGAACACCTTTGCAGTCCGATCACTTTGGGACACCAGACGGATTCCATTAGGCAACACCACCTCCACTGGCACCACATAGGTTCCAGCCTTCGTCAGGCTTGAGCAATCGATACGGACAGTATGCAATTCTGGAACAAAGGCCTCCAGCTGATTTTGGTTTCCCGTTACCGTAAAGGTAATTCGTTCTGGCTCACAGTAGGCCTCCAACAAGGGATTTACCCCGTACAGGTACACGGTTTGGTCAACAAAGCGTCGACTGGCAGTAATGGGCTGAATGGTTACGGTAACCGTTACTGACTCATCGTTATAAGAAACAAGATCGCTTTCATGCTGAATAGGAATATTCTGGGAAAAGGAGGTTCGCTTTTCATCCACAGAGATTTCATCGGTAGATACCTCCGCCATGGCATCAAGAATGGACTGTGCACCAGATACCCCAATGGTCGAAGGTACAATGGAAATGTCGGTAATCTCATAGCCTGCAGCTGGTGTTCCCTGAATTTCTGCCTCCACAGGAAGCTGCCGTCTATCCCGTTTAGCTATGGCTATTTCCAAAAAGCTTTTGTCCACAGTCACTTCCAAAGGCTCAATTCCCAAAATCTCTGGTGCCAAAAGAATCTCCACTGGCACGGTATATTTTCCAGCCTCTGTGTAATGGTCAAGGTTCACCAGGGCAGAAATATTTTTTTCAGTAATGCGGGCAAGATCCTCTGGTCGCCCCTTGAGAGAAACCTTTATGTGGCTAGGCAAGGTTTGGGCAGGCAGGGTGACTCCTTGGGAAGAAACATCTAAGGACACCACCAAGGTTTTTCCCTGAATGGTAGCAGTGCGATAGAAAAAATAGATGAAAACAGCCAGCACAAAACAAACGAGCTTTACTGGCCAATTTCTTCTGAACATCTTGTAAAACTCATGGATTTTCATGCATATCCTCCTTCCGCTGCTCCATGGAGGCAGTCTTTGCCTCATCCTCCATGGAGGTGAAGTTTTCGTCGGAAAGCTCCAGGTGATCTTCCAGCATCTTTCTCACCTGCTCCAAGGACAGGTCGTAGTACAATCGAGACTCACAGGCCACACTTAAGGCACCTGTTTCCTCGGAAACCACCAAAATGATGGCATCCGTTTGCTCGGAAAGCCCCAAGGCGGCACGGTGGCGAGTACCAAAGGTTTTTTCAATGTCGTATTGCTCTGATACGGGCAAAAAGCAGCCTGCTGAAATAATGCGTCCACCACGAATGACTACTGCTCCGTCGTGAAGCTTTGTGTCGAACTCAAAAATCGTGCTTAAAAGAGAAGATGTTACCAAGGCGTTGATAACGGTACCAGAATCAATGACGCCCTGAATGTCAGTTTTTCCAGCAAAGACCACCAGCATTCCCCGCCGCCGTTGAGACAGTTCTTCGGCAGAGGTCAAAACGGAATCCACATACATGTGCTTTTTCTTCTTGCTGGGTCGCCACTCAGTCTGACCAAGGCGGAGAATCATTTTTCGCAGCTCCGGCTGAAACACCACGAAAAATCCCACCAAGAGGCTGGGAGTCAAGGCGTTGAGAATCCACAAAAGCAGGGATAACTGAAGGAAGGTGGCCAAAACGTAGGCCACACCTAAAATGATGATAACCTTCAGTAGCTGCAATCCATTTGTCTTTACCAGCACCTCATAGGCCTTGTACAGGATGAAGGTTAACAAACAGATGTCTATTACCGGCCGAATGTAATTGTAGCTATTCGCTAATACTACCAATCCGTTCACTTTTCAAATTCTCCAACACCAAAAGCATATCTCGTGTGGCGGCCACATCATGCACCCGCAAAATGGAAGCACCCGCCATTACCGCCATCATATTTGTAGCCAAGGTTCCTGCAAGCCTGTCTTCCGGGGAGGTATCTCTAGCAAGCATTTGAGCCACAAAGGACTTTCGAGAAACTCCCATCACCACAGGAAACCTGCCGCCACAGAGTGTACCACATTCTGTAACAAGAATCTTGTTTGCCTGAAAACTCTTTCCAAAACCGATTCCAGGATCCAGCCATATTTTATCCGACTCTATGCCCAAAGACAAGGCCACCTGTACCCGCTGCTGCAAATATTCATCTACCTGTGCATGGGCATTGTCAGTCAGCGGATTATTTTGCATGGAGGAAGGAATTCCCTGCTTGTGCATGAGAATCACCGTTAAGCCCTTGCAAGCAGCAAAAACGCCCAGCTCAGGGTCGTCCTCCAAGGCAGAAATATCGTTCACAATGGAAGCTCCCTGCTGCCAGGCCGCTTCCATAACAGTTTTTTTTCGGGTGTCGATGGAAAGGGGAACGGAGCTATGACGGCGAATTTCCTCGATAACAGGAAGCAGACGACGAATCTCTTCTTCTGCCTCCACGTACTGTGAACCAGGTCTGCTGGATTCAGCTCCCAAGTCAAGGATATCGGCTCCCTCCTCCACTAGCTGCAAAGCCAATTCCGCTCCCTGATGTCCCAAACCACGACTTTTTTTCCAAAAGGAATCGGGGGTTACATTTACAATCCCCATAATACGAACTTTGGAGGGAGGATTGGAAACACTGGAGCAGGCAGCCACCACATCAATCATGGGGAACAATACCTTCCATCAATTCTTGGGCGCTTTTTGCCAGAGACTTGGCATCAAGACCACAGTCCTCCAAAATCTCGGCTCGCTTTCCCACCGCCAAGAATCTATCTGGTAGGGCATGGATACGAGTCTTTTTTTCGGGGAATTGATGAATCAGCAGACTTTCCAACACCTGGCTGATTCCACCCTGCAAGACACCGTCCTCCACAAAAAGCACCGCTTGATAGGGCGCCACAGTCTGAAGGAAGAATTCCTTGTCGAGTGGCTTTATAAATCGCAGATTGTACACATCCACTAAAATATTGTGCAACACCAGATTTCGGGCAGCAGCTAAGGTTTCAGAAAAAATGCCACCTGTGCACACCAGCAGTAGCGGTGCCTGGCTTTCTGGCAGAGCTGCACTTTCAGAAGCCACCAAATCATGGCAACGCAGCAATACACCTCGTCCTTCCTCCACAGGCTGAGCAAAGGCTTCATGCTCTGAGGGACAAGAGGTTTTGGGATGGCGAAGCACCACGGGAGCCTTTCTGTTTACGGCCCACTCCAAAAAAAGCTGCATTTCACGGGCAGATGCGGGGGCCATCATAATCATGTTTGGCACCGAACGAATCAAGGCAATGTCAAAGGCTCCCTGATGAGTTTCTCCATCGTCAGGAACAGCACCAGCTCTGTCAAGGACGAATACCGAGGGAGCTGCAGGAAGGGCTATATCGTGAATCAGCTGGTCCAGGGCCCGCTGCATAAAGGTGGAATAGATTGCAGTAACAGGCACCAGCCCCGCAGCAGAAAGGCCACCGGCAAAGGTTACTGCATGCTGCTCTGCAATTCCAACGTCAAAGAAGCGATTAGGATATTTACGGGAAAAGGAAGCAAGACCTGTTCCCTTGGACATGGCAGCAGTAATGGCCACAACTCGATTATCCTTTTCTGCCACATCCAGTAGGGCATTGGAAAAAGCTTCGGTGTAGCTCAGGGAATCGAATTTCTCCACAGTACCGTCGGAGGTACAAAAGGGACCAATTCCGTGGAAGGTGGCAGGGTCGTTTTCTGCAAAGCTATAGCCCCGCCCTTTTTTTGTCACCACATGCACCACCACAGGCCGATTCAGCTTTCGCACCTTGCGAAAAACCTCCTCTAGCTCCTGTACATTGTGGCCATTTAAAGGGCCAACGTACTCAAAGCCTAGCTCCACAAAGAGATTGGTGGGAAAGAGCAATGCCTTGAGAGACCGCTTGAACCTGAAAATAAACTTAGAACACACCTTACCCAAGAAAGGCAACTTGTCCACCATACGGTCAATGCCAAAGCGGAAGGTTTGGTAGGATGAGGTCATGGTAAGTCGACTCAAATAGCGAGACAGGGAACCAGTGTTTTGGCTAATGGACATTTGATTGTCGTTCAAGACCACAATCAAGTTCTTTGCCAGTTGGCCTGCATGGGACAAGGCTTCCATGGCCATACCACCAGTTAGGGCACCGTCTCCAATAATAGCCACCACCTTTCCCTCTTGATTTTGCAGGCTGCGTCCCATCAGCAGTCCTAAGCCAGAGGACACGGAGGTAGAGGAATGGCCCACGTCAAAGAAATCGTGGGGACTTTCTGAGCGTTTGGTAAAACCTGCCATACCGCCCTTTTTACGAAGGGTGTGGAAGGTGGAATAGCGTCCGGTAAGTAATTTATGGGTATAGCTTTGGTGGCTTACATCCCACACAAAGGCATCCTTGGGACTTTCAAATACACGATGAAGGGCTAACGTCAATTCCACCACACCAAGATTGCTGGCAAGGTGACCACCATTTTTGCCCACCACATCAATAATAGTTTTTCGTATCTCTTGTGCCAGTTGAAGGAGCTCTTTTTTATCAAGATTCTTAATATCAGCTGGCGACTTTATATTTGATAAAATCGTAGTGCAACTCCGATATAATGATTTTGTTTTCATGATAATAAAAAAGACCGCAGTTTGTGTTAAGTAACAACAAAAGCTACGGTCTTTTTCATTGGCATAGTCATAAATTGTAAACACATAAAGTGGGTTACCCCCAGAACAAGACTCTACTAGAGTTACTTGCTCTTATGCCGATTTCTTCTCAGCTTCTTCTTACGTTTATGTGTAGCAATCTTCTGACGCTTTCTCTTTTTTCCGCAAGGCACGATGGCTCTCCTTAATGAAAACTGTACTTATTATCTACTAAAAATTTGATTACGTCAATAGGGGAAAAGCTGATTCCAAGAACTTTCCGATATGCTCCTGAACTCCAGCCTCGTCTTGGGCATGAAAATAGGTGGCATTGGGTATTCCCCGGAAGTAGGTATACTGGCGCTTGGCATAACGGCGACTATTGCGGCAAATCAATTCTTGTATGGAATGGAAATCCACACCAGAACAGGCTTCATAGAATGAAGCAGTCTGAAGGGGATGACTCATTTTTTCCACAGCTGCCATAAACTCCTGGTTGGAAAGGAATTCATGGTAGCCAATAGCCTGCATTCCAGGATCTGATGCTTTGTAGCCACTAGCCACCAGGGAGGCCACCTCTTGAGGCAAGCCCTCCTCCATCATTTGGGCCACACGTTCATCGATTCGCTGGTACAATTCCTGCCGTTCCCGCCACAGAATAATGATACAAAACTTAAACTGGCTCCGTAGCTGGGGAGAAAGGGAAAAGGAGCTTTGGGGCTGGCCGCTAGAAAGACTCACCTCCAAGGAGCGGAGGATACGGTAGTGGTCGTTGGGATGAATTCTCTGGGCGGCCACTGGATCCAGCTGCTGAAGCTGACGGTATAGCTGCTCCGCTCCCTCTTGAGCCAACCGCTGCTGAAGCTCCAGCCGAAGCTTTGGGTCAGCCTGGGGAGTGGTAGGAAGGCCGCAGAGAAAGTTCCTGATATAAAAGCCAGTTCCGCCCAGTACCAAGGGAATATGCTTGCGTTGAACAATTTCTTGGCAAAGCTGGTCGCTGTGACGAACGAATTCTCCCACAGAAAAAGCTTGGTCAGGATTGTGAATGTCCACAAGATGATGGGGCAGCTGAGTAAGCTCTTGAGAGGAAGGCTTTGCAGTTCCTGTATTCATTCCACGATACACCTGCATGGAATCGGCACTAATAAGCTCAGCCTTTCCGGCAAAGGCAGATGAGGAGTCCTTACCAAAAAGCTCTAGGGCAAGGCGGGTTTTTCCACAGGCAGTGGGGGCAAAAACAACAAGAACCGGCACAGGGCCGGCTCCTTCTTCATAAAGCTCCACAGGATTATTGCTCGATGCGATATTTTACCTCGTCGGTAAACAACTGTTGGGCAGCAGTAGGCACTACCTTACCGTCATTTTCCTTAACAGACTCATCGTCAATTCTAGAAAGCTGGTAAGCACGACGACTCGCCGCACAAGTAATCTCATAAATATTATCTTTGAACTTAACAAGTTGCTCCAAAGGAAAAATCATGGCCACTCCTATAAAAGAATTCTTTTTATCATAGCATAATTCTATGGCAATGTAAATATGTATACCACCTTGCTTTTTTTGATGGAATTCACATATTCTTAAAGTATGTTCACACGAAAGACAAAGATTGTATGCTCCATGGGGCCTGCTACGGAATTACAGTAACTTGTAAAAGATTTATTCTCCATTTTTTTCCATATAAAATATTATAAAATAATTTGACAAAATAGAAATTCCATGAAATAATTCATTTGTATACCACTTGTATACAAGTAAATTATTTAGGAGGTTTTAATGAGTCGATTTCGATTTAATCACTCAAATTTCAGGACTGTTGATGCAATTCTGAAAACCACTCAGTCAAATACCCCCCCCCCTGATGTATTGAAAAATAATTCAGGACAACGGTATTGGATGTATACCCTTTCAGTGATAACTATCCTGTTGGGCTTATTTCTAATTACGGGATGCCCTTTCTCTAATACTATTGAGACAAAAAATCTACGATATGATGCAAATACACCCCAGGGACATACTCTTATTGGCCCCCAGCAAGTAGACAGATTATTTGTTACCAACACTACTGTTACCATCGCATCACCTGATAATCTGACTACCATGGAAGGTGGTACTGCCATTGGCTGGAATACCATGCCAGATGGTTCAGGTCAAAGCTATTCATCAGGAGAAGAGATTACTCTGGCTACAGACACCACGCTTTATGCCACTTGGAAATTACCACAACTGATCTTAAACAGTGCAGAGGCAGTTCAGGTCATTAATGCATTGCAACCAAATACCTCCGTAGATATCTTGATTACAGGATCAGCTGATTTTAACGCACTCAAGAATGCCCTTACCTCCACATCAGGTACTGTTGAACTAAATCTTACAGAAGCAGATAATATTTCTGCTATTACTAGCGGTGCGTTTCAAGGAGCTGCTGGGCTTGCATCGGTAACATTACCAAACACGGTTACTTCCATCGGAAGCAATGCTTTTGCAAACAGTGGGCTAAAGACCTTGGTTCTGGAAGGCAATGCTAATTCTATTAGTATAGAACAGTCCGCACTTCCTGATAATGTTACCATCTATGTTCCTCACGACCAATTAGATTCATATATTAGTAAATTTTCAACTCTACAGGATAAATTCGTCTCTAGCCAGATTACTATCATTATAAACTGGACTGGAGCAGGAACATCTGAATTACCAACTACTTATACCGGAGAGATTGGTACAGTTACTAATATTCCACAAAAGCCAGTTACTCCTTCCCATCTTTCCTTTGTAAAGTGGGTTGATGATGAAGGAAAAAACCTAACACTTCCCCTCCTTTTCAAGGGAGGCCAAGCAACAACGATAGAAGCTAATGCTCTATTTACAAACACAGCAGGATACCCTGTATATCCTGCATACTTGACAGTAAATCGTACAAGTTATGCAGCAGCTGAAAACGACGACGTGGGACAGGAAAAGCCAGACTGGGCAGATAAAATCTATTCCCAGCAGTTAGTAAAGCGACCCATAAGTAATCCTACGTATTCCGATGTATTCAAATTTGGTGATGGTTCATCACAAATTCCTGTAAGAGGAAGTTTTACTGTTACAACAGGTGATGAAGGCGGAGAACAAACTGGATCCCAAGCAAACGATGGCAAGGGTGGTTCATTCCGCATTCCAGCATTAACCAGTATACAACTCCCCTCTGGTCTTACCCGAATCTTTGCTGCCATGGATATGAGATATAGAGGACGTGAGGACGGTAATGGTGACTGTGGAACAAATTTTGGTTCTTCAGATTTCCTTGTCATGTATTCTGATGATGGCGGTGCCTCTTGGACAAAGAAAGTCATCGACGTAAATAACACTTGGAGTGAGACTGGTCAGGCAAATTCTATGACTAGAAAAACAGACATAGGAGATCCTTCCTTGTGGACTGTGGGAACAAAGGTCTATGTGGGAGGCGTTGGTGGTTCTGCAATTTCTGGCGGTAGAAATAGTGGAGAGGAATCAACAACACGTGTCTTTGTGTCAGCAGATTATGGAGAAACTTGGACAGAAGATACAGATATTTCTCAAAATCGTTACACCTATGCTTACAATTGGAATAGTATTGATGGTAAATTAACCAATCCTGGTGGTACAGCAGGGTATGCAAATCTCCCCTGTCCTGGCCACGGAATTGTACTTACAAAAGATGTACCAGGAACAGATATGAAGGCTGGCATGACAGCTGTGCCAATGCAGGGAGGCAAAGGTGATTTTCAGTGCTATATGGCTTATGGAAACGGAGACCCCAGTACTTGGAGCAATCGTGGTACTGCAGCTATAGTTCAGTCCAACAATAACGGAGAGTGGCAAATGTGCCAACTTGATGACGGAACAATACTTGGAACAGGTAAACCCGGTGGAAGTACGTTTGCCCGCTATAAGGATAATGTCTGGACAACCATCTCAGCTGATGCTTGGAAAGGTCGAGGATTGAGCCAAGTTAGTATCTTAAAGGTTATGAATGGAGATGATACTGGAAAATACGGTATTGTTGCCTTTAGTAGTCCTAAAGGTGGCGGAGCAAACCCTACTACAGATTTTGCGGATTCTGGTAGAAATCAAATCACCATTAGTTTTGCTCGAGACATCAGTAAAGAAAAGCTGTCTATGTCTGACTCCCCTCTCGATTCAGAACGTTACTATGTACAAATTAGAAAAATGGGACAACGGTATTTTGGTTATACCGACATGGTAATGGTAGATGATGAGACCATTGGTGTACTCTATGAGTGTTTTGATAAGACAAACAATAATCTGGACGGAATGAGATTTATCTTGATAGACGCTTCTGAGGTTATCAAGAAATTATCAGTAAAACCTGTACAGGAATAATTACTCAAAACAAGGAAAACGTAAAAGTTTTATCCTTGTCACAAACTGATTTTTAAGGAGATTTAGAATATGAAAAAGATATTTCTTTCAATTTTATTTATTTGTTCAATGTTTTGTGTCATTGGACAACCTTCAACACCCCTAAAAGACACTACTGTAGGTTTATTTTCTAGTGAATTGGACTCTATTACTAGTGTTACAGGTTGGAGTGGAATTAATTTTCAAAAGATATTAGCAGGAACATCTTACGGTTACATCAGTGAAGGTCTTTTTAATGGTCTCCCTTCCACAACATTTCATGGTAATGTACTTAATGCTGGAGGAATGTTTAATGCAGGGAATATCAGGATAGGTGTTACATATACGGGAGCTATAGGAAATGGAAGTTTCTTTACCACAGAAACAACAGAGAATAAGACTTCTAATATTTCAAAACTCATTAATGACCATAATGCCTTTATATTGGTGGGGCTTCCTATTGGGGATTTAAATCTAGGTATTAGGGGAGGATTCAATGTTTCTGGAAATAGAGAGAATGAAGAAATAAATTCAAAAGATACGATGAACAAACAAACTATGGCAATGCGTCCTTCAATTATGTTGGGAACAAGTTTGAAAGGAGCCAATGGTTGGACAATTACACCTACCTTAAATTTTGGTTTTACAATTTCAGATGCTTGGAGAACATTTGCCACTGTATCAGGTGATTTCTATTCTAGTGATCTCTCCACAGAAATTCTTTCCTACAAGGCATATACTCCTTCAGGAGAATTGGGAATCGGTGTAAACTTCCCTGTAGAAGAATTTTCTTTATCTGGACAAATAAATTACAGTTTTGATTACAGTTTCATGCCAGAAAAGATGTCTATACAGGTTCTTGATGATCAATCAGTAGAAAAACATATTTATCGTACTGATGAAAGAATGAAGAATACTATTACCATCCACACTACTGGACGCAAAAGCTTATCAGACAAACTAACATTGGCAGCACGTGCTTACATCCAGACTTCAATAGATAAGTGGATTAGTGGTGGTACAAAAGAAAGAACTCCTGATACTATCAGCCCTTACCAGACTACAGAACAAATGGACATTACCGTACTTCCTCGACTTTATCTTGCTGGAACCTATCAAATGAACGAGAAAGTAAATCTAAGTGCGGGAGTTAGTTTTGACCCAACAACATACACTTACATAAAAAGTAGAAAGTATGATGAAGGAATTATAACTGGTACCCCTAAAACAGATAGTTCTTCACATTCATTCAATGCACCATTGCTCTCAAAGCTTGGATTCGGCATGACCTTTACCCCAGTTCAAGAATTTGTTGTTCAATTGGGAGTAACATTACAGAGTCCTCAAAAATGGACATCAATACTTGACGGTGACTTTAGGCTTTCAGCTACTTGGAAAAAATAAGTAATTATTTTACATTTTTCTGTTTGCGTCTCGAAACTGTTCTTATGCAGGGACGAGACGCATTTTTTTAGGACAGAATTGATAAATCTTTAAATTTTAATTCAATTCTCCAAACCACCTTGCTTTTTTTGAGGGAATTCACATATTCTTAAAGTATGTTCACACGAAAGACAAAGATTGTATGCTCCATGGGGCCTGCTACGGCTCAGGATGAAATTGTGGAGCGATTGCTGGAAGCAGGAATGAATGTAGCCCGCTTTAATTTTTCCCATGGAAACCACCAGTCCCACCAAGAGGCCATGGAACGAGTTCGTCGTGCCGCCAAAAAAGTGGGAAAGCCTGTCGCCCTGCTGTTGGACACAAAGGGACCAGAAATCAGAACGGGAGACACTCAGGGTGGCGGCACCGTTACCATCAAGGCGGGAGACCAGGTGATTGTTACCAGTGACGGCCAGCATACCACCGCTGCAACCCAGGGAGTGGCGGCTCGACTTTCAGTGAGCTGGAAGGAGCTACCACAAAAGGCCACAGCGGGAGTGCGAATTCTCATTGCCGACGGACTTTTGGAGCTGGAGGTTTTGGAAAGCGATGGCACTAAGGTTTTGTGCAAGGCTCGGAACACTGGCACCATTGGCAGCAAGAAGAATGTTAACTTGGTGGGACTCCACGCCATGCTTCCCATTATGTCTGAGCAGGATAAGGCGGACATTGCCTTTGGCGTTCAGCAGGAGGTGGATTTTATTGCAGCAAGCTTTGTGAGCTTTGCCTCTGAAATCCATGAAATCCGACGCTATCTTGATTCCCTTCACAGCAAGGCAAAGATTATTGCAAAGATTGAGAATGAAGAAGGTGTTTCTAACATAGAAGAAATTGCAGAGGCTGCAGATGGCATTATGATTGCCCGAGGTGATTTGGGCGTGCAGCTTCCCACAGAAAAAATTCCTCTGGTACAAAAGCACATCATCGGTGTATGCCGACGCATGGGAAAGCCCGTCATTACCGCCACCCAAATGCTGGAATCCATGGTGGTAAATCCCCGTCCCACCAGAGCAGAGCTTACCGACGTGGCCAACGCCATCTTTGACGGTACTGATGCAGTTATGCTTTCTGGAGAAACAGCTAACGGTGCCTATCCTGTGGAGGCGGTGGAAACCATGGCACGAATTGCCCTGTCTGTGGAGGATGCCCCAGAGTTTTGCAAGAAAATGAGTCAGGACGACGACGTAGAAAGCTTCTTACCTACCGGCAACATCGGTATGATTATGGCACGGAATGCCTATACCACCGCCCGTGACGTAAAGGCCATGGTTATTATTACTCCCACCATGTCTGGCCACACCTCCCGCATGATCAGCAAGTTCCGCCCAGAGCAGTCCATTATCGCTGTTACTCCCGACCCAGTGGTGGCCCGCCAGCTGCTGCTGTTCTGGGGAGTTGTTCCCCTCCATAGCCGTATGGCCAGCGAGTCCAACGAAATGATTCAAAATGCCATTAAGGTGGCCTTGGATGCCGGCGTTGTACAGATTTCCGACAGAGTTGTTTTGGCCGCAGGAGTTCCCTTGTTCAGTTCTCTTATGCTAAACACGGTAAAGGTTTTGCTGGTAGGAAATGTGCTGGCCAGAGGAAACGGTGGTGGGAGCTCCAGTCAGGAAAAAACCAAGACAAGTGGTCGAATCATTCAGTCCAAGTCGGCACTGGATGCGCTGGCTCAGCTCCAGCAAAGCAGCGGAGGAGTTATCGTTTGTCCTACCCTTACCCAGGACTACATTCCCCTGCTTCGTCTGGTGGATGGAGTCATTTCAGAACATGGCTCAGAAATCCCAGACTCCATGCTGGCACTGGTAAATCCCAATCTGGTGTGGCTCACCAATGTCACCAGCGCCACCACAAAGCTGGAGGCAGGACTTATGGTTACCATCGACGGAAGACAGCTGCTAGTATACGAGGGCATTGTCTAGCTCATTCTCAAAGCTTCATGGTATTGGTTCATGGTATGAACTTATAGTATAGGCTCATACCATGGCTATAAACCGAAAATAACTAGATTTCCAGAACAAGGCCGTCGTAGGCTGGCTGACACTGAAAATCCTGCTTCAGCTGGCTTAACTTGTCTGCCAAGTAGCATTGAATCTGCACATGACTCATGTCATGGCACAGGTGAGTGAGCCAGCTTTGTTTTGCACCAATTTCCAAAGCCACTTCTAGCGCCTGGTCGTAGGAAAAATGGGTGGAATGGGGACGCTGGCGAAGACCGTCAATCACCAGATGCTGCAGATAGGGGCCAAAACGACGTAAAAGTGCAAGGCTTTCTGAAGGGATTTTATTGCAATCCGTTAGGTAAGCAATTCCTCTGCAGGGGCCAGAACCCACCCCCTTGTAGCCTTTTAGTAGCAGCCACCCGATAGTTTCCAGATGGCCGTGCAGCATGGGCACAGGAATTATAGAAATATCTCCAATAATTATAGGATTATCCTCAGAAAAAACGCTACAATCCACGGTCTTGAGCTTGGGCTTGCCGCCACCCTCCAGCACTGGCTGAAAAATATAAGAAAACCGCTGGTGTACATCCTGCAGAGCATTACTGTTGCCATATACTGGCAAGCCATCACCTTCAGTTTCAGGATACAGCTTCACCTGTCCATTGACACCACAGGGAGCCTTTGATCCAGTATGGGAAAAAATCCGAATATCATCCAAGCCATTGAGATGATCTGCATGACCATGGGTTAAAAGCAGGGCATCCAGCCGATTTATGGTAGATTTTAAAGCCTGACTACGGAAGTCAGGGCCTATGTCAATTAAAATTGAAGTAGCTGGGACCTGGGAATCGCCATCTGTAATCCACATACTTGTCCGAAACCGTTTGTCCCGACTATCACAGGAACGACAACACTGGCACTGGCAGCCAATAACAGGAATTCCATGACTTGTTCCCGTTCCAAGAAACTCACAACGCATGCTACAAGCATAAATTTACCTGAAGGTTTAGTCAAGCAGAACTACAGGTTGTTCAGGAGGACTAAATGAAAGAGCTTGTAATTATCGGTGCTGGTATGGCAGGAGTTACCGCTGCCCAAGAAGCCCGATTGCTCCATTCCAAGGAGGATTTATCCATTACCATCATCACCAAGGAAAATCCTCCCAGCTATACTCGACCTCAGCTCACTGAATTGCTGGCAGGAAGTATTCGTGAAAACAATGTAATTTTTCGTGACGAAAGCTGGTTCAAGGAAAGGGACATTCAACTGATTTACCCTGCCCAAGCCACCAAAATCGATACTCTAGAGCAACAGGTATACTACACCTTTCAGGGCACCCAGAAGGAATGTCACTACCACGCCTTGATTTTAGCCACTGGAGCCAGTGCCTTTGCTCCCTTTGTGCCTGATTCCACCAGTCCCGCATTCGATACCGTTTTTTCACTGCGGACACTGGAGGATGTGCAAAAAATACGGCAGCATCTTGCCCTAAAGCGAAAAAAAGCTGCAGTGCTGGGAGGCGGCTTACTGGGTTTGGAGGCAGCCTTGGCACTAAAGTCCACGGGAGTGGAGGAAGTTCATGTGCTAGAGATTTCTGGTTATCTGCTGAATCGGCAGCTGAACAGAACTGCTTCTGAAATGCTCAGGCTTTACTTGGAGCGACAGGAAGGACTTGGTATCCACACGGCAGTCCACGTGGACACCAACGAACTGAAAAATCACAGCCTAGAGGAGGTGCTCCGAGCCATTTGTGGCGATGGTGTAGAAACCCTGCTGTATTCCACGGGTGTGAGAAGCAGAATCCATCTTGCCAAGGAAGCAGGCCTAACCTGTGGAAAGGGCATTATCATTAACGAAGAAACTGCTACCAGTAATCCGTGGATTTTTGCTGCAGGCGATTGTGCTGAATTTCAGGGCATTACCTGGGCCATTATCCCCTCCGCACTGGAACAGGGAACAAAGGCGGCAGAATTTGCCTGCTGGCATCTTTTTCCCAATCAACAGAAAGGAAAACCAGAAGTCTACCAGCAAACCATTCCTCGTACCACCATCACCATTGGCAGGCGAGAAGCGGTATCCACCGGCAAGGCAGTTTTGTCTGTGGAGGAAGAGAATTCTGGCCTTTGGAAAAATCACGAGCTAGGAAGTCCCCTTAAGCGAGGTCAGGGCAAAGAGGGAGATTTGTACGTGAATCTGGTGGAAAATGTTGAGACAGGCAAAATTGTTGGAGCTCTGGCATTCGGCCCTCGAGGAAGCAGTGTGCCCTGGCTTTCAAAGCTCAAGCAGCTAGTGGGAAAAAGCTGGCGAGAAATTGAAATTCAGCAGCAGAACCATGCACAGTAACAAAATTCCTTTTCCTTCCTTCACATACTTGCATAAAATTGCTGAAAAATACTGCTTGTCTAATGAGGTAAAATATGATAATGTGACTTAGTTTTTGATATTTACTTCAGTAAGTCTTGTTATTGAAAGAGAATATACGGCATCAAAGCAATAAGGAAGGATAGCATGGGAGCACGTGGAGAACTTTACACCACTCAGGTTACGCTGGATAATAGGTCCTATTTTTTCAATGTAAAGGAAAATAGGAATGGCGACATCTTTCTCCAAGTGGTAGAAAGTAAAAGTAGAAATGGTGAGGACTTTGACCGCCATGCTATAGTAGTTTTTGCTGATGATATGCAGAAATTCTTCAAGGGGCTTGACTCCTCCATTTCCTTTATCGAAAAGGAGCAGAAGGAGCGTTCCAAGGCTATAGCAGAACGGAAGGCCGCACGAGCTGTCGCTTCTGGAAAGAAGGTGTATCAGCGGAAGCCCACTGCTGACGAAGAGCGAAAGCGCTCTGGTGTAAAAAAGACTGGTCGTGTTCACGTAGTTTCAAAACGACCCACCGAAAACGAATAAATCTAATACTTAAAACTCATACGTTGAATGGGGGATGGCCCTAACTGACGGCAAACTTCTCGGTGTGCCTTGGTGGGGTATCCCTTATGTTTTTCATAGCCATATTCAGGATACAGTTGGGCATATTCGTCCATCATCATATCTCGCTGGGTTTTTGCCAAAATGGAGGCGGCCATTACCTCTGGGAAGGTGTCGTCTGCCTTGGGTTGAGCTCGGCACACCACGGGGATTTTTGGCACAAAGGTACCGTCCGCCATGGCTTCTAGCTGAAATTCCAAGTCAGCTCCAAACTCACGACACAAAAAATCATCAAGCTTTTCTTGCATCTGGAAAAATCCCTGCTCCATGGCCAAAAGGCTAGCTTGCAGAATATTGATTTCATCGATGGTGGTGTGATCTACAATACCGATTCCCCAGCAGCTTCGTTCCAGAATCACCTGGCGAGCAGCCAATCTTTTTTTCAAGCTGAGTTTTTTGGAGTCTCCAAGGATTTCCACGGGAAAGTCAGCTGGTAGGATAACGGCGGCTGCCACTACAGGCCCCGCCAAAGGTCCACGTCCAGCCTCATCAAGGCCGCACAAAAGCTTTATTGCCACTAGGGAGCCACCTTTACCTGGAACCAAGCACGCTGAATCTGAGTCTCAGGAACCTCTGATACAAGAGCTTCATCTTCAGCACCTGCTTCCAAAGCTTCTGTTACACCAGCTTCATCTGCACTCATTTCTGCTGATTCAGCTTCACCTTCAGAAACTTCTGCTGATTCTGAGGCTTCCAGTACCAGCTCTACCATTTCAAGCTCCATTTCACCACCTTCCACATCAGCAGAAGCAGCATCTCGGAAATCCTGGGAAGGAGCTGCATCAAGCAGCAAGGAGTCGGGGAAAAATCCTACACAGGCTACGTACAATTCCTGATTAGACAGGTGGGTGGTGATTTGCGGACGATCTGCCACATAGTCAAGGCTTATGGCCAAGGCTTCTCCTGCCATGGTGTACAAAACCACAAAGGCATTGTCACGAATCCAGCTTCCATCCTCATCACACAAACCCAGGGTGTAGGTTCCCTGCTCTGCGGGAGAAAATACAAAGGCAGGAGACACCAAGGAGCGGTTAAAAGCAAAGGCTTCACCTTCAACAGAATACAAAATCGACTGAGGTACAGAAACTGCGGGGCTTACAGAAAGGAGGCCATTCATCTTTGCATTGATAAAGTCCATGGCATCCTTTTGGGGCAACAGGCTATTGTAAATGTCCTCGTCAACATTGCCCTTCTCCTTTACCTGCTGTACCACCGCAAGGCTTTCTGGTGGCGTTAAGCCTTCGGTAAATCTCACTTCATACCAATTCCCTGTCTTGCTCCTAAAGTAATAAGAATGAAGGTGAGAAAAGGCTTCCTGTCCTGGATAAACCTGACAGGGAGTTCGAGCCAGCTCTGCACCAGTTTTTTTATCCAGCACAACCAAAGAAGGTGTGGCATCAATAAAAACCACCCGATCGTAAAAATCAGCGGAAGGAGCCACCACAGGATACTGGTTAAAATAGGTCCAAAGAGGAGCTGAAGTTACAGCTTCTGGCTGGAAACCAGTTTGGTTGCCAGTCTGGGAGTCAGCTTCTTGGGAAGTGGGGAAAAAAGCCACATTATAGCCTTCAGTTTTGGAAACACCGTCACCAGAAATCCCTTCTTGTAACTGACGAATTGATGTTACCTCAGCCTCGGAGACGGGAATCAAGTGGGGAAACAAGGAGCCGATGGAGGTTTGCTCCCGAAGCAATTCCTCCTGCTGCAGCTTCAGCAGATCCTCCTCCTGCACCACGTTCAAGCCTAAAAACTGATGAACTCTTTGGTTCAGACTGGGAAACAGCTGCAGCTTATACACCAGTACAGCACCAGCTACAAGCACCAGCAAAAAAGCCAATACAATGATGAGAATCTTTATTCCAGTAGAAATTTTTGCCATTACAATGCACCTCCAGAGGAAACGTCCCGCCGTAGTAGCTCCACGGCTCTGGAAAAATAGACAGGAGCAAGGGTTTTTACACAGGATAAATCTGTGGCAATTTGCTCCAAGTCATGGGAAGGAAGACAATACAAGATAAAGGCATCCTCCTTTACAGCACTGATTCCTGCGGCAGAAAAGCTGGGCAGAAGCTGCTCCAAGTCAAAGCCCCATTGCTCCCCAATTTTGCAACATTCTTGATAAAGCTCTTCGCAACGGGAGGCTCCCGTTTCTCCAGAATGATAAGTTCTCAGCACAGAATAAATTTCTCTTCCTGCTGTGGAATGAGCCAGCAAATACATCAAAGGCTGGTTCTCCACTACCTGCTGCCAGTCAATACCGGGAATCGGAGGGAGCAGGGAGAGGTCTGAGTTGGCAATCTCACCATCAGCTGGAACTTGTTCAAGAGTTCCATCCTGAATTTCACCTTCAAGGGGCAAACTGGTAGCCTTTGCCTCGTTAAACTGTGCCACCAGCTTATCCAGGGCCATAAGTCCACCATAAAGCTGCACGTTTCGGAAGCTTACATCCACTGGCATAAACAGCTGCTCCACCTTCAAAGCCATAAGTTCTGGAAGATTTTCCTTTACCAGCAAAAACTCACCTTGATTCAGCTGAAATGCTACAGGAAACTCCTGTACCAGCTGCTGAAAAAGAGAAAAAACTGTATCACTCCAAGGATGAACCGGAAGACTTCCCTCCCCCAGCTGAACAAAAAAATCTGAAACCAGTTTTTGAACATCTGGAAGGCGTGTCATGTTCAGCTCCATCATGGCATCAAGACTACCGTCAGCTTCCACCTGCTGAAATTGGGGAAGGACTGCTACCTGAAACCACAGACATTCAGCCAAAACATAGGGCTGCATTTCGTAGCGAGGCACAGAGGTTTCCAAAAAAAGCTGAAAGGTATCTAGATACTGCTGCAACGAAATCTTTTGTAAGCTCTTCCAATTCTCCAGCTGGGCGTCAAATTCTGCTTGAGATAGGGATGGAACGTTAGGCTCCAATTCCTCCCAATTTACGTGTTCCTCCTGCTGTTGGGCTATAGCAGTTTGGCCATACAATGAACCATGAGATACCAATAGCAGACTTGCTACCAAGCCTAGCATTGGAGACAGACAATGAGATAATTTTTTCAAGTTCAACTCCCGGGAAATCCAGATACACTATTACCGCTTTCCTTCAGCAATCGAGAACGACTGTCGCTCCAAACAGGAACAAGCTGTGCGGTAGAAAGATTTTTATTTTCAAAGATTCCGTAAAATTTATTGTCGGTGAGGGTGTACCGTACACCAGTCAACTCTGCTACTCGCCCCAAATTGCCGAATACCTTGCATTGGGCATGGGAAAGGGTAAGCTCACCTGCAGACAGGGAAAATACAACGGCAGTGGGGGCAATCACCGTGTACTGACCACCCTCCACGGTTATAGTGCTTCGCAGGCTGGACACGATGGCTCCATATTCACCAGAACGCAGAGTAATTCCAGAATTGATGAGAGAAAGCTCTGCATCGGTGGCAGACAGCAAGGTTCCACTGGAAACATAATCTCCCAAAATCTCGCAATCCTCTAGGGAAAGCCTACCCTTCACCACAGACAACAGAGATTGATTTTTAGCATAATCTTTGCTTCTGGAATCCTGCAACTCCAAAACACAATTCTTTATCTCCACCGCACCTGATGCCACCGAAATCGAGGCTCCTGGGGAAAAGGACAAGCCAGAGGCAGCAGTAGTACCAAAGAGCTGACAGTTGGAATTAATGGTAATAGCCTCAGTAACAGGAACCATATCAATGATATGGAGACGAGCAAATTCCAAGTGGTCTGTAGCTTGCAAGGCTTCCTGCAGGGAGGTAAAGGGATTGGACATAGTTCCCTTGGGCTGATGAGGAGAAGCTCTTTCAGCATCGAATGCAGCGGAGGCCACGTAATAGTTGGTGGGATCCACAATGGTAGTAAACCACGTTATAGGGCTCGCATTTCCCTGCTTATCTAGAGCAACGGCTCCCACATGAAACAAATGACCATGCTCTGGGTGAGACTCCAACAGCAACGGTTCCCCTTTATACGGTTGGAATTGCTCCTGTAAATTGAGAGCATCAAAGTCAGCTTCCTTTTGTCCCAAGGATTCTATGGACGCAGGAGAAAAGCCTTCCTGCTCAGATACAATCATTTCTAGGGAATAGAACAGCTGCCCTTCTTCAAACTTCCCCAGACGCACCGTTACATCCTGACGATTATAGAAGGCATCGCTGCTAGAATATAGTGCAGGAGCAGCGGGAGGACATTTATCCACCAAAACAGAAACCTGTCCGTCTCCTTGGTATAGGCCATCGTAGTATATGTGGATGGGGAAATCACTGCGTAATTCCTCTCCGTAGAATGCATCAATCATCAAGGAGGAAACAGGCTCCATGGTTAAGCCTTCTGGCACAAAGGTAAACTCTGGTCCTAGGGCCACCAGCACCGCCTCCCTGCCTTCAAAATGGTAGTCACCTTCAGGCTTTGGGGGAAGATAAAAGCTGTAGATGGGATTGCCCTTTTCGTAGGCTACACTTTGCCAATAAATGGTATGAGCCACCGTTCTATCCACTATTACAGAGCCTTCCGTAGCCTGCCAAAATCCATTGTCTATGGAATAAATCAATTTATCTCTGGTAAAGGTAAGCAAAGTCCAGTCAGTAATCTGGAAGGGTGGCTCCGCTGGATTGATTTCTGAAGAATCAAAGCTATTGACTTCACTGTATGCAGGAGTTTGTTCTTCAACTAGGATTTTTTTTGCAGTTGGAGATTGGTAGAATTCCACTTTTTTTCCTGCAGTAAAATTATTTAAGGAAAAATCCTTTTGTAGGACTTCCTGTGGTACAGCTGTTTCTGAACCAGCAGTTGCTGCACCAGAGCCTACCGCACTTCCAGCTCCCTGTAATGGCAAAGTAGCAGGAATACCAGTGGGACTCAAAATAAAACGCCAAGCCCTGTTTCCATCCATAACTTCACAGGGAAGATAACGATGGGGAAAGGAGCCACCCTGCAGGAAAAGAACTTTTTCTCCTGGCAAGAAGTTGCTAGAATTCCCCAACCGATAGGAATAGCCAGCGGGAATAGTAACATTTTGACCAGTAGTATAGCTTACTACTGGCTGGCGGAAATTCAACGGAAGGGGATTGTCAAAATCATAGACAGGGCTTTCCACGGTGTAATCCACCGTATACACTGCAGCATTTCCGTCGGGAAATACCAAGGCAATCCGCAGGGAAACGTCCCCCTCCGCCTCAATCATCACAGGGCCATCGTAGGCAAAGCCTGAGTCCATGGGATGGGAGCCAGAAAAGGAATAAAACACCTCATAGGCCTCTGGCACCTCCAGCACCAAGGACTGTTTGTTGGCCCAGGTTCCTTCCACTGGACTTACAATTACAAATCCCTCGTCTGAATACACTTGATTCCAGCCTGTTCCAGTGCTTTGAGCAAAAAGGCTACACATCATCAAAAAGAAGATGACAGACATGAGGGAAAGTTTTTTCATTCTACAAGCTCCTGTTGTAAACAGAACAGATTCCTTTATAAATGTAATCTGTGGGCTTACAATTTTCCATTTGCACCTAAAGATTCAAATACCTCTCTCAGCTCAGGATCATCCTTAAAATAGTGCTCCTCCAGCTCCTGCTGAGAAAGGCCAATAAGCTCGTGGCTCATGTAATGAATCCACAAGTCTTCTTCAGGCTTTGTGATGGTAAATTTACGGCAGAAATAATCTGGCTGGATAGGTAATTGTTCTTCATAATAGGTAAAATATTTATAGTCATGAACTGCAACCTTAATATCCTTGCGGGGAATACCCTTTTCCAGCAGTACTTCCACCAGATAGTTGATGGTTTTTCCAGAGTCAAAGATGTCATCTACCAGAAGAATCTTATCTCCAGGACGCAAATGCTCAGGGGAATAGGTCCAACCGTCCACCATAACTCTGTCACGCTGACGAATATCAGAATAAGAACGAGCTACCACGGCGGCATACAACACTGGGCGATAATCTTTCCGAGCAATCTTAAAATACTCACTGATAACGTTTGCCATATAAGCGCCACCACGAAGGGATACATAAATCACATCAGGAATAAAATCATCTTTGTGAATCTGATGGGCCAATTTCAGAGCATCGTTTCGAACCTTGTCATAGGGAAGAAATTCTTTTCGCATAAAAACCTCGTCGTAAAATCATATCGGAAATTTAAGGATAATACAAGACAGTTCTATCCATTGCCATAGTACTTGTAAGCAGATATACTTTTACCCATGAACAAGCGATTTACCATTTATTACCTTGTGGCAGCCTACTGTGGCTATATTGCCTATAGCCTTGTAAAGGATATTCAAGAAGGGGCCCCCACTTCTCCTCTGATGAATGTGATTACCGTGGGATTATTCTCTGTGGCAGCAATAGCTATTGCCATCTACACCACCATTCTTATGAGACGAGAAAAAAAACAGGAAAAATTGGAGGAAAAAGATGATTCCCAAAACCAGCTTTAAAGAATTTGAAAAGGATTTTCACCAACTCACTGGAGATACCATCAAAAAACTGGTGATGGCAAGGATTGTTGAAACACCAGCCTATGTGGTTAAAGAGCTGGGATTGGAATTTCCTCCAGGACAAAGCATTCTGTGGGGACTGCTGATTTTTGGACAGGACGGACTTCATTTTTTTGTCCATGCTTCAGAAAGTGCCTTGGCCACCATGTTCCGAAATGCCACCAACGGCAAGCCACCTCGGGAACAATATCTCCACATTCCACGGAAAAATCTTCACAAGCTGGAGCCCCTGTCATTGGAGCCTGGAATCTTTTCTTTCAAAAGGCTCCTTCCCTTCCTGAAGGAAAAAGCTAAGTATCTGAAGGTGCAATTCCATCAAGAGACTCAGCAGCAGGGACAGAAAAATACCTACACCCTGATACTGGAGCCTATTTCTGGATTGGAAGAAATCATTCCCCTGTTATCGGAATATTTTGCTGCACCAGTCCCAAGTGAAGGCTAAAGGAAATCCACTGTCCCTGGCATCCCTCCACCACAATGCTCCCCTGATGGGCTTGGGCAATGGCTTGGGCAATGGAAAGTCCAAGCCCACAGCCACCAGTGGAGCGGGTGCGAGAAGAATCGCTGCGATAAAATCGTTTGAAAATCTGCTGGATTTCATCCTCCGACAGACCTTCACCTTGGTTATACACAGTAATCACAGGATGATTGTGATTTTTCCCGAATTTTCCGTAGCCACCAAGGGAGCGACTCCCACGACGACCACTTTCCATGGCCAAGGACACCTTGATTTTTGCTCCAGAAACGGAATTCTTTATAGCATTATCAAGTAAAATCACCACAATCTGACTGATACCGCCACCGTCACACACCCAATGGATTCCTTCCTGAATTTCCAGCTCCAGTTCTTTGTCCTGTTCGTAGATAATGCTTTCAAAGGGAAGCACCGCAGCCTCCACCACTCGACTCACGTCAACGGAGGAATACACCAAGGCAGAACCACCAGCGTCATTTTTTGCCAGATACAACAAGTCGTTAATGAGGCGGGCCATGCGGCTTATCTCACTTTTTATATACCCAAGCCACTTATTATCTCCAATTTCTCCAGAAAGAGCATCTGCATTGGCAGCTATCACAGAAACAGGAGTTTTAAGCTCGTGGCCAGCATCTGCAATAAACTGCTTTTGCGTCTCAAAAGCCTCTTGTACCGGCCGCACCGACCGTTTTGCCACAAACCATGCCACCGCAGCTGAAATCAAAATGGAGACAATGTAAATTCCCACGCTTACCAGCATCATGCGGCCCGCAGTTTTCATTTCTCTGGTAAAATCCGCCAATGCCACCAAGGAACCACGGTTAGAATTTTTCTTGATATACAAAAAGCTTCCCATGGAGGAAAAAATCATTTTAGGCTGTTCTGTGGGCTCTAATTCTAAACCAAGATTTATCAGCTCCTTCATTTCCTCGTCGGTGTAGCGGGGAAAGCTATCCAGAACAGAAGCAAGCTTTCCTTCCATATCATAGGTTATACCGAAAAAATTCTTGGCAAGGGTTTCGTTGGTAAAGGGCATCATTGAAGAAAAGAAATTGCGCCAAGGATTTTCATCGTTTGGCAGCTCATCCTGATTCCGTGGAGGCCGCTGAATCTCTGGGAAGGGAATATCCTTCATACGACTTTGCACCCAGTCGTGGCGTTTTTCCAAAACAGGAATATTGTGACGTACAAATTGATGGAGAGACGCCTTCATCTCCCGCAGCACGGAAAGAGACACCATCAAGTTCAAGGAGATGAGAATGAGGGCAAAGACAATGGCCTGAATTACCAGCACCGTCACCACCATCTTTCGTTGCAGTCGCTTTATAACCTTCATACCAAAGAATATCCTATGCCACGGCTGGTTCTAATTTCCACTGTGGAGCCAAGAAAACGTATTTTTTTCCTGATAAAAGAAATGAAAACCTCAAGATTGTTGTGCTCTGCATTGGAATCCCCGCCCCAAATCTTTTCTATGATTCGCTCCTTAGGCAGAATCTGACAGGGATTTTGGATAAGCATTTCCATAATATGAAATTCCTTTTGGGAAAGGGCTACCTTGTTGCTTCCCTCTCCAGCCTGAGTAGAAAGCTCCATGCTTTTGGGATTCAAGGTTAAATCCTTGTATTCCAACACATCTAGCATCACATCTCCCCGACGGCGGGTTAAGGCACGAATACGGGCTAAAAGCTCCTCGGTGGAAAAGGGTTTAGTCATGTAGTCATCGGCACCAAAATCAAGACCAGCAACCTTATCCTGCACCTCATCACGGGCTGTAAGCATTAACACGGGAATAGAATTCTTTTCACTGCGAATGGTTCGTAATACAGCAATGCCATCCATCTTGGGCATCATAATGTCGAGAATCACCACATCGTACAGGCCACTACGAATATACTCCAAGGCACTTTGCCCATCGTAGACAGGATCCACCTCATACTTTTGCTTTGAAAGAATTTCACAGAGGGCACTAGAAAGATGCCGCTCGTCTTCAGCCAACAACAATCTCATGGTAATTCATTGTAGTAGAGAATATTAAAATAACCTTAAAACCAGCTTGAAAAATAATTGTACAGAAAAAAAATCTAAAGCTTGTAATCCTAGGACTGGAAACGACTTAAGAATGCCTTTGTTCTTTCTTGCTGAGGATTGTTGATTACTTCTTGAGCAGTTCCCTGCTCCACAATCACACCGCCGTCCATAAAGATAATTCTGTCGGACAAGTCCCGAGCAAAGGCCATTTCGTGGGTTACCACCACCATGGTCATGTGCTCTTGAGCCAGCTCACGGATAACCTTCAGGATTTCTCCCGTTAATTCTGGGTCAAGGGCGCTGGTAGGTTCGTCAAAGAACAAGACCTGAGGATCAAGTGCCAAGGCTCGAGCAATGGAAACACGCTGCTGCTGACCTCCAGAAAGCTCACAGGGATAGGAATTTTCCTTGTCAGAAAGCCCCATCTTAGCCAAAAGCTCTCGTGCACGCTGCTGGGCTTGTGCCTTGCTGCGTCCAAGCACGTGAATCTGGGCTTCGGTAATGTTTCGTAAAACGGTGAAATGAGGAAACAGGTTGAAGTTCTGGAACACCAGTCCTGCATTCAAGCCGATTTGCTGCAGCTCCTTCTTATTTGCATACATTCCGTCCTTTACCATCTGCTTGCCACAAATGCTGATGGAACCGCCAGAAACCTTTTCCAGCTGAGTGATACAACGGAGCATGGTAGACTTACCGGAGCCTGAAGGCCCAATAATTCCCAGCACCTCACCACGGCCTACAGTAAAGGACACATCTCGAATTACTTCCAGTGAACCAAAGGACTTGGAAAGATTTTCCACCTGTACAATTACTTCTGACATTTCATCCTCCTACTTGTAGTAATCCAGTTTTTTTTCTATGCGGAGGAAGACCGCAGAAACCACCCAGTTCATGATAAAGTAAAAGATTCCTGCCACAAAGATGGGCATGGTGGAAAATTCTCGGCTGGCAGCGTTTTGAGCGGCACGGAACAGCTCCGACACACCAATAACCTGGGCCAAGGCCGTATCCTTTACCAAGGTAATTACCTCGTTGCCAGTGGCAGGCAGAATCCGCTTAACTACCTGGGGCAGCACAATACGGAAAAAGGTCTGCATTCGAGTAAAGCCCAAAACCTGGCCTGCCTCGTACTGGCCAGCAGGAATGGACTCAATGCCACCACGATAAATCTCTGCAAAATATGCCGCATAGTTAATGGACATGGCCACAATGGCAGCAGTAAATCGATCGTAGGACACTTTGAAAAGATAATAGGGAGCAAAATAAACGAATATTAATTGAAGAATGAGAGGGGTTCCCCGAATTACCAGCAAAAATACTCGTGCTGGCCAAGAAATGAATGCATTCTTGGACATTCGGGCGGCTGCCATAGGAAGTCCCAAGGGCAGGGAAAACAAAAGGGTCAAACAAAATATTTTAATTGATACAAGAGACCCCTGCAACAATACCACTAGCAACTTTTCCATACCAGCCGCCCCTATAAATTAGTTCTTTCCGATTACAGAAATGTCGGAACCAAACCACTTGGCAGAAATAGCAGCAACAGTACCGTCAGCAGCCATTTCCTCAAGAATCTTCTGTACTTCGTCACGGAGCTTTACATCCTTCTTGCGGAAGCCAATACCGTACTTTTCAGAAGACAGGTTCTCAGACAGAGCTACAAAGTTCTTGCCTGTGGTCATGATGCTGTAGTTACCTACAACCATGTCCATTACAACACCGTCTACACCACCGATTTCCAAGTCCATGAGAGCAGTCAAGTTATCCTTGAACTCCACAACCTCATCCAAGGTTGCCTTGAAGTTGGGATTTGCTTCAACAGCATCAGCGGCACTGGAACCAGCCTGAAGACCAATCTTCTTTCCAGCCAAATCAGCCAAGGAAGCAATTCCTGCATCGCTGCGAACAATTACCACCTGGGCATTGTCCAAGTAGGGCTTGGTAAAGGAAAGGGCAGCCTCACGCTCTGGAGTCATGGTGAAACCGTTCCAAATGCAGTCAATGTTACCTGTGTTCAGCTCCTGCTCCTTAGCGGCCCAGTCAATGGGCTGGCACTTCAGCTCAACACCAAGGCGCTTGCAAACTTCAGCAGCCAAATCGATGTCATAACCAACGATATTGTTAGCATCATCACGGAATCCCAGAGGGGGGAATGCATCATCCAAGCCCAAAACGAATACGCCACGAGCCTTCAAATCCTCCACGGAATTGTCAACGCCGGAATCCTTCTTTCCACCAGCAAAGGCCAGGGAAGCAGCCAAAAGGCAAACCAACATAAGGGAAAAGATTTTTTTCATCTTTTTCTATTCTCCTAAAAAAAACTTTAGTGACACTGTACACTAAATAGTATAATTTGACAAGTATAGATGAATTCTACAAATAGGACACCACACGTCCCTGCTCCATTTCCAAAACCTTGTCCATCTGGGCTGGATGACGCAGGTCGTGGGTAATGAATAGCAGACTGCGTTCCTGACAGAACTCAAGGATTTTTTCCAAAAGCTGATGGGCAGTAATGTTGTCCAGATTCTTCAAGGCTTCATCAAGGATAACGATGGGCTTATCCTCCAGCTTCATGCGGGCAAGGGCAAGACGCTGCCGTTCACCAGCGGAAAAGTTCTGAGCGTTGGGAGACAAGAGAGTATCAAGTCCCTGGGGCAAGTCTCGAACCATCTGAGCTAAATCGGCCCACTCCAAGGCAGCCCACAAAACCTCATCGGTAGCTTGGGCTGGATCTTTGGCGGCAAGCTGTAAGTTTTCCCGCAGGCTAGCAGTAAAGACATAGGGATGCTGGTTTACCAAGGAAATCTGATCCACCAAGGCCTCCTTTCCCCATTCTGACAGGGAACGGCCCCCTAACAAAATCTCTCCCTGCTGGGGAAGGTATTCTCCCATAAGCAAGGAGGCCAAACTACTTTTTCCACTACCAATATGCCCGATAATGGCGGTTTTACTTTTGGCGGGAAACACAAGGCTTACATTTTGTAATGCAGGCTTCTTGCCTGTAGGATAGGTAAAGCCCACATCAACAAAGCTAATGTCCAAGGGCAATTCCTGGCGGGAAGCAGCTGTTTTTTCACCATGAGGAAGTCCTGTGGGCTTACCTCCCGTTACCTCCAGCATATCCTCTATAGCAGCTACACTGTCATAATAGTAGGAAACTGCTAGAGGAAGGGGCTGTACCGCTTCCATAATGCCTAACACAATCAAGGCCACAGACAAAAGGTAGATTCCTTCCAGCTGACCAGAGGCCACCGCCTGGGCACTAAAAAACAGGGTTGTAGCCATTGCCAAGCCAGATATCACTCCAGACAGGGCATTAAGTCTTCCCCGCCGCACCTCGCCGTCCATGCGAACCTTGTTGCCATCCATAAAAGACTGTAGCACCGTGGCTGCCATGGGCTTCCAGCGGTTGTAGGTCCACAATGCATCAAGGCCTTCCACATAATCTTGCAGTTTTTGATGATACCGTAGCTCATGAGCTTGGGCAGCCTCAGCATTTTCCCTTCCGTTACGGCGAGATAAAATAGGAAGAATAACACCGTTCAAGGCAGCGGCAAGCCACAAAATGGGAATTGCCACTGGCAAGAAAAAGGCCAGCACCACAGAGGCAATAATCAATGCCACCAAAGCTGTCAGGGGAGCGGCCACTACTCGCAGATAAAAGAATTTGAGAATTTCAATGTCATCGGTAATGGTTTTAAAAAGCCGAGCCGTCTTGTTTCCCACTCCACCTGGCACTAAAGGCAACAGCTGCTGATAATACCACACTCGTAAATCAGACAAAAGCTTGAGAGTAATGGAATGACTTGCCAGCCGCTCCCAATACCGAAACAAGGCACGGGAGATTCCGCACAATCGCACCGCAGCAGACATGGGCATCAAGTCCAGCAAGGGAGGCATAAGAGCAGCCATACTGATGAGAATGGCAGATACTGCCAAAAGTCCTGTGTTTGCAACGATGGTCATGGCTCCCACCACCGCAGTTCCCATCATGGGCAGCAGGTAAGGTCGAAGCAAACCAAACAAGGTTTTGATTCCAGATGATTTTTTACTCATACCGCCAATCCCTCCTGCAGCATACGAGCAAAGGCACCAGTGGTATCTTGAGCCAATTCCTGATAGCTTCCCTGCTGCACAATTTTTCCCTCTTCCAGCACGAATATCTTTTTTGCTCGCTCCAAGGTATGAAGACGATGAGCACTAATCAGCACCGTCCGTCCAGCATACAATTTGTCCAAGGCAGCTTCCACATCACTTTCTGTCTGGGCATCCAAGCTACTGGTGGCCTCATCACAAAGCAAAAGACCATTTCTCTTTTCATCCACCATGGCTCTGGCAATGGACACCAGCTGTCCCTGGCCACCAGACAGGCGTATACCCTCCTGTCCCAGAATGGTGTCGTAGCCTTGAGGCAGCTGCAGAATAAATTTCTCTGCCCCAATATTCCTACACACCTCTTTCACCCGATCCACAGAAATATCACGTCCTAGGGTAATGTTTTCCAGAAGGCTTCCGTGGAAAAAATAGGGTTGAGCAGGAATCATAGCAAGATGACTCCAGCCTTGAAATTCCCTTCCATTCACCTGATATTCTCCCTGCTGTTGGGAAAGGGCTCCAGCCAAAATCCGCAGCAAGGTGGTTTTTCCAGCACCACTTCTCCCGGCCAATGCATAAATCTCCCCACTCTCCAGCTGAAGGTCAATTCCCTTCAAAACCTCTCGCTGCCCCCAGCTAAAGGTAAGCTGGTTCACGGCAACACGTGGAGGCTGATTTTTTGAATCAATTCCGGCAGAAACACGTTCTGCAGAAACACCTTCTGCAGAAATACCTTCTGCGGAAATACCTTCTGTCGAATCAGTTCCTGCTTGAGCCTTCTTTGCAGATGATATTCGTGACAAAAAGCTGAACATTTGGTCAGCAGAAAGGATGGCATTTTGACTATCGTGGTACCGCTGTCCCAGCTGACGCAGGGGCTGGAAATATTCTGGTGCCAACAAAATGATGAACAGAGCAACCTCAAAAACCTCTCGTCCATCAGCCAGTCGGATTCCCAAGCCCACTGCCACCAAGGCAATGCTGATGGTGGTAAAGAGCTCCAAGGTCAGGGCTGAAAGAAAGGCCACTCGTAGGGTTTTCATAGAAGCAAGTCGAAAATCATCGCTTACCTTGCGAATCTTTTTTTCCTGCTGGTACTCACGATTCCAATTTCGCAAAGTGGCAAGTCCTGCCAGCACATCCTGCAAATAGCCACCCATACGAGCCATGGCTTCCCAGCTAGAACCAGCCATCTTGCGGCTCCATTTTCCAATGAGCATCATAAAACCAGGAATCAAGGGGGTAGCAATCAAAAAAATAAGTCCTGAAATCCAATCCAGGGGAAAAACTACAATCAAATAGGCTATAGGAATCAAAGCGCTTTTAAAAAGCTGAGGCAAATAGCGACAAAAATACACGTCAAGTGTGCCTAAACCTTGAGTCAACAGGGTAAAGAATTCTCCCCGCTGACGATGCTCCATTTCACCAGGCCCCAGCACACCCACCTGCTCTAGCAGCTTGTCTAACAGTGTATGCTTTACCAAGCCTGCAACCTGCAGGGCAAAATGTTCCTCCAACCACTGGAACAAGCCCTTCAATAAAATAATTGCCACCAGCACAATAAAAAGGCTGTAAACCGAAGCCAACGTCTGGTGCAAGAAAAAAATACGATTTACAATCCGTGCCACTACAAGGGCCTGGGCTGCAGTACAGCCACCGGAACAAAGGGCCAGTACAAGCACTGCAGCTTGACACCGCAAAGCCTTTCTATCCTGCACCTTCCAAAGGGTTTTACTGAACATATACTTCCTAAATCTTTTTAAAACAGTCGGTCAAGGGACGCTTCGCTTAAACCCTTGACTCTCCTTTGTTACGGTTCTCCAAAAAATTTGTAGACCGTAATACAGTCGGTCAAGGGACGCTTCGCTTAAACCCTTGACTCTCCTTTGTTACGGTTCTCCAAAAAATTGTAGAACCGTAATAAAAAAGGCTGACGATAGCATATGCCATCATCAGCCTTTATGAAATTATGACCCATTATCCAACGAGCCATAATTCTGAATTAATTAATAATGCAAATCTCTTTCTGTAACCCGCTTGCGGAATACCCAGTAGCTCCATACCAAGTAGGCAAGAACAACAGGTACAGCAGTCAAGGCAACAATGGTCATGATCTTCAGTGTCTTGGGGCTAGAGCTTGCATTGTAAATGTCAAGGCTTGTTCCGCCAGCCAAGGTAGAAATCATTACATTGGGGAACATGGAGAAGAACACAGTTACAACAACCATAACGATGGCCAAGGAAGAGCAGATGAATGCCTTTCCGTCAAGTCCCTTTGCCTGCAGCAATACTGCAAGAATCAAAAGAACAGCTGCCAAAGCCACAGCGATGATGGCAATAGGTCCATTGGTCAAAAGCCGTGTCTTGAAGGCTGCAAATACAACCCAAGCTACAGTTACAACCAGCATGGCAATACCAAGCTTTGTTCCCAGAGCCTTTACTCTATCTTCAATAGACTTTACACCATTCTTCAGCTTCAAGAAGAGCAAACCGTGGAAGGTCAATACCAACAGCATGGTTACGCCACCCAGCAAGGTGAAGGGGGTCAACAGGGTAAAGAAGTTTCCAGCATATTCCATGTTTGCATCAATAGGCACACCAGTCATGAAGTTGCTTACAGCCACACCAAAGAGAACGGAAGGCAGCAAGGAGCCAACGCAGAACAGAATATCCCAGGTCTTTCTCCAAGTTGCGCTGTCGTGCTTGCTGCGGAAGTCAATAGCAACACCACGAATAATCAAGGCAAACAAAATGGCAAACAATGCCAAGTAGAAACCACTGAACAAGGTTGCATACCAGTTAGGGAATGCAGCAAAGATAGCTCCACCAGCAGTGAGCAACCAAACCTCGTTGGCATCCCAGTGAGGTCCAATAGTGTTCAATACAACACGGCGCTCGGTGTCATTCTTTGCAACGATGGGCAACAGTGTACCAACACCGTAGTCAAATCCTTCCAGCACGAAGAATCCGCTGAAAAGCACGGTAATCAGAATAAACCACAATGTATTTAAGTCCACAGTGAAGCC
>JAFYWB010000049.1 GCA_017549025.1 Treponema sp.
AAGTCTAGTAAGGATGTGGTTTGTCCAGCGAATCTTTTCCTGTTTACAAAGGTGTTGTATATATTCAAGGTCTATCACCTTTAAACTATACACCGATTTTACTTTAAGTACAACTAATTAAAAAACGCCACTAGTAGACGCTTCCTCTCGTCTGCCAGTGGCGTTATCTGTTTTATATCGTTATTTCTTTTTTTCCAGATACAGCTGGTAGAGGGCAAAGGGCACTGCATCTATCTCACTTGCTGTGGGTGTAAACAAGTTGTCGGATCTGTTGATTACGTTGTCTCCTAGTCGGAAGTAATCCAAGCGAGGGTTTCCGCTAAAGACGATAAAATTCAATTCCATGGGTTGCCCGTTATAGGAGCCTTTGTAGCGGACGATATTTGCCATGGTGTACTCCTCTTCGTCCGGTATTTCGTAGATCCATTCCCCCTTGTCACTTACTACATCTAGTATTTCTCCGATGGTGACGTCGTATGTTACATCAGAAAAGTATCCATCTTTTACGGTGGAGATTATAAGACCTGACCCCATACTCCTTCCTACAAAATATAATCCTCCGAAAATAATAGCTGCAACTATTGCAAGCCGAATGAGCCATTTCATCCTGTATACTCCTTTTGATGACTTAAAAATAAAGGAGGACTTGTACCAGTCCTCTCTGCAAAACGATGATTACAATCCCAATAACTTCTTTTTTTGAGCCTGAAATTCTTCCTGAGACAGAATGCCTTTTTCCAGCAAGGCCGCAAGCCGTTCAAGTTGAGAGACCACATCATCAGAAGATGAGGTAACTGGAGCTTGAGGTGCACTCCCCTGCCCTTTTTTTATTGCTTGCATGGCAGCGTTTACCGCATCGGTAAAGGGCTTTACGGTTTTTTTGTCGCAGTTTTCAATCAACATGCGGGCTCCACCGTGCCAGATTTCGATAGATCCAAAGAGCAATCCCGTTTGGAATGAGATTGAGTTGATGTTTTCCAAGTTCATCTCTGATTGCTTGAACCCAAAGAGAAAACCATGGTCAAGAAGGAGCACTCTTTTTTGTGTACAAACCACCAGCCAGGTTGTTCCATCCATCAGGCCAGAGGTCAGATACTTAATGTTTTCATCATCATGGAGAATTTCTGGCAGATGGGAAACTTCCTTTGCTGTTCCGAATAAGTCTACCTCTCCAAGGGCTGCTATTTCTGCTTTAATGCTTTCCAGTGTTCTCATAAAATCCCCCTAGTAGTAGTAAATGTACATTGTAGCTTGAGTGCTGGCTTTTTCCATTCTATTCAATAACTGATTTGCACGTCGAATTTGCTCAGATGTTGGTTGAATATCTTCATCTCCATAGCTGTCCATAGTCATCATAACCTCTTCTGCAAGTACTGCTAGTTCAAATTCTGCTTCTGCGGCACTAATTTTTCCTGATTCCAGCTTACTTACGATTTTTTCCATGGAGATAACAGCACTTTCCATATCGTCCAAAGCTCTGTCAATTACATTTCCTCCAGTACACATGGCCAGCAGAAGCAGCACTGCCACAGCTCCACCAGCAATACCCAGAATTTTTTTCTTGCTCAAATTGATGTTTGCAGGAAGTGGTAGCTTGAATCCAGAAGAAGTTTTTTCTGTCAAAGGAAGCACACCAGCCTCTGTCAAAATTTGTTGCTGTTCTTGGTCCGTAACCTGATATCCTTCTCGCAGTTTTTTCTGAATGTAGTTGAAAAAATAGTTTCTGTTAAAGTTAATGTTGATGGCGAATGTTGCCACTAGGGCAATAATTCCCAGTGCCATATTTATCAAAAAGAATAAGCAAGAGGCAAAGATAGCTCCAAATAACAAGAATGCTAGCCCCACACCCTTCCAGTCTACTGGCTTTACCTGCATGGGTGGCAATCCATACTGAATAGCAGCAAAGGCTGCTACTGGGTGCATTTTGATTTTTGCTGGACATGTTACTTTTATGTCCTTGCAACCTTCTTTTGTAAGAATGATTTCCACATCACCTTTTCTCATTTTAATCTCCTTTTGTGTGTTTGTTACAGAATCCTTCTGATTGCAAATGTCTGAAAATATTATACTGATAGGGTATGACACAGAATGTCATTGTAAAAAAAAATAAATGCTTTTCTTAAATGCCTCCTTTTTACTACAATAAAGTGAACTTATTTATTATGTAGATACTATTTATTGTACTTTTAAACTATATTAGTACAACTTATTGTACCTGTCAATATTTTTATTTCAGTTATTATGTATCATAACAGCATGAGTTTTGGTGAACGGCTAAAAGAGGAGATGGAGTATAAGGGATTGCAGCACAAAGAATTGGCTGCTATAGCACAAATAAAACCTCGAACGTTGTTGACCTATGTGGGTTCTCATCCATCAATGCCCCCTGCAGATGTGGCTGTTCGTTTAGCAGAGGCATTAGATGTAAGTGTGGAGTATTTGGTGGAAGGGGAGCTGCATAAAAAAAAGATTTCTTCTCGCCACCATCATTTAGTGAATAATTTTGAAAAGCTTTCAGAAAAAGAAAAGCAGGCAGTAGAGCTTTTACTGGAACGACTCATTAGCTAACCTTGTTTCTTGTAATTAAAAAAAACGCCACTAGTAGACGCTTCCTCTCGTCTGCTGGTGGCTTTGTGTTTTGTGGAGCCTGGTATTTAAGCTGCTGTCTTGTAGTCTATAACAGAGATTTCAGTTACTGTGTTTTTAAGTGTGTCCACAATCTTTTCCAATCTTTTTGCTACCTCATTTGAATAAGAAATTTCTCCACATTGAGAACATTGGGAACAAGGTACATTCTTCACGATGATGATGCAGTTGCCAAGATCAACCATAAAGGTTGTAGTACTGGAA
>JAFYWB010000050.1 GCA_017549025.1 Treponema sp.
GAGCAGCCAGCACTCCAAATACGAATCTTCTTGTCAGGTGAATTCTTCTTAAATTCCATAAGGTGAGGAATAACATAATTCTGGAAAGCATCAAAGTGAGGCTGATTGCGGAAAAAGCGAGTCAGGTTTGTAGTAACAGAATCCAGCAACAGCTTCATCTCTTCCTTGTCGGAGGTAATGAGCCGATAGTAATCCTGCACAGTAAGCATTCCCTTGTCTCGAAGTCGCTCCTTCAGACGGCTATCCAAAATAGAGCGGTTGGTTTCAGAAAAGGTTATGCCACTTTCAGCATAAATCACCTTGCGGAATAAATCAAATTCAGCATTTGTAAGAAGTTCACTCATAATTCCATTTTATAGCGGTTGCACTGATATGTAAAGTGAAATCTCTCCATAACATCAATATCACCCCTATACTTCCTTCCGATATTTCAGTTGTTGTAGCAAGCCCTTACACCCAGCAGAAACGTCTTCGTAGGTCTCGTCGAAATTTCCTGTGTACCAAGGGTCAGCTATATCATCGGCAATTCCGGCATAGGACAATAGCTTTGACAGCTTTTCCCACAGGTCTGGGCTGGACATTCGCTCCAGATTCCGCATATTAGCATCATCCATTCCGATGATGTAGTCAAAAGAATGAAAATCATCCTGGGTAATTTGCCGTGCCCGATGATTTCCCACGGGAACTCCCACAGCCCGCAATTTTACCACAGTTCCGGGATGTACCCCATGGCCTTCTTCTTCCCGACTTGTTCCTGCAGAATCAATAAAAAACTTATCTGCCAAGCCTGCTTTTTTTACTAAATCCTTCATTACAAATTCAGCCATGGTGGAACGACAAATATTTCCATGACAAACGAACAAAATACGAACCATATTTTTATAAAACTCCAACAAACAATAATCTCGTATATGTGGTTTATTATAGTAAAATTCTGTTTTTTTTGCAAAAAATTTTATTGTCATGGCTTTTTCAGTTTGCTATAATAGCCCCGTTATAAAATTTGTTTCTTAAAACATCACCGAAAAGGGGATCTTTGCAATGAAAACACTGTATGAGGGCAAGACAAAGAACGTCATGCTGGATGAGGCCACCAATGTAGTCCATCTTTTTTTCAAGGATAGTGCCACTGGCGAGAATGGAGTTTTTGACCCAGGCTCCAACACCGTCGGCGGTAGCGTGGAAGGCAAGGGCAAGGTTGGCCTGGCTGTTTCCAAATACTTCTTTGAATTGATGGAAAGAAATGGCATTCCCACCCACTACCTTGGCTCTGACTTGGATCAGGGATTGATGAAGGTACGCAACCTAACAGTTCCAAAGCTGGAGTTCGTTCTCCGCTACTTTACAGCAGGCTCCATGTGCCGCCGCTTTGATTTGGAGCAGGGAATTCCCTTTGATCCTCCTTACTGCGAAGTTACCCTTAAAAGCGATGAGCAGGGCGATCCCTTGATTACCGAACGTCTGTGTATCATGAAGGGAATGTTGAAGGAAGGCCAGTTTGACCAGGCACTGGAAATTCTGGTAAAGGTTGGTGAGGTGCTAAAGAAGGAGCTGGCCGCCATGAACCTGCAGCTCATCGATTTCAAGATTGAAGTTGGTTACGACGAAAACGGCAAGATTTACGTAGCAGACGAAATCACTCCCGACATCTGGCGTGTTAAGGACGAGAATGGCAACATTCCCAACCAGATTGACTGTGCCAAGATGATTCTGGCTAAGATTCAGTAATTTTTCAGAATACAAGGAGCTGTCCTTGGAGTGCATCACGCTCAAAGGGCAGCTTTTTTTTTGCAAAAAACTCCAAAACACTGTATCATTACGGATTATATTTTCTATAAAAACTCAAAAAATTATTTCCCACTTTCATAAATTAATAACATTTTTCAAATTTTTCGTTTCTTACTAGAGAAAAACTACCATTTATCCGATATAATCGCTGGTGAAGCACTCCGAATTCTTATTTGAATTCACTCTATCTGTATAGCTCATATCATGATACATGAGAAACTCAAACAAGTGTTTGGAGTAAAAGGAGGTAGTAGATGAAAATCAAAAGTTTGTTTTCTGCATCAATTATTATTTCTATTGTCATGTCCGCAGTTGTTGTTGTTACGATTCTGATGATGTTATCCTCTAACAGCCATCTAGAACATGCCTTGCAGTATGAGCTCCAGGCATTTGAGCTTGCTAGTGAAATGGAAGAAAGCTCAGAGGATTTGACCAATTATATTCGCCTTTATGCCATGACGGGAGATACCACCTATCGTTCCGCCTACAATAAGGTTCTGGATATCCGTAACGGAAAGGTTGCCAACGATGACGGTGTAAAAAAAGCTTTTTCCACCAAGGTTGAAGAAATGGAATTGACCTATGAGGAAAATAATTACATCCTCAAATCTCAGGAATTGTCCAACACCTTGGCAATACTGGAAACTGAAGTAATGGATTTCTTGGATGAATATTTGAGACTCAATCCTGGTGCAGATTTAGGTAATTCAGCTGACCCAGTTGTGTTGTATAATCAAGCTCGTCTTTTTTCCAGTGAGTATACCGATCAAACTGACGAGATTATGGCCCCTATCGAGAAATTCAAGACAACCCTGTTGGCTCGTGCTGAAATCGAAAAGCTGGATGCAGAAGCTACTGCCAGCGAGGCCACCGCTATTGGACTTATTGTTCTGATTGTCTACGTTGTATTCATTGTTTTGGCACTGTTCTTTGCCATGACCTACATTTTGAGAACCCTTGGTTCCGAGCCAGAAAAGATTAAAGCTATTCTTGCAAGAGTTGAGGCTGGCGACTTGACGGTAAACTTTATGGAAGGCTCTGCTGCTAAATATCCCCGCAGCCTCAGTGGAAGTCTTCAATCCTCCTTGGGAAGAATTGCTTCTGTCATGAAGGACACGGTGACAATGCTCCATTTGGTAACAAGCCAGAGCGAAACCATGTATTCTTCCAGCCAGGAGCTGTCCATCGGTGTAGAACGACTGGCTACTTCTACTCAGAAAATTTCTGAGAACATGAGAGAAATTGCTGAGCATGCTCGCCAGACTGCAGACAATGCTGGTGAAACACGATTTATTGCTGAGCAAACAGTAAGTGACAGCCGTGAAGGTGGTGAAGCAGTGGGCAACACCGTTAACGCCATGAATGATATTGCCATGAAGGTAAGCATTATTGAAGACATTGCAGACCAAACCAACCTGCTGGCCTTGAACGCTGCTATTGAAGCAGCTCGTGCAGGAGAAGCTGGAAAGGGCTTTGCCGTTGTTGCTGGAGAGGTACGAAAGCTGGCTGAACGAAGTAGCGTTGCTGCAAATGAAATCAACGGCATGACTGCTGACAGTGTGGCCATTGTAGACAAGGCTGGAAAGCTGATTTCTGGTGTTGTTCCTAACATTGAAAAAACAGGCCGCCTTATTGAAGAAATTGCTGCTGCCAGCCGCAATCAGGATGCAGGTATGCAGCGGATTCAAGATGCCATCCACGAAATGGAAGCTGCTGCAGAAGAAAACACCTCTGCCTCTACCCAGCTTTCTGAAATTGCCCAGCTTTTGCACCAGCATGCATCTGAGCTGATGGATAAAATGTCCTTCTTCAACATGGGAGAAGAGGAGGACACCAATGTGTTCAAGTCCGCTGGAAGCAAGACTCGTGCTACCGTTTTGAGTGCCAACACCCAGAACAACGATTTTTCTGAGTTTGACTGAAAATAACTGGTACTAACCAACGAAAAGGCCAACTGAAGGAATTGAAGTGTAAAGTGCACTTCAGTTCAAATCAGTTGGCCTTTTTTTGTAGCAGCACTTTGTGAAGCCCTTTTAACAGAGCCCCACGAGAAGCTCTCACGAAAGGCCCCTCGTGAAGTTCCTACGAAAAGCTTTCACGAAAAACTGCAAGAAAGGGCTAGAAGGTTAAAACCCCATCTTCCAGCACTCGTCGCCGACTTCCATCGCTGTACACAAAGTCAATGGTGGGGTTCCTGATTACTCCATCTAGGTGAATCAGTGCGTGGGCATCGTTGTCGTAGTTTTCGCCAATGGCAATATGACAGGTTCGGAAAGCCTTTTCGTCCTCCAGCATATTTCCAGTAATAGTGGCGGTGGGATTTAAGCCAATTCCCAGCTCCCCAATATTCCGTGCGTTGCGGCAGTACAGCTGGGCATCCTCAGCAGAAAGTCGACCATCCTTGCCCATAGCCAAAGCTTCTTCTTCCGCCTGGGTGATGGTGTCCAGCAATTTTTGAGCCTCGTGTCCCCCGCTAATATTGGTAATAAATCCCCCAGCTACATCTACCACAATGGGAGTGTCTATAGCCACACAACCAGCGTTCACCGACATGGAGCCATCAAAGGCAATTCGGCCACGACAGCCTGCATCCTTTCCGTCTCCTACCACTGGACTAATGAACACTTCCCCAGCTGGCACGTTGCCACCAGTTCCAGCACGGCTAAAATCACCATCATCAGAAAAAGGCTTACGTCCAGCTATGGGAATCACCAAGTCTGTTCCAGCGGGAGCCTTTACTTCAACAGTAGCCACATCTTGATACAGGTCACACAAGGTTTTGCACCGCTGCTGTAGCTGCTGATAATCAATGCCAACAGTGCGAGCAAACATATCCAAGGTGATTCCGGGAGTCCAGGCTGAACGCATGGATTTTTTTCCATAAAGCAAATAGTCAAAGATATGATCAAAGGAATTTCCTTCAGCATCCTTGTATGGATTGGAAATGGCAGCCACATCCTTTCCCAATTTATTGTGAGAAATAGAAAAACATACGTCAGGCTCTGTCTTTAAGGCCGCAATAACGCTTTCATCAGCAGCATCCATGGAGCTTTTTGTAGGCTGCGTTACCATAGAAACCTTTGCACCAGCTGCTTCACAGGCATCATACAGGGCTTGAGAAATAAGTTCCGCTTGAGCCACCTCACATGAAATTTCTTGCCCCTTCCAGCTCATAACAGGCTGCTCCACCACTCTATTGGTGATAATCAGCACTCGCTCATCGGGACGAATCTTGCAAACCTCTTCTACCACACATTTTGCAGAGGTTTTAATGTGTTCAAATAAATCTTTTCGTAAATCTTCCATATAGTTTCCTCCATAAAAACAAAACCAGGTAACAGCTGTCACCTGGCTGATTTGTTACCGTTGCTCCATCCCCGTGTATTCTTTGTGACCACACACAGCCTTGTAGGCAGGACGGATAATCTTACCTTCGTTGGCCAGCTCTTCAATACGGTGGGCAGACCAACCAGCAATACGTGCAGTGGCAAACAAAGGAGTGTATAGGGCGGGAGGCAAGTCCAGCATTTTGTACACAAAGCCAGAGTAGAAGTCAATGTTGGCACTAACACCCTTGTACATCTTTCTTCTGTGACTAATTACTTCTGGAGCAAGAATTTCTACTCGTGAATAAAAATCGTATTCTTCTTCAGCACCCTTAGAACGAGCCAGTTCTTCCACAAAATCCCGCAAAATCAGGGAACGAGGGTCAGACAATGAGTACACAGCGTGACCAATTCCGTACACAAGACCGCTTTTGTCAAAGGCATCCTTATCCAGCAAGCGTTCCACGTAGCGACAAATTTCATCATTATCCTTCCAGTCCTTGATATTTTCCTTCATGTTCTCAAACATCTGCACCACCTTGATGTTGGCTCCACCGTGACGGGGACCTTTCAAGGAGCACAGGGATGCGGCCATGGCGGAATAGGTATCTGTTCCAGAAGAGGTTACCACATGGTTGGTAAAGGTGGAGTTGTTTCCTCCGCCATGCTCTGCGTGCAAGGCAAGAGCCAAGTCCAGAATCTTTGCTTCTAGCTCCGTAAAGCTGGAATCGGGCCGCAGCATGTGGAGGATATTCTGAGCAATGGATAATTCTGGTTCAGGGGTGTGAATAATCAAGCTCTGCTTGTTGTAGTAATAGGCATAGGACTGAAAGCCGTACACCATCAAGCTGGGGAATTGAGCAATGAGCTGTAAACACTGACGCAACACATTGGGGATAGAAATATCTTCTGGATTCGGGTCATAGGTGTACAGGGTAAGAATACTGGTGGCCAGCTGGTTCATCATATCCTGTCCCGGAGCATTCATAATGGTATTCCGAAGGAATTCATCAGGCAGAGTCATCAAACTTCCCAGCACCTGACGGAACTCGGTATACTCTTCTTTGGTAGGAAGATGACCCATAATCAGCAGGTAGCAAATTTCCTCAAAGCCAAACCGCCTATCCTCTAAAAAGCCATTTACCAAATCTCGAATATCGTAGCCACGGTAAAACAGCCGTCCTTCACAGGGAATCAAATCACCTTCTTCGATTCGGTAGGCCATTACTTCGGAAATTTCTGTCAGTCCTGCCAAAACACCCTTTCCGCTGATGTCACGGAGGCCCCGTTTTACCTCGTATTTTGTATACAAGGATGAATCCACAATACTGCTGGCACGAGCCGACTCACTGTATTGTGCAAGTTTTTGTTCTAATTCCATTTCCATTCTCCAAAATCATTTATTTACACGTCTTCATAAATATAAACTATAAATTTTTATCCGTCAAACCGAAACGGCCCTTCCCCCTCCAAGAACCTATAAAAAATGGTAAAAAAGTGGTTAAATTCCTCATTTCAAGGAGTTTTTATGCACTTTTATTCCTTAAAGACTTTCAAGTTATAGTTTAATTTCAGTTTGACAATCTAGCTTAGTTATGGTAACTTGTATACAAAGCAATTCTATACTTTCGTAAGGAGTTAAATGTGCGCAACATTGTGTTGTATGTTGCCCTCCCTGTTGTAGGAATTGTTCTTGGATGGACTATTCGCTGGCTGTATGCCAGATTTCAACTCTCTGCGTCCGAACAAAGAGCGGAACGTATTAAACAGGATGCGATAAAAGAAGCAGAAGCACAGAAGAAAGAAATTCTATTGGAAGCGAAAGACCAACTCATTCGGGAACAGAAGCAGCAGGATCGGGAAAACCGTGAACGTAGGGCTAACCTTGACAAGATTGAGCAAAAATTGGAACGACGTGAAGAAAACCTTGAAAAGCGCAAGGCCGACATGGATAAGTGCGAGCAAGGATTCGTAGAGAGGGAGCAACGAATTTCCCAACGGGAAAATGAACTTGCGGGAGAAGAGGAGCGATACCGACAGGAGTTGGAGCGGATTTCTGGTCTCACTAGCCAGGAAGCAAAGAACCTGATTATCCAGAATCTGGAAAATGAGGCCCGCCACGATGCCCAAGCCTTGTTGAACAAGATTGAGCAGGAGGCACAGCTTTCAGCAGAAAAGAAGGCCCGTGAAATCCTTGTTTCCACAATCCAGCGTATTGCAACAGAAACTACCAGTGAGGTAACGGTTTCCACCGTATCTCTTCCCAGTGACGAGATGAAGGGACGAATTATCGGACGAGAAGGCCGCAACATTCGTGCCTTGGAAACATTGACTGGTGTGGACATCATCATTGACGACACCCCAGAAGCGGTAGTTATTTCTTGCTTTGACCCAGTGCGCAAGGAAATTGCAAAGATTGCCTTGGAGCGGCTGATTACTGACGGACGGATTCATCCCGCTCGCATTGAAGAGGTTGTTCAAAAGGTTACCAAGGAAATCCAGCAGAAGATTTACGAAGAGGGCGAAAAGGTTCTCTTTGATCTGGGTATCCACAATATGAGCCAAAACGGAATTAGAGCCCTTGGTCGGCTGTATTTCCGCACCAGCTACGGCCAGAACGTGCTGTACCATTCAAAGGAAGTGGCTCTTATTGCAGGAATGCTGGCTGGAGAACTGGGCTGCAACCGAGAGCTGGCAAAACGTGGTGCATTGCTCCACGACATTGGTAAGGGTGCGGAAAGTGATTCCGACCAGAACCACGCCGAAATCGGTATGGACATGGCACGAAAGATGGGCGAGCATCCAGTTGTTGTAAATGCAGTTGGGTCTCACCACAACGATATTGAGCAGACTAGCATTGAGTCTGTTATCGTGCAGATTGCAGATGCTATTTCTGCTGCACGACCAGGTGCCCGCCGTGAAACCGTGGACAACTACGTGAAGCGGTTGGAGAACTTGGAGGCCATTGCCGAAAAGTTCAACGGAGTACAAAAAGCCTACGCCATTCAGGCTGGTCGTGAGCTGCGTATTCTGGTAAACAACGAAAAGATTCCAGACCAGGAAGTAAAGGAGCTGGCTCGAAAGATTGCAAAGCAGATTGAGTCAGACCTGCGGTATCCTGGCCGAATAAAGATTACCATGATTCGAGAAACTCGTATTGTGGATTACGCTCGATAAAATAGAGCAAGCAAAAAAAACCTTGAGTTGGAGCTCCAATTCAAGGTTTTTTTATTGGAAAAATAGTTTTACGTTTTACTATCGATACAAGAGCTTAAAGTACACAGAAAGGATGTGGTCGCTGGTATCGCCGCCACGAGGAACATATCGCCAGCTGCCACCAACCATAGGAAGCAGCCCCGTTTTTTCATGTCTAAAGTCGTATTCCAGCAAAAAGCGGAAGCCATTGCCCCAAGCGGTGGAAGACACCTTGTTTACAGGAGGAACATCTATAAAATCCGATCGTCGGCCCAGATTGTAGTCCACTCCCAGTCGTAAACCACCGAATCCAGGATACACCCTAATTCCACCGTAAAAGTTGTAGTCCAAGGAATTGTAGAATTGAGCCTCTTTGAACTTAAAATCTGCAAGCAAAATGGAACCTGCAGCAATTCTAATGGAAGGATGAAAAATAAACTCCATGGTACCATCCAGCTCCAGCACCACACGATGCATATTTTCTGCATAGGAACGGAGGGCACTATCATCATTCAGCACAATGCCAGTTCCAAAGGAGCCACCATAAGCAAACCAATCTGCAGCCCAGCTAGAAAAAGCTACGGATAAAAGCAGTATCGTCATGATAATTTTTCTTGCCATCTTTATCTTCCTTTCCATTACATAATGTCGGCGGGATACACTACCTTGTTCTTTCCCGTTTTCTTTCCGTGATACAGCAGGAAGTCTGCCTCTGCAACAATTTCGTCAAAGGTATTCTGTTTGCGAGACCACGCTACACCAGCCGTAATAGATACGTTGAGAATAAATTCTTCAAAGCCAAAGGGCTTTTCTGCAATTGTGGCTCGAATGGACTCCAAATTTTGGCGAACAGAATCCTTGTGATAGGGATACACCACGAGGAATTCCTCTCCACCCCAACGTCCCATTTGGGCATCGTCTGGCAACATGGACAAAACACGGCGAGTCAAACGGCAGAGGATTTGGTCTCCAATATGGTGGCCATAGGTATCGTTAATGGACTTAAAGTTGTCTATGTCAAAGATAACCAGTGTGTAATCCTTCATTTCTGCCACCCGACGGATAATGCAGCGGCGATTGGGGATTTGAGTCAAATGGTCATGGTCGGAGATAAATTCCAAACGCTTGATGTATTTTTTGTTGGCCCGCTGGCTGGAAATCAAGTCCTTTTGCTGCCCAATACAAAGATAGCCCAAAAGAAAAATCGATATGACAATGCAAACAATCCGGTGAAAGGACAAAAGCTCTGTAGTCAGCAGAATCTCATTGTATAGCGGTGTTCCGTTCCAGCTTACGAGAAAAAAGACGGAAAAGACAGAGGGCAGCGAAATCAAAATATAATGGAGCAAAGGACGATCTAGCGAAATAGCAAAAAGATACACACCAGGAATCATGGCATAGGGAAAAAACAGACTGCCGCAATGCCCACCTAGCATAAGCCCTAAAATCGTAGAATAGATAGGAACCTCAAAAGCCATAATGGCTAGAATGAAAAACAATTTCTTTTTGTGAATAATGAGCAGGATTCCGTACAAAACGACACTAAATAGATTGTATACGACTAAAAAAGGCAGCTTGTAAATGGAAAACACCACAGAAAAAAATAGGTGTATTATCAAGATACCTACAATGAGAAAGAGATTTTTATTCTTGTACAGATTCAGCTGATATTTCGCCATGCTCTCCCCAAAATCTGACGACAATAAATTGTATCCGATAACTCAAAGGTTTTCAAGAATATATTTTCTTAATATATGAAAACAAAAAATTTATTTATTACTTGACTTATGGGCAAAACTTTTATTATAGTAAAGAAAATTAAGTCTAATTTCATTTGTACCCAGAATATGGGGTGTAATAAAGGAGATTGCAATGAAATTGAAAAAGCTGGCACTGATTGGTGCAGCAGTGCTTATGAGTACATCCATGGTTTTTGCAGGTGGAGCAAAGGATTCCGCTTCTGGTGAAAAGGTTTACAAGATTGGTGTCGTTCAGCTGGTAGAACACGCTGCTTTGGACGCATCCTATCAGGGATTTGTTGATGGCTTGGCAGAGGCTGGTTTGGTAGATGGACAGAACATCAAAATTGACTACCAGAATGCCCAGGGTGAGCAGGCAAACTGCGTTACCATTGCCCAGAAGCTGGTAAACGATCGTTCTGACTTGATTTTGGCTATTGCTACTCCCGCAGCTCAGGCTGTTGCTAACTTGACTCGTAACATTCCTATTCTTGTTACTGCTGTTACTGACCCTGCTTCCGCTCAGTTAGTAAAGTCCAACGAGATGCCTGGTACCAACGTTTCTGGAACCTCTGACCTGACTCCTGTTGAGGCTCAGATTAAGCTGGCAAAGCAGATGGTTCCCGACCTGAAGACCATTGGTTTCCTGTATTGCTCCAGTGAGCAGAACTCCAAGTTCCAGATTGACATTGCAAAGAAGGTTTGTGACGAACTGGGAATCAAGTACGTAGACGCCACTGTTTCCAACTCCAACGAGATTCAGCAGGTAACACAGAGCTTGGTTGGTAAGGTAGACGCTATCTACTCCCCCACCGACAACATGATTGCAGCTGGTATGGCTACTGTTGCCTTGGTTGCAATGCCTGCAAAGATTCCTGTATTCTGCGGTGAGCAGGGTATGGCTGAGCTGGGTGGTCTTGCTACCTACGGAATCAACTACTATGAGCTGGGTAAGCAGACTGCAAAGCAGGCTGTGGCAATCCTGAAGGAAGGCAAAAAGCCTGCCGAGATGCCTATTGAGTACCTGGCCAACGGTGACCTGTACGTAAACATGGAAACTGCAAAGGCAATTGGAATTACTATTCCTGCAGAAATTGCTGCACAGTTGAAATAAACTAAAAGACAGGATACAGTAAGCCCAAGTTTTCGGACTTGGGCTTTATTTTTAGGAGGAACTTATGTGGTTTATTTTTGCTTTGGCATCTGCGGTATTTGCCGCCCTTACATCAATTCTGGCCAAAATTGGTATTGAAGGAGTGAATTCCACTCTGGCCACAGCTATCCGCACTTTGGTGGTGGTGGCCATGGCTTGGGTAATGGTTCTGGTAACCCAAACTCAGGGTGGAATCCACGACATTAGCAGAAAAAGCTGGCTGTTTTTAGTGTTATCTGGCTTGGCTACGGGAGCCTCTTGGTTGTGCTATTACAAGGCGCTACAAATCGGCATGACCACAAAGGTGGTGGCGGTGGATAAGTTCAGCGTAGTAATCACCATGGTGATGGCCTTTGTTTTTTTGCACGAAGCCTTTACCATTAAGTCTATCATCGGCTGCATTTTAATTGGAGCTGGAACTCTGGTAATGGTACTTTAGTCAGAATTAACCGATGACATTCTCACTAAAATTTGATAGAATAAGGGCCGATTTCTGTCTTTAAAAAGCAGAAAATATTATGAATTAATAAGGAATAAAGCATGGGTATTCTACTTGCTATACAGGGGGCCGCATCCCAAGGTGTCCTGTGGGGAATTATGGCATTGGGATTGTACATCACCTTTAAGGTGCTGGACTTTGCAGACTTAACCGTTGACGGAAGTTTTGCTTTGGGTGGAGCGGTATCTGCAGTGCTCCTAGTAAATGGATGGAATCCCTTTCTGTCACTTTTAATTGCTTTTTTGGCAGGTGGAATTTCTGGTGTGGTAACAGGACTGCTTCACACAAAGCTGGAGATTCCTGGTATTTTGGCTGGTATCCTTACCATGATTGCCCTGTACTCCATCAACATTCGAATTATGGGACAAGCAAACACTCCCCTTTTGGGCGTAGACACCATCATGGTAAAGCTGGAGATTTTGTTAGGCATTGACAGAACCATGAGCTCCTTGATTACCGGTATTGTTTTCTCCGTGGTTATCATCATGATCTTGTACTGGTTCTTTGGAACAGAGCTGGGAAGCGTTATCCGTGCCACTGGAAACAACGAGCGGATGGTGCGAGCTCAGGGTGTAAACACCGACAACATGAAGATTGTTGGCTTGATGCTTTCAAATGCACTGGTAGCCCTGTCTGGTGCCATGGTAGCCCAGAGTCAAGGCTACGGCGACGTGGGAATGGGAACAGGAACCATCGTTATCGGTCTTGCTTCCATCATTATTGGTGAAGTTATCTTTGGTGTTCGCTTCTCCTTCTGGTATCGCCTGATGTCAGTTGTATTTGGTTCCATCATTTACCGCATTATTATTGCAGTAGTTTTGCAGCTGGGATTGAAATCCACCGACTTGAAGCTTTTGACTGCAATTATCGTTGCCCTTGCCCTTGCACTGCCTGTGGTTAAGAGCAAGTTCAAGCAAACAAAGGCTGTAGCCCAAAAACAGGGAGGAAACTGATGCTGACCCTTACACATGTTGCAAAAACATTTAATCCAGGAACCATCACCGAAAAGAAGGCCCTGAAGGACATTAGCCTTGAGCTGAAGGAAGGCGACTTTGTTTCTGTTATCGGTGGAAACGGTGCAGGTAAATCTACCCTACTGAATTTGATTGCTGGTGTACATCAGCCTGACAGTGGTTCCATCTTGCTGGATAACATCGACATTACTAACTGGAAGGAATATAATCGTGCAAAATTCCTTGGCCGAGTGTTTCAGGACCCCATGATGGGAACTGCCGCCAACATGAGCATTGCAGAAAACCTGGCTCTGGCCTATCGCCGAGGCAAAAAGCGTGGCCTAAAATGGGGTGTTACCACTGCCGAGACAAAAATCTACAAGGAGCTGCTGGAGCCTCTGGGCTTGGGTCTGGAAAACAGAATGGACTCCAAGGTAGGGCTCCTTTCTGGCGGCCAGCGACAGGCTCTGACTTTGCTGATGGCAACCCTGCAAAAGCCACGGCTTTTGCTGCTGGATGAACATACAGCTGCCTTGGACCCCAAGACTGCCGCCAAGGTATTGGAGCTTACCGACGAGATTATTGGTCGGGACAAACTGACGGCATTTATGGTAACCCACAACATGCGTAACGCCATCCACTACGGTAATCGCCTGATTATGATGCTGGAAGGAAAGATTGTGTACGATGTGTCTGGTGAGGAAAAGAAGAACCTCCAGGTTTCAGACCTGCTGGAAAAATTCCACACGGTAAGTGGCGATGATTTGGCCAACGATAGAATGTTGTTGAGCTAGGCAACGAAAAGGAGAAGCTTTTGCTTCTCCTTTTTTTATGAAGACTGGACTTGACAGTTTTGTAGACTGTATTTATAATTTATTGTATAGCAATGAGTTATGATTATTAAAACGAGTTATTATTGCGGTTTATAATAAAAAAGTCTCCTTACTAACTACTATGTACCTCTCATTCTAGCTAGAATGAACCTTTCACTCTAACTACTATGCACTGTCCACTCTAACTAAAATGCACTCCCATCCATGTACAGGTTACACTCCCTATCCTTGCCGTAGCAGCATCCCTTGTAGTGCCAAGTCACAGTCCTGTGTATTACTTTATACTACCCACTATCAACTACCCACTATCAACTATCAACTAACTCCCCCACCACTTTTACATTCACTTGAACCCATGTTATACTGTACCCATGACACAGGCAGAACAGCAGCGCTCAGCAAAAGAATTTGTAGCATTTTGGAAAGACAAAGGCGATGAGAAGCAGGAAACTTCTCGATTTTGGATTGGGCTTTTGGATAGCGTCTTGGGAATAAAAAATGCTTCCAATTACATCGAATTTGAAAAGCCAGTAAAACTCAAACACACCAGTTTCATTGATGGATATATTTCTAGTACTAAGGTTTTGATTGAGCAAAAGGGCAGTAAGATTGACCTTGCTAAGGCTTATCCCCAGTCAGATGGTGCCAATCTCACGGCTTTTCAGCAGGCAAAGCGATATGCTGACGAGTTGCCTTACGACTTGCGTCCCCGCTGGATTGTGGTTTCAAACTTTACCGAAATCCATGTTCACGACATGAACCAGCCTCACACTGAGCCAGAAATTATTCTGCTGGAAAATCTTGAAAAAGAGTTTTATCGGCTACAATTTTTGGTGGACGAGAGAAACGAAAAAATCCGCCGAGAAGAAGAAGTTTCCTTGCAGGCGGGAATTTTGGTGGGCAAGCTGTATGACGCCCTCATCAAGGAATACCTTGAACCAGATGAACATAGTTTTCGGAGCTTGAACATTCTCTGCGTTCGCTTAGTTTTTTGTCTCTATGCCGAAGATGCAGGATTTTTTGAAACTCGTACCAGCTTTGAGGACTACATCAAGTCCTTCAACGTGCCGAATTTGCGGAAAGCTATCATAGACTTATTCAAGGGCTTGGACACCAAGCTGGAAAATCGTGATAAATACGACACGAGCCTTAAACCTTTTCCCTACGTAAACGGCGGACTTTTTGCGGCGGAGGACATTGAGATTCCCAACTTTACCCAGGAAATCGTTGATGTTTTGGTAAATGATTGTGCACCCTTCGACTGGCACGAAATCAGCCCCACCATTTTTGGAGCTGTATTTGAGTCCACCTTGAATCCAGACACTCGCCGTACAGGTGGAATGCATTACACTTCCATCGAGAACATTCACAAAGTAATCGACCCCCTTTTTATGGACGAATTGACGGCGGAGTTTGAAAAAATTTGTGCCACAACCAACGCAAAGTCAAAGACAGATAAACTCCAAGCTTTCCAAGAAAAACTTGGCAACCTCAAGTTCTTAGATCCAGCTTGCGGAAGTGGAAATTTCTTGACGGAAACTTATCTTTCTCTGCGTCGCTTGGAAAACAAGGTCATTAGCATCTTGAACAAAGGTGAGCGAGTTCTGGGCTTTGACGAGTTTATCAAAGTAAAAATCAATCAGTTTTATGGTATTGAAATAAACGATTTTGCCGTTACCGTAGCCAAAACCGCCCTGTGGATTGCCGAAAGCCAAATGATTCAAGAAACTGAAAAAATCCTGAGCCAGTCAATCGACTTTTTCCCCCTGACTACCAACGCTTTTATTGTGGAAGGCAACGCCCTGCGGATGGATTGGGGAACCCTAAAACCGATTGACGAAGATTTGCATTTAAACGACGGACTTTTTGCAGGCTTTGCCACAGAAGTAGACGGAAACGAGATAAAGTATGATTACATCATGGGTAATCCACCGTTTGTGGGATATAGTTTACAATCAAAAGAACAGAAAGCTGACATTCTTTCTGTATATGTTGATGATAAAGGTAAACCGTATAAAACCGCAGGGAAAATAGATTATGTTGCTGGGTGGTATTTTAAAGCAGCGGAATTAATTCAAAGGACAAAAACAACATGTGCATTTGTTTCAACAAATTCTATTACTCAAGGAGAACAAGTTGCAGGTGTATGGAAACCACTTTTTGAAAGATTTGGTATAGAAATAAATTTTGCCTACAAAACTTTTAGGTGGGATAGTGAATCTACACAAAAGGCTCATGTGCATTGTGTAATTATTGGATTTAGTTGCCACACGGATTCGGAAAATCTACGATTTTCCAATGAAAAAAGAATTTACAATCCTGATGGAACAGAAATAGTTGCAAAAAATATCAATCCATATTTGGTAGAAGCTGAAAATATATTTTTAGAAAGTCGTACAACACCAATATGCAAAGTTCCTCAAATGTCCAGTGGTGGGAAACCTGTTGAAGGTGGGAATCTCATTTTTACAGAAGAAGAAAAAATCGATTTTCTAAAAAAAGAACCAAAAGCAGAGAAATACTTTAGAAAATTTATGGGGTCAGATGACTTTATCAATAATCGAAGTAGATGGTGTTTATGGTTGTTTGGTGTTGCTCCAAACGAATTGCGGAGTATGCCTTCTGTTATGAAACGTATTGAAGCTGTAAGAGAGTTCAGATTAGCAAGTGTAAAAGAAGCTACAAGAGAATACGCAAATTATCCTGCTCAATTTATGGAAATAAAACAACCAGAAAGTGATTATTTGATGATTCCTGCTACTTCATCAGAAAACAGACTTTATATACCGATTGGATATCTTAATAAAAATGTAGTTGCAAGTAATGCGGCTTCTTTTGTTCCGAATGCAACATTATATCATTTCGGTGTTCTCACAAGTTCTATGCACATGGCATGGATGCGTACAGTTGCTGGTCGTTTGAAATCTGATTATCGTTATTCTGTTAATATTGTTTACAACAACTTCCCATGGTGTAATCCTACAGAGGAACAAAAAGCAAGAATCGAGCAAACTGCACAAGCAATTTTAGACGCACGTTCTCAATTTCCAGAGGCTTCATTAGCAGATTTATACAACCCTTTAACAATGCCACCAGTTTTACGCAAAGCTCACGAAGCAAACGATAAAGCCGTAGAAAAAGCCTACGGAAAAACATTCTCAATTGATGATGAAAGAGGAGCGTTTTTGTTTGAAAAATATGTTGAGATGATGGAGGGAAAGTGATGGAATGTCAAAATTTTGGATTAAATTGGTTTGAAGTTCTACTTGTTGTAGTCGGTTCAATTTTGGGTTTTTTATTAAGTATATTAACCACAATTATAAATAAAGTGATTGATAAAAATGGTGAAGTTAGAATTTTCTACAGGCTATTAGAACAACAAGCTAAAATAGGAGTATCAGAAGATGAACAATACCTTCTTATTCCTGTTTATTTTGAATTACAAAATACATCGAATACTACAAGGGTTATTCGTGATGTAAGTCTATATATATACAACAATGGTAAGAAAGTTACAAAAATGATGCAATTGCAATGTACAAAAGATTCAATAACTAATGAAATAAAAAATAGTTATGGAGGAGAGAAGAATACCTATTCTTTTGTTTTGCCAGCTCAAAGTATTCAAAAACAAGAATGTGAATTTTTCTATAAGATTTCCAAAATAGATATAGTTCAGAAACAATTTGATGAGATAAGGTTTGCTTACTATAATGAAAAGAATCAAGTGATGGATTGTTTATTTTTAAAAGCAGAACAAGGATGGAATGGAATAGAATTTAACTATGACAATGAATATGCTGAACTAAAATGTGTTAAAAAGAAGAAATAAAGCCAACGACCGTGCAGTTATGGAAGCCTACGGTTTTGCAAAAGATATGACCGAAAGCGAAATCGTCGCAGAATTGTTTAAAATGTATGAAAAGTTGACAGAGGGGAGTAGCGAAAACCGTTAGACTTGAGTAAAGCCGGGTGGCAATTTTTTTGCAAAACGTAGTCGAAGCAACGGCACTAAAAAAATCTGGCTGGAATTGCTAGAAACTTGCAAAAAAACTCTATAATAAAGGTGGAGGAAAAATTATGGCAGAAAACACACAAATAAAAATTTTTGAAGAAAAAAGAGTTCGCACTATTTGGGATGCAGAACAAGAAGAATGGTATTTTTCGGTGGTGGATGTTGTAGCTGTTTTGACGGAAAGTATAAATCCAAACAATTACTGGAAAGTTCTCAAAAACCGACTGAAAAAAGAAGGAAGTCAGTTGGTTACAATCTGTAACCAACTGAAAATGCCATCATCAGACGGAAAAATGTACAAAACCGATTGTATGAATACCGAACAACTTTTCCGCCTTATTCAATCAATTCCTTCTCCAAAAGCTGAACCTTTTAAATTGTGGATGGCACAAGTTGGAAAAGAACGTCTTGATGAAATGCAAGATCCAGAACTTACAATAAATCGAGCAATGCAAGAATATAAAAATCTTGGATATTCTGACAATTGGATAAATCAACGATTAAAAAGTATTGAAATTAGAAAAGAACTAACTGACGAATGGAAAAAACACGGATTAAAAGAAGGTATTCAATTTGCCACTCTTACAGACATAATCTACAAAACTTGGGCAGGAAAAACTTCTAAAGAATACAAAGAATTCAAAGGCTTAAAAAAAGAAAACTTACGAGATAATATGACGAACAAAGAACTCGTTTTGAATATGCTTGCAGAACTTTCTACAAAAGAAATTTCAGAAAACTCAAGCCCCCAAGACTTTTCTGACCACATACAAAATGCTGTAGATGGGGCAACAATCGCCAAAAATGCCAGATTGGAACTTGAACAAAAAACTGGAAAATCTGTAATTACGCCTCTAAATGCAAGAGAAGGAATAGGACAGAATATAGATCCAAAAGCTTCTGTGTTATTAGAAAATGAAGAAGAGATGTAATTATATCTAACAGAAAATTTCTAAAATTATCAAAGGACAAAAACTGTGGTTTGAGCAAAACCGCTTGTTCCCAAATCAGATTTTGCGTATTCGCAGCGTAGCTTCTAGCGGCAAAATCCAATCCGTGTGGAAAAAATTAGGAGGAATAAATTATGAGTATATCACTAGGAAAACTAAAAGAAGTAAATATTAGAGATGTTTGGCAGCATGAACAATATGATTTTTCAAAATGGCTTTCTTTGCCAGAAAATATTCAGGAACTTAGCGATACGATTGGGCTTTCACTAACTGATGTTGAAACAGAGAAATTTGTTGGTGGTTATAGATGTGATATTATTTGTAAAGATGAAATTACAGGTAAAAATGTTTTGATTGAAAATCAACTTGAACCATCTAATCATGACCATTTAGGTAAAATAATAACTTATGCATCAGGACTTGATGCCGCTGTTGTTGTATGGATAGTCCAAGAAGCAAGAGAAGAACATGCAAGTGCTATAGAATGGTTAAATAAACATACTGGTGATGACCTTGCTTTTTTCTTAATAGAAATTCATGCATTTTCAATAGGAGATTCAAAACCTGCTCCCCAATTTAGAATTATTCAGCAACCAAACGAATTTGCGAAAATGGTTAAAGAAATATCAAAAAACACGGACTTAAATGAATCTCAAACATATAGACTAGAATTTTGGAATATGTTTAACAATGTAATTGATGAAAGGGATAAACCTTTAACAAACACAAACCATCTACAGATCATTGGTATACAGTTGCTATAGGTTCTTCTAAATGTCATATTAGCATTGACCTTGTGAATAAAGAAAATAGAATTCGTATTAGTCTTTGGATTCCAAATAACAAAGAGTTGTTTGATAAATTATCAATAGAAAAAGAGAATATTGAAGAAGAAGCAAACTTTCAATTTGAATGGGATAGATTAGATGGGAAAAAGGCTTCTCTAATTTATACCTATATCAAAGGGTTGGATTTTGAGAATCAAGGGAATTATAAAGATTTAATGAATCAAATAATCGATTATGTAATTCTTTTCAAAAAAGCCTTTAAGAAATATATATAAAAAAATTAATCTGGTGAGGGAGGATTCAATGGCAAAGATCAATGTAAAAGACACAGAAATTACAGTAATTTCAATTGATGAAAGAGATTATATTTCTTTGACTGATATGGTTAGAAATATTGAAAACGGTTCTGCTTTAATTGAAAAATGGTTAAGAAATAAAAATACCATTGAATTTTTAGGTATTTGGGAAGAAATGTATAATCCTAATTTTAATTCCCCCGAATTCGAGGGAATTAAAAATGAAGCTGGATTAAATAGGTTTATCCTTTCCGTAAAACAATGGATAGAAAAAACAAATGCAATTGGAATTATCGCAAAAGCAGGTCGCTACGGAGGAACTTATGCTCACAAAGATTTGGCTTTTGAATTTGCTTCATGGGTTTCTCCGCAATTTAAATTATATTTATTGCGTGAATTCCAACGCTTAAAAGAAGAAGAACAAAAACTCCTTGGTTGGTCAGCAAAAAGGGAACTTGCAAAAATCAACTATCGTATTCATACCGACGCAATCAAACAAAACTTGATTCCCCAAGAATTGACTCCAGCACAAAAATCATTCGTCTACGCAGACGAGGCTGACATGTTAAACGTGGCGATGTTTGGAAAAACTGCTAGAGAATGGCGAGAAGAAAATCCTGACTTAAAAGGAAATATCAGAGATTACGCAACAATAAATCAGTTGATTTGCCTTAGCAATATGGAAAACTTAAATTCAGTTTTCATCAACGAAGGACTTGCTCAATCAGAACGATTAGAAAAATTGAATAAAATAGCTATTCAGCAAATGAAAGTGTTAGAAAATGTGGATGATAGAAAACTTCTAAAATTACCATACAGCGAAAACCGTTAGCCTTGAGCAAATCCGCGTGTTCCCAATCAGATTTTGCGTATTCGCAGCGTAGCTTCTAGCGGCAAAATCCAATCCTCGTGGCAATATCATTTGACGGCAAGCCCAGCTTGTGGTATAGTAAAAAGCGGAAATGCCCAAGCTCATTTGGTCGTCTCCACAAGTGGTTATGAGCCGCCGTAGAGTCTGCAAACTTGGGCGGCTTTATTTTTTACTCTTTATCTTTACCCTTTACGTAAGCTGCTCTCCGCCTATTTCCAAAAGATTCTCTTTCCTATATAATACCATATTATGAGCAATTCCAACCAAAATAATTCCAATCAGCAGGCAAAGTTGAGCCATTGGGCTGACCAAACCGCAGAAAAAATCATTCGGGAACGTGGAGACCTGGATGTATATACCTGTGCTTCCGGCATTACACCATCAGGTACTGTTCACATCGGTAACTTCCGTGAAATTATTTCCGTAGACTTGGTGGTTCGTGCCCTCCGTGATCGAGGCAAGAATGTTCGCTTTATCTATTCTTGGGACGACTACGATGTATTCCGCAAGGTTCCCCTGAACATGCCTAAATCCGAAGAGTTGGCCAAATGCCTGAGATTCCCCATTACCATGGTGCCCGACCCTTTTGACCGGGATTCTTCCTATGCTCGCCACCACGAGGTTGATGTGGAATCTACCCTTCCCGTTGTTGGTATCAATCCTGAATTTTTGTATCAGGCAGAGCGCTATCGTTCCCACATGTACGACGAGGGAATGAAGATTGCCCTGCAGAATCGCAATAAAATCAAGGACTGCTTGAACCGCTACCGAGATGACGCCCATAAAATCCCCGCTGAGGAAGAATATTGGCCAGCCGCCATCTTCTGCGAAAAATGTAACCGTGACACCACCGTTATCGATGGATACGATGGAGAATACGGCCTTACCTACCACTGCACTGAATGTGGCCACTCAGAAACAGCCGATATCCGCACAGCTTCTGGCGTAAAGCTAGGTTGGCGAGTAGACTGGCCCATGCGCTGGCAGTTTGAAAAGACCGTATTTGAACCAGCTGGAAAAGACCACCACAGTCAGGGTGGCTCCTTTGACACCGCTCGCTTGGTGGCAGAAGAAATCTACAACTGGCCAGCTCCCGTTACCTTCCGCTATGACTTTATCGGAATCAAGGGAACTCCCGGAAAGATGTCTTCCTCCAAGGGACAGGTTATTGCACTGCCAGACGTTCTGCGAGTATATCCACCAGAAATCGTTCGCTATATGTTTGCAGGAACCCGCCCCAACACCGAATTCTCCATCAGCTTTGACTTGGACGTATTGAAAACCTACGAGGACTACGACAAAACCGAGCGAATTGCTTGGGGCGTAGAAAAGGCTAAGAATGATGATGTGTATACCAAGGAGCGCCGCATTTACGAGCTGTCTCAGGTAAACGGTATGCCTGAGGTAATGCCCTACCAGATGCCCTTGCGCCACCTGTGTAACCTGCTCCAGACCAATTCCGGCAATATTGACGCTGTTATTGCCAGCCTGCCAGACGTAAAGCCTGAACAGCTGGAGGGACTGAAAACACGTTGTCGTTGTGCTTGGTACTGGATTACCGAGTGCGCCCCAGAGGACTTCCGCTTTGCACTAAAAACTGTAGGCTCCAAGGTTGAACTGAACGACACAGAGCTGGCTGCTATCAAAAAGATTTATCAGGATGTGTTGCCTATTATGGATACTTTGGAAGAAAAGCCCTTGTCCGAGGCTGTCTACGACGTAGCCCATCAGTGTGGCTTGGAGCCCAAGGCCCTCTTTACCGCTGTGTATCAGGTGCTCATCGGAAAGAACGCAGGCCCCCGTCTTGCTAGCTTTATGAAGATTATTGGTCGAAGCCGCTTGGAAGAGCTGCTGGGTCAATACTAAACTTATCCTGTAAGTGGTCCCAGGCTGAGAATAGTTCTCTCCCTGGGACTTATTGATTTATACTTGAATTATGATTGGATTTTTTATAAAGAAAAATTTCTTTGATGGCTGGGACCACGTTTTATCCTTGGTGTTTCCCAATCTGCTGATGTTCGCATGGGTTATTGGAGGCTATTTTTTAGCAGATGTGGCCTTGAATCTTTCCCTGTTGGTATCAATTTTGGTGCTAGGAATCTTTTGGTGCGGTACCTTTGTGGCAATCTTTGCCTTTGGTTCCTGCGCAGCGGAAATTGCCAACTTCAAGTCCGTTTCTTTTAAAGATTGGCTTAAAAATTTCCCCCTCGTTTGGAAGGATGGCCTTATTTTCGGTCTCATTACTGGAGTTCTTGCCACTTTGGGTGCCATCACCATTCCCTTCTATCTGCAAATGGAAGGCATGGTAGGACTTTTCCTTGCAGCCTTGGTATTTTGGTTTCTCTTTGTTTGTGTCCTGTCCTTTCAGTGGGTCTTGCCCATTCGTTCTCTCATGAACAATGACTTGAAAAAATGCATCAAAAAATCATTTATCATTTTTTTTGACAACCCATTTTTTTCTCTGTTCATGTTCTTGTACACAATCTTCCTGGTGGTGCTGTCTGTGGCGCTCTTTATGATTGCTCCCAGCTTTTGCGGCATTGTTTTAGCCCACACCAACGGACTGCGACTACGGCTGTACAAATACGACTGGCTGGAATCCCATCCTGACGCAAGCCCTGCAGAAAAAAAGCACATTCCTTGGAAGGAGCTAGTGGCAGAGGACCGAGAAAATATTGGTCCCCGCACCTTGAAAAACTTTATCTTTCCGTGGAAGGAATAACGAAGAAAAGATAAAAAAAGTGTACCTCCAAAAATTGTCTCCAACTTTTGGGGTACACTTCATTTGACCATCCTATTTTTTATTCTAAAACTGTAGCAGGGCTGAGAATAACCTCTCAGCCTAAAAATTATTCTTCTGGATTTTCAGCAAAGGCTTCTACGTTGCGGCCGTAAAGCAGGCTTAATTGCTTGAGCCACTGGCTTACCTCCTGTCTTATCATGTTTTCAGTCATTCGCCAAATCCAGTTTTTGCCGTCGGAGGTAGAAGGCATGTTCATGCGCGCCTCACTTCCCAAGCCATAAATATCCTGCAGAGGAATAACGGCAAATTTTGCAGTAGAGGAAATTGCCAGCTGCACGAGGCGGCGGTATAAATCCTTTTTGTTGCACGTATTACCAGGCCCATCAAGATACTGTCCAATCAAATCCAATTCCTCTGGAGCCGCTTTAGAAAGCCAGCCTGCCATGGTGTCGTTGTCGTGGGTACCGGTGTACACCACACAGTTGGGGCTGTACATGTGGGGCAAGAAAGCATTGACACAGCCACTGCCCCCCGCCTCCTTCAGGTCAAAGGCAAATTGCAAAACCTTCATTCCTGGCAGGTTAAAATCATCCCGCAATTTGCGAACCTCGTCGGTGATAACTCCAAGGTCTTCTGCAATAATAGGAATATCTCCCAAGGTATCCTGAATTGCTTGGAACAGCTTGTGGTCGGGGCCTGGAAGCCACTGGCCATGCTCCGCTGTCTTTTCTCCGGCGGGAACAGCCCAGTAAGCCTCAAAGCCACGGAAATGGTCAATGCGGATATAATCCACCAGCTCCAAGGTGGCCTTAATGCGAGTAATCCACCAGTCGTAGCCTTGTGCCGCCATGGCATCCCAATCATACAAGGGATTTCCCCACAGCTGACCAGTGGCACTAAAGTAATCTGGCGGCACACCAGCAACAGCTTTTGCTCGGCCGTTTTCATCTAGCTGGAACAATGCTTGGTTTGCCCAAACATCGGCTGAATCTGCTGCAACAAAAATAGGAATGTCACCAACGATAGAAATTCCCTTTCCGTTGGCGTAGGATTTTAGCTTGTGCCACTGGGTAAAGAAGAAGAACTGGATAACCTTTTGAATTTCCACCTCTTGCCCATGAGTTTTAAGCCATTGAGCAAGGGCTTCCTCTTGGTGGCAAGCTAGCTCCTTGGGCCAATAAGTACTCCACATGGCACCAGCCACATTTTCTTCCTGAGCCTTCTTGTCGTAAAACTCCTTGATGCTCATAAAAAGGCTGTAATTTTCAAGCCAGATTCCATGATGCTCTAAAAATTCCTTGTAGCTTTTCTTGTCTTCAGCGGTGGCATGCTGCAAAAAATATTCAGCGGCATTCTTCAGCACTGGCATTTTCCACCAAACAACGGAGCCAAAATCCACATTTCCTGTGTTAGAAATATAGTCTGGAGGCAGAATCTCGTTTTTGTCCGCCCAGCCTCGTTCCACCAAATCCTCTAGGTCAATCATCAAAGGATTGCCAGCAAAGGTAGAAAAGGAAGCATAGGGAGAATCACCGTAGCCAGTGGGGCCCAAGGGAAGAATTTGCCACAAACTTTGGTGACCTTCTTCCAACCAATCCACAAAATCAAAGGCCCGTTGCCCGATGGTTCCTATACCAGGTGTGCCAGGCAATGATGTTGGATGTAATAAAATACCGCTTCGACGCTGTAATTCCATAGGAACCCCCTAAAACTCATTAAGTAAACCGATTTACTTACAGTATAGCACAGGATTTCCCTCAAGGCAAGTTAAAGATTTCTGGAAAAACCAAGTTTACACAGACACAGCCCTCATCCGTATTTCCTATGGTCACAGAGCCTTGATGCAGATCCATAATGGCCTTTGCAATAGTAAGCCCCAGGCCACTGCCGCCAAAAGTGCGGGATTTATCCCCTCGATAAAACCGATTGAATACGTGTTCCAGATGTTCCTCTGGAATAGAACCAGTGTTTTTTATCTTCAAGATATTCTTGTCTTTTTCCCGAAAGAAATTGATGGCAATGCTTCCACCAGATTCTGTGTGCTGAATGGCATTTTGGATAATGTTTGAAACACAGCGCTGTAGCAAATGCTCATCAGCAGAAAAACTGAAAATTTCTGCGTCAAAGAAAAAATCTAAGCTTTTTTGCTGGCATAAAAATGCAAAACGCTCCCGCATATCGTCCATAAAGCTACAGGAGGTAAGAGTTTTTAGGGTGATTTCCATTTCTGGCGATTCATAGCGACTTAGCTCAGATAAATCCCGTACCAGAAGCTCTACCCGCTCCAGCTCCTGCAAGAGCCCACCGATTCGTTCTGAACTGGAATCAAGGATTCCGTCTCCCATAGCCTCCAGCTGCACTTTGATGGCAGTAATGGGAGTCCGTAGATCGTGGGAAATATCCTGCATCCATTGCTCCCGCAAGGATTCTTCTTTTTCTAACTGGCGTTGCAACAGCTGTGCCGACTGAGAAATGGTGTCCAGCTCCAAAGTAGAAGATGATGGAAAGGAAACGTGACGCTTTCCGTCGCTTAAATCCTTTATGCAGGACACAATGTTTAGAGTTTGTCGCGAAAAAGTAGAAGAAAGAAAAAATGCCAGCAGCAGAGACAATCCTGTGGTAATGGCAATGCCGATGGATGCCACATTGATGATAGTAGAAACAAAATCACGATTACTTTTGTAGGTGTAAAAATCCCTGTTCCGTACCGCCACCTTAGCCACCAGCTTTTCTTTCACAAGGACATCCTGTGGTGGATTTACTTGAAAAAAACCTTGAAAGGAGCCAATAATCAGCAGTAAATCCTGCTGGCTAATTCGTTTTCCCTGATCTAGTAGCAAAATTGGTTGAGTTTCTGCGTCAAAAACGAAGAGGTAGCGACTATTTACCAGATATGGTTCAAGAGCTTGATGTAAAATAGCTTCATCAAGATGCCCTTCCTCCTGATATAAATCACTGATAATGGACTTGGTAAGATTTTCCAAATCAGTCTTTTTGCTGGTATTCCAGTTGTACACAGAATATTTTATGGCTACAAAGGCTATAAATACCATGGTTACAAGAACCACCAAGGATGAAATCAACAGATTGGAAAATAATCGAGTAAAAAGGCTTTTCATGGACATATTAGTTTCCGAAACGAGTTCCGTTGAATCGGTAGCCAAAGCCACGGACGGTGCCAATCCAATTGCCACTTCCCAGCTTAGATCGAAGATTTGCAATGTGGGTGTCGATGGTACGCTCGGAGCCTTCAAAGAAGTAATTGAGACATTCCGAAAGAATTCGCTCCCGACTCACCACTACGTTTTCATGCTCCGCCAAGTACACAAGGATTTTCCATTCGGCTCCAGTTACATATAATTCCTGCTGATTTACCACCAGTTTATGAATATCCTTGTACAGCTCCAAGCTATGGTTACCCAGCTTCCAGCAGTTACAAGGAGCGACAGGATTTTTTTGTTGATTTCCACAGCGCTTCAGCAGGGCCTGGATTCTCAAAGCTAATTCCTTGGAAGAAAACGGTTTCACGATGTAGTCATCAGCTCCAAGCTCAAAGCCCGTAATTCTATCTGACTCAGAATCCTTGGCAGTCAAAAACACCAGCGGAATAGATGAAATTTCTCGAATGGATTTTGCCAGATTAAAGCCACTTCCGTCGGGCAGCATCACGTCAAGAATCACCAAGTCCACAATCCCCCGCTGAATCACCTCCATAACACCACGAATTTCACCAAACTCAATAACCTTATGTTCATCCAGCTGAAGATAGCCCACTAAGGCTTCTCGAATAAAAGCATTGTCTTCCACCAACAAAATGCACGCCATATTCTTCCCTCTTGCCTCAAGCTTTTGTTCTCATTATACACCCACAAGAAGATTACATCTCTCTGATTTTCCACAAAATAGTGATAAAGTGCAAGAAAAAGCAGGTTTTTAAAGGGATTCTTTGCATAATCTTAACATTTGAATTCGCTTTTGGCTACGAAAAAAACTATCATTTGGAGTGTAGCTGGAGCTGCAAATCCTATTTCCAATACATGCTACTGGAAACGGGAGTACACAGAACTAGTTGCAAAAAATCTTAGATTCGAGGAGATATTTTTATGAAAGCAACAAAAAAGGCGATTTTTACCTTGTGCATCGTGGCTCTTGTTCTCGCTGGTTTTGCTCTGGCTCAGGCTGCAGATTCCTCAAAGGACTCTTCCTCCACAGAATCCACCTCACCAAGTACTGCCAATTCCACTGATACCGCTGCCACCAACAATGAAGCCGACGCTTCAGCCCTCGTTCTAGCCATTGAAAGCGATGGCGACTTGATGGACGTGGCAGAAGCGATTTCCGTCACCGGAACCGATCTGTTGGTGGCTTCCATGCCTGATGGTGTAACAATCTTTGCCCCTGTAGACGGCTCCTTTTCCCCTGCAGTGGTAATTGAAGATGTGATTACAGAGTATATCGTGCCTGTTATGCTGGAAACCACAGACATGGTAGCAGACACCACCGTTACCTCTGTAGATGGAACTCCCATTGCATTCACCATCTATGACGAGGAAATCATGGTAAATGGTGTTCCCTTGGTTGACCTAGAAGGAATCTACAGCGGAAACGTAGTTATCTACAAGCTCACCGATAGCTTTGACGACCCAGCTGTAGCTTCAAGTAAATAACGGTGCATACCCAAGGTTAGGTAGTTTCCTCCTTTCTACCAGCCTTTGGTTCACATATCCCCCCTGAAGATCTTTCCATGATTCTCCAAGGTCTTCAGGGTCTTTTTTTTAAAGGTTGATATTTTGGTTTACATTTTATTATAGCAGAAATTTGGATAAAAGGCACTAGGTTTGCTAATGGTGAAAGCTTTTACTCAAAAGTCAAGTAAATATCCGTAAAACTATAAAATTGCAGAGGGCATCCTAAATTGTCTCATCTCGTAACAGAAAATCAATCAATCCCACATGATAAATTCCGTTTTCATCATACCAAGGCATTAATTCATTCTTTGTAATTACGATTTTCTTGAATGAATTGTTGATAATACTAAAAGGTTTTAATTCTGATACTTGTTTTTCAGGAGTTGTCATTTCAAACGCAGATTGAATATAACATTGGTTATTCCCATTGTTTACAACAAAATCTATCTCTCTAACAACTCTTGCTGTTTTGCCTTCTGCATCTTTTGTAAAACTTTCTACAACACCAACATCAACAGAACATCCTCTTTGAATGAGATCATTGTAGATAACGTTTTCCATGATATGAGATTCTTCATTTTGTCTCATATTAAGCCGAGCATTTCTAAGTCCGTGGTCTATGCAGTAAAATTTACTTTGAGACTCAAAATACTTTTTCCCACGAACATCGTATCTTTTTGCTTCACTAAAGAGAAATGCATCTTTCAAATGATCCACATAGGCTTTTATTGTAGGATCAGTAACAAGAGAATGCTTCTTATTATGTTGTACAGAGTTTATTGTTGCCACAAGATTATGAATATTTGTTAATGAACCAGTTGCAGAGCAAATACAGTCTGTAAGATTTGAAAGTATATCTTCTCTTTCGATGTGTTTTCGTTCAATAATATCTTTAAAATAGGTTTCTTCAAAAAGCTGTTTCAAATATGCTATTTTTGATTCAGGGGAAGGTCTGTTTAACACAAGTGGCATTCCACCAAAAAGCATATATTCATTCAAAGCAGTATTTTTATCTCCACCTTTGACTGCATAAAACTCTTTAAATGAAAGTGGGAAAATTCTCACCTCATCTCCCCTTCCTCTGAACTCTGTTAAAATATCAGAAGAAAGCATTTTCGAGTTGCTTCCTGTAATATAAATATCAAGATTTTTTTTCTGAATAAAGCCGTTCAGAACATCATAGAATGTAATGAATTCTCCTTCTAAATCAGGATTTGGATTTTTTTTACAGAATTGGATTTCATCTATAAAAATAAAGAACTGGTCTATGGAATTTATTCGTTCGTCTACGTATTTTGCAAGCTCATTCGGATTACGCTGTTTTGCAAATGTATTATTATCAAGAGAAATTTTAATAATTTTTAAATCTTCAATTCCTTGAGAAATAAGGTATTCATAATAGAGTTCAAAAAGCAAATATGATTTTCCGCAGCGACGGACACCAGTAATTACTTTAATCATACCGTTCTGCTTTCTTTCTATAATTTTATTCAGATAATTATTTCTCTCTATTTTCATTTATTTTTCCTTTAATTATTTGTGTTTAGACACATCTTTTTAAAGTAAAAGTTGAGAATTAAGTTTTCCAGTTTTCCTTACTAAATAGGGATTTTCATTCTTGTCATTAAAAGGAGCCATTTTTTCACATAATTGCAAAATACCATTAGCTTTACGTTTTGAAGTTTCTACAATATAAGAATTTCTTACATAAGTTGAAGTTGTTGTAATTCGTTCTAAAAGTATATATGGTGATAGGAACACTTTTAATATCTATTATTTGACATGCCAAGGAGTTTCAAAAAATCCCCGCTAGGAATAAGCAGGGATTTTTTGAATATGAAAGCTGAGAAAGTAAGATTATGCATTAATCATCAGAAACTAATTTCTAGCCTTATAGATAACAAAAGGATAAAATTATATTTTACCTGTTCCAGAGCACATCCAACACTTCTTTGTAGTAAACTCTCCCCCCCATACTACTTTATCCTTTACATATCCTTTGCCATCACACGATTTACACAATGTAAAAGTTTTCTTTAAGAAAACAGAATAATCATTACAACCTACAAATTCCCATCCTTCCTCAGCTAATTTATTGATTTTTTCCGTATCATTGTAAGATTCTCTTCTATACATCCACGGTCCAGTTCGCACGGATTGCTCATTACTTTTTCTACTTTCTTCTCTATCTAGTAATTCTTTGACTTGCTGTTGCAATTTTGCCCTATCCAGTTCTGCAATCTGAATTTTCTGTTGCAACAAAGCATTTTCTTTTTGCATGGCTTTGATTTTCTGTTCCAACTCCAACAAAAAATTATCTCTTTGATAATCTGTCATTTCTCGCTCCAACAAAGGGGTTTCCTTTTGACTATCGTCCATTTGCTGGTCTAACAAAGAACATACTTTTTTTTGCATAGCGTCGATTTTCTGTTCCAACACAGAAGCTCCTTTATGTATATTTTGAACTTGCTGTTCCAACGAAGGATTATCTTTCTGTGTATTCTGATTTTGTTGTTTCGAAACGGGACTATCAATATTTGACTCAATTTTATAAGATTGATATTCATTGCTTATTCTGTCAATTTCCTTATCTACCTCATCAATCATGTTAAGTAGCTGAGAGATAATTCGGGAATCACAGGTATGAGGTGAGTTAATTTCAGATTTCAATTGATTAACAAGAATCTTTAAATCATCAGTTAAATCAAATTTATTACTCATTTCACTAATTTCACTACACAAGGTATTAATTAAGTTAAGTATTTTCCCAGAAACATGATCTGCAATACTCTCTTTATAATATGAGTAAAGGAAAGATCTTAATGACGTAACAAGCCTCATTAAACGGTTTGTATTTATATCAGTAACCATAAAAACCACCTTAGAAAATAAAATACAACAAAATATAAATTAAGTACAGTCAAAGGCAAGGGGAAAACCGCTCTGTTGTACATAATATCACACCTGTCTAATTAACTAGCTCATTACAAGAAGATGGAAATAAAATTTATGAAACACCTCGCAGTGATGCCTTTCATTTGCATGTGCAAGATTTGTCCTTGTGATGTTTGATCTCATGCCAGCGTGGTACAAGTCGTTGTCACTGGCAATTGCGTTTTCTATTCCCCGAAACTGGTTTGTCAGCAGAGCTACCATCATTGCGTAGAATTTTCTCCGTGCAGTGAAATGGTGGTAACGCTTGTTAATTTTCTCCTGGTAGCAGATTTTTTCAAAACCAGGTCGGTCGGCCGGGGGGAGTAATTGTGCTGAAATTGTGGCAGCTCTATATAAGATAACTCCTTGTTTGATGTGCTTTTGTGGTGAAAACATTATAACAGGGAGTTTAACTTCTAAATAGCCCCTTTTAAGTTAATTGGACAGGAGTGAGTAGAATTATACCATCGGAAGGTACAATTTATGAGGGAATACAATGGCTGTGGAGGGTTTGAAAAGTGATGAAAAATCTTTCACTAACATACAATCACGAACAGAAAACTAAAAAAGGACTGCCTATTTGAAGTTACAAAACTTCTAAGAGGCAGTCCTCTTTATGAAGAGCTTTACAGTAACTTAGAAAAGTACCTCTCAAAAAAAACGTTTATCACGATAATTTATTTTAATTCAGCACTACGTAATCTTTTCATATTCTCTCTACTATCATATACCACGATTTTATAAAATTCTCCATTGATTATATTTGTATTGACATTATAAATCGTATTTAGAGAATTCACCTTGTATTTTGGTACTTCATAATACACGATAACAAAAACCGATCTATCATAGTTCCCATTTTCGTCTTTTCTACTTTCTAAAAATTGTTGAGCCTCAGCTTTTGGCATTGGTAAATCAAATTTTACAGATTTTGTATTAATAATACCAGCAATTCCTTTACTTAACAGTTGTAACGGAACTTGTACATATAAATCACTATATTTATCTTCCAAAAGAGCTAGTCTTAGTGACTCATTATCCTCAACTTCATTATATATACGACGTTCCATAACAGAAAGATTTTCATAAGATTGAGAATATGGTTGTTTTTCAACAAATTCTATAGAGAACGATTCATTTTCAAAATCATAATCACCAAAATGCCAATCAAATCTCATTGAAAATTTATTATCAAGATTTTTTATTTTATCTAAATATTCTTGTTTTATTTTGGGGAATAAATCATGCCATACAAATTCGTCATTTTTATACTTTGTATAATCTTCCCAATGATATACTTTTGCATATTCCTCAGCAGCTTCATCTTCTGAGTAATTTTGAACTAATTTATATAAAAATAAAGCTTCATAATCTATAGTTTTTTCATCTGGTAATAAATTATCTTCTTTTGCAGTTCCATAACGAGGAGTGAATGTCAATGTACTTGGTACCCAATAATTATTAACTTCTGTTATTCGTTTTAATTCCAAGGAAACACCATCATAAAAACCTCTCCATATTATTTTATCATTCGTAGTTAATATTAGTTCGTTATTATCTATACTAAATGTTCCACTCGATAAAACAGAACCTTCAGCAGAAGTCAATCTAGAAGTTGAAACTTGATAGCTCTCATATTTTCCCGCTTTTGAATATTTATAAAATTTCAAATTAAAGAAAGAATTATTTTCAAAATATAGACCAGAAGGATCTTCACAGATTCGTATATTTGCACTTTTATTCAAAGATTTTACATCTGAATTCGGCTCTTTCGAATCACATGATAAAAACATGATAGCAAACAAAAAGAAAAATCCTGATAAAACATTTCGTTTCATATAGTTCCCCTATAAAAAAGTAAATCGTTGAATTATAAAAAAAAAAAAAACAGTGTCAAGATTTGTTTGCAATTTCTATAAAAAAAATTATTCAAATTAGGCAACTTACGGCGTTTTTGTTCTAGTATTTCTAAAATACCATAATATTTAATAAGATTGATAATTACAGCGTATATGTTTACTATACTAAACATTATTGCAAAAAAGCTCCAGTTTTCATAGAAAAGACGCATTTTCTTAAAACTTGTTGTAAAAAATCCGCGTAATCCAAGAAGTTCTTTTCTAAACTGGGAACTGATAGTTTCAAGCACATTTGTTCCCCAAGTTTTTTTACTTTTTTTGAAGAAAGATAGCGACCATTCTCATAATAGGGTATAAACTGAACGAGTATTGTTTCTTTCGCTGCCTGATACTGAGACTTCTAAATTGCAGACTCTTTGTATCTTCTTTCCTGTCACAACATCGTTGTAATAATAATACCAACGATGTACCAGCTTATTTTTAGACTTGGTTGCTTTTTTAAAGATGTGATAATCCATTCAAACCTCCTAGATTTTTTGAAACTGAGTTGATATTCAGTTTACATTCCAAAACCACCGAAAGTCAGATAGATTCGTAAATGCTTGTAATATAAAGAAAAAGCACCTATCCCAGAGTGCTAAAAATATGGGCCCACCTGGACTTGAACCAGGGACCTACGGATTATGAGTCCGCAGCTCTAACCACTGAGCTATAGGCCCTAAAAGTTGTTTAATAATTTTATCATATAAAAAAGTAAAAATCAAGGACTGATTCTACTCATCCTTGTTCTCTACTGCATCCAACTTCTTTTGTTTTTTTGGATTTGCGGGGAACCAGCCCTTTGCAACACGCTCCTCCTGCTCCTTCAATTCTCCAATGCTCCACAAACAGGAAAAGCCTACCACTGCCAAGGTTGCTGCACCAATAATATTTTCTACAAAAAGTGAAATACCGCAGAATACAATACCAGCAATCAAAAAGATGGGCCAGATTTTTGCAGAAAAATAATATTCTCCCTTGATTACGATAGGATGAAAAACACCGATAGTTACAAAGCTAATTACTCCGATGATAACTCCTGTCCAGTTCATTTTTTCCTCCTTTGACATTACAACTACACAATTATTAAAATGCGAAAACCACTATATAATGTTTACTTCAAATAGTCTATAAGTTTTACGTCAAACCTACAAAAAAAGGAGTTTTGCTGAAGTACCTTTATAACAAAATACCTCGCAGCAAAAGCTCCTTCTTCATACAAGAACTATAATTTTTATAAAATTACAGTGTCTTCAATGTAGTCAAAACCTCATCGTAGTTTGGCTCAGAGGTAACCTCATCCACTACCTGTACGTAGCGAACAACGTCCTTTTCATCCACAATGAAGATAGCACGTGCCAACAGGCCCAACTCTTCAATCATCACACCAAAGGCCTTTCCAAAAGCTCTATCTTTGTAGTCTGAATACAGCTTAACAGCATCAATTCCGGCAGCACCGCACCAACGGGCCTGAGCAAAGGGCAAATCCATAGAAATTACATTGATGGAAACATTTCCCAGTGCAGCAGCTTCCTTATTGAAGCGACGTACCTCTGTATCACAAACAGGTGTGTCGATAGAAGGAACAGTAATGAAAACACGAGTTCCCTTCAAATCAGCCTGTGTTACAGCACTCAAATCTCCAGCAACAACAGTAAAGCTAGGGGCGGCGCTTCCAACAGTGGGTACTGTTCCAACCAAATTCATAGGGCTTCCAGCCATTTTAACTTGCATATACATCCTCCTGCATATTCTATACGTAGTGTGCCATTTTTAACGACACTATTTCTACTATATATTTTACTAAAAACTTAGTCTATAAGCAAAAAAATTTCAGTGACTTTTCTTAAAAGAAGAACCTCCCGAAGGAGGTTCCCTGCAGTACTATCAACCAAAAACTTCTGCGTAGATTTTCTTACCAAGCTCCTCTGCTGGGGCACTTGGATCTAAACCATGATCCTTAAAGTACTGATCCTTTTCAGACTGAATCATTTCGCTTAGTTCCTTGTTGAACTCTTTCATAAAATCTTCAAAACTCATCGTACACTCCGTACATCAAGAATTATTTACTATCTTTCAAAATACTCAATTATTATAGCAGACATTCTAAAATATTACAAACATTTTTTTCAATATTTAAAAAAAAAACCGCAATCTAGGGATACATCCCGATTGCGGTTTTTGATTGTCTTAAACAATACTACCAGCGATAGTGTGCAAAAGCCTTGTTTGCTTCTGCCATCTTGTGGGTATCTTCCTTCTTCTTGTAGGCAGTACCAGTATTGTTATAGGCATCCATCAGCTCGTTAGCCAAGCATTCGCCCATTCCGTGTCCACTCTTAGCACGTGCAGCCTTAATAATCCAGCGCATTGCCAAAGCTTCACGACGAGCTTCACGAATCTCAACAGGAACCTGGTAGGTAGCACCACCAACGCGGCGTGACTTAACCTCTACCATGGGCTTTACATTGTCAAGAGCCTTCAAGAATACTTCCAAGGGTTCCTTGTCAGTCTTCTTCTTCAACAAATCCATTGCCTCATAAATGATACGTACACAAGTAGCTTTCTTTCCATCGATCATCATACGACAAACGAACTTGGAAATAACAGGGCTGTTGTACTTTGCGTCAGGAGCAAGAGGACGATTAATGCTTTTATTCTTTCTTCCCATCTTACTTCTCCTTATGCCTTAGGCCGCTTTGCGCCGTACTTTGAGCGTCCGCGCTTTCGATCCTCTACACCGAGAGTATCCTTTGCACCACGAATAATGTGATAGCGAACACCAGGGAGGTCCTTAACACGACCACCACGAATGAGAACAACGGAGTGCTCCTGCAAGTTATGTCCAATACCAGGAATATATGCAGTAACTTCAAATCCATTACCAAGGCGAACACGAGCTACCTTACGAAGGGCTGAGTTCGGTTTCTTAGGGGTGACAGTCATAACACGGGTACACACACCACGCTTCTGAGGACAGGACTGAAGTGCAGGTGACTTAGTTCTGTTTGCAACTGTCTTTCGTCCATGACGAATCAACTGATTTATTGTAGGCATTAGCCTTTTCTCCTATATTCCACCGGCAGCACTCCGGCTAAATTTGGCGAATCCAAATCTACGTAAAATACGTAGAATGCATAAAATAATATCAAAAATTCTGCATAAGTGTCAATGACTTGCTGCAAAATCAGATTTATTTCTCATCAGCCTCAAACTCTACATCATCCTGAAGGGCAATGCGCTCCTGCTCTTCCCGTTCCAGACGACGTCGTTCAACGATTTCGTGCATCTGCTCATCCAAGTCGGATGCATTATCGTCAAACAGCTTGATATTCTTGTAATTGCCGATACCAGTACCAGCGGGAATCAAGTGACCGATTGATACGTTTTCCTTCAATCCACGCAAGTAGTCGATAGAACCAGCAATAGCAGCATTTGTCAAAACTCGAGTTGTTTCCTGGAAGGATGCAGCTGAGATGAAGGAATCAATATTCAAAGCAGACTTTGTAATACCCTGGAACATGGGACGAGCCACAGCTGGCTTACCACCGCTTTCCAAAACCTTACGATTTTCTGCATGGAACTTGTACTTGTCCACCTGCTGTCCATAGATAAACTTGGAGTTACCTACAGAAACGATCTCAACCTTACGCAACATCTGGCGAATAATAACACCAATGTGCTTATCGTTGATGGTTACACCCTGAGTTCGGTACACCTGCTGGATTTCATCCATCAAGTAGTTCTGCAGGGCATTTTCACCAAGGATAGCCAAGATGTCGTGAGGACTGATGGAACCGTTACAAAGCTTTTCACCTGCAACAACTTCGTCTCCGTCACGAATCAAAAGCTTGCGACTAATGGGAACCTGATGCTCGAATTTCTTTCCATATACATCTTCAACCACAATGAGTCGCTTACCCTTTGAAATTCCCTTAAACTGAACTGTACCAGAAATCTGGGACAATACAGCAGGTTCTTTAGGCTTGCGTGCTTCGAACAACTCAGAAACACGAGGCAAACCACCAGTAATATCCGCAGTCTTAGAAGCTTCTCTTGGAGTTCGAGCAATGATGTCACCTTCTTTGATGGTGTCACCTTCGTTTACAGACAAGATAGCTCCTACTGGCAAATAGTAGCTGGCAATTTCAGTCTTTGTTGCATCAGTAATGAAAATACGAGGCAACTTTGTCTCACTGTGCAGGTCAGTGATTGTTCGCTCAATCTTACCTTGTTCAGTAATATCCTCACGCAGGGTTGAACCAAGGATAATATCCTCAAAGTTTACGGTACCAGTCTTTTCTGCGATGATAGGATCGGAATAAGGCTCGAATTCAGCCAAGCTTTTCTGCTTGGGAACGAACTGGCCTTCTTTAACAACTACAGTTGAACCGTTCTGGATCTCGATTACCTGTTCATTACCAATCAAATACAGAACATTGTCTTTGATTGCAACACGAGCAGCATGGGTAGCAACAACATCGCTTCCATCATGACTAAACAGAGGTGCATCCTTAAATACCAGTTCTCCGTCTTCAATCAGCAGTTTGTCGTTGGCTTCTACAGTGAACTTATCCAAAACCTTTGCAACAGTCATGGAGCCCTTTCGAGCAAACAAATAGTTACCAGAAGCAGTTTCAATGATACTTGTACCCTTAATCTTTTCGACAAGAACATCGTTCTTCAAAGAGATTGAGTTTTCTTCTGTAGCACGAGATGCAATACCACCAGTATGGAAGGTACGCATGGTTAACTGAGTACCTGGCTGACCAATTGACTGAGCAGCAATGATTCCAACAGCCTCACCGATTTCTACAATCTTGTTGCGAGCCAAGTTTCTACCATAACACTTGCAGCAGACACCGTGCTTACATTCACAGGTCAAAACGGTTCGCAGCTTAACCTTTTCTACACCAGCAGCTTCAATCTTAGCAGCCAGTTCATCGGTGATGTATTCATTTACATCGCAAATGACCTCACGGGTAATGGGGTTCAGTACCCGCTCCAAGGTAAATCGACCAGCAATTCTGTCTCGCAAGGATTCGATTACTTCGTCACCTTCCTTAACAGCTGCATACTCCAATCCGTTGATGGTTCCACAGTCCTCTTCGTTTACAACAACGTCCTGAGCAATATCAACAAGACGGCGAGTCAAGTAACCAGCGTTAGCTGTTTTAAGAGCTGTATCGGAAAGACCCTTTCGAGCACCGTTGGTTGAAATGAAGAACTCGATAACGGAAAGTCCTTCCTTAAAGTTTGAACGGATAGGCAACTCGATAATGTCACCGTTAGGTTTAGCCATCAAACCACGCATACCAGCCAACTGACGAATCTGGTTCTTACTACCACGAGCACCAGAAGCGGCCATCATGTAGATGGTGTTGAATCCATCCTTGTCCCGCTCCAGGTTGTTCATCATGGTTTTGGTCAAATCTTCGTTGGTGCGTGACCACAAAGAAGTTACCTTTTCGTAACGCTCTGCAGCAGTCATTTCACCTACGTTGAAGCTCTTCTGAATCTTCTCAACTTCTTTGTTAGCTTCTTCAATAATCTTTGTCTTCTCTTCTGGAATAAGAATATCTTCCATAGAGATTGTTGCTCCAAAGAAGGTTGCGTATCTATAACCTACAGCCTTAATGGCATCCAGCATCTGTACAGTAAGCCAGGCACCCTTTTCAGCATAAACCTTTTCAATCAGGTTCTTCAGTTCCTTGTCACCCAACAGCTCGTTTACGAACTCTACGTCAGCAGGCATTTCCTCGTTGAACTTCAAGCGTCCAGCTGTTGTTGAAACAACGGCGCCATTGTAAGGAGCCTTCCGTACAGGAACCTTGATTTCAGCCTGCCACTCGATTACGTTGGAATCTGCTGCCAAGAAAACCTCTTCCTCGGAGCTAAAACGCTTTCCAGTACCCTTGGCAGTGGGCTTAATCTTTGTCAGATAATAGATTCCCAAAACCATGTCCTGAGAAGGATAAACTATGGTCTTACCGTTTGCAGGGTCAAGAAGGTTTCGTGCAGAAAGCATCAATGTCCAGCATTCCATCTGAGCAGCCTGAGTCAGAGGCACGTGAACAGCCATCTGGTCACCGTCAAAGTCAGCGTTAAATGCACGACATACAAGAGGATGCAAGCGGATAGCCTTTCCTTCCACCAATACTGGTTCAAAGGCCTGAATACCCAAGCGGTGCAAGGTAGGAGCACGGTTCAGCATAACGGGATGCTCTCGTACAACCTCGTCCAGAATCTTGAATACCTCTGGCTTCTCCATATCTACAGCGATACGAGCCTTCTTTACATTGTACTCAATATTCTTGTCCACCAGCTTTTTCATGATGAAGGGCTTGAACAATTCCAAGGCCATCTTTGTGGGCAAACCACACTGCCACAGCTTTAACTCTGGACCAACAACGATTACGGAACGACCAGAGTAGTCAACACGCTTACCCAACAGGTTCTGGCGGAAACGTCCCTGCTTACCCTTCAGCATATCAGAAATAGACTTGAGAGGTCTATTAGAAGCACCCTTTACAGCCCGCTTACGCTTGGAGTTATCGAAAAGAGCATCTACTGCTTCCTGCAGCATACGCTTTTCGTTTCTGATGATAATGTCAGGAGCAGAAAGCTGCATCAATCTCTTGAGGCGGTTGTTTCTGTTAATAACACGACGATATAAATCGTTCAAGTCAGATGTGGCAAAGCGACCTCCATCCAACTGAACCATAGGACGAAGCTCTGGTGGAATAACAGGAATTACATCCAAAATCATCCAGGAACACTTGTTTCCAGATGCACGGAAATTTTCCACCAATTCAATGCGTTTCAAAAGACGCTTATCGCTCTTGGGGCCCTTTTCTTCCATCTTAAGACGGAGCTCGGCAGCCAATTCATCAAGATTCAAGCCTTCCAGCAAAACCTTGATTGCCTCAGCACCCATTTGAGCCTGGAATGCACCACCGTAGCGCTCCTGTGCTTCCATGTACTCATCTTCTGAGAGCAACTGCATCTTCTTCAGGTCAGTGTCACCTGCATCGATAACGATATACTTCTCATAGTACAGTACGGAACGCAATGCATTCTGCTGCAAGTCCAGCAACAATCCCATACGTGTGGGAGATGAACGATAGTACCAAATATGTGATACAGGGGCAGCCAACTCAATGTGACCCATGCGCTCACGTCGTACCTTGAAGTGAGTAACTTCAACACCACAACGATCACACACAACGCCCTTGTATCTGATGGACTTAAACTTTCCACAGAAGCATTCCCACTCTTTGGTGGTACCAAAGATTCGCTCGCAGAAAAGTCCATCCTTCTCTGGCCGGAGAGTACGGTAATTTATAGTCTCAGGCTTCTTTACCTCGCCGTATGACCAGGCGCGCATAACGTCTGGAGAGGCAAGTTTTATCATCAAACTGTCAAAATCTTGAATATCCCGCATACAAATCTCTCCTATGATTCGAAGTCAGAACCAATCTTATTGATCATATCCTCGTCACGCTCTGTGAGAGGTATCTGCTTACCCTTCTCATCGTAGATTGTAAGATCAAGTGCCAAACCACGCAATTCCTGAACCAGAACGTTGAAGGATTCTGGAACACCAGCTGCAGTGGAAGGCTCACCCTTAACGATTGACTCGTAAATCTTTGAACGACCGTTCATATCGTCAGACTTAATGGTCAAGAGCTCCTGCAAGGTATTTGCAGCACCATAAGCTTCCAGTGCCCATACCTCCATTTCTCCCAATCGCTGACCACCGAACTGAGCCTTACCACCCAGAGGCTGCTGGGTAACAAGTGAGTAAGGACCAGTTGAACGAGCGTGCATCTTGTCGTCAACCAAGTGGTGAAGCTTCATAAAGTAGATTACACCAACAAATACATCGTTCTTGAAGGGCTCACCAGTGCGTCCATCACGGAGTGTAGCCTTGGAACTGGGGTGGAATCCAGCTTCTACAAGCTTTGCTTCAATTTGTTCGTTTGAAGGAGACTGGAATACAGGAGCTTCATACCACTCATTCAAGTATTTTCCAGCCAATCCCAACTCAGATTCCATAATCTGACCAATGTTCATTCGAGAAGGAACACCAAGGGGGTTCAAACAGATATCAAGTGGTGTACCGTCTTCAAGGTAAGGCATATCTTCAATAGGAAGAATACGTGCAACAATACCCTTGTTTCCGTGACGACCAGCCATTTTGTCACCTTCACGGAGCTTACGCTTTGTTGCAATCAAAACCTTTACAACTTCTTCTACACCAGGGTTCAAGTCATTTCCATCCACACGACGCAGGCGCTGAACATCAATTACAGTACCTTCTACACCATGGGGAACACGCAATGAGGTATCACGAACCTCTTTTGCCTTTTCACCGAAGATTGAATTCAGCAACTTGAACTCAGGAGTTGTTTCAGTCTCACTCTTAGGTGTGGTCTTACCCACCAAAATATCCTGAGAACGAACAACTGCACCAACACGGATAACACCTTCCTGGTCAAGGTTTGCTAGCAATTCCTCGTTGGTATTAGGAATATCACGAGTAATCTTCTCTGGTCCCAGCTTTGTATCACGAATCTCAGTGGAGTATTCACGGATATGGATAGAAGTAAACATATCCTCCTTCAGAACACGCTGAGAAATAAGGATAGCATCCTCATAGTTGTATCCATTCCATGGCACGAATCCAACCAAGATGTTTCGACCAAGAGCCAACTCTCCATTGAAGGTAGCAGGACCGTCTGCAAGAACATCACCCTTCTTTACCTTCTGTCCCAGCTCTACGATAGGTCTCTGATGGTAACAGGTATCCTGGTTTGTTCGCTGATACTTCAAAATCTGGTACATATCCAACATTCCGTTGGGAGCATCATCGGGCTTAATACGAATCTCGTCGGCTGCTACGAATACAACCTCACCATCACGCTTTGCCTTGATAAGTACACCAGAGTCATAAGCACACTTTGCTTCCATACCGGTTCCAACGTGAGGTGGCTCAGGGAATAACAAGGGAACAGCCTGACGCTGCATGTTTGAACCCATGAGGGCACGGTTGGCGTCGTCATGCTCCAAGAAGGGAACAAGAGCGGCAGAAACAGAGATAACCTGCTTGGGAGATACGTCCATATACTGCACGTCCTTGGGAGAACGTGTGGTATAGTCACCCTGGTGACGGCAGGAAATATGCTCAATAGCAAAGGTTCCATCTTCCTTGAGGTTAGTGGAAACCTGTCCAATGTAATATTTATCTTCATCCATAGCAGACAGATAATCAACCTTGTCAGTTGCCTTTCCATCTACAATTTGTCTGTAAGGAGCTTCCAAAAATCCGTACTCGTTAACACGAGTATAGATTGCAAGAGAAACAATCAAACCAATGTTTGGTCCTTCAGGAGTTTCGATAGGACACATACGTCCGTAGTGAGTGTAGTGAACGTCACGAACCTCAATACCTGCACGGTCACGTGAAAGTCCACCAGGTCCCAAAGCGTTCAAACGGCGCTTGTGGGTCAACTCAGCCAAGGGATTAACCTGATCCATGAACTGAGAAAGCTGGCTGGAGCTGAAGAATTCCTTGATTGATGCAACGATTGGCTTAATGGAAATCAAATCCTGGGGGCGGAGTGTCTCGGTTTCCTTCAAGCTCATGCGTTCCTTAGCAATTCTCTCCATGCGGCTGAAAGCAGTCTTCAGCTGAGTGGTCATCAACTCACCAACAGAACGTACACGACGATTTCCCAAGTGGTCAATATCGTCCAAGTTTGCGTCACCAACGTATACCTTGATAAGGTATTTCATTGTAGAAACAATGTCTTCCTTAACCAAGGTGTGTTCCTGAATGTTTTCCTTGTAGTCAAACTTCTTGTTTAACTTGTAACGTCCAACACGGCCCAAATCATAGCGACGGCTGGAGAAGAACATGGAGGTCAAATCCTTTTCTGCAGCTTCAATGGTGATAGGCTCACCAGGCATCAGCACGTTGTAAACTGCAGACAAAGCCTCTTCTTTTGTAGGCTCATCAGAATCATATCCATCCTTTGCAAAACGGATTTCTTCTCGCTCAAAGCAGTTGATAATCATCTGAGAACTCAAAGAAGTATCATCAATGCTCTTAGGATTTTTATCGTTCTTTGGCTCGCCAAAGCGGATTACAGTCAAATCCGTAATCTTGTGAATGATAAGTTCATCAATATCATGAAGATGCAACTTTGCACCAGCACGGAACAATTTCTTTGACTCACCAGTTTCACTGTCAGTGATAATCACTGCATCAGCCAATACACGGTTCACCAATGCATCTTTAGACTCAGGAGTATCCTCTAAGGTTACCTTTTCTACATCGTAGAAGCAACGGATAATCTCCTCACGAGAAGTAAATCCCAAGGCACGAAGGAAAATAGTTCCCAAGATACGCTTCTTGCGGTCAATCTTTGCATAAATCAGATCTTTCTTCTGGTCAATTTCAAATTCAAGCCAGCTACCACGATAAGGGATGATTCGGCTTGAATATACACCCTTGTCGTTGCTAAAGATAACACCGGGGGAACGGTGAATCTGGGAAACTACAACACGCTCGGCACCGTTGATGATAAAGGTACCGCGATCGGTCATGAGGGGAATGTCTCCCATGTAAATATCTTTTTGACGGATTTCAGCTGTCTGCTGGAAGTTCAAGTTAATACGAGCCTTCAATGGCACAGAATAGGTCAAACCCTTCTGCTTACACTCAAGCTCAGTGAATTTTATATTCTTTTCATCAAGTTCGTAATATTCATACTCAAGAATCATGTCACCGTTAGGACTTTCGATAGGGAAAGTGGAAGAAAAAACTTCCTGAAGTCCTTGTTCTGCCAGTGATTCATGATTGTCCAACTTTTCCTTCTGCAAAAAACTCTCGTATGAAGAAAGCTGGATATCGATGAGGTTAGGCAACTCCATAAAATTCTGGATATTCTTGCCTATGTACTGACGATTAATCGTCCGGGTTTTTGCAAACATCAAATCCCCCCTTGACTGATGTGTCTTCTAAATAGATAGAGCTACCGAGAAAAATATCCCGGCAGCATAATAAAATAACGAGAAATCAGAATAGATACAAAGAGCAGCCGCACCAATTTACTTGATGCGGCCACGGCTGTAGCCAAGACTTATGCAATCTTAACAACTCCGCCTGCTTCTTCAATTTCTTTCTTAATCTTATCTGCTTCTTCCTTGGAAACACCTTCCTTAAGTACCTTGGGTGCACCTTCAACCAATTCCTTGGCTTCCTTAAGACCCAAACCGGTAATTCCACGAACAGCCTTGATAACTGCAATTTTCTTGTCAGCAGCTGCGCTTTCCAGACTTACGTTGAACTCAGTCTGCTCTTCAGCAGCAGCAGCAGGAGCTGCACCAGCACCAGCTACCATAACGGGAGCTGCGGCTGTAACACCAAACTTTTCTTCCATAGCCTTTACAAGCTCGGATGCTTCCAAAACTGTCATAGAAGCGATTGCATCAAGAATCTGATCTGTAGTAAGAGCTGCCATATTATCTTCTCCTTTTCAATAGGCATTAATTTTATTCACAGACAGGAGGACAGCGCCTGAAGCCTGACTGTGTTTATCATAGGTAGAATCTAGCAAACTGCTAGATTATCAGCACCGATTACTCGGCAGCTGCTTCTCCACCTTCTGACATCTTGTCCACGTAGGCCTGCAATGTTGCGGCCACCTTCTGTACAGGAGCGTTGATTGTAGACATAATCATTGCAATCAACTGCTTCTTTCCTGGGAGCTTTGAGAAAGCTTCCAGCTTTGCTGCATCGTAGTTCTCATTGTCAATCAAACCACCCTTGATCTCAAGAGCAGGAGTTTCCTTTGCAAAGTCATACAGAATCTTAGCAACTTCGTTTGTATCTTCTGAAGACAAAGCAATAGCAGTAGGACCACTCAAATAATCTGCAACACCTTCAACCTTCAATTCTTCAAAGGCAATACGTGCAAAGTTATTCTTGATAACCTTGAAAGAACAATTCTTTTCTCTCAGCTGCTTGCGGAGTGCAGAAATCTGCTCCACGGTCAAACCACGATAGTCAGCGAAAATGTAGTCAGAGCCAGTTTCCAGAACGGCCTTTGCTGCAGCAATGGCCTCTGCCTTTGCAGGCTGGACTTTCTTTGCTTTAATAGCCATTCTTACTCTCCTTCCTTAAAGTTCACCCAAACACCGGGACCCATTGTAGAGTTTACTGATACAGACTGAACAAATCCAGCCTTTGCATCAGCAGGCTTCTTTCTGATGATTTCAGAGAGAAGAGCCTGAATATTTTCTACAATCTTATCTGTATCCATGGAAACCTTACCAACAGCGATGTGTACAACACCAGTCTTGTCGGCACGGAACTCTGTACGACCCTTCTTCAACTCAGCAATTGCCTGAGCGATATCAGCAGTTACAGTTCCAGTCTTAGGGTTAGGCATCAGCCCCTTGCGTCCCAATACCATACCAAGGCGTCCAACGTCCTTCATCATGTCAGGGGTTGCAACAGCTACGTCAAAATCAAGCCAGCCACCCTTAACCTTTTCGATGTACTCATCAGCACCAGCGAAAGCAGCACCTGCATCCAGGGCTTCTTTTACACGGTCTTCCTTACAGAATACCAATACCTTCTTTTCTCCCTTGAACTGATGTGGGAATACCAAGGTATCACGCATAGTCTGACTCTTTGAAAGGCGCAGATTAATGTGGGCCTCTACAGTCTCATCGAAGTTAGCAAACTTAATGTCTTTTACAACCTGACAAGCCTGAGCCAAATCATACAACTTTGTGGGCTCGTACTTTGCAAGCGCCTGAAGATATTTCTTTCCGTGCTTCATATTACCGCTCCACCTCTACACCCATACTTCGGGCAGTTCCAGCAACAATTTTCTTTGCTGCTTCAAGATCATTTGCATTGATGTCAGGCATCTTTGTCTTTGCAATCTCTTCCAACTTCTCCTTGGACAAGGTGGCAATCTTGTCACGCAAGGGGTTTGCAGCTCCCTTGTCGATTCCAGCAGCCTTCTTAATAAGAACAGCTGCAGGAGGAGTTTTGAGGATGAATGTAAAGGTTTTGTCCTGATAAACAGTAATGACTACGGGAACCACCAAGCCAGGTTCCATTGACTTTGTGCGGTCATTGAACTGCTGCACAAACATTGGGGCGCTTACACCATGAGGTCCAAGAGCAGGACCGACTGGGGGCGCAGGTGTTGCCTTTCCTGCAGGGCACTGCAGTTTAATGACGGCGGTCACCTTTTTCTTTGCCATATATTACTCCTTACATTGGTATGATAACTTCCTACGAAGTCACCTAGCGAGACGGTTAATGACATTACCCGACTCTCCCAAAACAAGAATACCGAGGCAGAGCCTCGGGAATCTTTTAAATCTTTTCTACCTGCAGCAAACCAAGCTCTACAGGTGTATCACGACCGAAGATATTTACAGTAACTTTTAACTTGCTTTTTTCAAGGTTAACTTCTTCGATTGTTCCAGAGAATGAAGCGAAGGAACCTTCAATAATCTTAACCTGCTCGCCAACAGAAAAACTCTGCTTAAGACGAGTGGGTTTTTCACCCTTGATGTCACCAGACTTCTGCAACAAAGCCTTTGCTTCATCAGCAGAAATAGGACGAGGTCTTACGTTGGGATCAGCACCAACAAATCCAGTTACACCTTGGATTCGTCTGATTGCAGAACAAGTTCCCTTCCACCCGATATCAGGAAGGTCAAGCTCAATCATGATATAGCCAGGAAGGAATTTTTTAGTAGAAACCTTTTTCTTTCCTTCTTTAATCTCGACAACTTCTTCAACAGGAACTTTTATATCAAGAACAATATCAGAAGACAATTCTCCTGAATCTACCAGAAGACGAATAGTTTTTTCGATCTTAGACTCATACCCGGTGTAGGTATGTAAAATATACCAGCCCCTTGCCATCTATTTTGCCTATTAAAATACTAAGTTCATTCCGGTTACAAAAACCAGATCCAACAGACCGAGAATTACAGCAATGATAATTGTGGAGATGAATACAACTTTTACAGAAGAAACTGCATCATTACGAGAAGGCCATACCACCTTCTTAAGCTCTGCAATGCATTCCTTGAAAAAACGGATGATCTTTCCCATGACAGTCCCTAGTTTTATAAAAAGATACAGGCCAGGAAGGACTCGAACCCTCAACATTCGGTTTTGGAGACCGACGCTCTACCATTAGAGCTACTGACCTAAATATATTTAATGGGCTACACTGTAGCCCACAACTAACTTATTTTGCCTTTGTTTCCTTATGCAAAGTATGCTTGTGATCAAAAGGACAATATTTATTTAACTCCAGCTTACCCTGGATGTTTTTTCTATTCTTATAAGTTGTGTAATTCTTTCGCTTGCACTCACTGCACTGCAAAGCGATAATTTCAACAGCTGTCTTTTTCTTGCTAGCCATTTTGCTTCTCCTATGATAAAATACCGGCAAAATCGCCGATGCAATTACAGCCTTCGAGCGGGATCGAACCGCTGACCTCAACCTTACCATGGTTGCGCTCTGCCGACTGAGCTACAAAGGCAAGACTATCAAATTGATAGGTTCCAAAACTATACATACAAACATCATCTTTGTCAATAGAATAAAAGGGAAATCACCCTTTTTTTGAAGAAAAATTATCCAATCACCTCCTACTCAGAAGATAGAGCTGCTACAGGATCCAGCTTGGCGGCACGGGAAGCGGGGCTCAGTCCAAAGAAGATACCGATAGCGGCAGAAAAAACAAAGGCAAGGATACAGGCTCCCCACTGGATGGCAAAGCTATTTCCCATAACCTTTGCTGCCACCCCACTGATGGCAATCCCCACAATAATACCGACGGTACCACCTAGTACAGTAATCAAGGCAGATTCTATCAAAAACTGGAGACGAATAACGTTGGGACTGGCTCCAAGGGCCTTTCTGATACCAATTTCTCGACGTCGCTCCGTTACCGTAACAATCATAATATTCATGATACCAATTCCACCTACCAGCAAAGAAATAGCAGCAATTCCAGAAAGAATAAGACTAATGCTGCCAGTGAGCTGCTGATATTCTTCTAGCATAGCCTGCATAGAGCTGACGGAGGCGGCATACTGGGAGCCAGAAATAAAGGTGATATATTCCTTAATGTGCTCTGATACGATGGGAGCCTTATCTTGATTGGTACATTGTACCAAAACTGTGGCAGCTTGGGCTGATGGCACGATTTTCTTGGAGTAAAAACCTCGTGGAATGAGCACTGTAGAATCAGTGGAATTCATGGAGTTACCAGAGGAAAGGACTCCTGCCACACGAAAATTAAAGGTGGCGTTTCCTGCCACAACAGTGACCGCCTGACCTACAGGATCTTCATCTTCAAACAAACCTTCTGCAATTTCTGTACCGATAAGGAGACGTTGCTGTCCCGTTACGTTGTCGGATATGGAAAAATCACTTCCTTTGTCTAGAGTAAGGCCGTTTACCGCAAGATAGCCTGGCTCCACCGCCGTAGCACTGGCGGTAACAGTGGTTTCGCCTCGACTAAGAGTCATACTAAGGGTATTGGTGTAGTGGATGGACTTGATATTTTCCACTGCATCAAAGAGATTTTCCCGAAAGGTTTCGTTAAAGGTAACGGAGGCATTGTTCCGCCGCTGCATAAAACCACCAGAAATGCGTACTATATCAAGACCGGCAGAGGAAAAGCTATCCTCCACTGTTTTGGTAGCACTTTCGCTGAGAGAGGTGATAACGATAACAGAAGCAACACCGATGATGATACCCAAAAGGGAGAGGAAGCTACGAATCTTGTTGCGGCGGAAATTTCTGAGAGCAAAAATTAAGTCGTCAAGCATGAATTCCTCCAAAATCAAGGGGATTTCCGTCTTGAAGGATCTTTCCGTCCAAGATGGAGATTTGACGTGGAGCCTGAGCACCGATTTTTTGGTCGTGGGTAACGATGATAACGGTAGTTCCCTGACTGTTGATACGAGAAAAAAGCTCCAGCACACGGCGGCCTGTCTCAGAGTCTAGGGCACCAGTTGGTTCGTCTGCGAGGATAATTTGAGGCCGAGTAACGGTGGCACGAGCAATAGCCGCCCGCTGCTTTTGACCACCAGATAGCTCGGAAGGCAGGTGATGAAGCCTATCCTGCAAGCCCATGTCCACCAGCACCTCTTCTGCACGACGCTTCCCTTCCCGTCGATCTACCCCCTGATATCGCAGAGGCAGCATAACATTTTCCAAAACGCTCATAGAGGGCAGCAGAAAATATTGCTGGAACACAAAGCCTACGGTTTTGTTCCGCAAATAGGCTAATTCTTTTTCGTTCATGGAGGCAGTGTTTTTACCACCGATTTCTACCAAACCCTTGGTGGGACGGTCGAGACAGCCGATCATGTTCATGAGGGTGGATTTACCAGAGCCAGAAGGCCCCATGATGGTGATATATTCACCCTGCTTTACTTGGAATGAAACTCCACGAAGGGCTTGAACGTGGACATCTGCCACGTGATACTCCTTGGTGACGCCTTCCATGCGGATGCAGATTTCCCCCTGCTGAATGTTATGCCTATCGTCCACCGAAACCTCCACCAGGTCCACCAGCAGGAGCCCCAGCAGGTGGCATTCCACCCATACCAGGCATACCAAATCCACCGAAGCCACCTTCCTCTTGATTTTGAGAACTGCTTCCAGCTCTAAAGTTACCAGGACGAGTACCAGACACCTGAGGAGCGGCCAAAGCCTTTAGCTCAGCATTTTTTGGAAGATCTCCCTGCACCACCTTGAAATAGGTGCGGTCATAGGGAATAGCTTCGATTTGAACCTGCTGAGTGGAACCATCCCGCTGATAGAGCTCCACGTAGGATTTTTTTTCAGGAGAAAATCCCATGGCTGCTTGTGGAATCAAAACGAGGTTTTCTGGGGGACTGATTTCAATTTCGCCTGTAAAGGAATAGTTAGGCAAAATGATTTCTGGTGGATTGTACAGGCGAATTTCAACCTTAACGATGGAAGCTCCACGATTGGTAACACTACCAACTGCGGGATAAGAAACAACTTCACCTTGGATTTTTTCGTCACCATAGGCGGGGAAGGTACAGGAAACCTTTTGTCCAGCCTGCAGCTTTGGAGCATCTGTTTCCACTACCTCCACGTAGGATTTTAGATAATCCCGCTGAATGAGGGTACCCACAGAATCCTTTGCCTCAAGATAATCTCCCACCGCAGCTGTAAAATCTGCCACAACACCATCAAAATTTGCGGTAATCTTTCTATCTTCTAGCTTTTTCTCCAAGGTTTTTCGCTGATACTGCATCAGCTCCAGTTCCTTGGGGCTACCGCTAATTTGCTTTTGAACAGTGTCGTAATCATGCTTTGCCAGATTGTATTCCTGCTCGCTTTTGTCCAGCTCCATGAGCACATCGCCCTTCTTTACCCGATCTCCCACCTTTACGTAGACGGCAGTAACGGTTCCGCTACCGGCCACCTTAAGGGTTTGAGTTTGTGCGGCTTGAATGGTACCAGAAATTTCGATTACGTTGGTAACAGTTTCGTACAGCACCTTCAAGCTTGTTTCTCCAGTATTTTTAGCAGCGGCTTTTTTCGTTCCCCGTGCGGCAAAAAATATGATAAGTCCGGTAAGAGCTGCCAAAATAAGTATAAGGAATATAATCCGAAGGGATTTTTTCTGAGCCATTTACTGTTCCCCCTGAACAAAGAGTTGTCGAGTTGCAATGTAGTGAAGAATCAATTCCAAGTCTGCAATCTGACACTGGATTTGAGCCTTATCTCGATTTGTTGTAGCTTGATTGAATTCAGTTTCCGTGGTCATGCCCCGATTGAACAAATTAGTGGTATCTTGAGCCAGCTGCTGATACAGCTCCAGCTCTTCCAGAGCAACCTGTCTGTTCCACAGCAAATCTTCCCAGGTGAGCAGGGCATTTTCCGCAGCTTGTTGGTATTTTTCTTCTGCATCCACAATTTTCTGTTGAGCCAGCTGCAGATTCAATTCCCGCTGATTCCGCTGGAGACTTTGAGTTTTCATGTCGTTGGGAGACCAGCTGAGAGAAAGCTGGGCAGAAGGAGTTTTTTCATCTCCTCCAATGGGAACGGACACACCACTGGAAAGCTTGCCACCAAAGCCTTGAAGCACCAGAGCCGCCTGTATTGTATCTGATTGACCTGCACCAACACTTTGGTTTTTGTAGGTGTAGCCTGCTTCTGCAGAAAGGGTAAGCGGAGCATTTGCCTCCATTTCTAGCTGGGTGGTGGTAAGGCTCCACTGAGCTGCTTCCATGGTGGTGTAACGATCTAGCCCTTCCAAAGGAAGCTGCTCCAAAATACCAATGCTGGCAAGGATTTCTGCTGAAGGAGCAAGATTTTCCATGGAAAGCTGATTTGACTGCAAACCACATTTTTGGGCAAACAGCTCCAGCTCTCGCTGAAGATTTCGCTGCTGCTTGTCCACATTTCGCTGAGCGGAAAGCACTTCCATAGTCTTTGTTCGGTAGCGAGTGGAGGAAGTGCCGTAGCCTTGGGCCTGCAATACAGCTAAATCAAGCTCCTTTGTGTAGACGGAATCCTTGGAGGAAAGAAGATTACCGTAGCTTGAGTACAATTCCTTGATTTTTGAATAGAATTCTTTTTCCACAGCCAAAGATTGATCTTGGATTTTACGTTGGGCTTCCAGCAAGCTTCGATTTGCCTTCAAAATGGATAATGTACTGGACTTTCCGCTATTTCCAAGAATTTCAGTACCGATGGTAAAGCTGGCACCTTGAATAACACTGCCAGAAGTAGCTGCTCCAGGTGATGCCACGGAGGAAGAGCCCTTGTTCAAATTAAACTGAAGGGGAAGACGAGCTTCTACATAGGTACCATTCAACTTGGGCATGGACACAGAAATTGCTGGCTCTCCACGGATTTGGCTAGAGCCAATGGAAAAATTTCCTGTGGAAAGATTCAGCTTTAAACCTTGAGATACCATGGTGGATTCATGGGAAAGCTCTTGTTGATTCAGCTGAATCATCAAGTTTTGGATTTCCTGATGATTGGCTACATAGGCAGCTAAAAGCTCTTGGAGAGAGAGTTTCACTTGCTTTTCATCAGTTGAAATGGAAGGAAGAACTGTTCCCTGCTGCTGCAATTCTACAGAAACTGCCGAAACAGGCGAAAATAACGCAACCAGCAAGCCAAGGGCTGCTGTTTTAATTTGAAAACTTCGTTTCATAGCCCTAGCTTACACAGATTTCCTTAAAAGACACTTAAATACAGAAGATTTTTCTTGCAAACTATTTCAGCCGTGGCACCAGCTTACAGATAGCTTCCACCGCAGCATCACGTTCAGACACGGAGGCAAAACCAACCCGCAGTGTACCGGCTTGTTCTGTAACAATTTCCAGCGTCCGACGATAAAATTCATCTCGGTCTTCTAGTTCATCCTCATAGCTCAAAGTGGGAAGGGCGTGAATTTCTGAGAACAATAGCTGGCGGCCATCCACCACCAAGCCGTTTTTGTACACACCAGCTATGGCACCCAGCACTCGCTCTCGAATCACCAGCTCTGCCGCCAGCAAAGCCACACCACAAAGCACCACGTTTATCATGAGGCCAAAGTTTCTAAACCACTGAAACAAAATTAAAGCAGGAGCAATTACCAAAACTGGTACCATGAATCTGTTGGTAACACCAGTGAAGGGTAGCACCTGTTCTCCCAGATTTACCATCAGCTTTTTCTTGCGATTGGGCCAGGTAACCAGCAACACAGCATAGGCCACTAGAGCCACTATTTGCAGTAAGTAATTAATCATTATAGTGTCCTTTACAAGAGAGTATTTCTACAATCAATTCATGTTCTTTTCCAAGACCTGCATCAAGAGCAACGACACCTCTTCGTAAGTGAGCAAGATGAGCTTCTGAATAAAAAGGATCCACAGAAACATCAAAGGGAATTCGTTTTTCTCTACTTACTTTACGAGCAAAAATAGTAAAAGCAGTAGTTAAATTCATTCCCAATTCATGACAAATTGACTCCATACTTTTTTTCAAGTCTTCATCCATACGGATATTTACCAATGTTTGAGCCATAAACATACCTCCTACATTAAATAATAATACCATGTAAAGATAAAATCAATGTAATGTATTTACACACTTTATTCCGTTACATCGTGAAGCCATTTTTTTGAGCGGAGTCGAATAAAGCCCATGGTTGCTTTAATTGGTTCTTCCACCAAGATGGAGACGAACACAATCCAGGGCTGCAGACCAAGCACCAGTGCGGTAAAATATCCCAAGGGCAAAGCCACAATCCACAGGGCCAGCACATCCATCAAGGCGGCGTAGATGGTATCCCCACCAGAACGACAAACTCCCACTACGATACACATGTTAAAGCTCTTGAAAGGATAAGACACCATCAAAGCCATCAACATAAGCTGTGCTTGTTGTAGGATTTCTGCTTCCACATTGAAAAAATAGGGCAACATTCGAGACAGGGGAATCAAAGTCAGAGCCACCACCGCTGCCAAAGCTGGCATGAACCAGCCAAAGGTGTTGGCAGTTTTGATGGCTTGCTCACGCTGCCCCGCACCAATCAGCTTTCCGATGATGATGGCTGCAGCAGTTCCTGTTCCGATGAAGAAAATCCACGTGAGCTGGGAAATGGTGCTGCAAATGTTCATGGCAGAAATTGCATCAGTACCAGCGTGAGAAAAAATTGAATTCTGCAAGGTGATTCCCAAGCCCCACAAGCTTTCGTTGATGATAACTGGCAATGCGATGCGAATGTAACGAGCCACAAAATCAAACTTGTAGGAGAAAAACTCCTTCAGGCGGGCAGCAATCTCATATTTTTTGCGATAGCCCACCACCACCAGAATGGCAAATTCCAAAGTACGGGAAATGACCGTAGCCACAGCGGCACCCAACACTCCAAGCTCAGGGAAAAAGCCAATGCCAAAAATCAGCAGGTAGTTCAAGATACCGTTGGCAACTAAGGAAATCAAGGTAGCCACCATGGGAAGCCGAACATGCTCCGTACTGCGGAAGCCCTGGGCAAAGACAAAGCTAATGGCGGTAACAGGATAACTTAAGGCCACAATCCGAAGATACCGACCTCCAGATTCCACCACGGCGGGGTCTTTTGAATAAAGCCCAATCAAAAAATAGGGAGCAAAAACTGCTGCCACAGTAAAAATCGTGGCCACCACAGTAGCCAGAGTTAAAGCCAGCCCCAGAGTTTGCCGAATGCCTGCAATATCCTTTTTACCCCAGTATTGAGCCACAAAAATTGCAGCCCCAGAGGAAATGCCAAAAAGCACCATGTTCAGCAGGAAAAAGATTTGATTTCCCAGTCCCACGGCGGCAATGGCCACGGAGCCTAATTGCCCCACCATGATGGTATCCAGCATGTTCACCAAGGACTGCATCAGGTTTTGCAGAATGATGGGCAAGGCGATAGTAATCAATGTTCGAAAAAAATGTGGGGGCAGCAAAGATTCGCTATAAGTACACTCTGCCCATGCATCATTTGAAAAATCCTTGTGCATTTTTTACACCTCC
>JAFYWB010000051.1 GCA_017549025.1 Treponema sp.
CCAGCACCAGCTGCCTGCTGCTGCTTGTACACCTCTTCAGCAATCTTGTAGGAAGCCTGCTTCAACTCTTCAGTCTTGGCCTTGATTTCTTCCACATTGTCACCTTCCAGAGCACGCTTCAAAGCAGCGATGGCATCATCAATCTTCTGCTTATCTGCACCAGCAACCTTGTCTCCCAGCTCCTTCATGCTCTTTTCTGTGGCATAAACCAAGGAGTCAGCTTCATTGCGAACTTCAACCTTTTCACGCTCACGCTTGTCGGCCTCAGCATTTGCCTCAGCTTCCTTAACCATGCGGTCAATTTCACTTTCGCTCAAGCCGCTAGAGCTTTCAATACGAACAGACTGTTCCTTACCAGTACCCAAATCCTTGGCAGATACGTGAACAATACCGTTGGCATCGATGTCGAAGGTTACTTCAATCTGAGGCACTCCACGAGGAGCGGCAGGGATTCCTACCAAGTCAAAGCGACCCAAGGTTCGGTTCTGAGCAGCCATTTCACGCTCACCCTGCAATACGTGGATGGATACAGCTGTCTGTCCATCAGCAGCAGTGGAGAAAATCTGGCTCTTGCGGGTAGGAATGGTAGTGTTTCGGGGAATGAGCTTGGTGAATACGGCACCCATGGTCTCAATACCCAAGGAAAGGGGTGTTACGTCCAACAGCAATACGTCCTTTACGTCACCGCCCAAAATACCACCCTGAATAGCGGCACCAACAGCAACTGCTTCGTCGGGGTTTACTCCCTTAGAACCTTCCTTACCGAACAAGTCCTTTACAACCTGCATTACCTTAGGCATACGAGTAGAACCACCTACCAACAATACCTCGTCAATCTGATCAGGAGTTACACCTGCATCCTGCATGGCCTTGCGACAAGGCTCCTTGGTGCGCTCCAGCAAGTCTTCTGTCATCTGCTCGAACTTGGCACGAGTCAAGGATTTCTGCAGGTGCTTGGGACCTGTTGCATCGGCAGTGATAAAGGGCAGGTTGATTTCGGTGCTGGCTACAGCGGAAAGCTCAATCTTTGCCTTTTCAGCAGCCTCACGGAGACGCTGGAGGGCCATGCGATCCTTGGACAGGTCAATACCAGTGTCAGCCTTAAATTCGTCGATGAGCCAGTTGATAATGCGGCGGTCAAAGTCGTCTCCACCCAAGTGAGTGTCACCAGCAGTAGACTTAACCTCAAATACACCGTCGCCCAATTCCAAGATTGAAATATCGAAGGTACCACCACCCAAGTCATATACAGCGATGGTCTTTTCTGTCTTTGATTCCTTGTTAAAGCCGTAAGCCAAAGAAGCAGCGGTAGGTTCGTTGATAATACGCTTTACCTCAAGACCAGCAATCTTTCCTGCATCCTTGGTGGCCTGGCGCTGAGCATCGTTAAAGTATGCGGGAACAGTGATTACAGCTTCTGTAACAGTCTGTCCCAAATAATCCTCAGCAGTTTTCTTCATCTTCTGAAGGATAAAGGCACTGATTTCCTGTGGGGAATATTCCTTTCCTTCAATATCAATGCGAACATCCTCTCCGTGGTCCACTACCTTGTAGGGCACCATCTTTGCTTCGCCAGAAAGCTCGCTGTAGCGATGTCCGATAAAACGCTTGATTGAATACACAGTATTTTCTGGGTTGGTAACCATCTGGTTCTTTGCAGGCTGACCTACAATGCGCTCACCCTTGGCAGTAAAGCCAACAATGGAGGGAGTGGTGCGTCCACCCTCAGAGTTCTGAATTACAACAGGCTCACCGCCTTCCATTACTGCAACACAAGAGTTGGTTGTTCCCAAGTCAATTCCAATAATCTTTCCCATATTCGTATCTCCTCTAATTCTCTAAAATCCTTATTCGGCAGCTGCTTCAGACGCTTTTCCGTCCCCAGCAGCTACACTGCCGTCGGGCATCTGAACCATAACCTTTGCATAACGGATAATTCTATCCTTCAATTTGTATCCCTTTAAATATACTTCTGAACATACTGGTTCGGCAACTGGTGCAGGCATACTTCCAATGGCCTCGTGAATATTGGAGTCAAAGGCATCTCCCTTTTCTCCGTATCCAGCCAGATTGTATTTATTTTCCAGCATGGACACCAGCTGATTTCTAATCATTTTAACACCATCTACTACACTGGAAACCTCAGTAGCAGTAGCGGCAGCATCCAAAGCACGGTCAAAGTTGTCAATGCTTTCCAACAGGTCAGACAAGAGATTGGCATTGGCATAGTCAAAGGCTTCCTGCTTTTCCTTGATCATTCGCTTGCGGTAATTGTCAAAGTCCGCCATGGCCAAAAGATACTGATTGTGAAGCTCCTTATTTTTTGCTTCTAATTCAGCCTTTTCCTGCTCCAGCTTCTGCAGTGGATCTTCTTGTGTGCCAGCAACTGCTTCACCAGCATCTGGGGCTGCTACACCTTCACCTTCCACAGGGGAATCTGTCTGGGACATTTTCTGCTGATCCTGATCTTCCTGATGTTCCTGTTTCTTCATACCTCGTCTTCCTAACAGCATAAATCTATTGTTCCTTAGCTTTTGGATTTATACCATTTATAAGTTTCTGTCTAAAAGATACTATCTGCACTATTCAATCGTCAACAAATTCCAGTTAAATTTTTAACTTCTTATGAAGTAAAACCCTGAATTTGCTTCCATTGAATCACATTTAAACTAGATAAACTGCCAGTCGGGAAAATTATTTCCTTCCTTGTCCTGCATCCAGCACAATCGCACCCTGCACTGCTCCATGCACACATTCTCTGCAAAGGCCTGTACATCCTGGGAATAGGGAGAGCTTAAATCCTCTGGATGGAAGGCCAAGTCCAGCTCCGATTCCTGATCCTCACCCACCAGCCGGCCAAAGGCTCCATTAAATCGCACCAATTCCTGCACCACAGGCAAAAGGAACTCAAGGCCCTTCTCCTGATACTTTAATTGCAGGAACAAAAGCTGCATCTGCTCAATCTCTTGGTGGGAAAGCTGGTACATGGTATCGCTGATTCCAGACTGCACCTTTGCCCCACGACCTGCACCAGACAATCGCCCCAAATTATTACACTGGAGCCACTCAGCAAAGTCTGCAAAAAAGCTGTCGGGAGTAATACGGAGGGGCTTCAGCACACTTAAAAACCAAGGCACCGCCCGCCCCGCAGAATAAAACAGGCCACAGGCATAGGCCTTGTCTGCAGCCAAGCCAATATCCTTGGAGGAAAATGTCTTTGCGGGCTGGGGAAGCTCCTGCTCCAAGCAGCTAAAATCAAGGTGATTGGGATACAAGGAAAGGGCAAAATTCAAGCGGTCACGGAAAAGCCGAGCGGAATCCCCTTCCTCCTGAGCAAAATCCAAGTCAAAGCCAAAAACCAAGCCGCTTCTGTTCAAAAAATCAATCTTTCGACTAAAGGCCTTTTTTCCAGCAAAATCAGCAGCAGTCAGGGACAACTGAAGGGAACAGTAGAGCTGGGACAGCTCCTGACACACCTGGCCATCTATGATGGAGGGATTCAGATAGAATTTGTAGAAAATATCTGGGGCCTCTTCTTGGGCTCGGCAAACAAACCGCAGAAAGCTCTCCTTGCTTCCTGTGATAGCCTCCTCCGCCACAATCAGTCGTGTAATTCCCAGCTCCACCAAGGAAGCCAATCCTTCCTCTAGCTGGCAGGCATTAAAACGGTATTCCTTCTCAGCTTCCATATATCCTACAGCAAGGCTATTCCAGCTTCGGCACACTGCTTACGCATGGCTTCTGGCCACACGCTTACCTGTGTCTCTCCAATATGAGCCTTTCTCAAAAAATACATACACAATCGGGACTGACCAATACCACCACCCATGGTGTGCTTTAACTCACCATTCAAAAGTCGAGAATGGAAATACAATTCCTTTCTGTCCATACAGTTACGAGCCTCCAACTGAGCCATCAAGGACTCTGGAGATACACGGATTCCCATGGAAGAAAGCTCAAAGGCACATTTGAGCACAGGGTTCCACACAATAAGGTCGCCGTTCAAGCCACGGTGACCATCGCCTGTTTCTGTAATCCAATCGTCGTAGTCGGGAGCACGTCCGTCGTGGGGTCTACCATCTGCCAAGGGAGCACCAATTCCAATAATGAATACGGCACCGTATTTTTCTGCCACAAGATTCTCCCGCTCCTTGGAGGTAAGACCAGGATAGGATTTCTGCAAATCCTCTGCAAAGATAAAGGTGATTTCATCAGGCAAAATAGGCTTGATGCAGTCGTATCGGTCGTAAATGAAAAACTCAGTTCGCTTCATACAGCGGTAAATCCGCTTTACCACATCCCGCAGCAAATAAATGGTTCTATCTTCTTCGTTTACTGACAGCTCCCAGTCCCACTGGTCTACATACAGAGAATGGGTATTGTCCAGCTCCTCGTCACTTCTGATGGCGTTCATGTCGGTGTAAATACCAAAGCCTGCAGGCAGGTTCAAGTCTGTAACCTTCACCCGCTTCCACTTGGCCAGAGAGTGAACAATCTCCATGGGAGTGTCATCCATGTCCTTTACGGGGAAGGTTACCGCCCGCTCCACTCCGTTCAAATCGTCGTTAAGACCGGTTCCCTTGGGAACAAACAGGGGGGCAGTTACACGGGTTAGATTCAGCTCTGTGGACAAGGCCAGCTGAAAGAAGTCTTTTATCATGACAATAGCATGCTCTGTCTCTCGGACAGACAGCAATGGTTTATAGTTCTTGGGGATTGCAAGTTGAGACATACATTTCCTACTTAAAAAGAATTGTACAAGATTATACACTTGAAAAAAGCCTTTGTAAAGTAGACATTTCCTGTAAATGAGTTGACATCATTGACTGATTCTGCCATAATGACGAAACACTAGCGGTTAGTTTCCGAAGGGAGGTGAGTATAAATGGCACATATTACAGTTGATGATTCCGAGAATCTGGAAAAAGCAATCAAGCGCTTCAAGCGTCTGGTAGAAAAGGAAGGTATTATCCGTGAATATAAGAAGCGGGAGTACTTTGAAAAGCCTTCCACCATCAAGAACCGCAAGAACAAAACCCTTCAGCGAAAATTGATGAAGAAAAACCGCAAGTCTTCTGGCGGAAGCAGAAATGCTTACTAAGATTGTAACGGCCGTTTGGAATACCAAGCGGCCTTTCCTTTTTATAGCCAATCTCTTCCTTCTCCTTACCTTTTTTTCCTGTACCAGTTCACCCAAAGACTCTCGCTATCTAGAATACAATCAAGAAAACCATATCCGGCAGGGAATAGATTTTTATCCACCAAGCTGGAACCATGAAACTGTTCCTATCACCAGTAACTGGGAACCTATCGCACCAGGGATTTTGTACACACGCTTTACTTCTCGTCACATCCCCCTACGCTGGCATCTTGTGTCCGTAGATTTACATAATCCTGCAATCCAGCTCCTAGCCTACCCCACCCCAGAACAAGCTTCCGAAAAAGATAGCTTTGCAGGCAAAACAACCTGGCAATTTTTGCAAGACACCCATGCCACCGTGGCGGTAAACGCAAATCCTTTCAAGGCTCCCCTTACCCAGCTGTTTCCCCAGCGGAGCATCGTAGGACTTTTTATCAATCAGGGACACCTCATATCACCAGCTCTTTCACGGTATAGCGCCCTGTGCTTTGAAAAACAGGGCCAGCAATGGATTCCGTCAATCATTTCTGATCAAAGCCAGTATCCACCACAAACGGAATTGGCCTTCGGTGGCTTTTTCACCATACTGAAAGAAGGTGAGATTCAACAGATGCCAGCCTGTAGCCTAGATTCCCGCACTGCCATTGGAGTTACTAAGAATAATCGGTATCTTCTTATATTATATGTAGAAGGAGAGAATAAAAGGGAAAGTGCAGGTCTTTCCTACGAAGAATCTGCCTTGATTCTCCAGGCAGCAGGAGCTTGGAATGCACTTCAAATGGACGGCGGTGGCTCAGCCTCCCTTTCTGTGGCAGGAAAAACCATTACCGGAAAATACCATCGGAAGGGGGCAAATATTTTGGCATTTGCTTCAATCTTTCAATAAATATCGATTGACCAATCAAGGATAATGGACTATCATTGACATATGGGTATTGTAACATCTCAGCAATTAACAAGATATTATGAATTGTACCGAGACACAGAGGTAATTTTTTCAAAGGAAGTTATCAAGACCCTCCACATGGATCCCCGTCAGGTATATGTAAAGTGCACTGATTCTCAATGGCCTTGTATAATTAACTCCACCTCCTTTTTGGGAGCCAAGATTATCATCGGTTCCAAGGGGGGTGCTTATGCCCGCTTGTCCAAGGAAAAGGGAACGGTAAACCTCCGTTTTTGTTTTTCTCAGGGTGAAAAGCAACCCATCAGTTTTTTTGTCAGTGCTCGTGTCCAAGAAATTGTGCCATACATGGAGTCTTCTGACTTAGCCGTTGTAAATCTCACCTATATTCAGCGTCCACCTGACGATTTAATCGAACTTATCGGTCGTCTGCTAGAAGCCAATACCAATGCCTTGCGAAGACGGGATGAACGTATTCCCATTACAGAAGAATCTCTGCGTAAGCTGAGTTTGGCAAAGGCTGATGCAGTTATTTTCATCGATAATGTTCCTCGTCACTGTATCGTTCGGGATATTTCCTTCTCTGGAGCAAAGATTCTCCTTCTGGGAGTGGCTCAGTTCTTGAACAACAAGAATGCCGTTCTCCGCTTGGAATTCTATGATCCCCATGAGGTTATTACCCTTCCTGCAAGCATTGTTAAAACAGATATGGCTCAGGGAAGAAAGGATATTATCATCGTCTGCCTTCAGTACGATGCCACCAAGATTCCCATTACCTACAAGCTGCACATCAACAACTATCTGACAGGTATGCGCAAGTCACAGTTGTCCACCTACCATTCTGCTCCAGTTACTGCTTCTGCAGTATCTGCCACACCCCGTGGAATTGGTAACGGAAGTAGCCAGAATGCCAACCAGCAGGCCCAAGCAAAGCCCATGGTTCCCCTGTCAGCTCGGATGAATGCCCAGGAAGAAGAGGTAACGGTAGAAGACGACGACTTACCGGTTTTCTAACACCGTCGTTAATTTAGCAATACTACATTTAGGATATACTCATGAACGCATCAAGTCCCTTGGACAATCTTCTTTTTTTGAATTTGCCAGAAGGAATGGATTTATCAGCCTATAAGCTGCAAATCAAGGCAAATATTCCCCTTCCAGTTCAAAAGCCAGACAATGGTGATTTTGATATTTCTCAGCTTACTCCAGAAATGATTTTTGCGGGTATTCTGGTGGTGTTGGCCTACGACCAGCACAATCAGCATGTGGAGTATTATCGCACGCTACTGTTGGAGGCAAAGCCCAATATCAAACAGGAGCTGACAGAAGCAGCTATTCTGAAGTCAAGAAACGAGGATTTTGACATAGCAGAGGAAATCTTCAGTGCCCTGCGGGGCCTTGACCCAGAGGACATGCTGATTACTCTGAATACAGCCCTCTTCTTTGACCAACGAGCTGACTCCTACCGCCAATCTGGCCTTACAGAGGATGCCGATGCCTACGACGATTGTGCCGGTAGATTCTACGCCCAGGTAATGGAGTCTGACAATGCTCCTCCAGAGGTCTTCTTTAACGCAGGATTTTTCTTTCTCAAGCAACGGAATTTTACCAGAGGAAAGGAGTGCTTTGAAACCTACCTTGCCCTCACCTGCGACATCAGTGATGAGGAATTGGGAGAAAACGGCCAGTACAAGCGACAGCGAGCCCAGGAAATCGTCATGGATATTAACAACAGAAATCTTGAGGACGAGCAATTCAAGGCAGCCTACGACTTTATTCTTTCCGAGCAGGAAGAAAAGGGACTGGAGGAAATCAGAAAGTTTTTGGAAAAAAATCCTTACGTCTGGAATGCATGGTTTATGCTGGGCTGGGGATTACGACGGCTCCAGCGGTGGGAAGAAGCACGGGATGCCTTTCTGCAATCCATTGAGTGCGGTAGCACCGAGCCCGACACCTTAAACGAGCTTGCCATTTGCTACATGGAGCTGGGAGACTATTCCGAAAGCAAAAAATGCTTGGTACAGGCCCTGTCTTTGGAGCCTGAAAACACAAAATACATGTCCAACCTAGGTTATCTTGCCTTAAAGCAGGGAAATCCCCAGGAAGCAAGAAAATTCTTTTTGGCAGTGTTGGAATTCGATGCACAGGATAAAATTGCCCTGCAAATGCTGGAAGAATTGGAATAGCTTAACTTGAAAATGATTGTAGAGCACCTAAAACGAGCTTTCTGGCTTGGTTCTAGGTGCTTTTTTATTTGTCTGTTTTACCGGGAATGAGAACCTTATCCCCCACAACAATACCTTCTTTTTCAAACCATCCCTGGGGAACCTCAAGTGCATACCGCACGGAAACAGTACTGGTCCAGTTGGCCATACTAAAAGGTGTCATATGGTAGATGTCACGAATCTTTCCTGTTGAATCAATATAGGCAATAGACAGGGGATGGGGTGTATTCTTCATCCAGAAGCTTAAAATTTGGTCACGTTCAAAAACAAAAAGCATTCCAGTCCCATCAGGAATCTGCTCTCGCTCCATAAATCCCCTGTTTCGAGTTTCCTCGGTATCAGCAATTTCTGCCGTTACCTTTACTTCACTTCCATCCCCACGCTGAATCATCAGCTCCATAGTGGGCAGCCGAGAAGCATCCTTGCAGGAAACAAGAGCCACCTGAAAAATCACGAAAAAAAACAGAATATTCTTTCTAAATAGATGTTTCATAATGAGTTATAATCCATTTTAAGCCTGTACATGAGGCTCTTTCATTACAAACTTTCCAAAAAGCTTTGGCGAGTCTTTTCTTCCTTTGTCAGCTCTACGTTGGAGCTTTCCTGTAATTCTTGGAAAATTCTTTCGTCGGTGTACTTTAAGGTAAGGGGCCGCTCCAAGGACATGATAACAGAACCATCCTTCCACTCAGATTTTTTTGGAGAAAGGCTGTCTGGCTGCCCATACTTGTTGCACAGGGACTTAAAGACACTGGCATAGTCCACCTGCTGAGGATTCAGATTCAAGGTGATGATGTACAAACGGTCTTTATCAAACTGGAACCAGCACTCATCAAAAAAAAGCACTCCAGAGGTAGAAATAAGCACCCGATTTTCACCCGGCAACATGGAAACATCCCGATCCCCACGATAACCGTAAGCAGGATCCTCCATCAGGGCATTCTTTGCTGAATCCACAGACATACCCAGCACCACAGAACCATAACCACCAGGTAGCGCTCCATCTGCGGCAGCCACAGTCCAAGCAAAAGCCAATACCAGAAGGCAGGCGAAAAGCTTGCGACAAAAGAAATTACTTTCAACAGTCATCGGGGCCTCCTAGGACAACTGCTTGCGGTAGAAGATGGCTGCCTTTACAATTTCCACGCAATCTGGCACAAAAATCTTACCACGATCATCCAGTTTAACAGGAGCTCGTTTTAAAAATTCCTCCACAGTCGTCCGCTGTTGTGCATACGGAATACCACACATAGTGGCGACATCAATTGGAGTCAAATCAAACTGACGAGGAACCTTTCCTCCTTCGGGAAGAACAAATTTTTCTTTTTCAAGCTGCAAAGACAGCATATCCACCATTTTGTGAACAGGATTTACAATGGCAGCGTTGCTCAACTGCCGTTCCATACTCCACAGACGCTCAGAAAGGGTTACCGTCAATCGGGAAACAAACTGAGGCTGGGAGGTTACCATTTGCTCAAAGTTCTTGCGGTTTACAACCATGAGCTGGCAATCTTCAAAGGCCAAGATACTGGCGGAGCGTGGGGTATCTGCAAGGAGGGCCATTTCTCCAAAGAAGTCACCTCGTTTAAGCACCGCAAGGATTACCTCGGTATTATTTACAATTTTGGTAATCTTTACCTGTCCTTCCTGAATAATGTACATGTCCTGACCACTTTGGCACTCTGAAAAAATCATGGTTCCCTTGGGATAGGTTCTGATAGTTTCCTCAGTTGGTTCTAGATAGACAGCCTTTGAATGAGTTTTAAGACGAACAAAGCGCTTTTTAGCCATCTCAACATTGAGGCCCCCAGGACAAGCCTTGATATACTGATAGTAGGCAAAGACTGCAGGATCAAAGCAGCCGATTTTATCATAATAACTAGCTACAAAGAACATTTGCTCGGGAGATTCCACAGAAATATTCTTCAGAGCAAGCTGAGTCAACTGCTCGTTCATGGTACGCATTTTTAGGGCGAAGGTACGAATAGTTTTCAGAGCAACAGGGGCATTACTCTGAATCAGTTCGGGGTACTGATCCTTACGGACAGCAATGGCCACTACATCGGTTTCTGCAATAACAGTTTCATATTGAACAAGACCAGACATACAAGGCACTACGCCAACAAAATCACCTGGTCCAAGCCGAACATGGGCACCGCCTTCGCGAGAACGAATACAGGTTACTGTTCCTGTTCTAATAATATAAAATCTATCACTATTGGACTTACCTTCAACGAGAAGATAGGAATTCTTACTAAAATTTACCAATGAAAGCTGCAACATGGACTGCCCCCCACTCTACTATTTAACAGTATAAAGACTAAAATTGGCATTTGTCAATCAACTGAAACCTTTTTCCTATTAATTATCGGTCTTTGTCACGTTTTTATAGACCTTGACAAAAAAATTATCTCAGGCTCTAGGAAAAAACCAGTTTTTTCCCGTACTTCCTCCTGCACTCGCTGCACCAGCTGCTGAATATCACTGGCACTGGCTTGCCCCCTGTTGATGATAAAATTTCCGTGCCAGGGAGCAACCTGGGCTCCACCCAGCTCCAAGCCACGTAAACCAGCCTCATCAATAATCTTACCAGAAGGCTTGCCGAAATCCCGGTTATTTTTGAAAACGCTACCAGCAGAGGGATAAGAAAAATGGCCCTTTTGTTCTCTATCTGCTACAAAAGATTGTGCTTTTTTCTCCATTTCCTGAGCTTCGGCTTCATCAAGGGACCGTACCTTCAACGTTACTGCAAGGACAGGACAATCTGCCAGCTGCCTTTGAAAGGGTGACACCTTGTAGTCCCAGTCAGTAGGCTTCATCTTGTAGGTTTGGAGAGAAGCACTCCACTGTCCAGACTCATCTTGTGTCAGCTGTCCGTATTCCACCTGTTCAAGCACATCTGAAACAGAAGCATCGTAGCAGCGGGCATTCATAAAGGTAGCTCCACCAAGACTTCCTGGCAGTCCAGAAAAGCTTTCCAAGCCACCAAGACGGTGTTCCAGACAAAAATCAATCACCTGCTTCCAGCTACATCCAGCACCGCAATGCAGAAGATTCTTATCGGAAGAAAAGGAAATAGTATCCAACCCCAAGGTAGAAAGAATGGGATAGTCAATGCCTTCATCGGGAACCACCACATTGGAGCAGCCTCCCAAAACCAAGTGGGGAAGCTCCAAGGATTTTAGAGATTCCAGCACCAGCAAAAAGGATTCCATGGTGGCAGGCTCTACTAAAACCTGAGCCTTTCCTCCAACCTTAAAGGTGGTTCTGGGAGCCAATTCCTGGTCATACAAAAAAGTCCCTTGGAAATCACCCCGCATATTGATATTTTCTTCTATTTTCCGTACATTATACATGGTAACTACTCTATATCCTTATAGTTGTTACATTATTATACTTTAATTTAGGAGAAAAAGCGAGGGCTTATGGCTTTACGATTATATAATACCATGGGACGAAAGATGGAAGAATTCGTTCCAATTCATTCTGGAAAGGCTGGTTTTTACGGCTGTGGACCTACAGTATACAATTATGCTCATATTGGTAATTTGCGGGCCTATGTGTTCCTTGACATTCTGGATAAAACTCTCAGTTACTTGAACTATGACATTACCCACGTCATGAACATTACTGACATTGGCCACCTTTCTGGTGACGATGACGAGGGCGAAGACAAGATGGTAAAAACTGCAAAGCAGCGGAACCAGTCTGTTTTGGAAATCGCCCAGTTCTACACTGATGCCTTTTTCAACGACATAGACCGACTGAACATTCGCCGTCCTGACATTGTTTGCAAGGCTACAGAGCATGTTCAAGACATGATTGATCTTATCAAGCGACTGGAAGAAAATGGCCACACCTACATGTCTGGCGGAAACCTGTACTATGACGTTTCCACCTTCCCCGATTACGGTAAGCTGGCCTGCTTGAATCTTGATGATTTGAAGGCGGGAGCCAGAATCGATGTGGACCAGAACAAGAAGAATCCTCAGGACTTTGTGCTGTGGTTTACAAAGAGTAAGTTCGAGAACCACGCTCTGGTGTGGGATTCACCCTGGGGTCGTGGTTATCCAGGTTGGCACATTGAGTGCTCTGCCATGAGCATGAAGTATTTGGGAGAGCAGATTGACATCCACACTGGTGGAATCGACCACATTCCCGTACACCACACCAACGAAATCGCCCAGTCAGAGGGTGCCACTGGAAAGCGTTGGGTAAATTACTGGCTCCACAACGAATTCTTGGTAATTGCAAGGGAAAAGGGCCAAGAAGATCAGGAAGCTGGCAAAATGTCAAAGTCATCAGGAAACTTCTTGACCCTCCAGAGCTTGGTGGAAAAGGGATTCCATCCTCTTGATTACCGCTTCTTCCTGTTGGGTGCCCATTACCGAAGCCAGGTGGCCTTCTCTTGGACAGCCATGGAGGGTGCAAAGAATGCCCGAAAAGCCCTGCTCCAGCGAGTAGAAAAGGTGCTGGCACAAAACCAAGGAAAGATTCCTGAAAAAGGTGCCGTTGCAATTTCTGCCAAGGGACAGGAATATCTTGATAAATTCACTGCTGCTCTGGAAAATGACCTAGCAACACCTCAGGCTCTTTCTGCCCTACAGGTTGCTATCAAAGATACAGCCCTTTCTGCCGAGGAAATCCTTTCTTTGGTGGGTATTATGGATGGAGTGCTGTCTTTGAGCCTGTTGGAGGGAGCTTCTGCTCTGTATCAGGAGAAAAAGGCTGCAGAATCTGCCACTCCAGCTGAGCTCAGTCCAGAGGACTTGGAAATTCAGGCTCTGGTGGATGAGCGAACTGCTGCTAAGAAGGCCAAGGACTTTGCCCGTGCCGATGCCATTCGTCAGGAGCTACAGAACAGGGGAATCCAGGTTATCGACACTCCTCAGGGACCTCAGTGGAAACGAGTGTAAAAATCAAACACGTATTTTTCATACTTTTTTCATAGAGGGTGTAACAAAGAGGAGTTTTAGTTGTTTGGTTTTTCAGATGGAAACGCTGGTGGCAGTTTAAACGCTGCCAATCCCAGTGATTTCAGAAAGATATATGATGGCGCAATGCAAATGCTCTACAAGGTTTCTTATCGAATTGTAAACGATGAGGAAGCTGCAGAGGATATTGTCCACGATTCTCTTATAAAGATGAATGAAAAGGCCATTGTCTTTCCTTCTCTTAATGATGCCAAATACTGGTTGATTCGTGTGGTAAAGAACGCCTCCCTCAATTACGTAAAACGGAAGGGGCGGGAACGAAAGGCCTACGAAAAAGCCTTGTATGAGGATCATCGTAAGCAGGATTCTGGCGAAACAGAACTGCTGAAGAAGGAAACTCAAAAAAAGACAAAGGAAGCCTTGGACAAGCTGCCAGAAAATCTTAGAATGGTGCTCATTTTACGGGAGTACGCCGAATTGAATTATAAAGAGATTGGCCGAGTGCTGGGAATTACGGAAGGAAACGTAAAGGTCCGTGTTTTTCGGGCTCGAGAACAATTAGCAAAACTCATAGGAGAAGACGATGTCTACATGTCCTGAACAAGATATGCATTCGGTGTATTTGGATGGAGAGCTTCCTCAAAAATATGCCTTGGATTACGAGAGCCATTTAACAAGCTGTCAGCGGTGTCGGGATGATTTCCTAAAGCTCCAAGCTATAAGCACCTGCTTAAAGGAGGATGCAAACTCCATTCAGCTGTCGGCACAGGACATGGAAGACAGTTTTGCTCGGTTGCAGACAAAGCTCCATTATCAGAAAACCGTAAAGAATATCCAGCCACAAAATATCAGGCGATTTACGTGGGTAGTCCCCACGGTGGCTGCAGCCGCTTTGGCCTTTGCCCTCATTCTGCCCCTACGGACAGGTGGCATTGCTCCAGTTCCTGCTACAAATCAGGAATATCCCATCAGTATTGCTGCTAGTGCCTTAACGGGAGGACTTTCCGTTGCACCCGCTGTAAATTATCAGAAGGCAACCTTTTTCCGGGATTCTATCATTGCAGAGGAACCTTTGAATCACATCCAGACGGTGTCATTGGCTTCTGATGAGGTGATTTCTCCTGTTGATATTTTTAGACCATCCTTTGATACCAATCAAGGAGTTTCCATCAAGATGACCTTGTCTAATTTGGATTCCATTCCCCTGCAGGGAAAGACAACTGTTCCAATTCAAATGTTTATCACAATTTCAGGCGAATAGAAGTGAGTTTTCCATTTCTTTATTATGCCAGAAAATATCCTCTTTTTAGAATCGCCTGCTACGGCTGTATCGTTTTACTGGCAATAGTTATTCCCCTTGTGTTTTTTAATGGTGCCGATGACAACGAGCCAGAAATCAAATCTATTTCACCACAAATCGGAGCCCCTGGTAGCGTCATGACTATCAGTGGCAGTGGCTTTGGAAACGAACGTGATACCAGCTTTGTGGAAATCGGAGGAAGTAGCCTTACCTCCTCTTCCTACCTTTCTTGGTCTGCCACTGAAATAAAAGTGCAGCTTCCTGCCAATGTGCAAGACGGCTTGGTATACGTGGTGACAAAACGAGGCCGTTCTCAGCCAGAGGTTTTTGCCAACAAGAACAACATTCCCATGGCCATTACCCAAGTAGGAGTGCAGACTACCCTGCCCCTCATTGAGTCTGAGTCACCACAGAAAATTGCGGTGGGACAGGTGCTCACCATAACTGGTTCAAATTTTGGCTCCATTCGTGGAGAAAATTCCTTCGTATATTTTACTCCTTCCGGCGGAATAAACAAAAACAGTGATTCTCAGGATTTAGACAGTAGCTATATCCGAGCCTTGGAGCAGGATTTTGACTACGAGTTTTGGAGCAACACAGAAATACGGGTGCGGGTGCCAGATGGAGCTGCATCAGGAAATTTCTTTGTAAAGACCGACAAGGGAGTGAGCAATCAGCGGAATCTTACCGTTACTACCAATTTGGGAAAGAAGGATTTTCCAGAAAAGCGGCAGTATCTTGTTCAGCTGTCAGCAGATATTTCAGATGTTGACATGGGAGCAAATTCCCTAATTACCCTACGTGTCCCTCGTCCACAGCCTTCCTCACAGCAGCGAGGCATTACTGTGACGGAATTTGTTCCCCAGCCAATCTTTCAAGACTACAATAAATCAGTTATTCATCAGCTGAATGCAAGTCAGATTACTCAAGAAAAGACTGGATTTAGCCAGACCTTTGTAATTCCAGTGTATAGTGTGGAGACAAGTATACAGGCAGACAAGGTGCAAAAGTTTTCCGACACCACACGGCTTTTGTACAAGGTGTACACAACCCCAGATTCCTGTATCCCTTCTGGTGATGAGGCCCTAGTTCAGCTGGCAAAGACCATTGTGGGGAAAGAAAGCAACCCCTACAAACAGGCTCAACTCATTTACAATTACATGCTGGAAAACTATCAGCTGCTGAACCAGCTGCAACCTAAGGATATTCCTTCTGTAAGCCTCATAAGTGCCTTGCAGGGTGATGCCTATGACTTTGCCATCATCTTTACGGCCCTGTGTCGTGCAACCGGAATTCCAGCAATTCCTGTAAGCGGAATCTTGGTTGACAACGCAAAAAATGTACAGAATCATTGGTGGACTGAGCTCTATCTCGAAAACTTTGGTTGGCTTCCTGTGGATGTGGCTCTCGCAGCTGGTTTGGAATTTGATTTACCAGGTGAAATTGAAAATCCTCGTGAGTTCTATTTTGGAAACTTGGATTTACATCATATAGCCTTTTCACGGGGCTGGAACGACATCCATCCCACCATCATCACCAACAAAACCGTATACCGACCAAAGACCTACGGTCTACAGTCCATTTGGGAGGAAACCACCACCGGTACCATCAACTACAGCTCCTTCTGGAGCGATCCAGTTGTTCTTGGAATTTATTAAAACAAAGCCGGAATTAACTCTGGCTTCAGATACATTTTTGGAGGAAAATATGGTTACAGTTTTGTCTTTAGGTGGTTCTATTGTTGCCCCTGATGCTCCCGACACCGTTTTTTTGCCTGCCTTTGAAGCAATGGTACGGCAATGGCTTGCTGAAGATAGGGAGCGAAAGCTTATTCTTGTAATTGGTGGTGGCGGTCCTGCACGTGTCTACCAAAACGCCTACCGAGCTGTTCTTGCTGCCAGAAAGGATGGAGCAGCCACCCAAGCAGACAATAGCCAGGCAGACTGGATTGGTATTACCGCCACAAGATTGAATGCCCAGCTGGTAAAAGCAATTTTCAGTGATCTGTGCCATGATGATGTGGTATACGATCCCACTGCCCCCATTGGATTTACTGGACAGATTCTGGTGGCTGCTGGCTGGAAACCAGGCTTTTCTACCGACAACGATGCAGTCGTTTTGGCCCAGCGTTTTGGTGCAAAGACTGTGGTCAACCTGTCTAATATTGAAAAGGTTTACACTGATGACCCTAAGACAAATCCCGACGCAAAGCCTTTGGATACAATCAGTTGGGAGGATTTTAGAAAGATGGTGGGAGACGAATGGACTCCTGGCAAGAATACTCCCTTTGATCCCATTGCCAGCAAGGGAGCCCAGCAGGAAGGAATTACCGTTATTTGTGCTGGAGGCCGTGATATAGAAAACACTAGGGCCATCCTAGAAGGAAAGCCCTTTAAGGGAACTAAAATCGGCTGAAACTAGAACTTATCTAGTGCAGTTAAAAGTGTCCACAATTTTTGGCCGTAGGCTTTGTCTGCGGCCCATGTTCCCGCCAAGCCAAACACGTCTGGGGATTTTCCCCGAGGATTTACGTACTTATAGCGATTATCTACCAATTCACCTTTAAGCTGACCAGTAGTTCCATAGGCATGGAGATGCTGGATGTGGGCCCGAACACCAATCTGTTCTGAGGGAAACCATTCCCCCCGCTTCGTTTCATCAATGGCACCAAGTCCACAAAAATTATTCATCTCTGGAGTAACAAGTCCACCAAAACGCAAGAAACCTGTTTCAAGGCACATCTGTACAAAGGCAACATCAGAATTAATTCCCTCTGCAGCTGCTTCCTTTACATAATGATTGGCAAGACGCACCACCTGTTCTCGGTTTCCCTGGGGATTACGAGACATAAAAAAATCCACCAGCTGGGAGGCAGATTTAACGCCAGCATCCGCAATCACGGGACTGACCTTCATCCCAGAGGAGGATGCATCCTTGGGAGCCTTGGTGGTGGTACAGGAAAAAAACAAAAGACAAATTCCAAGCAATGGCAGCATGGAGAATTTTAACAATTTCATGGTGGTAGAATACTTTTTATTTAAATTTTTTTCAATTACTAGGGGAAAAATAAGCAAAAACTTTGTTTTTAAAGCGAATAATTATATGTGAAGAAAAAACCAGATATTCGAGAAAAGGTACTGCGAAACGGCATTACCTACCCCACTAACTTGGAGCTGATTATGCTACTGCTGGGAACAGGAACCCAAGGGATTCCTCTGGGAAAATTGGCCCAACGAGTGCTGAACACCATCACCGCTTCCTCTCGGGAAAATCTGCTGCAGAATTTACTGAAACTGGAGGGAATTGGTCCTAGCAAGGCAGTAACCATCGCTGCAGCTATGGAATTTGGCAGACGACAGAACAATCACACGGGAAAGCAGATAAGTAAGCCCTCGGACTTAATTCCCTTTGTGCATCATTATGCCATGCAGGAACAGGAGCATTTTATTTGCGTCACCTTGAATGGCGCTCACGAAATCATCAAGATTAGAACAGTGTCCGTGGGCACCATCAACAAGACTATGGTTCATCCACGGGAGGTTTTTACTGGCGCCATAAAGGACATGGCTGCAGCAGTCATACTCTGCCACAACCATCCATCTGGCAACTGCCTTCCCTCCAGCGATGATATTGAAACTACCCATCGGCTGGTGGAAGCAGGTGAATGCCTTGGAATTAACGTACTGGACCACCTGATTATCACCACCAAGGGCTTTTTTAGCATTAAGGAAGAAGGACTACTGGAACCAAGCCAAGAGGAAGATCTGGAAGAAGACTACTCCTCTAGGCGTTTTGTATCCTGTGCGTCGGCCAACTCCAGTTCATTGAGCTGAACTGTTAGTTTTTCCTTTTCTGACAGTGAAATAGCAATCTTGTCATCCAGCTCACGATTGCGGCTTTGGAGACTGGCGATTTTCTCCTGATTGTCGGCAATGGTGGTTCTGAAGGAGGTGATTTTCTTGGAGATTCCATCGATTTGGTTAGACAAATTGATAATCTGAATCTTTCTGCTGCAAATCACCTTTTCCCGCTTAAGCCGAGCAACCTGCTGAAGCTTTTCTGCAATGTCGGTATTGTCACCTAGATATTCTTCCAGCAAATCACCTTCTGGATCAATGTATCTAGCAGAAAAATCGTGACCACAGGCTTGGCACAGATTACTCTGCTTTTGAATCTCCTGGTCCACCTCTTGATTGATGGCCTTGATTCTCTTGTCAGGATTTTCAGAGGTAACACCTTTATCTGCAAGGGTCTGCTTGTTTTCTTCCAGAAGATGAAGGCAATTGTCAATCTGCTCCTGGAGCTGGTTAGTACGTGCCTGCATTTCGTTGCAGGAAACACAGGCTTCGGAAACACTGTCTGGCAAAATTCCTTCCTCAAAGGGAGACGTCAAGGTTCCAGAGTCAAAGATTGCTTTTCCACACTTTACGTACAGCTGAGCAAGCTTTTTGTCTAGCTGGGAGACAGCCTTGTTCCGTGCGGTGTATTGCACCTGAGTAAGAAGGCGATTCATAAAGGACTGGTTTGCCATCTGGTCCTTGAGATTATCCACGGCAACACGAGCCTCTTTGTTTTTGTTTCGGAGCTCTGCGATGGGCTCCCGGAATGGATCATATTCCATGTCATAAAGTACATTGGGAGAATCTGCAATGGCTGCTCCTAGGCTTTCGTATAAAGGAGTCCAACTGCTGGTAAGGGCATCCATCTGCTGACGCAAGGAATCGGCATCACTACGGAATTGCTGGCGTTTTTCTGACAGGGCCCTGATTTCCTCTATGTCGGCACACAGCTCATCTCGATGCTGCTGGTAAGACTGGAATTCATTCTGATGCTGGCTCACCACCTCATCATTGGAGAGGAACAAGTTGGTGCCGATTTCAACCTCTGTGTCTGAAATCTGAAGTTGAAGCTGTTCAAGGCGTTTTTCTAGTTCGTGGGTTGTCTTTTGGATACTCATATCATAAATTATAACACATCAAAAATGAAAAAGTAAAAAAAAACTAGCAGTTTTTTCATTTTCTCTTTATACTGTGGTTAATTCCAGTTATTTTGGAAATTTTGCCTGTTGCAAAACAAGGAGCCTTTCATGTTAAGTTACCGCCATGCCTTTCATGCAGGAAACCATGCAGACATTCTCAAGCATAGCTGTCTCACTCTGATTTTGTCTTCTTTGCTGAAAAAAGATAAGGCCTTTACGGTGTTTGACACCCACGGCGGTGGTGGCTTGTATCAGCTGGATTATCAAGGGCTGGTTCACACAGGAGAGGCCGAAAAGGGTATCTTGAAGCTTTTAGAATACACAAAGCACGCTGAAGTACCGCAATCACTGTCTGCTTATTTGGAGCTGGTGAAAAAATATGTGTCACAGGGTATGTATCCTGGCTCCCCAGAAATTAGCAAAACCATGATGCGGCAGCAGGACAAGCTTTTTGTGGCAGAACTACACAACACCGAGATAGAGATTTTGCGGGGAAACCTTTCAATCCTAGACAAGGAGAAAAACCAGACTCCAAGCATTTCCATTCACCATGAAAGCGGCTTTTCCCTGCTGAAATCCAGCCTTCCACCTGTGGCACGACGAGGATTGATTCTCATGGACCCAAGCTATGAAACAGATAGTGATTATCAACAGCCAATTCAGGCCTTAAGCCAGGCAGCAAAAAAGTGGGAGACAGCAATTATTGCCCTGTGGTATCCCCTCCTTGTGCATCGAAGTCAGCAGCTGGACAATATGCTAAGTCAGGTGGCAGAAGGCTTTAGTCTTGCCTGCCGCCACAATGGGGAAAGAAAGGTGATTACGGCAGAGCTGCAAGTGGCCCCAGCAGTGGAAGACCAAGAAGCACCACGGCTTTACGGTTCTGGTATGATGATTTTAAACTGTCCTTATTTGCTGGATGAGCAATTACAGGAAACCCTCCCCTACCTAGTGCAGGCCCTTGCTCCCACCCAGGGAAGCTGGGAAGTCCGTGAATGGAGCTAAAAGAAAAAATTTCTCCATTTACTGATTGCCTTAATCAATCACCCAGCCTGCAGCAATCATTTCTTCCACGTCGGCATAGGTTCCGATAATCTCATCTGAAGGAATGGCCAAAAATCCGCTGGGCTGTACCCCCAAGATTTTTATGCCAGCATCAGAGGAACAAAAAAATCCATACTTCCGTTCTTCGTTTTTTACCATTGCTCCAGGGCCAATATTTTCCCGGGTTTCATTTTTCTTTTCTTCACTCCAAGCCATACTCATCTCCTTAAATTAAATGATTTCACGACCTATTCTAATATAATATCCTTCTTGGATTGCCGAACAAGTTGCTATTGAACATACTACTATGGAACTGTATTTTAATTCAAGGAAAGGCAGAGATAAGGGTAAGAGAAACAATAACACCCCCGTAGCCTTATTCATGATGGTGTGTAAGGAGAGGAACTTTTTCTTGTAAATGAATCCCCACACAATAGTACTGATTTTAATGATTGCAATTACAACAATCCATATCCATAACCATTTTGGAATATGAATTAACGGAAGGAACTTAATAAAAGATATAGCTACAAAAATAAAGTCAGCAACTGTATCAAATTGTGCCCCAAATTCGCTGTCACTATTAGTCTTTCGTGCAACAGTGCCATCTATCATATCACTAAATCCGCACAAAAGATATAAGATATACCATTGCACTGAAAAGCCAGAAAAAAATAACATCAGGATACTACATAAAATGCGGCAACTTGTTATGGTGTTTGCAATATATTTCTTCAACTTCATCCCAATACATTCAAGCAAAGTTTTTTATTGCTTTTTGTATTCCAACAAGCGATATAGTTTTTTGGAAAAACTGCCGGCATAAAGCTTTGCAAAAATAAATCGCTCAAATCCTTGTAACTCGTTGATGTATTTTTGAGGTATCATGGTGTGCTCTTGAACATACAAAAGGCTCTCGCTTTGATAAATCCTAGGATCCTCTATGCCATAGACTTCTATTACACCCACCTCATTGATTGGGTTTCTTCGCTTGGACATTTTAGCAGCAAAAGAAGTATAGGTATCCACCAAAAGTGCAAGACGTTCAAAATGAGCACATAGATTCCTTGTGAGACCCTGCATTTCCTCAATAGTCAAGTACATACTCACGCCTTCCATAACAACAATGGCAGTTTTGTTTTCCTTAATCTCAGTCAGCCAACTGGAATCCCTAACATCACCTGCAATCATTTTGTATGAATCTGTTTCTGTATAGTAGCGTTTTCTCTCTTCAATAACCGCTGAAAAATCCACATCATACCACCTCTGATTTTCAGCTCCAACCCTGATGATGCGGCTGTCCAGTCCGCAACCGATATGAATCACCACCGCATCTGGTGTAACAACCCTTTGCTGTTTTAGCCATTCGTCAAACACCACGGAACGAATCCCCGTATAATAGGCAAGCCATTTTGATTTGGCCTTACCTCTGAGAGAAAAGCCTTCCGCCTCCCAAATTTCCTTGGCTTTTTTATCCTCAAGAAACAACCCCTTCTGGCTCACAAAGGCCTTACCGTACAAGGGAATGTATAATGTTTTATTTACGCTATTCATATTTTCACCTGTAAATTCTGATGCAGCCAACATTATTTAGACAACTTATCATTTTTTCTCATTCTAAATATGAGAATGTTCAGCATCCTACATCATCAACAATCTGCATATTGTTTTTATCTGTTTTATCTTGCATAATATCCAACAAGTAATTTAGTATCGAATTTATTGTATCACAACAGTATATCAAGTCAATGGGCGGACTGTATGAAAACTGACACAAACATTTTAATGGCTTTTATTTTGAATTTAGCTTTTTCTGTATTTGAATTTGTTGGTGGTATCTTTACTGGCAGTGTTGCCATTGTTTCCGATGCCGTCCATGATATGGGAGATGCAGCCAGCATTGGTATATCCTATTTCTTGGAAAAGAAAAGCAAAAAGCAGCCCGACGAAAAATATACCTATGGATATACAAGATACTCTGTTTTGGGCAGCGTCATTACTACTGTAATTCTTCTGTTTGGTTCTGTTCTGGTAATTTTCAATGCTGTCAACCGAATCATTGAACCCACTGAAATCAACTATAATGGCATGATTATTTTTGCCATTATCGGTACCTCTGTAAATTTGGCGGCAGCATTTCTCACAGGTGATGGTAAATCCCTGAACCAGAAAGCTGTTAATTTACACATGATTGAAGATGTACTTGGCTGGGTAGTTGTCTTACTTGGGGCTATTGTAATGAGGTTTACCGATTTTGCCCTCATTGACCCAATTATGTCAATTGGAGTTGCCGTGTTTATCCTTGTACATGCTATCAAAAACCTAAAAGAAGCAATTGAGCTATTCTTGGAAAAGACACCACACGGCATTACTATTCAGGAAATGAGAGAACACATTGCCCAGCTTGAGGGTGTCCTTGACGTGCACCACATTCATATTTGGAGTATGGATGGACAAACTCACTATGCAACCATGCACATCGTAACAAATGCCGATGCCCACCAAATAAAAGAAAAAATCCGAGCAGAAGCACGGGAACATGGCATCAGTCATGTAACCCTTGAACTTGAATCAGAAGGTGAACCTTGCCATGAAAAAAATTGCTCAGTTACCTTCACCGCAAATGCTCTGTGTCACCATCATCATTAAAAATAGGAGAATGGGTTTAAAATAACAAAAGGCTACCATCAGATAGCCTTATAGTCGGGATGACAGGATTTTCCCTCCGGGCGGGTCGGAAGCATAGCTTCCTCCCTTCAAATCCTGGCGGACTCTTACGAGTCCTTTGTAAAAATAGTCGGGATGACAGGATTTGCTCCTCTGGAGCCGGCCTCGCAACACAGTTGCTCAACTTCAAATCCTGGCGGACTCTTGCGAGTCCTTTGTAAAATAGTCGGGATGACAGGATTTTCCCTCCGGGCGGGTCGGAAGCATAGCTTCCTCCCTTCAAATCCTGGCGGACTCTTGCGAGTCCTTTGTAAAATAGTCGGGATGACAGGATTTGAACCTGCGACATTCTGCTCCCAAAGCAGACGCGCTACCAGCTGCGCTACATCCCGTTAAAAAAAAGAAGCGGGTCCAGAGGGAATCGAACCCCCTACCTACTGCTTAGAAGGCAGTTGCTCTATCCGAGTGAGCTATGAACCCACAACGGAAATAACTATATCATAAAAATTTATTTCTGTCAAACCTTAAATCCTGTATTTCTATATTTTTCTTCATCTGTTTACCTCTCCTGGATTTTTTATTATAATTGTAGTTATGACAAATTTTAGAAAACTTATCTATGGACTAGAAAAAAAATATATTTTCTTTACATTTCTAGCTCCCCTCACCATGATGGGTGAGGTTGCCATGGAAGTTGTGATACCGCTTTTAATGGCAAAAATCGTAGATGTGGGAATTGCATCCCACAATATTCAATATGTGGTGAGAACTGGCCTCCTGATGATTGGAGCAGCCTGTCTTTCTCTCACCTTTGGTATTTTGTCTGGACGATTTGCAGCCTTGGCTTCTACGGGATTTTCCCATAACCTGCGACGAAATCTCTTTGGCAAGGTTCAAGATTTGGCCTTTTCCAACATGGACAAGTTTGGAACAGCTTCACTAGTAACCCGCCTTACCAGCGATGTAACCAATGCCCAGAATACCTATCAAATGGTTATTCGAATCTGCGTCCGATCTCCCGCCATGCTTGTTTTTGCCGTGGTCATGTCTTTCAACATTGACCGAGAACTGGCCTCCTTCCTGCTGGTGGTAATTCCTGTTTTAGGGGCTGTTCTTGCCCTCATTGGCTTTATGGCCTTTCCTCGCTTCCGAGAAATGCTCAAGCAGTATGACAGCCTTAACAGCAACGTGCAGGAAAACCTGACAGGTATCCGAGTGGTAAAGTCCTTTGTGCAGGAAAAAACTGAAAGCATGAAATTTTCCGCTACTGCAGAAAAATTACGGACCGCCCAGCTTAAGGCTGAACGAATTATCATCTTTAACATGCCGGTGCTGCAGCTGACCATGTACGCTTGCATTATCCTGTTGCTGTGGTCTGGCGGAAATCGCATTATCGCTGGCTCCATGCAGCCTGGAGAGCTCATTAGCTTTCTCACCTACATCAACCAGATTCTCATGTCCTTGATGATGATTTCTATGATTTTTGTTATGCTGATTTTGTCACGAGCCAGCATTAGCCGTATTATGGAAGTTCTTGACGAGGAGCCTGCTATTAAGGAACCAGCAGCAACAGCTGACTCAGGAGAAGCTACACAACAAAGTATTCAATCAGGTTCAGTGGAATTCCAAAATGTTTCCTTTAGCTACACAGAACAGGGAACACCCGTGCTTTCCAACATCAACCTGACCATTCCTAGTGGTACAACCGTGGGAATCATCGGTGGAACAGGCTCTTCAAAATCAACCCTGGTTCAGCTGATTCCCCGCCTTTACGATGTGACAGGCGGAAAGGTTTTGGTCGACGGCAAGGACGTACGAAGCCTTTCCTTGGAAACCCTGCGACAGGCAGTGGGAATGGTGCTACAGAAAAATGTCTTGTTCTCCGGTACCATTCGAGAAAACCTTTTGTGGGGCGACAAGAAGGCAAGCCAGCAGGAAATTGAAGTTGCCTGTCAGCATGCCGACGCAGATGAATTTATCAAAAGCTTTCCTCAGGGCTACGAAACAGTGCTGGGGCAAGGTGGCGTAAACCTTTCTGGCGGACAAAAGCAGCGCCTGTGTATTGCCCGTGCCCTGCTTACAAAGCCACGGATCCTCATTTTGGACGACAGCACCAGTGCCGTTGATACTGCCACCGACGCCAGAATCCGCCAGTCATTGCGGACAAGCCTGCCAGACACCACAAAAATCATCATCGCCCAAAGAATCACCTCCATCCAAGATGCGGACATGATTGTAGTGCTGGACGATGGAATCATTGCCGCCACAGGTACTCATACACAACTGCTGGAAACCTGTGGAATTTATCGGGAAGTATACGAATCCCAGCAGAAAGGACAAGACTAATGCCACCACATGGACCACACGGCCCTCGCGGTCCCCACGGAATGGGAAAGGGTGCCAAGCCCCAGAACATGGGAAAGACAATCAAACGACTTTTAACCTACATGGGAGATAAAAAAATCCTGCTGCTTCCCGTTGCCATCTGCGTCCTCATCAGCTCAGGAGCCTCCATTGCGGGTACCTATCTTTTGAAGCCAGCCTTGAATCAGTATATCATTCCCTTCATTGGGCAGGAAAATCCTGATTTAAGCTCCTTTATTGCCCTTTTGCTGACTATGGCTATAATCTATTTGGTGGGAGCCATTGCTGGCTATGCCAACAGTAGAATCATGCTGAGCATTTCCACCGGAACCTTGCTGAAAATCCGCCAAGCCATGTTCTGCCACATGGAAAGCCTTCCCCTGCGCTACTTTGACAGCAAAAGCCACGGCGAAACCATGTCCCTGTACACCAACGACACAGACACCCTCCGTGATATGCTGAGCCAAAGCCTTCCCCAGCTCCTTTCTTCCATCATTACCGTGGTTGGGGTGCTGACCATGATGGTAATTCTCAGCCCACTTTTGACCTTGCTGGTAGTGTTCATGATTGGTGTCATGTTCTTTTGCATTGCTACAGTAGGAAAGAAAAGTGGAAATGCCTTCCGTGAACAGCAGAAGAACCTTGGTGCCGTTAACGGCTACATCGAAGAAATGATTGAAGGCCAGCGGGTAGTTAAGGTTTTTTGTCACGAAAAGGAATCAAAGGAAGCCTTTGCCCAGCTGAACAACAACCTAAGAAACGCCAGTGCCAGGGCAAACTCCCTCGCCAATATCATGATGCCCATGATGGGAAATCTTGCCCACATTAACTATGCCCTTTCTGCCATGGCAGGAGCATTGCTGGCCATTACCGGTAGACTGGACATTGGAAGCATTGCCTCCTTCCTGCAATATATTCGCTCCTTTTCCATGCCAGTTACCCAAATGTCCCAGCAGTTTAACAGCATTTTGAATGCCTTAGCTGGTGCCGAGCGCATCTTTGCCATGCTGGACCAGGAGCCAGAGCTGGATCAGGGTACCTACGTGCTGGTAAATGCAGTGGAATCATCCCCAGCTGCCAGTGCCGACGGAAAAGTTCATCTTGTAGAAGCCTTTGCTAGAACTGGTATGTGGGCTTGGAAGAACACAGCTGAGCCCAATGCCCCCCTGATTCCGTTAAAAGGAGAGGTTATCTTTGACAACGTCAGCTTTGGCTACGTGGCAGAAAAGACAGTGCTCCACAACATTAACCTTGTGGCAAAGCCTGGACAAAAGGTGGCCTTGGTTGGTTCCACTGGTTCTGGAAAAACCACCATTACAAACCTTTTGACTCGCTTTTACGATATTGAAGAAGGAAGCATCACCTACGACGGAATTCCCCTCAAAAGCATTCGTAAGGCAGATCTTCGCCGCTCCTTGGGCATGGTTCTTCAGGATACCCACCTGTTTACTGGTTCTGTCAGCGACAACATCCGCTTTGGATACCCAGAAGCAAGCCAGCATCAGGTTGTGGCCGCAGCCCAGCTGGCAAATGCAGATAGCTTTATCCATCACCTAGAGCATGACTATGAAACCCAGCTTACTGCTGACGGTGGCTCCATTAGCCAAGGCCAGCGACAGCTCTTATCCATTGCACGGGCTGCAGCGGCAAATCCCCCAGTTTTGATTCTGGATGAAGCCACTAGCTCCGTAGACACCCGCACCGAAGCCCTCATTCAGCGTGGTATGGACAAGCTCATGGAAGGACGCACCGTCTTTGTCATTGCCCACCGCCTTTCCACCATCAGAAACGCCGACGTAATTCTGGTGCTGGAGCAGGGACACATCATCGAGCGGGGCAACCACGATCAGCTGATTGAACAAAAGGGCCGCTACTACCAGCTGTACACGGGAATGTTTGAATTAGATTAACATTCCCGAATGTTCGAACTAGATTAACATTCCCGAATGTTTGAATTAGATTAACATTCCTGAATGTTTGGGGTGGGATGTTTAACGAAACATCCTACCCTCACTTATCATCGCATAACTTTATCCAACAAAGCTTTGTAGCTGTCAACCACATCGTAAATGACATTACCTTTGCTGATAGCCTTGAAGTGTTCTCTGGCACAGTGAATCTTTGATTCTTCAATCAAACGCAACTGCATGGAGTTCATAGAACCCTTTGTTTCTGCCACGAAATAGATATGTTTGATATTTCCTTCATAGAATGCAATTGCCCAGTCAGGATTGTAGTGACCAACAGGAGTTGAGATGTAAAAACCGTCAGGCAGCTTCACATATACTGCAACATCACTGCTGACATCCAGACTTTCAGCAAATGCTTTTTCGTTTGTAGAGTCATACACAATGTGGTCATACAGGTGCTTGTTTGCCTTGATGGCATTTACACCAAGTTTCCCCTTGATGGTAGGAGCAGTGAATACATCAGTATCATACTTTTCATCTAGAACATCATATGTGATATGCTCAATGATTGCCGTTGCCTTTTCATCGTTAATAAGAGCACCTGCTTTAATGATAAATTCTTCAGGATTATCCTTAAACTGGTCAAAGACAAACCTTTCAATTCCAGCAAGAATCTGGATAATTGCTTTTCTTGTAAGACCAGTAGCATCCACGAGTTTACCAACCAAGTCGTACTTAACACTAGTATTGATTGCAATTTTGTTGCCCACACCATAAGATGCAGATGCTTCCTTAACAAAGGATGCACCAGAAGCCAGAGCTTCCTTAGATGCGATAGTATCCATACGACCAGTCTCAACCTTGAAGTAAATCTTGGAAACACGGAGTTTCTCATTCAAAGATGCAATGGACTTTCTTACAAGTTCATCACTGTCAAAGTCAACAACATAAACGGACTTGGAATTGATACGATTCCAAAGTGCCTTGAACTCAGGCATTGCCAGTTTATCCTGCTTAACTTGGAGTTCAACATTGTTGCTGCGGGCATTTTCAGGCTGCATTGCCTTACCGTCATAGATGGTATCAATGATGCCAAGAATGGACTCGGTAGAACCTGTCACTTCATCAATGAGTTTTATTTCACCGTTTGCCTTGTCTTCATAATACTTGTCGGTAAGAATACCTTGCTTGTCAATGTAACCTTCCATACGGAAACCGAGCCAAATTTCTCTTGCGACATCCTCAGTAATGACATCGGTGTTGCCCTGTGCATCTGTGATAGTCTTGCCCATAAACAGTTCAGGTGTAACTGCTTTCGGGCGGCTTGCAACTGCATCTGCCAATTCAGACTGCAAGCCCTTTGCAAAACTGTCATAACTTTCGCTTGCAATAACGGTAAGTACATTAACATTGTGAACATCATTGCCCAGAACATTGACATCCATTCGCTCCCCATCCTGATTAACACAGAGACGCAGCCCACGACCAACTTCCTGTCTCTTACGAACATCACTACTGCTTTGCTTCAAGGTACAAATCTGGAACACATTCGGATTGTCCCAACCTTCACGAAGTGCTGAGTGAGAGAAAATGAAACGAACAGGAGACTTCTTCGGATTTCTGTCCAAAAGGAGCTCCTTGTTTTTCATAATCAAGTCGTAGGCATCAATATCGTCAGAAGATGTTTCCTTCTTACCAACCTTGGAGTCAATCATATTGCCCTTCTTATCCACGGAGAAATATCCTGCATGGGTAGCAGAAGGAGTAATCATATCAAGATACTTGATGTAGTCATCATCCCCCAATTCAAACTGCATAGAGCCAACGATGTCTGCATACTCTTCTTCAAACATATCGGCATAGATACCGTTGTATGCCTGACCTGAGCCATCATACTGCTTGTACTTTGCAACCTCATCAATGAAGAACAGCGACAGCACCTTAATGCCCTTGTAGAAGAGTTCCCGTTCTCTTTGAATATGAGAGAGGATAGTTTCACGGATTTGGATTCGTCGAAGTTGCTCTTCACTGACCTTGCCAATAACATCACCTGCATACATCTTGATACCGTTGATGAATTCCACCGAGTCATCACGACCGTCTATGGACTTAACAACAAAACCGTTCTTGTATTCATCAAGATTTCCAGAGTTATCGTAAAGGTTGAATCCGATGCCCACCTTCATAGATTTCTTACGGATACCAGTTGCTCCCTTGAAGTCGAACTGCAATGTGGCCGTGGGGTCTGCTTTTGAAAGGTTAAGCCCTTCAAGATACACATAACTTTCAGTGGCAGTGCTTCCAGTCTCTGTGATACCCTTAACGGCAATCTTCTTAACCAATCGTTTGTTGTATGCTTCCATAGCATCCAGACGGTAAATCATATTATAGATGCTGTCGGACTTATGGGTAGCAGAATAACGGAGCGTCATTAAAGGATTGAACTCTTTGAGTCTTTCCTTGGTCTGAGTTCCTTCAACAGACTGAGGTTCGTCAATGATAACGATAGGGTTCGTCTTGGCGATAATGTCAATGGGCTTGCGGGAACGGAACTCGTCCAGTTTCATATAAATTCTACGGGCATCCTTGCCTTTGGCATTGAATGCCTGAGAGTTAATTATCATGACATTGATGGAACTGTCCGATGCGAAACGATCAATCTCTGTAAGTTGAGCAGAGTTGTAAATGAAGAAGCGAACCTTCTTGCCATATTCCTCTGCAAAGTGTTCCTGTGTCATCTGGAAGGACTTGTAGACACCTTCACGGATGGCAACAGAAGGAACCACAACGATAAATTTGCTCCAACCGTAGTGCTTGTTCAGTTCATACATGGTTTTGATGTAGGTGTATGTTTTACCAACACCAGTCTCCATCTCAACAGTAAGGTTGAAACGACCTTCCAACTTAGGAGACGGTGCAATCAAGTTTGCTCTTTGAACCTTCTGAATATGTTCCAGAATCAAACGGTCATTCAACGTAGGAACAAGTTTGGCGTTAGACCAACCAGTAAAATCTTCATCGTCAGTCAAAGATTGCTGACCTAAACCTCTGTCCATCATATAAGAAGGGGTCAAATAAGGTTGACCTGCAAAAACATCCACCACAGCCTTAGCAGCATCTGCTTGAAATTTTTGATGCTTATACTGAATCTTCATTTTACTAAAATCTCCCACGCACCTGATTTTTTGCTTCCTATTCGTCGAATAAAGTTACTTTCTTGTAGCAACTTTTGATGAGTCTTTATTGTCCTTTCAGACTGATTCGTACTTTTACTCAATTCTGCTATTGTCGCCCTTGGATTTTCTATAATAGCCAACATAGTTTTTTGGGCAGTTATTGGGCAGTTATTGGGCAGTTTCTCAATTTCTTGGGCAGTTTTTGGTAAGCCTTTTCTCGCATCCACACTACCGGCAGGAATATCAGTTTCACTTGTAGTTGGTTCAACAAAACGGAATGTAGTACAAACAGCTTCTCCCAATTGTGTATATTCAGGAGGACTTAAATTTTGCTGACTTAATGCAGTGCATATCTTTTCAATACCTCGCCCCCAGCTTTCAATTTCACCTGCTCTAAAAAAAGCATTTGCAATGTCTGGGTTGTAAGGGCGACTTCCGTGATTTTGAAGGAATTTTTCTACAGTCCACCCGTCCGGAAGCACTGCATCGTTCCAGATAACAACTTTATCTTTGTAAATACGAATTTGAATCGGAACACAGCCACCATAATTTTTGTGTATTATTGCATTCAATAGAGCTTCACGCATAGCAGCTTTTGGCACACAGTATTCTTCAATACGCTGAATTCCTTCGTAGCGAATAAATGCTTTCATATATTTGAAAAAAATCAGTTCCATAAGTTTGTCAATCTGTTCAAAGAGATTTCCATGAACTTCGTCTTGAAACAAAATATCCGAATCATCATTGAAATATCCAATTTTAGTATATGCTCCAGTTATATAACGCTCAGGATCTTTATGAAACAAAAGAATCGCTCCACGCTTTAATTCTCCGTTTTCTATAAGACGAAGTTTTTCAAGAAGTTCCGAATCGTTTAAATCAATATCATCATCATCTAGGCGTTTAGCTTTCCGCGCTTTTTTGCGAAATAATTCAAAGGCTTCATGATCAAGGTCTATAGTTTTTGCGCGAGGTTCAGTAATGGCATCCCAAGTGAGTCCCATTTTTTTTAGCAAAAAATTGGTAAGGGCATTGCCTTTTAGTTCTTGCTTTGTGCTGCCACTTCTATAATGAAATTCTCCTTTATAACTAACAGGATTTTTATAAGGTTCAACTTGTATCTGAAGAAAATTTTTACCATTGTCCTGAATAAGATTTACATCAACCATAATACCAAGAGCATCACGTACTTTATTTGGAATATCTTCCAGCATCTTTTTTGCGTTCTCAATACCCACAACCTCTGCATTGTCATTCACCCCAATATACAGAGTACCTCCCTGTGCATTTGCAAATCCACAAATCCACTTAAGGTATTCATCCCGCCAGCTTTCCTTAAACTCTATATTCTGTTTTTCATCACATTCTATTTTCATATATTATTCCTTTTCTCCATATTTTTCCCAAATCCGTTCAATTCCATAGGCTGGAATCTCATTATTTTTATATTTTTCCGATAAATAATTACGTAATTTTTCTCCTGTAAGTCCGTTACTTTCAATTTCATCATAAATTTTTTTTAAGGAATCTTCACATGATGAACTAGTTTTTATTCTAGATTCATATTCTTTTAGTGAATTATCAGCCATCATTAAATAATCGTTTTTTTTCAAAAACTCTTTCATTATTTTTGTCTCATTTTTTATTACATCTATTGGGGAATTTTTCTTTAATTTCGAAAGTTTATTAGTGATTGAACAATAAAAATCTTTATACTTTTCGAGATTCTGAATTGGTTTATTTCCTATTGAATACCAATCTAATTCATGTGTGTCAATAAATCCTAATCGAGAAAATGCTCCTATATATTCTCTTAAAAATTTTGGATAGCATTCAGTACTATTTAAATTGCCTTTTATATCAAGTTCATTAAACTTTGATATAATATGAAAATATACTTCACGAAAGCTGATATTACAAATATTCAAATTATGAATTAGAGAAGCTGTTATAGATTTTATTTCTGCATATTCGAAATAAAAATCAATCAACTTAATCCAATAATTTGGATTTCTTTCATATACTCTAAATCCCTGAAAAACAGGAAAGAACGTATCAATTCCCCATAAAAAAATAGTTGAATTGTCCGGTTTCTCAAAATTTCCATAAAAAGCTCTTTCTGAAAAAACTTTATACATATTAACCTGTTTTTCAAAAGTATCATTATCAAGAATTTTTTCAAACTCTCTTACTGCATTTTCTTTATCAGTTTTATCTGATTTTCCAAAATATAACATATTCCAAATTAATCTATCAATTTTATCATTATGTTCTTCTATTTCTATTGAATCTGCTTCTTCGTTCAATAATGACTTAATTCTTTCATCTCCTTCACTTGAATCCTCATTTTTAATAAAAAACTTATAGCCAAATAAATGGAAAATAGCAAGATAACTTAAATTATCACTATGAGGTGGAAACATTGATTGAAACAATTCGTTCTTTTTTCCATCTTCCGTTGTTTGAAATAAGGCTATTATCTCTGCAATATTTTTGTTTTCTTTTTCATATTCAAAGAATTTGCATTCTGCAAATCTTTCAATTGGAGATAACGATTTATATATATGAGGAAGAAAATGTTTTATACTCAAAAAAGTAATAAGAATTTTTTTATTATTTTTGTATTCTTGTAATTCTAATAATTGATCTAGTTCATCTAAGAAAAAGACGACACTTCTAATAGTGAAGTAATAAGTTATAGCAAATTCAGATTCAATATTTATTAATTTTCTTAAATCAAAATCTAAATATTGTCTTTGATAAATGAAAGAAATATCTTCTAAAAGAATATTTTTGTATAATTTTTCAGCCTTTCCACTTTCTAACAAAACTTTTAGAGTTCTTTCAAAGCCTATTGGAGTCAGATTAATATGAAATGGAATATATTTTTCCAAATACTTGGAATCAATCTTTAAGATTTCTATTAATTTATCAACATCGTATTGATAACACACCTTAAACATATTTGTTTTTGATGACAGTAATTCAACAATTGAAAATAATTTAAAAATTATATTTTGTTCATTTATTCGATCTATATCCTCGAAAGATACAACAACAGGCTTATCTAGTTTATTTACCCCGTCAATTATACTTTCATATAATTCAGTATAAGATTCATTCTTTGTTAAAAATTCTCCAAGACCATGAGGAATATTTTTTTCTATGTAATTGTTTGCTTTTGAAGAAGCTAATGAAAAAATTCTTTTTAGTTTAAATAGTGAATTCAATTCATTGACAAGTATTTTCTCAACAGTATCAATTTGAAGTGTCATTAAAGAAATCGAAATATAGTAAAAATCCGTATTTTTACTTTTTAAATAATTACAAAGAAATGTTTTTCCATCTCCCCATAAAGCTTGCAAACCTACAATGGGGTATTTTCTTAAATATTCCAAAAGAAGTTTACAATCATCTTCTCTTTCACTGAAAAAGTTTTCAGCTTTGCTTTGATTTTTTCTTTTTCCAAGCAATAAAGCAAATATACTAATTATAAAAATTAAAATTAATAAAGAAAAATATCCTATGTAAATATAATCTATTACATCAAAACATATTCTATATCCTTCAAGATACTTTTCTCCCAAGAATATTCCCAAATTAATAAGTAAAACAGAAAAAAAACAAATAAATACTTTTTGATTTTTTTTGATATCAAATAAAATTAATCCAGAAATAAAAATAGCAAAACAAACGGAGATGTATGGAATAAAATCAATATTCAGTGAGAAAAATGAAATTATTGAGAGAATAATTGTAATTGTTATTACTTTTACCAAAGTATACCAATTCATCAGATCACCTTTACGCTAGTTTCTGGGCTAATCATTTTGAATATCTCAAATACGTTGATCTTAGCAGGGCTGTCCGCAAAACTGCTGTCACGGAACACTGCACGGAGAGGTTGTCTCTTGGCAATGGTCTTAATAACACTATCAGGAATGTTTTCATCAAAGCAAGCAATCAAGTCGCCATCGTTGTAGGTATGCACAGTGCAACCTTCAATGGTCTCGGAAGTATAAGGCAGAGACAAAGGAAGACCCCATTCAAGCAAGCAACCAAACAGCAAATCGAGGTCAGTACGGTCTGCCTTAACATTGGATTCCAACATTGCAAGCATTCCCTGAGAATACTCATCAGCAGAGTAATAAACATCGGTCATGTTGGTATCATCCAACTTAAACACACGGAAACCAATGTCTAGATTTTGTGTAAATAGAGGTTTGTCTTTTTGGATAATAGAAGCAGACCTTCTAATTCTTTCTTTACCAATGTCGCAGATTGTGCGGAAACCTTCTCTATACAAATCATCCTTTTCGCTTAATTCTTCTGGGTACTGTACCATAATGAATTTTAAGTTCAAATTATTTTCCAAAGAATGATTCATCACGGCATGGGCAGTGCTAGCACTTCCACTGAAAAAGTCCATTACAATATCATTCGGTTTCAAATTTGCAGTAAACAGCAAATGTTGGAGCATTTTTATTGGCTTTTTACCACTGTTAAATGCAATACCACCTTCGTGTCTAATGTTTCCGAAATCGCCACTATAATCGTAGAAATTCACAATAGGTCTAAACTTCAAGGATGTACCCTTTTTAATTTCTTCTATTCTTTCAAGGGGAACACCTGAATAAAACTTTCCTCTAATTGCATCGGGTTTTGTAGGACCAGTAACATATCTATATCCCAGACCGTCTTCTCCCATATTATGAATCTTATAAAGCACACCAAGTCCGTCCGTACCTTTTCTATCAATAAGGTATTTAGATAAGAATTCAGCAGCAGTACCACTTTGCTTCACAATACTGCCAGATGCCCAAGTCTCTTTTAATAAACCAACTCTACCTTCATCGTGTTTGGTGATTTTCCATTCGCCTGCTTTGAAGATAGTAACTGTTTTGTTGGCAATTTGAAGAGTTTCACCTTCGGTCAATTCTTCAAAAGACCAACAGAATTTTGAAAGGTCATAAGGCTCTGACGGTTTCTGTGGTACAAAACTGAAATGGTCTTTGCAGTAGATAAGAACATATTCCATTACAGGTTGGAAGTCACTGTCCTCATTTAGCGATTTATTTCCATATCTGACCTGAACATGGAATGTTTCCAAATGATTAGAAGCACCGAAGATTTCATCGCAAATCTTAGTTAGGCAAGTGATTTCCTTTTCATCAATACTGATAAAAATCACACCGTCATCTGTTAACATATCTCTGGCAAGCATCAATCTGGAATACATCATTGAACACCAGAGAGAGTGAAATCTTGGGTTACTATTGGTGTTCTCTAAGAACAGTTTATTGCCTTCATCATCATAAAGACCGACTTCGTCTTCATACTCATCGGCATCCATATAAAAGTTATCTGGATACAAGAAACTATCATTACCTGTATTATACGGTGGGTCAATATAAATCATCTTGACCTTTCCGAGATAACTTTCCTGCAAAAGTTTCAGTACATCAAGGTTGTCACCCTCAATGTAAAGGTTTTCGGTGGTATCCCAGTTTACACTATCTGCCTTGCAAGGGCGAAGGGTCTTACGGATAGGTTTGTTGGCTTCCACAATGGCTGCCTTTTTGCCTACCCAAGTGAATTCGTATGCTTCGCTACCTTCAATCACATCAGCAGAAAGCATCTGCTTCAAAAGTTCAAAGTTGATTGCTTTCTTAGGTTTGCCATTTTCATCAACGGTCTCGGTAATGCAGTTTGGGAACAATGCACCTATTTTTTCTATGTTTTGTGTCGTCATATCTAACGACTCCATTCTCATTTTATCCATTATAATTCCTCCTGTATAAATTTCAAACAATCAGATTTACTCAACCCTAACGCTCCCCACCGTCAACTCATTTTTTTTATTTTAAAACTAAATTTCATTTTGTTTCCCTAAATAATTCCTAATTGTGAACACATGCGTTCACTTTTTTTCGTTTATTCCTCTGTACTTTCAAGCAAAGCCTTAATCCTAGATTGAAGTACATTTTTATCAGGCAAATGCAGCTTGTATTCTGCAACCATGGCAGGAGAAAGACTGCGACTTAAAGCGTATTCAACGACATCATCGTCTTTGTCTCGGCACAAAAGTATGCCGATACTGGGATTTTCCTTTTCCTTTTTTACATCTCGATCTAATGCTTCAAGATAAAAGTTAAGCTGTCCCAAATGCTCTGGCTCAAACTTACCTGTTTTAAGTTCAAAAGCAACAAGGCACTGCAATTCTCGATGGTAAAAAAGCAAATCGATAAAGAAGTCTGAATTGCCGACTTGAACACGATATTCCTCATCGATGAATATAAAATCTTTTCCTAGTTCAAGAATAAACTGCTTCATATTACGAACAAGAGCCTTGCGTAAGTCTTTTTCATCATGCTTCGGAGGAAGCCCTAAAAACTCCAAAGTATAAGAATCTCTGAATACTTCCTGAGCATTTGGAACAAGTTTTTGCACAACGGGAGAAACAATCAAACCATTCTGCTTAGAAGATTCATAAAGGCCAGAATCAATCTGTCGTTCTAGTTCGCGTTTTGTATATTTTTCTTCCAGAGTTTTTTTCAAATAAAAAGCTCTTTCTTCTCTGCTTTTTGTTCTGCTAAAAATTATAAGATTATTTGTCCAACTTAATTCCCTCACCAGTGGTGAGAGTTTTTCATCATCTTTGTATGTTTCATAAAACTGCTTCATTCTCCATAGGTTTTTGTCAGAAAAACCAGTCAATTCAGGCGTTTTTTTAGCAATATAATCCGCAAGCTCTTTTACAACACCTTTTCCCCAATTTGCCTGTTCAACTTTTACGCTTATGTATTTACCAAGGTTGTAATATAAGTCGATAAGTTCATAATTTACAGAGGAATACGCTTTTATCTGAGATTGCTTTATCATTAAAACAATACTCTGAAATTCGTTATCTTTGGCAAATGATAGTGCTTTCTTCATGCTACAACACCTTCCTTACTTTATCTGCGAACTGTTGTCCTTCGAAACATTTAACAAGAGAATCAACTGCTTCTGTTTGGTATTTTTGTATTTTACCCATCGTCGTCAAAGCCCCTCCAATTCCTTCTTCAATTTCTTTAGTTCAGCATTCAGTTTCATCTGGACATTCAACTGTTTCTCTTTGCGAATCTTCGTTTGTAACACTTCAATCTGCTTTTTGAGATTCTTTACTTTTTCATCTCGCTCCACGGCATCCTGCAAGGATTCGTTCTCGTTTGCTTGCAAGGTGTCTCCTGCAATCTGATAAACAAAGTTCTCATAAACAGCATCTACATTCAGACCTTCCAGTTTCAGAGGAAGTTCGTCCGCAGTCATCCAGTCGGTGTGATAATACTGGTTTACCTTAAAAGCAGTGTTACCAGTGGATGCTTCTTTGTAAGCAGTCCATGCCTGATACTTACCGTCATACTCCAACAGGAAAACGATGTGATACGGAATCTCTTTATCAATCTGACGAAGGACACCTTCATCCAGAAGATTGGTTTTGAGTTTAATCTCAAAGACCTCAATTTCCGTTACCGTGCTTCCTGCTGCCAGGTTGGTGGTAGAAGATGCGATTTTGTTTCGCCAGTAAATCACCTTTATCTGGTCAACAAAGCACTTCTTGATTGTGGGTGTTACATTCAAGTTCTCATAGAACTTTTCTTTGGGTATTCGTTTATTAAAATCAGTGGTCTTTGGTAGTCCGAGCATATTCACACCACCTTACTTAACCACAAGGAAGCAGATAAGTTCAAAGTCATCAAGACCAGACACAGCAGACATCAGTGCAGAAGTGCCACCTGCCTTGAACAGACTGTCAATATCGCTTTCTTCCTTGGTATCAATAATGGATGTGATTGCATCAGACAGCAGAGAGGACATATCGGACATATCTCTGCCATCCTTGGTCTCTTCGTTGAACTTCTGATACACTGCCTTGATTGGCTCGCTCTTTCCTCGGCAAGAGAGTCGCATTGTATCAAGCAGTTTTTTCGGATTCAAATAGTCGCAGATGATTTCACCGTCAACACCGATATACACCATATAGAACGGATGAATTCGGTTCAGGTTATCAATGTTGACTCCGTTATTACGGTTCTTCAAAACAAAGATAACACCTTCGGGAAGTTCGTCATTAGCAGGTACTACTGCATGGAGACCACAGGGTTTTTTCTTCAAGTCTTCGTAACTCTTGATGTATTCAAGAAGGTCAAGTCGGAATTCATTCAGACCCAAGTCCATAATGGAAATTCCACCAGACATTTCTTCAATATCAACCACTTCATCCTGTAATTTTTTAAGTTGCTGTTTTCTGTATTCAAGGTCACCCTTTTCCTCTGGATTGATAAGGTCATCGTCACCAGTGGAAGTCATAACAGAAATCTTCATTCGAGTCTCAACTCGTGCTTTCAGATTGATGTATTCATCCAAATCCATATCTGGCCAGAAGTTTACCAACTGGATGCAGGAGTTCTTACTACCAATACGGTCTACACGACCAAATCTCTGAATGATGCGAACTGGGTTCCAGTGAATGTCATAGTTCACAAGGTAGTCGCAGTCCTGCAAGTTTTGCCCTTCGGAGATACAGTCTGTGGCAATCAGAATATCAATTTCCTGCTTACTTTCTGGCATCAGGATGTCTCTGCCCTTGGATACAGGAGAGAAACAAGTAAGGATATTGTTCAGTGTGCCCTTAAGTCCCTTGATTGTAGACTTACCTTCAACACTACCAGTAATAAGAGCAGTGTCCAGACCGTATTTCTTCTTCACAAAGGTGCTGACATTCTCAAACAGATAGTCTGCCGTGTCGGAAAATGCAGAGAACACAAGAACCTTCTTATTGCCCTCGTTGATAGGATTCTCAATCTTATCGGACAGCAACTGCAACAGAGTTTGCAGTTTAGTATCGTGTTCAGGAGTGATGTCAGAAACCATCATGGTAACGAGACCAAGAACCTCGGCATCTTTGCCAAGGGCATCTCGCCAACTTACGTAGTCCATATCAGCAAGGTCAATCTTGACCTTCTTGCCCACGGAGAAGAAGTCTGTGTTCTGGTCATCAACATCCCAATCGGTGTCAGCACTTGCTTCATACATATCAAAGTCAGCGACACCGTATTTTTCAAATTTATCAATGGCTGCGATTGTTTTTTCAATCAGGTCTTTAATTCTGCCCAGCGTGAGATTGAAGGAGTAAACAGAACTCTCCAATCGTTTCAGAAGGTTCACACTCATAAGTCTGCGGATTCCTTCTTCACGACCTCTCTGGGTCAGACTTGTACCTTTATCTTTTAACAGTGCCTGATACTTTGCAATCTTACTTGGGAAGATGTATGCAGACGGAGTGTAAATTTCCAGTCCGAGCATCATCAACTCTTCGTAAATTTCGTTGTAGTTGATAGCACCTGTTAAGTCAGTCAGTTTAGGTCTCAAAGAGATAGGCTTCAATCTCTCAGGGAACTTGCCGACCTGCTCAGTATCATAATACTTCTCAATGTGCTTTCTGGAACGAGCAATGGTTACGCTGTCTAGCACTTCAAAGAAGTCAAAGTCAAGTGTGCGGAGCAGGTTGTCAGTTGTTCTTTGACTGACATCCATTTTGCTCCAAGCATTGAATGCTCTCTGTGCCTGACGGAAGATTTCATCAATGCTCTTTGTTGTGTTGAGTTTGTTATCAATGTCGCCAGAGTTTTCCTCATAGGCGATTGCCAACTGGTTTCTCAAATCATAGAAACGGTTGTTTACAGGAGTTGCAGACAGCATCAGAACCTTGGTCTTAACACCTGCTTTGATAACTTTGTTCATCAGTTTGAGGTAACGGTTTTCCTTCTTGTCATCACCAGAAATCTCGCCACCATTACGGAAGTTGTGAGATTCATCAATAACAACGAGGTCATAGTTACCCCAGTTCAATCTATCTAAATCAAGACCGTTAGATGTACCCTGGTCTCTGGACAAGTCTGTATGGAACAGTACATCATATCTGAGACGGTCGTTGGCGATAGGATTGTTGATGTAATTGTCTTTATATGTATTCCAGTTCGCTGCCAACTTCTTCGGACAGAGAACCAGAACATTCTTGTTTCGGTTTTCGTAATACTTCACGACTGCAAGGGCAGTAAAGGTTTTACCGAGACCAACACTGTCTGCCAGAATGCAACCGTTAAACTTTTCCAATTTATTGATGATAGCAAGGACTGCATCTCTCTGGAAGTCGTAAAGCATTCCCCAAATTTTACTGCTCTTGAATCCAGTCGCTTCGTTTGGAAGAACATCCTCACAGATGTCTTCAAGGAACTCGTTAAACACATTGAACAGAGTGATAAAGTAAATCAGTTCAGGAGGATTATCATTATAAGCGGTGGCAATGTTTTCAATGACCACTTCGGTAACATCCTGCAACTTGTCCTTATCAGACCAGATTGCTTCAAAGGTTTTGAGGTATTCCTTGGTCACAGGATTTTCAAGACGGTTCACAATGTTATAAGCATTGTTTCCTCGCTCACAACCGATGTCAACGGTAGTAAAACCATTGAACGGCATATAGGTATAGTCATCTTCCTGCCCTTCAACGGTCATAAAACCACCCATATTCTCGCCAGTGGTATTGGACTTGAAAGTTGCCTTTCTGCGAATCCAATCAGCACATTCTTTGGCGATTGCCTTTTGGGTCATTTCATTGCGAAGTTTGATTTCAAATTCAGTTCCATACAAACTTTGTTCGCGATTATGCTTCGGAATGTAGAACTCTCGCTTTTGCTTAGATTCCTTCTCGGTCACAAATGTGGGGGAAGTAAAAATAAAGCGAAGTTCGTCTACACCTTCCAACTGCTTCTTCAACTCATTGTATGCATACATTGAAAAGCAGGCAGCAGCGATAGACACACGAGTACCTGGTGTAATGGTCTCTGTCATATCATCTCGGACAATGTTTGTTACATTATCAAAAAATTTCATTGTTATTGTCTCAGTAGTGTACAAAATTTCACAATTTATGTATAGGAAGAAAGTTTAATTTACCGACTTTCAAACACTCCACTGTCCACTGTCCACTCCCAACTGTCCACTCCACTCTCAACTCTCTCCCCCTTCCCTAACCTCCAGCGGGCCAGAGGAAATTTCTACCTGAGATTTAAGCTTGTTTCCTGATGCCGAAATATCAGTTACCACCACTATTCGATATGTCCCCAACGGCACTTGTGGCACCATGAATAACAGCTGGCTGGGCTTGTTGGTTGCCACGACAGAAACCTTTATCCTTTCCACCACAGGCCCCTTCGACACAAGATAAATTCCTTGCTCCTGCCCTTCTCCTATCTTCAGAGCTTTTCCTGTAATCCGTGCCAAATTATTAGTAAAAATCACCGGGTAATCACTGGATTTTATTGTAGATTCTGAATAGCCTTTCACAAGGTGTGGAAGCACAGGCTCCACAGACTGAATGCAATGACTGGCCTCCACCTTTTTCACTGAACCTATCTTTATATTCTGAATTGTCTTGCGACAAACCTTAGATGGGGTAAATGAAAGGGATAGTTTCTGAGCAATCTCACTTTTGTCACTACCTGCATCAATACTTCCATCCACCGTCATTCTCAGAGTTCCCAAGTCCAACAGGTCAATTGCATAGCCTTGGGCAAGCTTATTCAACAGCAATTGGTTCAACTGTGATACCACATAAAAGACGGTCTCCTTGGAAAGAAGATTAGAGCGACTTTCTGCAAGTTCAGCTATGGCATTACCCACAGTAAATCGCCTTTGTTGCACCTGTCCATAGTACAATGGCTTTTGAGACTCAGATGAATTAAGATTACTTTGTTGTAGCTTTATGTCCACTGTCCGTTCTGGTGGCATAGGATTGTAAAGAGAATATTTCTTTCTTGGCACATTTCCTCCCGATAGCATTGTATCACAGACAGGCCTCTCTTCCAACAACAGGAACAGTTTCCTGTCTATAATACGGTCTGTGTCATTACACTACAGGGGATAGTGACATGGCACTACAGGGAGTGTAGCACGTCTACAACTGGGAGTGTAACCTGTACATACATGGGAGTTCATTCTAGTTACAATGAAAGATTCAGTGTAGTTAGAGTAATAGATTCATTCTAGCTAGAATGAATAGTATCTGGTAGGTAGAATGAAATAATGAACAACTTTTTTGAAAAGGTAAGCAACATCTTCTTACGGAAGAATTCTAACGGTAAAGGTATCAATCTGTCAAGGATAAAAAAATCCCCTAGCTGTAAAGTTCCAACTAGGGGATTTTGCACGTTACAGAGGAGACTATTCCTCTTCCATGGGCTTTAAGTTGGGGCTAAAAATCAGCTTGCAACCAGTAGCCTCCTGAATCTGCTCCTTGGTGTAGTCGGGATGGAGCTCTGTTACCACGATTCCTTCAGGAGTTACTTCCATAACACCCATTTCAGTTACAATCATGGAAACACACTTGGGAGCAGTCAAAGGCAGTGTACACTTCTCCAGAATCTTGTGGGCACCCTTCTGGGTGTGAAGCATAGCAACGATTACCTTCTTGGCACCTACTACCAAGTCCATGGCACCACCCATTCCTGCAACCTTCTGTCCGGGAACAATCCAGTTGGCCAAATCTCCGTTTTCAGCTACCTGCATGGCTCCAAGAATTGTGGCAGACAGGTGATGTCCACGAACAAGTCCAAAGCTGGTGGCTGAATCGAAAAAGCAAACCTCAGGAACAGCGGTAACATATCCACCACCAGCATTGGTAATGTCTACATCGATTTTATCGGGAGCAGCAGCAACACCAAGACCAGCAAATCCGTTCTCAGAGTGCAAGGTTACATCAACACCTTCAGGAAGATAGTTTGCAACCATGGTAGGCAAGCCAATTCCCAGGTTTACAAAGTCGCCATTCTTCAATTCCTTGGCACATCTTCGTGCAATTCTTTCCTTTAAATCTGCCATTTTGGTTCTCCTTCAACAACACAGTCTACAACTACACCGCTCACAGCAAAGGTGTCGGGATCCATAGAAGCCACGTCAACAACCTTTTCGCTGGCAAGAAGAACGCAATCAGCAGCACCAGCCATTACATAGTTGAAGTTCTTGGTGGCCTTGTCACAGCGGAAGTTACCAAACTTGTCGCAGATAGAAGCACGACACAGGGCAAAGTCTGCACGGAGAGGACGCTCCAAAAGATATTTTACACCATCAATCTCAATAACCTGCTTTGTTCTACCAGCTTCATCTGGATCAACCTCTACAGGAGTTCCCACGCCAGTAGGAGTCAAAACACCACCAAGACCATAGTTTCCGGCACGAATCTTTTCTGCCAGTGTTCCCTGAGGCACCAGTGTTACCTTCATAGTACCAGCTGCCATAGCCTCACCAATGGCAGGGTTCAAACCAATGTGGGTAGCGATAATGTGGTCAACCATACCAGCATCAATCAACTTAGCAATACCACGGGAAGTCTTTGCTCCGTAGGTACCTGCAGGAAGGCCACCATCGTTTCCAATAACAGTCAAATGCTTTACGCCCTTACGTACCAGAGCATCTACCAAAATCTCTGGAGAACCAGTCCCCAAAAATCCACCTACCATGATGGTCATGCCATCCTTGATGCCACTAACAGCCTCATCAGCTGTCTTCATCTTGTTAACCATGATTCCTCCTAATATAAAGAATTATACAACAAGCTGTAAAAAAGGGGCACGAGAGCCTCGGTACCTAAATCGTCCGTGGCACCTTCGTACCCCACTTCAATTATACACCGTCAATCAAAGGACGGCAAAGGTTTAGAACAGCAACAAACCTGCACCAGCAATAATTCCGGTAACAACCAGAACAATCAAGGTGTATCCCATGATGTCACGGGCACCAAGCTTTGCAATACCCAAGGCAGGAAGAGCCCAGAATGGCTGAATCATGTTGGTCCAGCTGTCACCGTAGGCAATAGCCATAGCAACCTTAGGCAACTCTACACCCAGCTCCTGAGCGGCAGGAAGCATAACAGGTCCCTGAACTGCCCACTGTCCACCACCAGATGGTACGAAGAAGTTTACGATACCAGCACTGATGAAGGTGAAGAAGGGGAAGGTCTTTACAGTAGCAATGTTTACGAAGAAGGTACTGATAACAGAAGCCAAGGAAACACCTGTAGCAGCGTTTGCTCCAACCATCATTGCCTGAATACCAGCATACAAGGGGAACTGCAATACGATTCCACCAGCACCCTTGGCAGCTTCACCAACAGCGTTCAACAAGCTGCGGGGAGTCCAGTGCAAGAGCACACCTGCTACCAAGAAGATGAAGTTTACAATGTTCAAGTCCAAGTTAAAGGAAGCAAGTCCAGAGAAGTACAGAACGATGTATACTACACCCATAGCACCGAGAGCCAAGTTAATGTAAGGCAGGTTTTCCAGCTTTTCAGCAGGAGACATAGCTGCAATCTGCTCCTTTGTTACCTTAGGAGCTTCTTCTTCTTCCAGCAAAGAGGGATCAATGCTAATAACATCCTCTTCGTTCTTGGGGTGCATCATTGTTGTTACGATAGGCAGAACAATCAAGCTTACAAGAACAATGAACAGGTTGGTGGGAGAGAACAAGGTCTGGGTAATAGCAGCAGCCTGAGTCATTGTTCCACCAGTGTTAGCAATGGCAGCACCAGCAGCAGGCTGTGTGGCGATGGACAGAGGAATGGAGCCAGAGAATCCAGCGTGCCACCATACGAATCCGCCGTAAGCAGAAGCAATCAACAAGCGGTAGTCAATACCACGGAGCTTCTTGGCAATTTCCTTAGCATAGATAGCACCAATAACAAGACCAAATCCCCAGTTCAAGATACAGGCAACATAGGAAACGATGGTTACCAAGGCAATTCCCTGGAAAGGAGTCTTAGGAATACCAGCAAGCTTTACCAACAGCTTCTTAAAGGGGGGAGCAAGAGCAAGCACGTGACCAGTTACCAGAACCAGTACCATCTGCATACTGAATGCCAACAATCCCCAAACACCCTTTCCCCAGTGGTTCAACATAGCGAGGGGTCCCTGTCCAGTAGCAATCATACCGAACACGAAAACAATTACTGTCAAAACAACAGCAAACAAGAATGCGTCAGGCAGGAATTTCTGCATGAATGCGGCTGCACCACCAGAAATCCGTTCCAGCACACCTTTTTTTGAAGCAGCTTTAGCCATAGAAGCCTCCTAAAAAAATATAATGTACACAGTCAATTATACCATATATATATAAAATGTCAAAAGAGAATTTTTTTTTATCTATATTTTTTCTACTATAATATTAAATCGGTTTAAAAATATTTTTACGAAAAATTAACAATTTTAATCTTGCCTCTGTTCAAGCTTTTTCATCAAAAAGTGAGAATAGACAAAAGATACAAAAAATGGTATCATTACAATTACAAGCATCACGTAAGAGGTTGACTCATGCCCTATTCTGAACCCACAAATCTTGCCATTGTAGCATGCCCCGGTGGAGAAAAATTCGCTGATGAGGTTATCGAACATCTGCGACACATGTACAAGCATCGCTTTAATCTCAAAGCTGATGCACTTTCTAAGCGTTATTATCTGACAAAGGATCAGTTGACAAAGGACATGAACTTCTTGAATGATGTTCAGACTACAAATCTTTGTGTCAAAGGCTCCACAGATAAATATCGTGTTCCTACGTTCAAGGTAGATGCCCAGTTCACCTACTTTATGAACGGTGAATTCAAGACAGAAATCAATGAATGTATCCGTGGAAAGGATGTTTACATCTTTCAGGATGTAGAAAACCATCAGCCCCTCACTTTGAATGGTGGAAAAAACACTCAGGTTCTTTCTGTTAATGACCACATCATGTCCATGCTGGTAACCATTGACGCTGTTCGTCAGGCTGGTGCAGCAGACATTACGCTGGTGCTTCCTGTATATCCCTACAGTCGCCAGCACAAGAAGAAGGGACGAGAGGGACTTACTGCTAGTCTTTTGGGACACATCTACGAAAACATGGGTGTTACCCGCATCATTACCTTGGACCTGCATTCACGGGAAATTGTAAACGCCTTCAGCAAAACCCATGTAGAAAACCTCCATGCCAGCTACCAGATTATTCGGGAGCTTTCTAAACTGGTGGATTTGACCAACAAGACCGAGGATTTGATTGTAGTTTCTCCTGACACTGGAGCCATTGACCGCAACAAGTTCTATGCCACTGGACTGAAAACTCCTTTGGCCATGATTTACAAAGAGCGGGATTATTCTGTAGTAACTCAGGATGCAAAGTCTACTAACATCAAATCCGTAAAGCTTTTGGGTGATGTTCAGGGAAAGGTCGCTTTCTTAGCAGACGATATGCTGGGTACTGGTGGAACCTTGCTTAAGGCCATGGAATTCTTGAAGGAACAGGGAGCTACCAAGGTAATTGCTGCCATCAGCCTCCCCTTCTTTACTGGAAACGCTATTGAACAGTTTAACGAGGCCTACAAGAAGGGCTTGTTCTACCGAGTTATTGGAACAAATGCAGTATACCACGAGGAGCTTTTGCAGCATGAATGGTATATCAGCAGTAACGTTAGTGGCCTTTTTGCCAACGTAATCACTCGTCTTCATCATAATCAGTCTCTCAGCGATTTGCTGGACAATAGAAATATTATCGAGAAATTGGTAAAAAGAGACTAATGTCCATCCTTTGTGCTGATATTGGAACCTCCTCATTAAAAACTGCCCTTGTAAATATACAGGGGCAGGTTTTATGTGAAGCCAGAATATCGTTTCCTAAAACAGAATTTAATCAAGAAGGACTTTGTGCTTCCGATTTTGGCGACAATCCCTGTTGTTTGCCAAAGCTCTTTTCTGGAGACTACTGGTTTTCTGCACTGCAGGAGGCAAGCCACAAGCTACAACAGCAACAACCAGAAGAACAGATTGAAGGAATTTGTATTTCTGGGAACGGTCCCACACTGGCAACTACTGCTGGTGAAGTTTTTTTGTGGAATCATCCTGTAGCACCAGCACTGTCACAAGAAATTCAAGGGGAATTAGCTTCCCACCATTTGTTTTCAATCTTTTTGCCACGGCTGTTGGCTTTTAAAAAACTCTTTCCTGCAGAATGGAATAAAAGCGACAAAATTATCTCTGGGCCAGAGTACTTGATTTGGCGACTTACGGGAAGATTTTTAACTATTTTGCCAGAAAAACGCTATGAGCCAGCCTACTGGAACAAGGAAGCCTTGGAAAAGCTTGGAATTGAAGACTGTAAGCTCCCTGATTTTGTGGAGCCTGGCACTAAGGCAGGAATCCTGCTACCAGACATTGCAGAAAAATTGGGCTTAAGTCCCCAAACTCCAGTGTTTTGCGGTGGCCCTGACTTTATGGTAGCTCTCATTGGCACCAATACCTTAAAACCCGGAAAACTCTGTGACCGAGCAGGTAGCAGCGAGGGAATAAATCTCTGCTTGGACAAAAATCCTTCTGAGGCACTCCAAAAAGCAGGTATTCAAGGAATACGAGTGCTTCCATCTGTAATTCCTGGCTTGTTTAATGCCAGCGTTCTTTTGCCCGACAGTGGTACTCGATTCAGCAAGGTAAAAAAGGCTACTGCTCCCCATTTAAGCTATCAGGATTTTGTGGAAGCATTGCTGCAAAATCCTCCGCTGAGCACAGCAGGCTTCCAGTTGATGGAGGAATTGGCTGTGGAGGTAAAGGTTGCCTACGAAAAGCTTTCTGCCACCGCTGCATTGACAGGAACAAAAATTGACAGCACCATCTGCACCACAGGAGGACAGGCAAAAAATCCAGCGTGGCTGCAGTATAAAAGTCGGGTGGTACAAGCAGCCTTTTCTATTACCGCCTGTGCTGATGCAGAATTGGTGGGAAATGCAGTGTTGGCCTACTGGGGACTGGGGAAATTCAGCTCTATTCAAGAGGGAGCACAGGCTCTGGTTCACTTAAGCCACGTCTTTGAACCCCAAAAGTAAGTAAGGAAGCAGCTTTATGCACATGTACCGTAGGCCCCAACAGCTTAAAGCCATTATCTTTGACATTGACTCCACTCTTTACAGCCACAAGGAATATGCTCTTCAGCAAAATCAAATACAGATTCACCACTATGCCCAGCTGGAAGGGATTTGTGACCAAGAAGCCTTCCAACGAATAGAAGC
>JAFYWB010000052.1 GCA_017549025.1 Treponema sp.
AATGCTCAGAAACGAAGGAAAATTGCGGGGCCGCCAGATTATTCCTGCAGAGGCTGTAAAGCTGCTTTCCTCAGGTGGCAGTCCCAAGGCCTTTGCCGCTGGAGGAGAATATCCCTTGCTGAAGGGCTGGAGCTACAAGAACCTGTGGTGGATTACCAACAACAGTCATGGAGCTTACATGGCTCGTGGTGTTCATGGTCAAGCCATCTACATCGATCCCGCCGCCGAAATGGTCATCGCCCGGTTCGCTTCCAGCTACCTTTCCAGCAACAAGTACATTGACCCCACCTCCATTCCCGCCTACGAGGCTGTGGCTGAATACTTGATGAAGAAGTAACTTTGACCCCTGGGACTGATTCACCAGAACCAGCCCCAGGGTCAGGGTGAAGATGAAGTCAAACTATATTTTGCCTGTATGTAGCTTGAGGTGATTTCAAAAATCTTTTGTTTTGATTATCCTTGCCTTTTGTTTGAAATGAAAATACATAGCCCTTCTACCAGTGAAGAGAGAATTCCTCCTGCTACAAATACAATCCAAGAAATTTTCCATGAATCTGCGGTAAAACTCCAAAAAAGATAGATTGCAACAAGAATACACCAATAAGCTCCCATGATGGGGCCTTTCAGTTCGTTTTGCATCTTTGCTTTTTCTGTATAGTCTCCTTCCTTCAGCAGTTTTTGTAAGGCCTCATTTCGGATGTTGACAACAATGAAAATCGCAACTCCAATGCCTGCAATGACCATGGTGACCGTAACCATGATTACTCGCAGTAGTTCACTGCCAAACAGTGATAAAAGTACTGGAATTGGAGAAAAGATACAGATGCAGATGGCAATGATATTCCATTTGATGTAGCCGCTTCGTTGCTGTTTTTTTTGTTCCAGTACAAAATGTCTGGCAGTGGATTCAAGTTCAAAGGGAATGTTTTTTTCAAGGAACTGAAAGGGCTCACCTTTAAATCCGCAATAGAGAAAGATTGTGACTGCACCTATTACAAAGGCAAATAATACCACAAGTCCAATAGTTGCTGCCGTTGTTCCTGAAATGCTCCCAATGGAGCTTCCTGCAATACCAGAGAGGATAATCAGGGGGATGGGGGAAAAAATGCAGAGAAAAACACCGAGGGCTATTTTCCAGGAAAATTCCCTTTGTAGCTCAAGGAAGTTTTGGGCTTCCTCCCAAGTTATCTGAATGGCTGGTTTTAGAGAAGAAGGAGTTTGGCATTCACCCTGCTGTACCGAAGGGCTCTGGCTTTGGCTGCAAGTTTCTGGTGTATGTTCTCCATCCTCCTTCAACAAAGAGTCGATGGTAACACCAAACAAGCTACTTAATTGTATTATTTTCTCTATGTCAGGTGTCGTTTGATTGCTTTCCCATTTGGATACGGCTTGACGAGAAATTTCCATCCTGTTTGCCAGCTCTTCTTGAGACCATCCGTTTTTCTTTCGCAGCTGAGTAATCTTATCTGCTAACATTGTAAACATCCTCCAATAGATAAAAGAGTGGGTCTTTCCCTTCCTCGAATATGAGTATGCCACAAATCATAAAAGCAAACCACCACTCGTGGGCTTGCAATTTGTCAATCACTGGTTGCAGTATGGCTCCCAGTATAGCCGATGGCTTGCGGGTAGATATATCGGTACTTTTTCTGCTGGAAACTGTGAGGATGTTGTCATTTTTGCACAATTTTACTTGGTTTGTGCCAGTTCCAAAACTGTTTCGAGGGGAAGGGAAGTACAAAGTTGAATTTGGTCTAAAGGTAATCCTAAAGACAACATTGATTTGGCTGTCTTTAGGAGCAGTGTACGATGGCTACTTTGTTACCGACCCCTCTGGAACCTCCTATGCAGGTGGCGGCTTCAACTTGAATCTGCGGGATATGGCCATGTTTGGGGAAATGCTCAGAAACGAAGGAAAATTGCGGGGCCGCCAGATTATTCCTGCAGAGGCTGTAAAGCTGCTTTCCTCAGGTGGCAGTCCCAAGGCCTTTGCCGCTGGAGGAGAATATCCC
>JAFYWB010000053.1 GCA_017549025.1 Treponema sp.
CGCCAGCACCAGCTTTAGGTGCTTCTTTTCTCCCTTGCCGATAATGTCTGCTGATACAATTTTGAGCTTGCGACTGAAAAACAACAGCTGAGGATTTCCTTCACCGTAGGGCTCAAACAAATCGATGGTTTTCAGCAGGTTGGGGGTAAGATAGTCGTGGGGAATTTCCGCATCGGTTTGGAGGGTGGTATCCTGATTATCCTCCAGCTCGATGACGGCGGTGTATTCAAGGAAATGCTGCAACAGTGCATCAAGGTTTTCCTTGTTTAGGCTAAAGCCAGCAGCATAGTTGTGACCGCCGTGATTCAGGAAAAGCTCTCCGCAGCTGTCCAACATAGGAGTTACGTCAAAGCCCCTGGTGGAGCGCACTGATCCAACTGCTGTTCCATCCTCCAAAATAGTGATGGCAATGGAGGGAACTTCAAACACCTTTACTAGCTGGGCGGCCAAAATACCAGAAATTCCCCGATGAATGCGAGGTTCTACCACCACCACTAGCTTTTTGTTGTATTTTTCAAAGCTTTCGTAGGCCTGCTTTTCCACGTAGCCCCAAGCATCAGTTCCCAGCTGGCGACGATCCTTGTTCAGCTGAATGATTTGCTCTGCAATGGCGTCCCGCTGCTGGCTTGTTTCTGATAGGAAGAGCTCCACTGCCAATTCTGAGCGGCCAAGACGACCAGCGGCATTCAGCACGGGAACTACGTTCCAAGAAATATCCGTACTGGTGATTCGTTTTCCCAGCAGGTTCAGTCGAGCCAAAAGCTCCCGTAGACCAGAAATAACCTCGCCACCGTTTAAGGCCGCCAGTCCTTGTCGCACTAAGATGCGATTTTCGTTGTGGAGGGGCATAATGTCTGCCAAGGCGGCCAGCATTACTAGCTGCAGGTCAGCTTGGGTCTTTTTCTGGTAATCCTGGGTGGCAGTCTTTTTCTGGATGTAGGTAATGAAGATGTTGAAAAATCCATCCATCTCAGACTGATTTCCCTCTCGGTAACGAAGGAGCTTTGATATTTCCTTAATGCGCAGGAGGCTTGCGGTGCGAACGGAGGGAATTTCTGTTGCAATTTCTGGCCGCAAATCCATCATGTTGAACTCAATGCCGGAGCCAAAGATTTTTGTTAGCTGCTTTTTTTGCAGGTCTGCATCCCAAACCAGAATCTGCTGGCCTCGGAGGAATTGCATGAGGCGGGTATCTTCAATACGAACCATACCAGGAGTGATGATTTCCGTAAGCCGTGATCGCTCTGTCATGTTTACTATCTTTAAGCAGTCGATGGTGTAGGCATCATTTACCGGGCGTACGTTCAAAAGGCACAGCTCCTGCTTGTACAGCTCGTTTTGGGCAAAGCGCAGGGCAGAGGCCAGCTTGAAGGCAACGGCACAACCAGAAATGGAGGGAAAGGGATACTCATCGTCTGGCAGCTTAGGGTCAATGATGATAGTTGCATTGGGCAGGTTTTCTGGGGGATTGTGGTGGTCGGTAATGATGACATCAATGCCCAACTCTACAGCCCGATCAATTTCCACATTGTTGGAGATTCCGCAGTCTACGGTGATAATGAGGGAGCCATAGTCAGCGGCAAAGTCTTCTACTGCCTTGAGTGAAAGTCCATAGGTGTCTTCTCCGCTGGGAATGCGCCAGCTCACATCAATGCCCAGATCCTTGAGACAGCGGTAGAGAACGGTGGTGCTGGTAATGCCGTCTACGTCACGGTCACCAAAAATCAGCACACGCTCGCCTTCTTCTCGGGCAGCAATAATTCTGTCTACGGCATCTTCCATGCCAGAAAGAAGAAAGGGGCTGTGGAGATAGCGCAGGTCGTCTTCCAGAAAATACTGGATGTCGCAGCCTGTGGTAATGTTCCTGCGAGCGAAGATAGAAGCGGTGAGGGCATCGCAGGAAAATCTGGTGCAGATTTCCCTCACCATTTCTGGAGCAATTTCTTTCTTTGTGCAAATCATTTTAACGAATTTCCTTGTAAATCAATGGTTGGATGGCAATAGGGCTGGCCGAATAGGTGATGGCCTGGTGAATCAGATCCATAGCTGGCTCCAAGCATTCCTGGTTCTGGCCGAAAACCTCCATAATCAGGTCTCCGGCAGCCACCTTTTCTCCGTGAACCTTGTGGAGAATCATGCCAGCATCGGGGCACACTGCATCTTCTGTTCTGTTGCGGCCAACTCCCAGATGGACTCCCGCCAGCCCTAGCTTAAAGGCATGGAGATTCAGGTAGCCATCTTCTGTGGCACGGACTGCTTGGCAGAAGGGGCTGCGTCGTTTTCCCACCTGCTCCATAAGCTTTTCGGGTTTTCCACCCTGGTCTTGTACGTTCTGCAAGAAGATTTTGAGAGCTTGGCCAGAGGCTACAACTGCCTTACAGGCTGCCAAGGCTTCTTCTTTTGTGGCGGGATTTGTGACTGTGGGGTTCAGCTCCTGTGCCAGCATGAGCATTTCCACTGCCAAGGCATAGGTCAAGTCCATAACATCGTCAGGCCCCTTGCCTTGGAGACATTCGATAGTTTCTTCAATCTCCAAGAAATTGCCAATCTTCTTGCCCAAGGGAGATTCCATGTTGGTGATAAGGGCGGTGGCCTTCTTGCCCATGGCCTTTGCGGTGCCCACAAGGCTTTCTGCCAAAGACTGGGCATCTTCCTTTGTCTTCATAAAGGCACCGGAGCCGTATTTTACGTCAAACACCAAGCCATCGGAGCCTTCTGCCACCTTCTTGGAAAGGATGCTGGCGGTAATGAGGGGAATGGATTCCACGGTGGCGGTAACGTCTCGCAGGGCGTACAGGAGACGGTCAGCAGGAACCACATCCTTTGTCTGGCCAGTCATGGCAAAGCCTGTGCGGGCAATGAGCTGCTGGAATTCTTGCACCTGCAGGCCCACTCGGTAGCCTTCGATGGATTCAAGCTTGTCTAGGGTGCCACCAGTGTGACCCAGTGCACGGCCACTCATCATGGGAACCTGCACCTGGAAACGGGAATCCTGCTGTCTACAGGCTGCAACGATGGGGGCCAGGGGAAGGGAAAGCTTATCTCCCACGCCACCAGTGGAGTGCTTGTCCACAAAGGGACCTACAAGGCCAGGAATTCCCGTGTTGTGATGATCCATGACCTGGCCGGAATGAAGCATAATGCTGGTGAGGTTTGCTGTCTCAGGAAAGGTCATGCCGTTAAAGTACACGGCCATAAGCCAAGCGGAAATCTGGTAGTCGGGAATACGTCCTTCCACATATCCTTTAATCAGGAATTCCAGCTCCTGCTGGTTCAGTTCCTGCCCCTGAGGCTCCAAGGGATTTCCCCGCTTTTTCATGATTATGTCAACAGCACGCAAAGCCATAGCTTCCTCCCAAACAAGATTATATCAGTTCAGTATACCCCAAATTCCTGTAACCGTAAAGCAGGGGTTTTTCTGCACATAATTATTATAGGGTTGAAAAGACAGAATTTGTCTTGTTTCTGAAAAAAAAGTAAAAAAAATGTGGTAAAATATGGATAATTCATTTTGGAGGATTTATGGTAAAGCACATTATTTTGTGGACCTTGAAGGACATGAGCCAAGAGGAAAAGGAGAAGGTAAAAGCTGGTATTAAGGAAGGGCTGGAAGGTTTGCAGGGAAAGATTCCTGGTTTGGTGGACATAAAAGTTCACGCTGGCGGGAGACTGGAAACTTCCACCGCAGACTTGATGCTGGATTCCACCTTTGACTCCCCAGAAGCACTGGCAGGTTATGCGTGCCATCCCGCCCACCAAGAGGTAGCAAACACCAAGGTGCGTCCCTTTACCGTCAGCCGAGCCTGCTTGGACTTTGAGCTGTAGGTAAAGCTTTATTCCCTGTGTCATTATTTGGGACAGGGAATGGGGTAGAATGGGGAAGGCTTGCAAGGAGGGGATGAATGGAGAATAGTAAGACACTGGAATCAAATTTATTGGAGCGTGTGAACCATGACCTGTAAGGAGACCACTACTATGATCACAACGGACACCAGCTCCTGTTCTAGCTCCAACTTGCAATTCCATCCCTTCCCGCCAGTATTTGACTCCCGCTCCCGCATCCTGATTTTGGGGAGCTTTCCCTCAGTTCGTTCCAGAGAAGAGGGCTTTTTCTACGGCCATCCCCGCAACAGGTTCTGGCAGGTACTGCATCTCGTGTTTGCATCCTGGGATGTTTCCCCATCCCCCAATGTTACATCTCAAGATGAGAACTCATCCCCAGATACTCAACCACAGGCTTTCTTTCAAGCCTTTCCACAAACAATTCAGCAGAGGAAGGAATTCCTTCTAAACCATGGAATTGCATTGTGGGATGTGGCCGCTTCCTGCACCGTCACTGGCTCTTCCGACAGTAGCATCACCCAAGTAGTACCCAACGACATAAGTCTCATTCTGTCCACCGCTTCTATCAAAAATATCTACACCAATGGCCAGAAAGCCCACCAGCTGTATTGCAAGCACCTCCAGCCCCTCACTGGCCGGCCCGCCATCTGCCTGCCATCCACCAGCCCCGCCAACGCCTCCTACAGTCTGGAACGGCTGGTGTCTCAGTGGCGGCATATTGCACACTGCTCTAGCTAGACAGGTCGGCATGACGTGTAAGGACAGAGGAAGCTGTCTGGCTAGAATTGAGTTTTTAGGTATAATTTTGTCAGAACTTGTGCTATAATAAAACTACTAAATCTGATTCAAAAGAGTAATTGACACATCAAAGGACTTATCACTATGGCAAAGAAAAAAACTTAAGAAACAAGACAAGGATTGTGCGATTACTGCTAGAATTGATTATGCAAAACGCATAAAGGAGGCAATTTATTATGACAAAGACTATAAGTACATTTGATAGAATGATGGAAAATCCAGAATGGAAAGTTGGTTTTGAAAAATCCTATGATGAATTTCTTATTTCCGAGTTTATGTGCGAACAAATGGAACATTCAGATTTAAGCGTTAGAGAACTTGCTGCTCGTGCGGGAGTTTCCCCTACCACTATTCAACACCTTAGAACGGGCAAAGCAGAAAACGTAAAGGTAAAAACATTGCTTTCAGTCCTTCATGAATTGGGCTACAGCCTTCAACCTGTTGCAACGGTGCGTTAGCCTAAAAGAAAACAACTCTTTACATTGAATAAATACAGAGAATATTATCTAACTGAACATGTCGTCGTGGCGTGTAAGGACAGGGAAAGCTGTCTGGCTAGACAGGTCGTCGTGGCGTGTAAGGACAGAGGAAGCTGTCTGGCTAGACATGTCGTCGTGGCGTGTAAGGACAGGTAAGGATGGTCTTTAACTTGTCAGAATTCTTTTGGTAGGCTATAGGAATGATTTGGATAAGCTATTGGAATGATTCTGATAGGCTATTGGAAAGATTCTGGTAGGCTATTGGAAAAATTCTGATAGGCTATTAGGAGAATGTTTATAAGCTATCAGGAGAATTTTTTTAGGCTATTGGAATAATGGTTTCAGGCTATGAGAATGATTTGGATATCCGCCATCCAATTTCTCAGTGAGATTGTAGCGGTTTCTCAGTGAGAAAGCAGTGGTTTTCCAGTGAGAAAAAAAAATTTCTCACTGAGTTTTCAGCCCTTTTTCAGTGAGAAATCACCTTGATGGAAATGCCACGATACTTTACTGATTGTAGGGTTATTGGGGACTGGGGGTGGGGGTATGAACCTATTATAAGTTTTTCTTGGATATTACTCTAATAAATATAATTTTTTCAAAAATCATGATATAATACGATTGCATAGGAATGGGAAAAGATGGCACAAATATATGATAACATAAATAAACATACGGAGGAAGAACTAGATTTTATCATCAACTATGATATTAAGTACCGCATGGGAGTAGAATTGGGATAAAGGGGATAGAATATATTGTCAATATATGGTGTGATACGTTAGGAGGTATTTTATGGCAAAGAGAATACAAGACGGTAAGCTTTTTTATCATGTGACAGCACTTAAGAATCTCAGAGGGGTTTTTACTTATGGTCTTTTGGCACGCCCAGATGTCCTGCGCCAGAATTTATTGACGACTGATGTAGCTGATCAAAAAATTATTGAGAAAAGAGAATCCTTAGGAATTCTGGAATATGTTCCTTTCCATTTTTTTGAGCCTACCCCATTTACTGGTTCAATATTTAACTCATATCCCTTTGATGCTTTCTGTGCCATTACGATAACCAGAGGTCTTGCAAAATCACGTGGTTTTAAGATTTGTACCGCACACCCTTTGTCAAAAAATCCCGAACCTCAAGTTTTACCTTATAATGAAGGATTAGAATCGATAGATTGGAATGCTATGGAATCTCGTGATTATCATGATGAAAAAAGTAAAAATGCTTGTATGGCAGAGTGTCTGGCAATATCCCCTGTTTCACCTTCAGATTTTGCTATTATATTTGTTCCAGATGAAAATTCTTACAGATATGTTGATGCACTTGCAAGCGATGTAATTGGCAATTATCTTTTTGATATAATAATTAACCCTTATTTAAGCAAGGCTGGAATATGATTTCTTTTAAAGAGGGTGATATTTTTGATTCTCCTGCACAGTGTCTTGTTAACACGGTAAATTGTGAAGGATTTATGGGTAAGGGAATTGCTTATCAGTTTAAGGAAAAGTTTCCTGAAAACAATAGAAACTATGTTTTTGCTTGCAAAACAAAATCCTTGACTGTTGGGAATGTTTTATTCTTCTCTGAAAAGGGGAAAATTATTGCTAATTTTCCTACTAAAGATAAATGGCGTGAAAAATCACAATATTCATATATTAAAGAAGGATTAGAAAATTTAGCAAGAGGGATTGAATCAAGAAATATTGCTTCTATTGCAATTCCTCCATTAGGTTGTGGTAATGGTGGTCTGGATTGGAATATTGTAAAAAAAATGATAACCAGTCAATTTCAAGATTTATCAGTAGATGTTACAATTTTCGAGCCGTCAAAACAATTCACTCCCAAGAATAATAAGATTCCAAAAATGACTGCATCCCATTTAGTTTTGATGAAATTAAAAGGTGGTATTCCTTCTTCACAATTTAACAAGCTTCGCTTGCAGAAGGCGGCATATTTTTTGAATGTTTTTAGTAATACTAATTATTTCAAATTTGAGGAATATAAGTTTGGGCCATATGCACATTCGATAGAGATTCTTTCTCAACAAATAAAAGAGTTTCAAGAAAGTTATCATGTTAATACGGTTGGTGCTGAGGCAATTCTCTATAATAATTTGATAAGTGCTAAGGTAAAAGAAACTGTAGAAAAATATAAAGTAGCTATTTTAAAATCAACAAATTTTGTAAATTCGATAGCATCGAATCACGAATTGGAAATGGTTGCAACGATTGTTGCAATAATCAGGACTCAACCTCAGTGTTCTGATGAAGAGATTGTTTTTTATTTTCTTCATAATTGGCCTAAATATGACAAAAATCGATTTTACGAAGAAGAAATATTGGCTTCTATAGGCAGGTTAGTAAGAGCTAACATTATTCGGAAGGAAATTTTTGGATATACAGTTTCAGAAGAAATTTTTAAAAATCCCAAATTAATGCCAAAATATGAGATGTAAGTTTATTAGATGAGGAATATAGCATACTACTACAGATAAGAAAAAAAATTCTTGCCTAACATTATGGGGTTATTGTAATGTATTTTTGGGGATAAGTTGAGTACAACCCATATAGATTGATAAACCATCCAAAAGGAGTCCAGCCAATGATTCTATATCACGGAAGTAGCGTAGAAGTAAAGGAGCCTCGTTTGCTAAAAATCCAACGTGAGCTGGATTTTGGTAAAGGTTTTTATACCACCAGTGATTTAGAACAGGCCTCACGTTGGGCAAAACGAACAGCACAAAGACTCAAACAAGAAACAGCCTTTGTTTCAGTTTATGAAATTGATGATGCTGTAATGAAAACTCTCAACTGCCTCGAGTTTCAAAAGAGTGATGTTGAATGGTTAAAGTTTGTTGTAAGCAATAGAAAGGGGATTGCGGTTGAAGGAAATTGGGATATAATCATTGGGCCTGTTGCCAATGATCGTACTGCTCCAGTTATAGATTTGTATGTAGATGGAATGTACGATGAAGAAGAAACAATCAAAAGGCTTTTGCCACAAAATCTAAAAGATCAATACGTGTTTAAAACTACAATTGCAATACAATCACTCCATTTCAAGGAGGCAATTATCCTATGAACAAAATCCCTGTATATTCACTGGATCACTATAACAAAGCCGTTATAAAAAGTATTATGGAAAAATACTTCATAGCCGAAATGGAAGCGGTACGATTATTTTTAACATCAGAAACTCACAAAATGCTAGAAGATTCGGAATTAGCCATGTGGGAATTTTCTCCCAAGTCGATATTTGAAATGTGGGAGGTGGAAAAAATCACTGGAGATCCGCGTAATTCCGTTCATTTAAGGAGTGAAATCTAAATGAGTGTAGAAATGGAATTCTTCCTTTTTTTAATCGAACGGTATGCAGAAAAGAAAGGTCGATTTACAGGGGATGTCTTGCAGGAATGGGATACAAAGGGAATAACACAAGAAATTTATGACGGTTACTGGGAATATCATCAGGAATCTCTGGAAAATGCCTTTTTAGATATAGACAGTCTTGTCACCACCAACACACACGCTTGGTAGTTCTGGTTGCTGACAAATCCAAGCCAAGCATCAAAACCAAAATCCCTTCATCCTCCCCCTTTACAAAGTCCCATAAAAGTGATATTTTCTACGCATAGTAAGTACGGAACCAAAAGGGGAGTAGTTGCACACAATTTGTGTGTCCCATTGTTCGTCATCACGTTCTCAGCTAGGGAACCGGGCATTGGGCAATAAGGATTGAACAAGACCTTTTGCATAGTTGACTCATGGAGTCAGGTATGCAAAAGGTCTTTTTTATTTTTCAGCCATGAACTTGTGTTCTTGCATGAACTTGTGTTCTTGGAAAGATTTTAGGAGGTGGAACGATGGAAAAAGAGGTGTATCAGACTGGCAAGGAAGAGCTTTTAGCCGGTGTGAACAGGGAAAAAGGGCTTGAGAGCCATCAGGCTGTAGAAATCCTTCAGCGGGTGGGAGAGAATGTGCTGCAGGAATCAAAGAAAAAAAGCGTGCTGGCAGTGTTTGCAAGTCAGTTTGCAGACCTGCTGGTAATAATTCTCATGGTGGCAGCTGTAATTTCCATGGTGTCTGGCAATTTGGAAAGCACCATCGTGATTTTTGCCGTTATCATCCTGAATGCGGTGCTGGGAACGGTGCAGTACGTAAAGGCAGAAAAATCCCTAGCGTCCCTCAAGGCCCTGTCTTCCCCCCACGTAAAGGTGCTGCGGGATGGAGTAAAGCAGGAAATCCCCTCCAAGGACGTGGTACCGGGAGATGTAGTGCTGCTGGAAGCTGGTGACATGATTGTGGCAGACGGCAGGATTATCCAAAACTTTTCCCTGCAGGTCAACGAAAGCTCCCTCACAGGGGAATCCACCAATGTGGACAAAAAGGACGTTGACCTGACCCAGGACTTGCCCCTGGGAGACCGAGTGAACATGGTGTATTCCGGGAGCCTGGTTACCTACGGACGAGCCACAGTGCTGGTGACAGCCACTGGCATGAACACGGAAATGGGAAAGATTGCCCAGCTCATGAACGACACTAGCCAGAAGAAGACTCCTCTGCAAAAAAGCTTGGAGGATTTTGGCCGAAAGCTTGCTATCATCATCATGATTATCAGCGGGATTGTCTTTGGCCTGCGATTGTGGCAGGGACAGCCTATTTTGGACTCCCTGATGTTTGCGGTGGCCTTGGCGGTGGCCGCTATTCCTGAGGCCCTTAGCTCCGTTGTTACCATTGTACAGGCCATGGGCACCAGAAAGATGGCCACGGAAAATGCTATTATCAAGGAGCTGAAGGCGGTGGAATCCCTGGGCTCCGTTTCTGTCATTTGCTCCGACAAGACAGGCACCCTTACCCAAAACAAGATGACGGTTCAAGAGATTTACCTAGACGGTGTGTGCCTTAATCCCCAGGACCTTGATTTGAGTCAAAAAACTCACCGCTTCCTTCTGCTTAACGCCATATTGAACAACGATTCTTCCATCAAGGACGGCAAGGGAATTGGGGACCCTACAGAATACTGCCTCCTTTCCATGGCTCGACAGGCAAAGCTGGGCCCAAACATCCGTGATGAAAACCATTTTAGAAGCTCCATGGAGCGGCTGGAAGAAATTCCCTTTGACTCCGACCGAAAGCTCATGAGTACCAGATACCTGGTGGATGGTGTTTCCACGGTCTTTACCAAGGGAGCCTTGGACGTGCTGCTGGATCGTTCTGTGAACATTTTGCTGGAAGAAGGGGTAACTACCATGACAGAAGCCCATCGTCAGCGGATTTTGGAGCAGAACAAGAGCTTTTCTGAAAACGGCTTACGGGTGCTGGCCTTTGCCTACAGGCAGCTGGAGCCAAACCAAACTCTGGCAGAAGTGGGGGAGCAAGGCTACACCTTTGTGGGGCTGGTGTCCATGGTGGATCCTCCTCGGCCAGAGTCCATGGCGGCAGTGGCAGATGCAAAGCAGGCAGGAATCAGAACGGTGATGATTACTGGGGACCACAAGGTTACGGCCACTGCCATTGCCCGCCAGATTGGCATTTTTCAGGAGGGAGACATGGCCCTCACTGGACAGGAGCTGGACAAGCTTAGCGACCAAGAGCTTGCTGAAGTGCTGGAGCGGGTCAGTGTGTATGCCCGTGTGTCTCCAGAGAACAAGATTCGCATTGTGGATGCCTGGCAGAAGAAGGGGCGAATTGTTTCCATGACGGGAGACGGGGTGAACGATGCTCCTGCCCTGAAAAAGGCTGACATCGGTGTGGCCATGGGAATTACCGGTACCGAGGTGTCCAAGGATGCTGCTGCCATGATTTTGGTGGACGACAACTTTGCCACCATCATGAAGGCGGTGTTAAACGGCCGCAACGTGTACCGAAACATCTTGAACGCCATCCAATTCCTGCTTTCAGGAAATCTTGCTGCAATCCTGGTGGTGCTGTTTTGCTCCTTTGCAGCCCTGCCCACTCCCTTTGAGCCAGTGCATTTGCTGTTCATCAACCTGCTGACAGACTCCTTGCCAGCCTTGGCCATTGGCATGGAAGGCACAGACAGAAGCCTCCTGAAGAACAAGCCCCGCAATCCTAACGCTGGCTTCTTTACCAAGAGCTTTGGCTTGCAGCTTTTGGCCTATGCCCTGCCCATTGCCCTTGTCACACAGGTGGCCTTTTATCTGGGCTATGGAATTTCAGCCGGTTACGCCAGCACCTGTGCCTTTGCCACCCTCACCCTGGCACGGCTCTTCCACGGCTTTAACTGCCGAAGCCACAAGTCCATTTTTGCCATCAAGCTTTTCAGCAACAAGTGGAGCATTGGCGCCTTCCTAGCAGGTGTCCTTTTACTGGCACTGGTGCTACTAGTACCAGTCTTGGGAAAGCTCTTTGCCGTAACCGCCCTTTCTTCCAGCCAGCTTCTCACCATTGTTGGCCTTGCCTTCCTGCCCACCTTTGTGGTGCAGCTGGTAAAGGTGATTTTGGATAGGGTGAGAAAATAAGAAAAAGCTACGAAGGAAAAAAATAAATTCCCCCAAAAGTAATGGTACTTTCGGGGGAACTGGTGATTACAGTTTTATCTTAAAACCATGATGGCGGAGAAAACGTCGGTACTGGATGATGGTGGGAATCAAATCCAGTGCCATGCCAAAGCCGAACATGAGGCAGATTCCGGTAAGGCCGGGTCGGAAGATGCCCAGCAGATACAGGATGAAAAGTCCTCCGTAATAGATTCCATTTATCAGCAGGGTTTGTACCAGAAGGTACTCAAGTCGCCCAGCTCCACAGAGAGTACCATCTAGGATATTGTTAAACAAGAAGATGATATAAAAGGGTGTTTGAATAAGCACAATAGTAAATACCAGCTGGTAATTACTGTCATTCATAATATGCAAGAGAAAAGGTTTCCACAAAGGAATTGAGGCCAGCCACAAGGCAGAAAAGATACCAGTGAGAACAAGGTAGCCAGCTGTCTTTGTTTGGATATTTTCTTGAGATTCCCCAACTTCTTTTTTAACCACGTCTGCTAAGGCAAGGCTCGGAAGGAGGAGCCAGTTCCAGATAAAGTTGTTGGCTACCCAGTAGGTTCCCTGTTCTGCCACAAGATTTACCAGTCGCACCACCATAAGCATAAAAGCAATGTTCCGAATAAAGGACTCAAGTCCGCTGAACTTGCCCACCTTCCACCAGCCAGTCATCCAGCGGAAGTCCATGGTACCTTTCAAAAGCACTATTCCTTGCCTGTAAAGAAGGATTACAGAAACTACCACCATCAACAGGTTCACGGCAATGTTGGTGATAGCCACACCTTGCACTCCAAGCTGTAGAGAAAAGGGAAGAGTACTTACCAACAGGCTGTCGAGAAGGATGGAGAGTGCCATCTGCACTACCAGTACTCCATACATGATTCTTGTGCTACTGAGGCTCACCAACACCACCATCATGAAACGCCACAGGGTAGCAAAGAGGCTTGCCAGTGTCTCCAATCTAATGTAGGTGACGGTAGTGTTCACCAACTCAGCTTGTTGTCCCATAAAAACTACCAATGGCCGAGCAAAGAGTATAAGAATCAAGGATAGCAGGGCATAAATAATTGCGGTAACTAAAAGACCAGTGCGCACCTTGTTTGCAAATTGTTCCTTATTGTTCAAGGATTGTCCCAAGACAAAGTAGAGGGGGATGATAAGAGCTTCTTGGATAACTTCGTAGAACAAGTTTACGTATTGGGACTGGCTTGCAATGCTGAATCCCCAGGTGTCTGGCAGGGAGCCCAGAAAGAAGATGCGCACTGTCTGGTAGATAGAAGGCAATAGCATGGTGGCCATGACTGCCACCCACAGCCGCCAGTTGACGGAGTAGAGGTTTGTGATAAGTCGAGAGGCAAAATTGCCAGCAAGACCTGATGTATTGTTTTTTTGTTGCATATAGTTCTCCTTATTGTGTGTGATAAACAGTGGTGTACGACAGAATAAATCCCATTGTACTCCACTGTTCTTGCAGTCCCCACTAAGGGCGACTAAGTCACTTTATTGGTTCTTTCTCCAGCGGTGCAAGTATGTCTTTCTCAAGTTGTTAGCATTTGTTGCAGGGTCTACGACTGTTATGTTGTTCATGTTGCTTCCAATCCTCCAGGTGGAATTTCTGTCTTCAAATGTGACAGAAGCAAGTGAGTAGCAGAACTCGAAGCATCTTCTAGCTATGATTGAGGTACTTGCAGGTATAGAGATAGAAGTGAGTGAGGTACAGCCAGAGAATGTATAATCCCCGATTGAGGTGACTCCTTCGGGTATGGAGACAGAAGTGAGTGACTTACAACCACAGAATGCTTTAGCCCCGATAGAGGTGACACCTTCTGGTATGGAGACAGAAATGAGTGACTTACAACCACAGAATGCTTCAGCCCCGATTGAGGTGACTCCTTCGGGTATGGAGAC
>JAFYWB010000054.1 GCA_017549025.1 Treponema sp.
CATTCAGTTTACAGAAACCATCATCAACGGTGTGTTGCCTACCATGGAAAAAATTCCTCAGCTAATGCCGCTGATTATTTTTATCATTCTTGGTGTTACGGAATTTATCACAGGAACCAACTGGGGCTTGTACATTATCGCCCTTCCCATTGTGATTCCCCTGTCTCAAGCGGTGGGAGGGAACACAGTGCTGGCCATTAGTGCCGTACTGTCTGCAGGTGTTTTCGGAAGCCACATCTGTTTTTACTCCGATGCCACCATCATCAGCTCTGCCGCCTGCGGTTGCGATAACTTTGAGCACGGTCTTTCTCAAATGCCCTACGGCTTCATTGGTGCAGGTATTGCCATGATTCTATTTACGATAGCAGGCTTTGTAATGATATAAGAAAAATATTTTTTAGCAAAACGAGATTCCTTTCAGTCTGCTGTAGATAAAAAAGCTATACCACTACAAAACTGCTGTGGTATAGCTTAGTGAAACAGGCTTTTATTTTATAGATTTCCTGATTCAGCAGCTCCTGGCAAGCCAATGTCCTGTCGGTAGAACATACCTTCAAAGCTGACTTGGCTCATCATGGCATAAGCTGCATCCCAGGCTTCTTGGAAGGTGGCTCCGTAGGCAGAGGTTGCCAGTACTCGACCGCCATTGGTAATCAGCTGTTTGGCATCTTCTCCAGGCAGCAGATTTCTTCTGTTGATAGTAGCACCTGCAACAAAGATTTTATTTCCTTTGGGAAGCTGCTGGGGAAGGGTAATGACCATGCCCTTTTTGTAGGCTTCTGGGTATCCGCCAGAAACAGCAACGGGAGCACAGATAAAGCCAGGCTTCCACTTAAAGTCAAAGTCTTTCAGTGTGCCGTTGATGATGGCCTGACACATTTGGGCAAAATCAAAATCCATCAGAGGGAGCACGGCCTGGGTTTCTGGATCGCCAAGACGCACATTGTATTCCAACAATTTGGGACCTTGGGGGGTGAGCATGATGCCAAAGAAGATAAAGCCTCGGTAGTCCATGCCTTCTGCAATCATTCCCTGTAAGGTGGGCTGAAGAATAGTCTTGTTAAAGGCTTCTAGCTGCTCAGCGGTTACATCGGCTACTGGGGCAATGGCTCCCATTCCACCAGTGTTGGGGCCACGTGCTCCATCCAGAAGCCGCTTGTGGTCACGAGCGGTAACAAAGGGAACGATGGTAGCCTTACCAGCTTGTGCTAGCTCAGGAGTTACGGAAACAGCTGCCAAAATGGAAATCTCCACTCCCTGAAGATATTCTTCCATTACCAGCTTTGTTCCAGCTTGGCCCAGGGCCTTTTGATTCATAAACTTATGGATGGCGTCGGTAGCTTGGGTTTCTGTGGCAGCCACCACTACACCTTTTCCTGCAGCCAAGCCGTCGGCCTTTACCACAATTGGGGCACCTTTTTCCTGTACATAGGTGCGAGCTGCCACCTCATCAGTGAAGGTTTTGCTTTCACCACAGGCAACACCATGCTTTTGCATGAATTCCTTGGCTAAATCTTTACTTGCTTCCAAGGCTGCACCTTGAGACTTGGGGCCTACAACAGGAATTCCTGCATCCCACAGCTGGTCTGCAAGTCCATGGGCCAAAGGATCTTCTGGCCCAACAACAGCCATATCACATTTTTCATCAAGTGCAATAGCAACACAAGCATTTTCAAGGCTCATGTGCCGAGTATTAGGATTAGCATTGGGATCGATGTTGCGACATTTTGACTCAAGGGCAGTACCACCATTTCCTGGTACGCAGAGGATTTCCGTCACAGAGGGGCTCTTTGCCAGAGCCCAACAAATGGCGTGCTCTCGCCCGCCAGAACCAATTACAAGAACTTTCATGCCATCATCTTAACAGGGAACCCACTCTTTTTCAACTCCAAGAAGATACTCGTTCGACTCTGCGGAAAAAAAGTGATTGCCAACGGTCCAAGTCACTACTTTTCCATTTCATTTCCCCGTGGTATACTGCATTCCGTGAACTCCCATGATTTATATCTGCCCATTTGCCAAGAAGATTTGCAACGCAGGGGCATTCAGCAGCTTGATTTTGTATTTATCTCCGGTGACGCCTACGTAGACCACGCCACCTTTGCCGCCCCTCTTTTAGGGCGACTTTTAGAAAGTAAGGGGTACACCGTGGGCATTATCCCTCAGCCAGATTGGAAATCCACCGCAGATTTTATGAAGCTGGGGCGGCCCCGACTGGCTTTTTTAGTAACAGCTGGTGCTATGGACTCCATGGTGGCAAATTACACCGCCAACAACAAGCCTCGTTCACAGGATGCCTATTCCCATGGCGGAGAAGCTGGCCATCGTCCAGACCGAGCTTTAATCACCTACACTGCAAAAATTCGGGAGGCTTACAAGGGGGTTCCCGTCATTATCGGTGGAATTGAAGCCAGCCTCCGTCGTTTTGCCCACTACGATTACTGGTCAAACACGGTTCGTCGTTCAATTCTGCTGGATTCCAAGGCCGACTTGCTGATTTATGGCATGGGTGAGCGGCCCTTGCTGGAAATTGCTTCCGCTTTGGCAGCGGGTAAGGCCGTAACAGAAATCCGTGGTGTGCGGGGAACCTGCTGGCGAACCGGCAAGGAGGTAGATCTTCCTGCTGGTGGTACCAACGGTCAGGGCAAGTTTCAGCCAGCCATGAGGATTCCTTCCTTTGGTGATGTTTCTGCCAATTCAGCGGAGGGAAAAGCTCAATTCGCCCGTTCCTACATCCTGCAGGAACAAAACACCGATGCCATTTCTGCCCATATTCTGATAGAACAAAGTGAAGGTCGTTTTGTGGTGCAGGAGCCACCTACCTTGCCCTTGAGCCAAGCGGAATTTGATGAGGTGATGGAGCAACCCTTTACTCGACGCTGGCATCCGATGTACGACACGCCTGCTGCCAACGGAAAGGTTGGGGTTCCTGGCTTGGAGGAAGTGAAGTTTTCTCTCACTAGCAATCGTGGTTGCTTTGGAGCTTGTTCCTTCTGTGCCATCACCTTTCATCAAGGCAAGCGGATTCAAGCTCGCAGTCACGACTCCTTGGAGCGAGAAGCCAAGCTTTTAACTCAAGAGCCTGATTTTAAAGGCTACATTCATGACGTGGGAGGCCCCACCGCCAATTTCCGAAAGGATGCCTGTGCCAAACAAGCTAAAGCTGGTGCTTGCATTCACCGTGAGTGTCTGGGTACCGATCCCTGTCCCCACTTGGAGGTGGACAACAGTGATTATCTTGTTTTGCTGCGACGGCTGAGAAGGCTTCCTGGCGTTAAGAAGGTTTTTGTTCGCAGCGGCATTCGTTTTGATTACTTGATGTTGGAAAAAGATCGAACTTTTTTCCGAGAATTGTGTCAGCATCACATTTCTGGTCAGCTGAAGGTGGCACCAGAGCATGTAAACGATAAGGTTTTGTCTCTCATGCGAAAAAGTACCCATGAGGTCTACAAGAATTTTGAGGTGGAATACAAACGGATCAACAAGGAGCTGGGAAAAAAGCAGTACCTTGTTCCTTATTTTATTGCGGGGCATCCTGGTGCCGACTTAAATGCCGCCATTGACGTGGCACTTCACTTGAAAAAAAACGGCTTTGTGCCAGATCAGGTGCAGGATTTTTATCCCACGCCTGGGAGCTTGGCTACCTGTATGTATTACACTGGCCTTGATCCCCGCACCATGGAGGAAATTTACGTGGCTCGTGGTGGCCATGAACGGCGGTTGCAGCGGGCCTTGCTCCAGTTCAACAAGAGTGAAAATCGCCGTCTTGTGCAAGAAGCCCTAGAAAAGGCTGGTCGTAAGGATTTGATTGGTGTGTTACGATGAGTTGTAAGTCCATGAAAACCCACCTTGTTCCTGTTTGCACCATTCCTGCAGAAATCTCTCCTCAAGCCCTGCCCTTGGGAGCAGCCTCCATTGTGGCGGCCATTAACAAGAGCTTTGTAGATAAGCCCTTGGCACCAGCCGTTTCTGTTGAAGCTCGCCTGGTATCCATTCCACCGGAGTTTCACTTGTCACTGGAAGAAAAAGCCCAAGCCATTGCAGCTCAGCTTTTGAAGCTCCAGCCCGCAGCCCTGTGCTTTTCTCTTTTTGTGTGGAATCGCACGGTGCTAGCTCGTGTTGCTGCCATCATTCAGGAAAAATTGCCGGAAATCCCACTTATTGCAGGTGGCCCAGAGGTAACAGCTGGGGCTGCGGACACTGATCCTTTCCATTACTTGGTGTGTGGAGAAGGGGACGAAGCGGTGCCAGCGCTTTTGCGTCAACTGCTACAACAGGGCGATTCCGTTGCGGATGCGTCCAAGGCTGACTCAAATCTTCCTCCACGAAAGATTTTTTCTCCCCGTGCCAATCAGGAAAACCTTCCTTCACCCTATTTGACTGGTGTCTTAAATCCTACTGAATACCAAAATGGTGCTTTGTGGGAGCTGGCTCGTGGATGTCCCTTCAAATGTGCCTATTGCTACGAGTCCAAGGGTGAAAAGACCGTGGCCTATTTTCCCATGGAGCGGATTCGTCAGGAGCTTGATTTTTTTGCCAAGCAAAAAGTGAGCCAAATCTTTGTGCTGGATCCCACCTACAACGCAAAAAAAGAGCGGGCAGTGGAAATTCTCAAGCTCATTCGGCAGAAAGCACCAAACACTTTTTTCCATTTTGAGTGCCGAGCAGAATTGCTGAATCCTGAGCTGGTGGCTGCCTTTTCTCGGATTTCCTGTTCACTGCAAATTGGTTTGCAAAGTGCCCGTCCAGAGGTGTTGAAGCTCGTGGCTCGTAGTATTAACCGAAAGGAGTTTGCTGGGAAAATCGCTCTGTTGAACAATGCTGGCATCATCTTTGGTTTTGATTTAATTTACGGGCTTCCTGGAGACAATCTTGCAGGCTTTAAGGAAAGCATTGACTATGCCATTTCTCTGTATCCCAACAGCTTGGAGCTATTCCGCCTTTCGGTACTGCCTGGTACAACGTTGTTTGACCAAAAACAGGAGCTGGGCTTGGTGGCTCCAGCAACGCCGCCTTATCTGGTGGAGTCTACGCCCCAGTTTTCGGCCAAGGATTTGGACAAGGCGGAAGCACTGGCTCGTGCCACTAGCTATTTTTATTCCCGTGGTCGGGCGGTTAGCTGGTTCCATGCCCTGCTAAAGCCCCTTCGCTGCAGTCCCTCAGTTTTTTTTACTCGGTTTGTAGATTTTTTAGCGACAGAAAATATCACTATTCCTGCTATCCAGGATGACTGTAGCCACAAGGAGGTGGAGCTCCTTCAGCTTAAGTTTATCCAAAATCAGTATTCCAGTCCCAAGCTTAAGTCCCTGCTACCTGCCGCCACAGACCTTATCAAGCTGAACGGTGCTTTTAGCCGAGCTTATGCCGATGGGGAGCGAACCAACCTCAGCCTTTCCTTCCATCCCGACGACTTGCTGAGTCCTTATTCTCAGGATTTAGCCTTTTTCTGCCAACACGCCCAAAAAACAAAGCTTCACATTGTAGTGCAGCCCGGCAAGGGTGGTACAGAATGGCGCCAGGCGAAGAAAGTGTAGGCTGAAGAGTCAGGACATTCATTTTGAAAGATGGTATACTTTAGTAAGGAGGATTTCATGTTGTACAATTTTGTGGAACTGCCAGACCAAACGATTATTAGCCATTCGGAGATTCTGAACAAAGATGGAAAGGAACAGGTTCGTGTATACATCGAAAAACCAATTTATGAAGGATTTGCTACAGCAATTTGTTATTTACCAGATTACGAATGGACTGAGGTTTCTGGATTTACAACAGAAGAAATGGATTATTTGAAAGATTTTGTGGAGTCAGAAGCCCACATGATTTTTGAGTTTGCTGCTACAGGAGGCTTTGACAATGCCTCAAATTTTTAAAGTTGGAAAATATCTCATTTATTTTTGGTCAAACGAAGGTAATCCCCGAGAGCCTGTTCACGTTCATATTTCTGAGGGTAATCCAGCTCCAAATACAACAAAAGTGTGGATAACAAAGAAACAAAAATGTATTGTTGCAAATAATGAGTCTCGAATTCCGAGCCATACCCTAAACCTTCTGTTACGTGTGATAGAAGGTCGTTCCTTTGAAATCATTGCCAAATGGCAAGAATTTTTTGGTGAAGCACAGTTTTATTGCTAATTCTTCAGTAGATTCAAACAAATGCAAAGGGCTGGAAATCCAGCCCTTTTTCAGTTTACATCACGGAAGCTTTTCTTGTGGCTCTGTTACAGGGCTGCAAGAATCTCTGCTGCGTGAGTCTTGGTGTTTACCTTGGGGAACACGTGAGAAATTACCCCGTTTTCGTCTACCACAAAGGTGGAGCGGATAATTCCCATGTAGGTCTTGCCGCACATCTTCTTTTCACCCCAAGCACCAAAGGCCTGGATGGTGGTGGTTTCCACGTCAGAAAGCAGATGGAAGGGAAGACCGAATTTTTCCCGGAACTTGGTGTGGGAAGCTGTGCTGTCCTTGCTTATTCCCAAAACTACCGCACCCTTGGCAAGAATCTCGTCGTACACATCACGGAAGCCACAGGCCTCGGTGGTACAGCCAGGAGTGTTGTCCTTAGGATAAAAATAAATCACCATTTTCTTTCCCTTGAACTCAGCAGGTGAAATCATGGTGCCATCCTGATTAGGCAGTGAAAATTCTGGTACTGTATCTCCAACTTGAAGCATTTTTTCCTCCAAACTAAATAAAAATGGTATCGCTTAGAATGGTATAGAAGGACTATTAATTTGTCAAGAATAATATCAAAAGTGATTGACTTACATAATTGTAATAATTACAATGCAAAACATCTAATTTCTATGTTTTGGTAGAAATATCAAATTATACCGAGGTGCAGGTGAAGATTTCGGAGATTCGCCACAAAATTCTTTTTAAGATTATTTTTTCTGTTTGTATCGTTATTGGAAGCAGTATTATTGGCTTGTCTTTTTTTCTTTTTAATCAGCTGAATTCCATGAATCTAGATGAGGGTGTTGCCACAAAGGTAATACTTCTTTCTATTGGTTCCACGATTTTTGTTTTGGGTTTGGTAGGAATTACTTCTATTATAATTCTGCAAACTTATATTCTGCGGCCCATCAATAGTGCTATTGTAGCTTTTAAAAAATTGCAGGGAAGTGGAGGCCGAGCAGATTTAACCTATCGAGTGAAGGTAAAAAGCAAGGATGAGGTAAGCCAGCTGTGTAATTATGTGAATCAGTTTATCGATACCCAGCAGGGAATTTTGATGGATGTAAAGCATTCCAGCGACGCTCTTTCTCATATTTCTCAAACCCTTTCTTCTTCGAGCCGAGATGCCACCAATGCAGCAGGTCTCATTACCATGAACATTTCCAACGTAAACCAGCAAGTAGAAAATCAAAATCAAGCTCTGCAATCTGTGTCAAAAATTATTGGTGACAGCGTAAAAAAAATTGGTGGCTTGGATACTCTCATTAACCAGCAAACAGCAGGTATTTTGGAATCTTCCTCTGCCATTGAAGAAATGGTGGGAAATATCAACTCCGTCTTTAATTCTATCAAGAAAATGACCCATGAGCATCAGCTGCTGTCAACCATTACGGAGACAGGTCGTAGTCGGCAGGATGAGGTTTCCCAACAGGTAGACAACATGGCACGGCAGTCCCAGCATTTGGCAGAGGCCAACGAGGTGATTGCTCAAATTGCCGACCAAACAAACCTTTTGGCTATGAATGCCGCCATTGAAGCTGCTCATGCAGGAGAGGCTGGAAAGGGCTTTTCCGTTGTTGCTGATGAAATCCGCAAGCTGGCAGAGGATGCTGCAGATCAGTCCAAGACTATTTCTGCTGAGCTGAAGGATATTACACGGATGATACAAAAGGTTGTGGAAACCTCAGAAAAATCACAGCAGGGATTTATTGAGATTACCGAAAAGGTTGTCAGCACCAATACCTTGGTGCAAGAGGTTTCCAATGCCATGGCAGAACAGCAGATAACCTCAAAGCAGGTGCTTTCCGCATTGCAGGATATCAATAGCAGTAGCTTTCAGCTGCAGCAAACCTCTTCAGAAATCAATCGAGATATGGTGGAATTGCAGAATTCAACCCACAACTTTGATGCCATCGTCGCCAGTGTTGCTACCAGCATGGAGCGTATGGACATGAGTGTCCGAGAAATTGACTCCAACGACCAGACTGTGGAAAAGCAGGTAGAATTATCTCAGATTGCAACCTTGCGACTGGACAATCTGCTGGCAAAATTCAAGCTCAGCTAAAGGCTGCCACAATATCTAGCACCTGCTGCAAGTAGCCTGCTCCAAATAGGTTCAAGTGATTCAGCAGGTGGTAGAGGTTGTAAATATCTAGGCGGCGAGAAAAATCCTTGGGAATGGGATGTACCTGATGATAGCTTTCGTAAAATTTTCGTGGAAACCCACCGAAAAGCCGTGTCATGGCTAGGTCTGCTTCCCAATGGCCACAATAGGCTGCAGGGTCAATGAGCCAGCCGTAACCATCGCTGCCTGTGTACAGGTTTCCGCCCCATAAATCTCCATGGAGCAGGGAAGGTGCCTCTGGCTCAGGCAATAATTCTTCTAGCCGAGCAAGGAATCTTTCGTTCAGGTCTCGTTGTTTTACGGAAAAATGTTCTGCCGCCCACTGAAATTGAGGAGCTAATCTGCAGTCTCGAAAAAATTCCACCCACGAAGCTTTCGGCTGATTTATTTGAGGAGTGGCACCAATGTAGTTATCAAGGACAAATCCAAAGGTCTTTGTTTTAGAAGCTTCCTCGGTTGTAGAAATTGCTTCAGTCTGGGGAAGGAGGTGGCTACAATCTGCACGGTGGAATTCAGCAAGTTTTTGTCCAAATACCTCCCAGTAATTGGAAGCTTTTGGGGTAGGGGGAAGAAATTCCAACAGCAAAAAAGAACAGGGCCCTCGTAAGGGATTGTCATTTCCTTCATCTATGCCCCAAGCCAAAACCTGAGGAGTTTTCAGGATTCCCAAGGAAGCTATTGCCTCCAAGCCCACCACCTCCGTACGGAAAAAATCTGCATTTTTTCGGGAGTTAGCCTTCATAAAAATAGTTTCTACTGCACCTGATGATGATGCTACTTCAAGCTTGTAGGCGTGATTAATGTCACCACCGAGTACAGACCGAGCGGAAATCACCTTTCCCAGACCTAATTCTTGGAGGGCCTGGGAAAAAGCTTTTGGCGGGAGCTGAAGATCAAAATTATGATTCATGGTTGCTATATCGGAATAAAATAGTCCAGTGAATACGCTAGAGATTTGCCTTTACCATGGCCCGCACCTGAGATATGTGCTTGTCTATGGCAGTAGAATCAATGGGATCGATTTCTAGCATTAAATTATTGAACAAATCTTTTATTTCATCCTTTTCAAGGATTGTTTTATAGCCCTGATAAATCTTCTTGATGATAGCAGGATCTGTTCCCTTTCGGGCCATGAGAAAGCTTCTGTTCTTGCAATATGCCGTGTAGCCATATTCTCCTACACCTTTAGTTCCTGCAAAAACTCCTTCATCTGCCCCTGTGTCGTCAAAAAGCACCACAGGCGTGATGATTCCTTCTTCAACTCCTGTCTTTGCTTGGGACTTATGGGAAATAGCAAGATGAACCTCTTCGTTAATGAGGGCTTGTAAGGCTAAATTGGCTCCATTGTAGGCCACAATTTTCATGCTCAATCCCAATTCCTTAAAAAGCCGTCGCACCATAAAGCTTTCTATACTGGTGGAACCGCCCACCGCTACTAGCAGGGTTTTTCCTCTGGCATAGGACTTGAGGCTTTCCAAGTCAGTGATATTTAATCGAGCATCAGCAGTGAGCACAAAGATTGCTGAGCATAAATTAATGATAGGCTCAAAGTCGTTATAATCAAAATCCTGTTCCTTTGCATCCCGAAGATTTGGAGTAACCGCAAAGGCATTTTCACTACCGATGATGAGGTTTGAAGCGTTTGCCTGATGTTTGAGATAGTTGGTGAGAGCGATGTTGCCACCATCTCCCAGCATGGAAGACATATTCTGCAAAAAATTATCAGAAATAGAGACGGAGCCATCACGAATAAAATCGTTGGTGGCAATAATGGGATAACCAAAAATTTCTTCACCATAATTTGCCAAGGCTCGATTTACAATATCTACCACTCCGTTAATGGCCCAAGGACAGGTTACCGTAAGTGGTTGCCCAGGCCATTCCTCCACAGTGATAGCGTTCTTGCTGCCACCAGCGAAACATATGGATCCTAATAAAATAAATACAACAAAACCACAAAATTTTTTCATATGGTTCTCCAGTTTTCTCTCTCACCTTTTATTATATCATATATTTCTTAAAAAGAAAAAAAATCAAATATTTCTAGCAGCTTTTTTTCTTTTTGTTCAAGAGAAAAACTCCAAAATCTTTTGTGGATAAAGTTAGGGAAAGCTGAATGGCCTTTGTTGTACTAAGTTTAAGTATGGATTATTGAGCTTTGATTAAACTTTGAACCTCATTTAGGGGGAGTTTGGTGCAAATTTGAACTTGTTCTAGGGGGATTCCTAGTTCTAGCATTGCCCTTGCTGTTTCCAGTTTATTTTCGTAAACCCCTTGTTCACGGCCAACTTCACGACCTTGTTGGAGACCAACTTCATACCCCTGTTCTTTACCTTGACGGAACCAGTCAAACTCCTTCTGGCGAGCGGCGATGTAGTCGGTAAATCCAACCTCAATAGTTTTCAGCTCTTCCACCATTTTACTGTATTTCCTGTATCTGAGAAATGGTGAGTCCCAGTAAATCGGCAATGTCATCAGCAGGATAACCTCGTGCGATAAGTTTTTGAGCTGTCTCCAAGGCTTTTTGGTGGGCTCCACGTTCCAATCCTTGTTGGAGACCAACTTCATACCCCTGTTCTTTACCTTGACGGAGCCAGTCAAATTCTTTCTGGCGAGCGGCGATGTAGTCGGTAAATCCCATTTCAATAGTCTTTAATTCCTCCACCATTTTGTCCAGCCTCCTCGTAAAGTCGTTTGTTGGGGTTTTGTTTTTTAGGTACTGTAAAAAATCCTTGATTCTAGGGTCGTTCACATCTTGGTACCTACTTACATTGTAAAATATTTTCTTGGTCTTGTCATCGTAGGGATACTGGTTGTTGGAATCGATGTAGCTGTGTGGCTCATAAATGGGAAGATTTAAATCAAATGGGTCGTTCATGCATAAAAAGATGATGTAGGTTTGGGGCAGCTCAACATAGTCACTGCCTTTTAACAAGTTGTCTAAATCGAGCATTCCTTGGTAATAACGTGCTCGCAGGGCTTCTTCCTTGGTAATGACCGACTGGATTTCGATGTCGAATACCCGTTGGCCGTCAGCTTCTTGCACGTACACGTCCATCCGCACTCCCTTTGAAGCTTTCAGCGTCTGGATAACCTTTTGTGCAACAGGAAACTTTATGTGGCTGATTTTTATCTTCAGCAACAGTTCCAG